>NZ_JBIAZG010000020.1:0-82970 GCF_042898885.1 Micromonospora sp. NPDC000316
CACGCCGAGGTCCTCACCCTCGCAGGCGAGTCCTACCGCACCAAAGCCCGCCGAGAACTCCTCGCGAAAGACCGCGACAAGTAGGACAAACGACCCCCGGGGGGTCAATCCCAATCCGTCGCTAGGGGGTCAGTTCCAGTCCGCCGTTGACACCTTTCCTTCAAGACGGCGTTGCTGAGGGTGACGTGGTGCGCTTCACCGTGAGTCCGGACGGACTTTGCTGGGCAACCGGGCGGGTCGAGGCGTCGGGCAACTGCACCGTAAGGGTCCTGCCGAACCCCCGTGGCCCCCTCGGACCAAGCGCCCAAGCTGTCTACGACCGCCTGGCGCACTTCGGCTTCGGCGGCGAGACGTTCAGCAAGGAACTTCCTCTTGTCGCTTTCACCCTGCCGGCGGGTGCAGACCTCCCGGCCATCAAGGCGACCCTGCAACAAGGCGAGGTAGAGGGCTGGTGGAGCTTCGAGGTGGGTTGCGCGACCGACGAATGGGAAGCGGCCTGAACATCGGGCTTCTCCTGGCAGCGTGCCGTGGGCGTGGGCACATGGTGGGCGGCTGACCTATCGGTGTCGGTGAGACGGCAAGAAACAGCAGCTCAATGCCACTGACTCAGCCAAGATCACGAACGCCCTGTAAATCCGTCGCGAAAGCTTCAGAGGTTCGAATCCTCTACCCGCCACCAGGGAACGGCAAGGCCCTTGACCTGTGGAAACGCAAGTCAAGGGCCTTTGTTGTGTTCCCGCGCAACGGGCACGGCCAGCCATCTTCTGAACCGAGGGGCACGCCGAAGAGAGCGGCGGTCTGGTCGAGTGGGCAGCTATCCGACCAGTGCCTGGGTGCCGAGCACGGTGAGCAGGGCGAGGCGGTCGGCGTCGTCGGTGCCGGGCTCGGCTGTGTAGATCATGATGCGCAGGTCGCTGCCCGCGACGGTGAGCACGTCGCAGTCCAGCGTCAGGGGGCCGACGTGGGGATGGTCGATGGTCTTGCGGGCGGCCTCGTGACGGCCGACAGTGCCGGAATCCCACAACGTCGCGAACCGGTCGTTGTTCGCGCGTAGTTCCGTGACCAGTTGCCGTAGCTGCTGGTCGGCCGGATAGCTGCC
This sequence comes from Micromonospora sp. NPDC000316, assembly GCF_042898885.1. Taxonomy (NCBI): domain Bacteria; kingdom Bacillati; phylum Actinomycetota; class Actinomycetes; order Micromonosporales; family Micromonosporaceae; genus Micromonospora; species Micromonospora sp. NPDC000316. The sequence goes on from NZ_JBIAZG010000020.1 coordinate 1,100, forward strand.
CGCGGCCGTACGCAGGTCGGCGACCAGCGCCGTCTCGAACGCTCGCAGGGACTGCGGGGTGTGCCGGGCTCGGGTACCCGGGCCGAGGAAATGCCGCCACACCGCGTTGCGTTGGTTGCCACGCCATCCGGACGGATCGCCCATCAACGCGGCGTACGGCGGATTGGCCACCAGCAGCGTCCAGGACGCGTCGTAGACGCCGACGGGTGTCCCGGTCAGCCTGTCCAGCAGCCGCTGGACGCTCGGGGTGATGTGGGCGGGCACCGTTTCCGGGCCCGGCGGTGCCAGCCCGGCCAGCCGGAACAGGTGTGCGCGCTCGGTTGCCGACAGCCGTAGGGCCCTGGCCAGGGCTTCGACGACCTGCGCCGACGGATGGGACGCGCGGCCCTGTTCGAGGCGGGTGACGTAGTCGACGGAGACTCCGGCCAGCAGGGCAAGCTCCTCACGGCGCAGTCCGGCCGTACGCCGGTTCCCGCCAGCGGGCAGCCCGACGGCCTCGGGTGAGATCCGGTCGCGCCAGCGGTGCACCGCCTGCCCGAATTCCGTCGCCGTCATGCTCACCAGTGTGCGCCGTTCAGTTGTGGTGTTTCCTGGTACTGGCAGTCCCAGGAAAACGGGACGACTGGGCGACCGCACCGCCCGGCCGCAGCATGGAGGCATGACAACAACGCTGATCACCGGAGCGAACAAGGGACTCGGCTTCGAGGCCGCCCGTCGACTCATCGCCGCAGGTCACACCGTCTACGTCGGCAGCCGGGATGCGGAACGCGGGCGCCGCGCCGCCGAGCAGTTGGGCGCGCGGGCCGTCCAGCTCGACGTCACCGACGACGCGTCCGTGCAGGCCGCGGCGAATGCCATCGAGGCTGATGGAGGGCTGGACGTACTGATCAACAATGCGGGCATCGAGGGAAGGGGTGCCGGCAATGTCGTGATCGGCGCTGCGGACGTGACTGCCGACATGATGCGGGAGACGTTCGAGACGAACCTCTTCGGCACGGTCCGTGTCACCCACGCGTTCCTGCCGCTGCTGCGGCGTTCGGCCGCCCCGGTCATCGTCAATCTCAGCAGCGGCCTGGCCTCGCTGGCCCGGGTCACCGACGCGGGCACCCCTACGTACGCCTACCCAGGGGTCGCCTACCCGGCGTCGAAGACCGCGGTCAACATGATCACCGTGCAGTACGCGAAGGCGTTCCCGAACATGCGGATCAACGCGGTCGAGCCCGGCTTCACGAAGACCGACCTGAACGGAAACACCGGTATCCAGACTGTTGAGCAGGGCGCCGAGATCATCGTCCGCATGGCGCAGGTGGACCCCGACGGCCCCACCGGTGGCTACTTCGACGCCGAGGGTCACCTCCCCTGGTAGGAGGAGGGGCAACCAGGTGGAGAAAACCGGCCTGGCCGGCCCGCGCACGTGGGGCCGGCCAGACCGCGAAGCTCTGCGGACACCGCCAGTGTCCGCCGTCGCTCAGGCGGCCGGGATACGCACGCCCGCGACGAGACGCCGGACAGCCTCGGGATCGCCGATGATGGCGGCGCCGGCCGCGGCGAGTCCGGCCAGGTCGTCGCTGCCGAAGGCGGTGAGGAGCGCGTCGGTCGTGGTGGCCAGGGCGGCGTCCGGCTGCTCGGGGGGTTCGTGGGCGATGTCGGCGCCGGCCGATGTGAGGTGGACACCGAACACCCCGGCGGGTCCGTGGTCGCGGAGTTCGATCCGGAGCGCCACCGAGGGCTGCTGCGGGGTTGGCACGTAGAAGCTGCGGATGCTCAGCATGGCGCTGTCGGCGCTGACGAAGCGTTGTTCCGCGGTGGGCGGGGCGGCCAGTGCCCAGGTGCCGAGCGCGACCACTATCGGTTCGAGGCCGCGACCCCAGGTGGTCAGCTCGTAGACCCGAGTGTTGCCGGGCGGCGGCAGCTGCCGGCGGCGTAGGACGCCCGCGTCGGTCAGCTCGCGTAGCCGGTCGGACAGCGCGTTCGGGCTGGCGTGGGGGAGCGCTTGCTGGAGGTCGGTGAACCGTTTGGGCCCGAGCAGCAGTTCGCGCACGACAAGCAGCGACCACCGTTCGCCCACGATGTCGAGGCCGCGCGCGACTCCGCAGGCCTGCCGATAGCCCCGCTGGATTGGCATCTGACATCTTCCCTTTCTGCTTGCTCGACCCTAGCAGCCACTATTAGGCTCATAGCTTCCTATGCGAGGAGGAGCCCGATGGCCGCGCCTGCGACACCCCCGCTCACCGACCGCGAAACCTGGCAGAAGCAGCTCGACGAGCTCGGGCTCCGGGAGCGGGCGCACACGCGTGAGGGTGACGCCATCGCCGCGGCCCGCCGGCGGCTGCCGATGGTCGAGGTCGATCCGAGCGCTGTTCTGACCGGTGTCGACGGTCCGGTGCCCCTGCTCGACGTCTTCGAGGGGAGGCCCCAACTGCTCGCGACGTACCACATGTGGCACTCGGGAAGGTCGGCCGCCGACCAGTGCGAGGGCTGCACGTTCTTCACCGGCCATGTGCTCGAACTGTCCTACCTGCACTCGCGCGGCGTCACGTTCGCGGTCTTCTGTCAGGGGCCGATCGGGGCGACGTTGCGCTACCGGGATTTCATGGGCTGGCAGGCACCGTGGTATTCGGTGCCCGAGGAGTCGCTCGACTCCCTCGTCGCCGGGCGTGGCTTCGGGATGAACGTGTGTTACCTGCGCCAGGGCGACCGGGTGTTCGAGACGTACTGGACCACAGGTCGGGGCGTCGAGGCGATGGCGCCGTCGTACGGCCTGCTCGATATGACCGTCTACGGCCGTCAGGAGGTCTGGGAGGACTCGCCGGAGGGTTGGCCGCAGCCCTTCCGGACCGACGGCGATCAGTTCCGGCTCGACGGACGCCCCACGTCGCAGTGGTCGCGCCTCGCGGCCGGTCGTGACGACGACCTTGGCGTGACCGGGCCCGCCAGCGGCGAGCACCACTGCCACTGAGCCACCGTGGCAGAGACGGGCGTCTTCCCGCCGTCATCTGCCGCTGCCGCCATCTACGTCCCCTGGCCGAACCGTTGTCGCTCGGCTTCTTGTGCCGAGCCCTCTAGAAGGTATGGTGGTCGATGTCTGGGCTCCCGTCGGGGCGTTTCCAGCCCGTCATGACAGCTACGGAGAGTGACCCGGCCCAATCAGGCTGGCGAGCGCCTCAGTGGTGCGGGCGAATTGTGCCGAAGGTCGCATCAAGCGCTCTGCGAAGCACTGATGTCGCAGGAAGGGGCCCTGATCTGGTCCAGCTTGTCGAGGCGGAGTGGGCCGAAGGTCGCAACCTCGCAAACGCTCGGACCGGTCCCGCCCTCGCGGCTTTTCTGCGTACCGACCGTGTGGCACGATCGTGGAATCTCCACCATCCCTGTGACACTTCCCCGACAGGAGCAAACATGTCTGGTCGAAGGCTGGGCCGACTGGTCGGCTCGCTCCTCTTGCTCGCCGCTGTCCTCGGTGGACTGAGCGGCGCCGGTTCGCTGGCCGGCGGCAAGGCGCAGCTGGCTGATGTCGTCTGGGGCGCGAGCCAGGGCGACGTCGTCTGGGGCTCAGCCCAGGGCGATGTCGTCTGGGGCACGAGCGAGGGCGACGTCGTCTGGGGCGTCGAAGTCCCTCGGTAACCCGCGAGGTCGTCGCCCGTGAGGGCAGCACCTACGGGCGGCGTCTCTTCGAGGGAGCGGTATGGCCAGGCGTGACCAACGACGTAAGTCCACGGACCACGCTTGGCTCATCACTGGCCCGCTGGCTCTGATCGCCATCCTCTGCTGCACCGCCATCAGCGTCATCGCCGAGCACCCGTTCGGTAAGTGGGGCTTGGCGTTCCTGATATTCCTGGCGATGGCGGGCATCAGCATTCCGGTGCTGAACTTCGTCGTCCGGCGGCAGTCCGTGGGCGTGACGCTCACCGAGATCCCGCTCGTGGTGGCGCTGTTCTTCCTGCCGCCGCTGACCGTCGTTCTGATCTACACGCTCGCCTCGTTGATCTGGAGCGCCTCGCAGCGCTTCCCACCGGCGAAGTTCTGGTTCAACGTCGCGAAGGCGGCAGCCGCCACGTCGCTGGCCAGTCTGCTGCTCCTGCGCCTGCCGCCGCTGCTCGACGTCGGGCCCGCGACGTGGGGCAGCCTCTTCCTCGCGGTCAACACCATCACCCTGGTCAGTCTCGTCTCGGTTGTTGGTGTCCATGTGCTCCTGCAGGGTTGGCAGGCGGGCCGGGAGGCTCTGCGGACGACGCCCTCGGTGTTTCTCACCACCTCGATCAACGCGTCCGTCGGCCTCCTCGTGCTTATCGCACTGCACAAGACGTGGTGGTCGGCGTTTCTGCTGGCAGCCCTCTTCGCCGCCCTCGCCCTGGTCTACCGGTCCTACGCCCAGTTCTTCCGGCAGCACCGCACCCTGACCGGGATGTACGACCTGGCCCGGCTGATCACGACCAGCGGTGCCGACGCGACGCTCGCCGACGTCCTGCTCGACCGGGTTCGTGCCCTCATGCAGGCGGAGTCCGCCACCCTCTGGCTGCCCGCCCAGGGCCGACATCCGGAGGTGCTGCTGACGGCCCGGGTCGACACGCCGGGCCTGCTGGACGTCGCCCCGACGCCGGCGATCCTCCGCATCCGCACGCGGGAGCTGGCGAAGACATTGTCGATGGGGCGCCTGCTCGGTGACGAGAGCGCCCTGCGCCGCGAGATCAGCGCCCGCGAGATCAAAGACGTGATCGTGGTGCCGCTGCGCTCCGGGCAGGCAGTGATCGGCACCCTGGAGGTGGCGAACCGCCTCAGCGACATCGGGCACTTCGCCCCCGGCGACATCCCCATCTTCGAGACCGTGGCGGCGCACGCGGCGGTCGCGCTGGAGAATTCCCGGCTCGTTGACCGGCTGCGGCACGACGCGTACCACGACGCGCTGACGCGCCTGCCCAACCGGCGGCGGATCATCGGGGCGCTCGACGAGTCGGTGAAGATCGGGGCGCCCGACGAGGTGGTGGCGCTTCTGCTGTTCGACGTCGACGGGCTGCGCCAGGTCAACGAGTCCCTCGGTCACGCGGCCGGTGACAAGGTCCTCATCGAGGTCGCCAACCGGTTGCGGGCCAGCGCGCCGTCGTCGGCCCTTGTCGGGAGGGTCGGCGGGGACGAATTCCTGGTGACGCTCCGGTTGGAGAGCGCCGACGCGGCACTGGAGCTGGCCGGCCAACTGCGCGACCAGATCCGCGACGAAATGGTCTTCGACGCGCTCACCCTCGACGTGAACACGGCCGTCGGGGTTGCCGTATACCCGGATCATGGCAGCGACGCCGCGACCCTGTTGCTGCGGGTCGACCTGGCGGCGACCGCCGCCAAGTCGGTGCCGGGCAGCGTGCAGCTGTTCAACCCTGCCCTGGAGTCCCGGTCGTTGCGCCGGCTGGGCCTCGCCGGCGACCTACGTCGGGCACTGGACCACGACGAGCTGGAGGTCTACTTCCAGCCCAAGGTGACCTTGCGGGACCGGCGACTGGTCGGTGTGGAGTGCCTGGCCCGGTGGGAGCATCCGACACACGGCACAGTCGCCCCCGAGGACTTCGTCGCGGTGGCCGAGCACACCGGCCAGTTGAGCCGGCTCACCGAGGTGGTGCTCCGCGAGGGGCTGCGGCGGAGCCGGGACTGGGCCCAGGCCGACCAGACGCTGCACATCGCGGTCAACCTCGCCGCCCGTACGCTCACCGACAAGCACTTCCCGGACCGGGTGCAGGAGCTGCTGACCGAGTACGGCGTGCCTGCGCAACGTCTCACCCTGGAGATCACCGAGGCGGGGGTGCTGGACGGCACCGACCGGCCCATCCCGACCCTGCACCGGCTGCGCGATCTCGGCATCCGGCTGTCGGTGGACGACTTCGGCACCGGTGACTCGTCGCTTGCCCACCTGCGCCGGCTGCCGGTGCACGAGGTGAAGGTCGACCGTTCCTTCGTGCAGGGCATGGCTACCGACCCGGGGGACCTGGCGATCGTCAACGCGGTGGTGACGCTCTCCCAGCAGTTCGGTCTGGCCGTGGTCGCCGAGGGCGTGGAGAGCGAGTTGACCCTGGAGCTTCTCCAGGACATCGGCTGTGAGATCGGTCAGGGCTTCCTGTTCAGTCGACCGCTGCCGTACGAGCGGCTGGCGGCCTGGTTCGGCGCACAGGCCGACCCGGAGGCGACCTCCGGGACGGAGCTTCCGCGCCTCCGTGTCGTGCCCTGAGCTGGGCGGAGAGGATCACCGGGGATCCGATTTCACCTGCCGGCGGGTGCCGTGTACTCTTACTTCTGCGCGCCCCACGGGGAGATCGCGCAGGCCCCCTTAGCTCAGTCGGCAGAGCGTCTCCATGGTAAGGAGAAGGTCTACGGTTCGATTCCGTAAGGGGGCTCGAGGGTTCAGCTGGACCCACCGCGGCGGTGTAGCTCAGATGGCAGAGCAAGCGGCTCATAATCGCTGTGTCGCCGGTTCAAGTCCGGCCACCGCTACTCTCGTCTTCCGGGCTCATTCCCGGTGGTCGTGGGATTGGGCGCCAATGGCGCCCACTTTGCATGTCCGCGCCGTCAGCGTCTAGGCTGACGCGTCGTAGTTGTTTCCGTTAGCGAGGAAGGCACTCCGCCGTGGCGAAGGCTACCGATGTCCGGCCGAAGATCACTTTGGCGTGTGTGGAGTGCAAGGAGCGCAACTACATCACGCGCAAGAACCGCCGGAACGACCCCGACCGCATCGAGCTGAAGAAGTTCTGCCCGCGCGACGGTCGGCACACCGTTCACCGCGAGACCCGCTGACCCGTGGCCGGCTCCGCGCCGGCCACCGTCGAAGCTTCCCGATCGCCGATCTGAGCGGTACGACGCGGCTCTGCCGCCGTCGACCGACCAGGTCGGCGATCGTGTTGTGCGTGTAGGTTCGCGGCATGTCTCTGGACCCTTCCTTCGTCGGCCGGACATATCCGCCGACGGCCCCCTATCAGGTGGGCCGAGAAAAGATCCGTGAGTTCGCCACGGCCATCGGCGCGACCGATCCGGCTCACCATGACCCGGCGGCGGCCCAGGCGCTGGGCCACCCGGACGTGGTCGCCCCGCCCACCTTCCCGGTGCTCATCACGATGGCGGCGAGTCAGCAGATCGTCGAGGACCCGGCGCTTGGCGTCGACTACAGCCGCGTGGTGCACGGTGACCAGCGTTTCGCGTACACCCGGCCGGTCGTGGCGGGCGACGAGCTGGTCTGCACGAGCACCATCGAGGACGTCACCACCCGGGGCGGGCACGGCTTCCTGACCACCCGCACCGACGTGAGCACCGTCGCCGGCGAGCCGGTGGTCGCCGTCTGGATGAAGATCGTCGTACGCGGGGAGGCCTGAGATGGATTTGCCAGCCAAGACGTTCCGGGTGACCCGCGCCGACCTGGTCCGCTACGCGGGTGCCTCGGGTGACTTCAACCCGATCCACTGGAGCGACCGGGTCGCCACGAAGGTGGGACTGCCCGGGGTGATCGCGCACGGCATGTTCACGATGGCCCTTGTCGGCCGGGCGGTCACCGAGTGGGCCGGCGCGCCCGACGCGGTGGTCGAGTACGGGGTGCGGTTCACCCGGCCGGTGGTGGTCCCCGACGACGACGAGGGGACCGAGATCGAGGTGACCGCTGTGGTCCGCGAGGTGACCGAGGACGGCCTCACCCGACTCGACGTGACGGCCACCTGCCTGGGGGACAAGGTGCTCTCGCAGGCACGCGCGACCATCCGGACGACACGCTGAATCCGGTCCGCCACGCGTGGCGGGCAGACCGGTTGGGAAAGTCGGGCGGCTACCCGTACACTGGTCCGCCGTGGGGCAAGTGACCCCTGCTCGGTCGTCTGTGACCGCGTGGGGCGAGTGTTGCCGCACAGGGGTGTAGCTCAATTGGCAGAGCAGCGGTCTCCAAAACCGCAGGCTGCAGGTTCAAGTCCTGTCACCCCTGCGCCTCAGGCCTGACCGTTCCCGTGGGTCGCGCCGCCGAGATGGCGGCGTCCGGCCCGTGGTGGTGGCATCGGCGGGGTGGTCCCGAGGCATTCGGGCCCTCCTGTTGATCCACCGGCCGCGGCCCGTCGCGGGACGGTTGGGCCCGGCTGGCGTGACCAGCGCCGCGTACGCCACCCGGCGTGCGACCCGAGATTCCGCGACGGAGGGCGAAGTGGCCGACAACAAGCGCCGCGGCGACGACGACGGCGACGATCGTCTTGACGACGAGATCGTCGACGAGGTTGCCGACGACGACGACTCCAGCGCGGACGAGCCTGTTTCCCGGGGGGGCACCGCTACGCGGTCCCGCGCCCGGGCCGAGTCGGCCGACAGCCGGCCGACCACCCGCTCGGAAACGTCCCGGGTGGGCGTGTTCGGTCGCATCGCCCGGTTTTTCCGCGAGGTCGTTGCCGAACTGCGTAAGGTCATCTGGCCGACGCGCAAGGAGTTGCTGACCTACACCGGGGTCGTGGTGACGTTCGTCGCGGTGATGCTGACGATCGTTGCCCTGCTGGATTACGGGTTCGCCAAGGTCGTGCTGTTTGTCTTCGGCAACTCGGACTGACCGGCTGCCTCCAGAGCCGATAGTGACGGAAGTGAGCGAGCGTGCCTGAGTACGACGAGACCGCCGGACCGGTGGACGAGCAGTCCACCGTCGCGACGGCGGCTGGTGACGAGTCGATTGAGGCCGCCAGCGAGCCGGAGTTCCCCACCACCGAGCCTGCGCCGGACGAGGAGTACGACCCGGTCGCCGAGCTGCGGCAGAAGCTGCGCTACGCGCCGGGTGACTGGTACGTGGTGCACTCGTACGCCGGTTACGAGAACAAGGTGAAGACCAACCTCGAGACCCGGATCACGAGCCTCGACATGGAGGACTTCATCTACCAGGTCGAGGTGCCGACCCGGGAAGAGGTCGAGGTCAAGAACGGCAAGCGTTCGCAGATCCAGGCCAAGGTCTTCCCCGGCTACATCCTCGTCCGGATGGAGCTGACCGCCGAGTCGTACTCGTGTGTCCGCAACACCCCCGGTGTGACCGGTTTCGTCGGCGCGACCGACCGGGCTGACCGGCCAGCGCCGCTCTCCCTCGACGAGGTGCTGAAGTGGCTGGCACCGGCCGTCGAGACCGAGCAGCAGAAGAAGTCGAAGCCGGAGATCAAGGTCCTCGACTTCGAGGTCGGCGACTCCGTCACCGTCACCGACGGCGCGTTCGCGTCGCTGCCGGCCACGATCAGCGAGATCAACGCTGACCAGCAGAAGCTCAAGGTGCTGGTGTCGATCTTCGGTCGGGAGACCCCGGTGGAGCTCAACTTCAACCAGGTCGCCAAGATCTGATCGGTCGTCGGCGGCGGGTCCGGCCCGCCGCCGACGTCGGCGTGCGCCCTCCCGCTCGACCTCGGCGGACGAGTGGGCTGCGGCCTGCGCTACTCTTGAACGTCGTCGCTGTGGCGCCGCGCTGACCGTGCGCGCCCGCCTGCGGTGACGTCAGCCGCATTTTCCCAGCTCCAAGCCCCAGGAAGTGACATGCCTCCGAAGAAGAAGCTCGTCAAGACGTTCACGCTTCAGTTGCCGGCGGGCCAGGCCACGCCGGCGCCGCCGGTCGGCCCCGCGCTCGGCCAGCACGGCGTGAACATCATGGAGTTCTGCAAGTCCTACAACGCGCAGACCGAGTCTCAGCGGGGCGACATCGTCCCCGCCGAGATCAGCGTGTACGAGGACCGGTCCTTCACCTTCGTGCTGAAGACCCCGCCCGCCGCCCGGCTGCTGATCAAGGCTGCCGGTGTGCAGAAGGGCTCGGGCGTTCCGCAGTCGGAGAAGGTCGGCTCGGTCAGCCGCGCCCAGCTGCGTGAGATCGCCGAGAAGAAGATGGCCGACCTCAACGCCAACGACCTGGCCCAGGCCGAGAAGATCATCGCCGGCACCGCCCGGTCGATGGGCATCACCGTCAACGACTGACGTCGGCCCCGCCGACGATCTGACCGTGGGAGGGCCCGCGCCGAGCGGCCCGCCAGAGACCACAGGAGTATTAAGCAATGCAGCGCAGCAAGAGCTACCGCAAGGCCGCCGACGTCATCGACCGGTCGAAGCTCTACACCCCCGCCGAGGCCGTGAAGCTGGCCAAGGAGACCACCAACGTCAAGTTCGACGCCACGGTCGAGGTCGCCATGCGCCTCGGCGTCGACCCGCGCAAGGCGGACCAGATGGTTCGCGGTGTGGTCAACCTTCCGCACGGCACCGGTAAGACCGCCCGCGTGATCGTGTTCGCCGGCGGCGCGAAGGCCGAGGAGGCCGTCGCGGCGGGCGCGGACGAGGTGGGCACCGACGAGCTGGTCGCCCGCATCCAGGGTGGTTGGCTCGACTTCGACGCGGCGATCGCCACGCCGGACCAGATGGCCAAGATCGGCCGGATCGCGCGGATCCTGGGCCCGCGCGGTCTCATGCCGAACCCGAAGACCGGCACGGTGACCATGGACGTCACCAAGGCGGTTCAGGACATCAAGGGCGGCAAGATCACCTTCCGGGTGGACAAGCACTCCAACCTGCACCTGATCATCGGCAAGGCCTCCTTCACGGAGACCCAGCTGGTCGACAACTACGCGGCGGTGCTCGACGAGGTGCTGCGCGCCAAGCCGTCGGCGGCGAAGGGTAAGTACCTCCGCAAGGTCATCCTCACCACCACGATGGGCCCGGGCGTTCCGGTCGACCCCAACCTGGTGAAGAACCTTCGTGAGGACGAGACCGACGCCTGATCCGACAGTTCGCTCGCGCCGGGGCGCCGCCACCACCGTGGCGGCGCCCCGGCGCGTTTGTGTTGTGGCAGTCTCGGCCCATGCGCTTGGAGAACGTCTGGTTGCGCTACCGCAGGCGTGGGCCGTGGGTGCTGCGACGCGTGGACGCGCGGATCGGTCCCGGCGAGGTCGCGGTCGTGCTGGGCCGCAACGGGGTGGGCAAGTCGACGCTGCTCCAGGTGGCCGCCGGGGTGCTCCGGCCGAGCCGTGGTCGCGTCGCCGACCGCCCCGCGCGGGTGGGCTGGGTGCCGGAGCGCTTCCCTGCCGACCAGCCCTTCACAGTGGCCCGCTACCTGACCGGCATGGCCCGGGCGGCCGGCCTTGGTCGGACGGCCGCCGCCGAGGCGGTGGCGGTCTGGACGGAGCGGCTCGGGCTGGGCGCGTTCCGCGCGGTGCGGCTTCCGGAGCTGTCCAAGGGCACCGCGCAGAAGGTGGGCCTCGCTCAGGCGATGCTGCGACCTCCGGGCCTGCTGGTCCTCGACGAACCGTGGGAGGGCCTGGACGCCGCGACCCGCGACCTGGTTCCCGAGCTGATCGACGAGGTGGTGGCCGGCGGCGGCGCCGTCCTGGTCAGTGACCACCGGGGCGAGACGGTCCGGCTGCCGGGCGCGCGTCGCTGGTCGGTAGCCGACGGCTCGCTTACCGAGGAGACGTCGCCGGGCGAGGCGATAGCGGTGGTCGAGGTCGCGGTGCCGGCCGCGCGGGTCGCCGGCACCGTCGCCCGGTTGCGGGCCGAGGGCCACCAGATCCTTCGAGTACGCGCCGACGCCTCCATCCCCGCACCCCAGGCGCAACGGCCCACCCCGTCGACAGTGACGGCGCGGCCGGCAGAGTCCGACGCGGTGGTCGAGCCGACCACGGGGGAGGGCCGATGAACGCCCTGGTGCGGCTGCGGTTGGCCGGTTTCCTGCGTACCGGGCGGGCGGTGGCGCCGCTGCTCGTCGGCCTCGTCGCGCTCGGCACGTTGTACGGCGGCGGCCGGGCCCAGCCGGCGGAGGCGTACGGCGTCTCCGCCGTGGCGCTCTTCCCGGTGCTCGCCTGGCAGACCAAGATCCTGCTGGACATCGAGCCGGACGTGCAGCGTCGGCTTGCCCAGGTGACGGTCGGGGTGGCCCGGGAACGGGCGGCGGGGCTGCTCGCCGCCGGCCTGGCGGCGGTGGTGGCGGTGGCCGTGGCGCTGCTATTTCCGTGGCTGGTCGGCGGGGTCACCGGCCCTGTCGATCCGGGGGACCGATCGGTGCCGGTCGGGCTCGCGCTGGGGCTCTGGGCGCACCTGCTTGTCGTACCCGCTGCTGTTGCCCTTGGCGCTCTCGCCAGCCGGGCATCGGTCGGCGGCGCCGGGTACGGCGTCGCGGTGCTGGCCGTCGGTGGCGTCGGCGCTGTGGTGCTCGGCCTGAGCGGTTCGGTGGCCCCCTGGCTGGCGCCGCCGATCATGGCAACGGCCCGGACGACCGCGGGCGACGCCGCCGCGCTCACACTTGTCGGGCTGACCGTGTGGGCGCTGGCCTGGAGTGCCGGGGCCGTCGGCGGTTACCTGTGGCGGCGGCGGGCACAGGGCTGACCTCGGGGGCAGCAGGTGACCTGGCTCACCGGGGGCGATTTGGTGCTGGTGGGAGGGGACGCGTACTCTTCAAACGTCATCCGTGTTGTCACGGATGAGGAACCACCCAGAGACCGCTGGTCACCGTGCTCCGGCACGGTCGAAGGTCCCGCGACACACGGGCGACCCGCGTAGGGCGGCAAGCGTAACTCGGCAGTGAGCATGGTCCGCCGACCATGTCGATCCGCCGGCCCTCGCCCCGTGCGCCCTGCGCCGGGGCTTTTTCGTTGTCGCGCTGCCCTCGCCTGACGTTCCGGCTTCGGCCGAGACGGGGACCAGCCTCGAGTAACGAGAGAGGAGGGACATGGCGGACAAGCCGATCCGGGCCGACAAGGCCACGGCCGTCGCTGAGCTGACCGAGAGCTTCCGTAGCGCGGGCGCCACCGTGCTGACCGAGTACCGCGGTCTGACGGTCTCCCAGCTCACCCAGCTGCGGCGCTCACTCGGCGCCGAGACCAGCTACACGGTCGCGAAGAACACGCTGGCGAAGCGTGCTGCGTCGGACGCGGGCATCACCGGCCTCGATGAGCTGTTCTCCGGTCCTACCGCGCTGACTTTCGTTTCGGGCGACGTCGTCGAGGCGGCGAAGGGGCTTCGCGACTTCGCGAAGGCCAACCCGAAGCTCGTCATCAAGGGCGGTGTCTTCGAGGGCAAGGCCATTTCCGCGGCCGAGGTCACGAAGCTCGCCGACCTGGAGTCCCGTGAGGTGCTGCTGGCCAAGCTGGCCGGCGCGATGAAGGGCAACCTGAGCAAGGCCGCGGCCCTGTTCCAGGCTCCGCTCTCCAAGGCCGCCCGTGCGGCGGCCGCCCTGGCGGACAAGAAGCGCGAGCAGGAGGGCGCCGAGGCGGCCTGAGGCCGCGCGGCGCACCCACGTTCTTAAACAACCTTTAGAAAGGACGCCAGATATGGCGAAGCTCAGCACCGACGAGCTGCTCGACGCGTTCAAGGAGATGACGCTGATCGAGCTCTCCGAGTTCGTGAAGCAGTTCGAGGAGACCTTCGAGGTCACCGCCGCGGCTCCGGTCGCGATCGCCGGCCCGGGTGGCGGTGGCGGCGGCGCTGCTGCTCCGGTCGAGGAGGAGAAGGACGAGTTCGACGTCATCCTCGAGGCCGACGGCGGCAAGAAGATCCAGGTCATCAAGGTCGTGCGTGAGCTGACCGGCCTGGGCCTCAAGGAGGCCAAGGACGCGGTTGAGTCCGCGCCGAAGGCCATCCTGGAGAAGGTCAACAAGGAGACCGCCGACAAGGCGAAGGCCAAGCTCGAGGGCGAAGGCGCCAAGGTCACCCTCAAGTGACCTGAGCTCCACAAGCGCTGTGTCCGGCTCGTGAGCCGCGACACGAATCGCGTCACGGCGGGGGGGGGGGCCCCCCCCCTCTCCCCCCCCCCCCCCGGCGGGGGCCGGGGGGGGGGGGGGGGGGGGGGGGGGGCCCGCGGGGGGGGGGGGGGGGGGGGGGTCCCCCCCCGGGCCCCCCCCCCCGCCGTGTTTGTGGATCGGGTGGCAGCCGTCCTGAGCTGCGCCGATGAGTGACGCCCGACCACCCGGACGAGCGTCGCGGGTCGCCCCCAGGTGGGAAAGAAGTGACGACCCGGATACCGGGCCTTGACGCGGCCCCGGCCTGCCAGGCACGCTGACACCAGCAAGACACCGCGCTTGCGACGGCCACGATGCGGGTATGACAACGGCGGCTCCATCGCCGCAGCATCCCCGCGCGGCCCGGCGGGAACGTTGCGTTCCGAGCGGCCCGGCAGCCCCGGTTAACGGGGGCCGAGGCGCGTTCCGCAACGACCTGCGGGTTGGGCTGGACAGCGGTTAGCCTCTCGGCTACACTGCTAGTTTGCGCTGCCTTCCGACTAGACCCCTGCTCGGAAATGTCCGGTTACGGATATTTCTGGTGGGGTCATTGGAGTGCACGCGTACCAGCCGTTCTGCAGCACCGGTCCTCGGAAGGACGCATCTTGGCAGCTTCCCGCCCTGCGAAGACCAGTCGTACGTCGAGCGCATTCGCTCCCCGCCGAGTTTCATTCGGCAGGATCACCGAACACCTCGAGGTCCCCAACCTCCTCGCCATTCAGAACGAGTCCTTCGACTGGCTCGTCGGCAACGAGGGTTGGCAGGGCCGGTCGGCGGACGACCCGCACGCACGCTCGGGTCTCGCGGAGATCCTCGAAGAGATCAGTCCCATTGAGGACTTCTCCGGCACCATGTCACTCTCCTTCTCGGCGCCGCGCTTCGACGAGGTCAAGGCCTCGATCGAGGAGTGCAAGGAAAAGGACCTGACCTACTGCGCTCCGCTCTTCGTGACCGCGGAGTTCACCAACAACACCACTGGCGAGATCAAGAGCCAGACGGTGTTCATGGGCGACTTCCCGATGATGACGCCCAAGGGCACCTTCGTCATCAACGGCACCGAGCGCGTCGTGGTCAGCCAGCTCGTCCGGTCCCCGGGCGTGTACTTCTCCAAGGAGCCGGACAAGACCTCCGACCGCGACCTCTCCAGCGTCAAGGTCATCCCGAGTCGGGGTGCCTGGCTGGAGTTCGACATCGACAAGCGCGACACGGTCGGCGTACGCATCGACCGCAAGCGTCGGCAGGCCGTCACCGTCCTGCTCAAGGCCATCGGATGGTCGGCTGAGCGGATCCGTGAGCGGTTCGGCTGGTCCGAGCTGATGATGACCACGCTCGAGAAGGACCACATCGCCGGCCAGGACGAGGCCCTGCTCGACATCTACCGCAAGCTCCGCCCTGGCGAGCCGCCGACGCGCGAGAACGCCCAGACCCTGCTCGACAACCTCTTCTTCAACCCGAAGAGGTACGACGTCGCCAAGGTCGGGCGCTACAAGTTCAACAAGAAGCTCGAAGTCAACGTGCCGATCACCACCGGCACGCTGACCGAGGACGACATCGTCGCCACCGTGGAGTACCTGTGCCGGCTGCACGCCGGTGAGGACGGCTACGAGGCCGACGACATCGACCACTTCGGCAACCGGCGCCTGCGGACCGTGGGTGAGCTGATCCAGAACCAGGTTCGGGTCGGCCTGTCCCGCATGGAGCGGGTCGTCCGCGAGCGGATGACCACGCAGGACGTCGAGGCGATCACCCCGCAGACCCTGATCAACATCCGCCCGGTGGTGGCGGCGATCAAGGAGTTCTTCGGGACGTCGCAGCTGTCCCAGTTCATGGACCAGACCAACCCGCTGGCGGGTCTCACCCACCGGCGTCGGCTGAGCGCGCTCGGCCCGGGTGGTCTGTCCCGGGAGCGGGCCGGCTTCGAGGTCCGCGACGTGCACCCGTCCCACTACGGCCGGATGTGCCCGATCGAGACGCCGGAAGGCCCGAACATCGGCCTGATCGGCGCGCTGTCCACATTCGCCCGGGTCAACCCGTTCGGCTTCATCGAGACGCCGTACCGGAAGGTCGTCGAGGGTCGGGTCACCGACCAGATCGACTACCTGACCGCGGACGAGGAGGACCGGTTCGTCAAGGCCCAGGCCAACGCGCCGCTGCAGGCTGACGGCACGTTCGCCGAGGAGCGGGTGCTGTGTCGTCGTAAGGGCGGCGAGACCGAGGACGTCGTCCCCGGTGCCGTCGACTACATGGACGTCTCGCCCCGGCAGATGACCTCGGTCGCGACCGCCATGATCCCGTTCCTCGAGCACGACGACGCCAACCGGGCACTGATGGGCGCGAACATGCAGCGCCAGGCGGTGCCGCTGGTCAAGGCCGAGGCGCCGCTGGTGGGCACGGGCATGGAATACCGGGCCGCGGTCGACGCTGGCGACGTGGTGGTCGCCGAGGTCGGCGGTGTGATCGAGGATCTCTGCGCCGACTACGTCACCATCCACCAGGACGACGGCCACCGCCGGACGTACCTGCTGCACAAGTTCCGCCGCTCCAACGCCGGCTCCTGCGTCAACCAGAAGCCGGTCGTCTTCGAGGGCGACCGCGTCGAGGCCGGTCAGGTCATCGCCGACGGGCCGTGCACGGACGAAGGCGAGATGGCGCTCGGGCGCAATCTGCTCGTGGCGTTCATGTGCTGGGAGGGCCACAACTACGAGGACGCGATCATCCTGTCGCAGCGCCTCGTGCAGCAGGACGTGCTCACCTCGATCCACATCGAGGAGCACGAGGTCGACGCTCGGGACACCAAGCTCGGCCCGGAGGAGATCACCCGCGACATCCCGAACGTCAGCGAGGAAATGCTCGCGGACCTCGACGAGCGCGGCATCATCCGGATCGGCGCCGAGGTCGTCCCCGGCGACATCCTGGTCGGCAAGGTCACGCCCAAGGGCGAGACCGAGCTGACCCCGGAGGAGCGTCTGCTCCGCGCGATCTTCGGTGAGAAGGCGCGCGAGGTTCGGGACACCTCGCTGAAGGTGCCGCACGGCGAGACCGGCACGGTCATCGGTGTGCGCACGTTCTCCCGCGAGGACGGCGACGAGTTGCCGCCGGGTGTCAACGAGCTGGTCCGGGTCTACGTCGCCCAGAAGCGCAAGATCCAGGACGGCGACAAGCTCGCCGGCCGCCACGGCAACAAGGGCGTCATCTCGAAGATCCTGCCGATCGAGGACATGCCGTTCCTGGAGGACGGCACCCCCGTCGACATCGTGCTCAACCCGCTGGGTGTGCCGAGCCGGATGAACATCGGCCAGGTGCTGGAGACGCACCTCGGCTGGGTGGCCAAGACCGGTTGGAAGGTCGAGGGCGACGACGCGGACTGGAAGCGGCAGCTGCGCTCGATCGACGCGCACGAGTCCGAGGGGGACACGAACGTGGCCACCCCGGTCTTCGACGGTGCCCGCGAGGCCGAGATCTCCGGCCTGCTGGCGTCGACGCTGCCGAACCGTGACGGCAACCAGCTGATCGGTTCCAGTGGCAAGGCGCAGCTGTTCGACGGTCGCTCCGGCGAGCCGCTGCCGGACCCGATCGCGGTCGGCTACATCTACATCCTGAAGCTCAACCACCTGGTCGACGACAAGATCCACGCTCGTTCGACCGGCCCGTACTCGATGATCACGCAGCAGCCGCTGGGTGGTAAGGCGCAGTTCGGTGGTCAGCGTTTCGGTGAGATGGAGTGCTGGGCGATGCAGGCGTACGGCGCCGCGTACGCCCTGCAGGAGCTGCTCACGATCAAGTCCGACGACGTTCTTGGCCGGGTGAAGGTCTACGAGGCCATCGTCAAGGGCGAGAACATCCCGGAGCCGGGCATCCCGGAGTCGTTCAAGGTGCTGCTCAAGGAGCTGCAGTCGCTGTGCCTCAATGTTGAGGTGCTGTCCAGCGACGGTGTGGCCCTGGAAATGCGCGAGACCGACGACGAGGTGTTCCGGGCCGCTGAGGAGCTGGGCATCGACCTGTCCCGGCGCGAGCCGAGCTCGGTCGAAGAGGTCTGAGGTGAGCGGTCGGGGGCCGGTACGCCGGCCCCCGACCCCGCCCGAGAATTAGCAGTACAGACGACGACATAGGGGACATAGTGCTCGACGTCAACTTCTTCGACGAGCTGCGCATTGGTCTCGCCACCGCCGACGACATCCGTCAGTGGTCGCACGGCGAGGTCAAGAAGCCTGAGACGATCAACTACCGCACCCTGAAGCCGGAGAAGGACGGGCTCTTCTGCGAGAAGATCTTCGGCCCCCAGCGGGACTGGGAGTGCTACTGCGGTAAGTACAAGCGCGTCCGATTCAAGGGCATCATCTGTGAGCGCTGCGGCGTCGAGGTGACTCGCTCCAAGGTCCGTCGTGAGCGGATGGGGCACATCGAGCTCGCCGCTCCGGTGACCCACATCTGGTACTTCAAGGGCGTGCCGAGCCGGCTGGGTTACCTGCTGGACCTCGCCCCCAAGGACCTCGAAAAGATCATCTACTTCGCCTCGTACGTCGTGACGAGCGTTGACGCGGAGTCGCGTCACCGTGACCTCTCGACGATCGAGAACGAGATCCTCGCCGAGAAGCGGCAGTCCGAGAACAGCCGCGACTCGGAGATCGAGAAGCGGGCCGCCAAGCTCGAGGCCGACCTGGCCGAGCTGGAGGCCGAGGGTGCCAAGGCGGACGTCCGGCGCAAGGTCAAGGAGGGCGGAGAGCGCGAAATGCGCCAGATCCGCGACCGGGCCCAGCGCGAGATCGACCGCCTGGACGAGGTGCTGGACACCTTCCGCAAGCTGGAGCCGAAGCAGCTGGTCACCGACGAGCTGCTCTACCGCGAGCTGCGCGACCGGTTCGGTGAGTACTTCACCGGCTCGATGGGCGCCGAGGCGATCAAGGCGCTGGTCCAGAACATGGACCTCGACGCCGAGGCCGAGAGCCTGCGGGAGACCATCCGGTCCGGCAAGGGTCAGCGGAAGATCCGGGCGCTCAAGCGGCTCAAGGTCGTGGCGGCGTTCCTGAACACCCGCAACTCGCCGCTCGGCATGGTGCTGGACTGCGTCCCGGTCATCCCGCCGGACCTGCGCCCGATGGTGCAGCTCGACGGTGGCCGGTTCGCGACCTCGGACCTGAACGACCTGTACCGCCGCGTGATCAACCGGAACAACCGCCTCAAGCGGCTGATCGACCTCGGCGCTCCCGAGATCATCGTCAACAACGAGAAGCGGATGCTCCAGGAGGCCGTCGACGCGCTGTTCGACAACGGCCGTCGCGGCCGGCCGGTCACCGGTCCGGGTAACCGTCCGCTCAAGTCGCTGTCCGACATGCTCAAGGGCAAGCAGGGCCGGTTCCGCCAGAACCTGCTGGGCAAGCGCGTCGACTACTCCGGCCGTTCGGTCATCGTGGTCGGCCCGAAGCTCAAGCTGCACCAGTGCGGTCTGCCCAAGCAGATGGCGCTGGAGCTGTTCAAGCCGTTCGTGATGAAGCGGCTGGTCGACCTCAACCACGCGCAGAACATCAAGTCCGCCAAGCGGATGGTCGAGCGTCAGCGCCCGGTCGTGTGGGACGTGCTGGAAGAGGTCATCGGCGAGCACCCGGTGCTGCTCAACCGTGCACCGACCCTGCACCGTCTGGGCATCCAGGCCTTCGAGCCGCAGCTGGTCGAGGGCAAGGCCATCCAGATCCACCCGCTGGTCTGCACCGCGTTCAACGCGGACTTCGACGGTGACCAGATGGCGGTGCACGTGCCGCTGTCCGCCGAGGCCCAGGCCGAGGCGCGGATCCTGATGCTGTCGTCGAACAACATCCTCAAGCCGGCCGACGGCAAGCCGGTCACCATGCCCACCCAGGACATGGTCATCGGTCTCTACCACCTCACCCACCGCACCGCCGGTGAGAAGCAGGGTGAGGGCCGGGCGTTCAGTTCGGACGCCGAGGCGCGGATGGCCTTCGACAACGGTGAACTGCACCTGCAGGCGCTCGTGAAGATCCGCCTGCGCGGCGTGGTCGGTGTCGACAACGGCGCCGGCGCCGAGCCGTGGACCGCCCCGGAGGGCTGGGTCGAGGGTGACCCGCTGAC
Organism: Micromonospora sp. NPDC000316; assembly: GCF_042898885.1. Lineage (NCBI taxonomy): Bacteria > Bacillati > Actinomycetota > Actinomycetes > Micromonosporales > Micromonosporaceae > Micromonospora > Micromonospora sp. NPDC000316. The sequence continues at coordinate 20,902 of NZ_JBIAZG010000020.1, forward strand.
CGTGGAGACCACTCTGGGTCGGGTGCTGTTCAACGAGACGCTGCCGCAGGGCTACCGCTTCGTGAACTACGAGATCCGCAAGGGTCAGCTCTCCGCGATCGTCAACGACCTCGCCGAGCGCTTCCCCAAGGTGGCCCTCGCGGCCACCCTGGACGGGCTCAAGGAGGCCGGCTTCCACTGGGCCACCTGGTCCGGCGTGACGATCGGCATGGAGGACGTCATCGCTCCGCCGCGCAAGGCGGAGATCCTGGCGAAGTACGAGAAGGAAGCCGACCGGATCGACAAGCAGTACCAGCGTGGTCTGATGACCGCCGAGGAGCGTCGCGGCGAACTCATCGAGATCTGGACCAAGGCGACCAACGAGGTCGCCAAGGAGATGGACACCGCGCTGCCGCAGGAGAACCCACTGTGGAAGATGATCAACTCGGGTGCCCGCGGTAACCTGCTCCAGCTCCGGCAGATCGCGGCGATCCGTGGTCTGGTGGCCAACCCCAAGGGTGAGATCATCCCGCGGCCGATCAAGGCCAGCTACCGGGAGGGTCTGTCCGTGCTGGAGTACTTCATCTCCACGCACGGTGCCCGTAAGGGTCTCGCCGACACCGCGCTGCGGACCGCCGACTCGGGTTACCTGACCCGTCGTCTGGTGGACGTCTCGCAGGACGTGATCATCCGCGAGGAGGACTGCGGCACCGACCGGGCGATCCCGATGCAGATCGCCGAGCGTCTGGAGGGCGGCAAGCTGGTCGTGCACGAGCACGCCGAGACCAGCGTGCACGCCCGTACCCTGGCCGACGACATCAAGGGGCCGGACGGCACCGTCGTTGCCGAGCGGGGTCAGGACATCAACTCCATCGGTGTCGACAAGATCGTCGCGGCCGGGGTGGAGACGGTCCGGGTGCGCAGCGTGCTCACCTGCGAGTCGAAGCTGGGCGTCTGCGGTGCCTGCTACGGGCGTTCGCTGCCGACCGGCAAGACCGTGGACGTCGGCGAGGCGGTCGGCATCATCGCCGCCCAGTCGATCGGTGAGCCCGGTACGCAGCTGACGATGCGTACCTTCCACACCGGTGGTGTCGCGGGTGAGGACATCACCCAGGGTCTGCCGCGTGTGCAGGAAATCTTCGAGGCCCGGGTCCCGAAGGGTAAGGCGCCCATCGCCGACACCCCCGGCCGGATCCGCATCGAGGACGGCGAGCGCTCGCGGAAGATCATCGTGGTGCCGGACGACGGCAGCGAGGAGATCGTCTACGACAAGATCTCCAAGCGCGTGCGGCTGCGTACCCACGACGGCGGTCACGTCGCGGTCGGCGAGAAGCTGACCGAGGGCACCATCGACCCGCACGAGCTTCTGCGGATCATGGGTCCGCGGGCGGTCCAGGTCCACCTGACCAGTGAGGTCCAGGAGGTCTACCGCTCGCAGGGTGTGCTCATCCACGACAAGCACATCGAGATCATCATTCGCCAGATGCTCAAGCGCGTGACGGTCATCGACTCCGGCTCGACCGAGTTCCTGCCGGGTGTGCTCGTCGACCGGGCGCTGTTCGAGTCGGAGAACCGCCGGCTCGTGTCGGAGGGCGGCGAGCCCGCCGCCGGCCGTCCGGTGCTGATGGGTATCACCAAGGCCTCGCTGGCCACCGACTCCTGGCTCTCCGCGGCCTCCTTCCAGGAGACCACCCGGGTGCTGACCGACGCTGCGATCAACTCGCGCAGCGACTCGCTTGTCGGCCTCAAGGAGAACGTGATCATCGGTAAGCTCATCCCGGCCGGTACGGGCATCAGCAAGTACCGCAACGTCCGGGTGGAGCCGACCGAGGAGGCCAAGGCCAAGGTCTACTCGATGACCGGTTACCCGGAGACCGACTACGGGTTCGGGCCGGCCAGCGGACAGGCTGTGCCGCTGGACGACTTCGACTTCGGGTCGTACCGCTAAGCACCGACAACGACGAGGCCCCCGGCACCTGCCGGGGGCCTCGTCGCGTCCGGACCGCCCCGGCCGGGGACCGGGTTCGGCATGATGGAGGCATGACGACCGCACCCGGGCAGGTGTCCGTCGCGCAGCATGGCCTGCGCCACCCGCTGGATCCCGATCCGGCCCGCGCCACGAAGGCACGGGCGGTATTCGCGTTGGGGCTGCTCGGCATGCTCACCGGCCTGTTCATCGGCGGGGTGGTGCCGGCGACTGTGGCGCTCCAGTTGGCGCGGCAGGCCCGCCGGGAGGCGTACGCCTCGGGCGGCTTCCTGACCGGCGGCGCCTGGCTGCGGCGCGGTGAGCAGTTGGCGTGGGCCGGCTTGGTGCTGGTCGCGGTCAGCCTGGTTGTCGCGGTGGTGATCGGCGTGGTCCGGTTGTCCGGCTCGCCGTTCGGCCATGACTACCCGACGAACATGGACTGACCCAGCCGTGGTTGCGCCGGTCGTGGGCGGCGTCGCGCCCGACGGTAGCCTGGCCGGTGTCCGCCGCGCGGCGTTGGCGGCCCTGTCGACAGGAGGACCTCGTGACGGAACCGGCGCGGCCCCCGGCGGATGAGCCGGCCGGGCATCCTGGCGCGCCGGCCTCAGGCCCGGCCCGCTCCGAGCCGAGCGGCTGGGCGCGACCCTCGGCCGTCCCCGATCCGGGTACGTCGCCGGCGTCCCCGCCCGGCCAGACCACGCCAGCGGCATCGTCGCCCACCTGGGGTGAACCTCCCCGTTCGGCGCCCCCGTCCGATTGGGGTGCGCCTTCGGCCGGTTGGGGTACGCCCCAAGCGCCCCACTCCGGCCACCCCCATCCGGTTTCCGCCGCGTCGGCCCCGCAGGGGTGGGGGGAGCCTCAGCCCGGTCCGGGTGGGCCGGGTTGGGGGCAGCCGCACTCCGCGCCCGGTGGGCCGCAGGGGTGGGGGCAGCAGCCGTCGTCGGGTCAGGCTCCGGGGTGGGGGATGGCGGCGCGGCCCGTGCCGCCGCCGAGTGACGATCAGCGCCGGCCGCCGAAGCGGGTGGAGCCGGTGCCCGGCACACCGTTCGGCGTGGTGCACCTGGATGTGCCGCCGGTCACCTCCGGCCTGGCCATCGGTGCGCTTGTGGCGGGGATCGCCTCGATCCTTGTCGCACTGCTGGTGATCTGTTTCGGGGTGGCCTTCGCGGGCAACGGTGGGGCCTGGGCGTCGGGTGCGTTCACGGTGCTGGGCGTGCTGGCGGGGGTCGCCGCGACCGTGGCAGGCCTGCTCGGCCAGCGGCAGATCCGCCGGCCGGCCGCACCGCCGGCGGTGCTGTTCACAGGTCGAGGGCTGGCGGTGGCCGGGATCAGCTGTGGGGCGGCGGGGGCGCTACTCAGCCTCGTGGGGCTGGGCCTGGCGCTGCTGTTCACCATCGCGTGAGGCAGGTCACCGGCGGGAGCCCGTCGGAGTGACTCGCGCACCGGGTCAGCGGTGCCCGCTCCGGGGGCGACGGGTGGTCCGGCGGGGGAAGCCGGTACACTTGTATTCGTAGGTGCCCATCGCGGGCGACGAGGCAGGGCGAGATCCGGCCGGCGAGTGTGAGACGGTCGCCGGGCCATTCCGTTTTGACCTGGGCGGCTGTGGTAGGTACTCTTTCCCCTTGTGCCCGGGCGTGCCCGGGCAACTCGTGCGTGCGCTGGTTCCGGAGTCCGGACGGCGGCACGACAAAGCCAGAGATCCGGGGCGGGGCGACCCGCGTGCCGGTGACAGAAAACCCCGGTGCGCCTGCGAAAGCGTCCGCACCGGGACCGTGAGCTGGGCGACACGCCCGACCGCGGGTGCCGGGGCCTCCGGAAGGTGGCCCTGGTCGGAATGTAGGAGAGCCGGTCATCAGGCCGGCTAACGAGCAGACGGCGCGGCCGCTACAGAGCGGCCGAAGGGAGCGGAGAAACCCGGTGCCCACGATCCAGCAGCTGGTCCGAAAGGGCCGCCAGGCAAAGACGAGTAAGACCAAGACCCCGGCGCTGAAGGGTTCCCCTCAGCGGCGCGGCGTGTGCACCCGTGTGTACACCACTACCCCCAAGAAGCCGAACTCGGCGCTGCGCAAGGTCGCTCGTGTGAAGCTCAGCAGCCAGATCGAGGTGACCGCCTACATCCCGGGCGTCGGTCACAACCTGCAGGAGCACTCGATCGTGCTCGTTCGCGGCGGCCGGGTGAAGGACCTCCCCGGCGTGCGTTACAAGATCGTCCGCGGTTCGCTGGACACCCAGGGTGTCCGCAACCGCAAGCAGGCGCGCAGCCGTTACGGCGCCAAGAAGGAGAAGAGCTGACATGCCGCGTAAGGGACCCGCTCCGCGGCGGCCGCTGGTCGCTGACCCGGTGTACAACTCGCCGCTGGTCACCCAGCTGGTGAACAAGATTCTGCTCCGCGGCAAGCGTCAGCTCGCCGAGTCCATCGTGTATGCGGCCCTCGAGGGCTGCCGCGAGAAGTCCGGCACCGACCCGGTCGTCACCCTCAAGCGGGCGATGGACAACGTCAAGCCGACCCTCGAGGTGCGCAGCCGTCGTGTCGGTGGCGCCACCTACCAGGTGCCGGTCGAGGTTCGTCCGACCCGGGCGACCACGCTGGGCCTGCGCTGGCTTGTCACGTACTCCCGCGCCCGTCGCGAGAAGACGATGGTCGAGCGGCTGATGAACGAGCTGCTGGACGCGAGCAACGGCCTCGGTGCCGCCGTCAAGCGGCGCGAGGACACGCACAAGATGGCCGAGTCCAACAAGGCCTTCGCGCACTACCGCTGGTAACACCCTGGTTCCGGCGCCCGCACGGGCGCCGGAACCGCCACCAGTTGAGTCGAGACGACGATAAGTAGGGATTGAAGTGGCCGCCGCAGACGCGCTCGCCAACGTACGCAACATCGGCATCATGGCGCACATCGATGCCGGTAAGACCACGACCACCGAGCGAATCCTCTTCTACACCGGCATCACGTACAAGATCGGTGAGGTCCACGAGGGCGCTGCCGTCATGGACTGGATGGAGCAGGAGCAGGAGCGTGGTATCACGATCACCTCTGCTGCTACCAAGTGTGAGTGGAAGGGCCACACGATCCAGATCATCGACACGCCCGGTCACGTCGACTTCACGGTCGAGGTCGAGCGGTCGCTGCGGGTGCTGGATGGTGCGGTAGCGGTCTACGACGGTGTCGCCGGCGTGGAGCCGCAGACGGAGAACGTCTGGCGGCAGGCCGACAAGTACAACGTCCCGCGTATGTGCTTCGTCAACAAGCTCGACCGGACCGGCGCCGACTTCTTCCGCTGCGTGCAGATGATGATCGACCGGCTGAACGCCACCCCGCTGGTGCTCCAGATCCCGATCGGGCTCGAGGGCGACCACATCGGTGTCGTCGACCTGATCGGCATGCGTGCGCTCACCTGGCGTGGGGAGACCCAGAAGGGTGACGACTACGCGGTCGAGGAGATCCCGGCCGAGCTGGCCGACTCCGCCGCCGAGTGGCGCGAGAAGCTGATGGAGACCCTCGCCGACGTCGACGACGCGGTGATGGAGAAGTACCTGGAAGGCGAAGAGGTCTCCGTCGAGGAGATCAAGGCCGCCATCCGGCGTGCCACAATCGCTGGCAAGGCCAACCCGGTGCTGTGCGGCTCGGCGTTCAAGAACAAGGGCGTCCAGCCCATGCTCGACGCCGTTGTCGACTTCCTGCCGTCGCCGCTGGACGTTCCGGCGATCGAGGGTACGGCCACCGACGGCGAGACCCCGCTGGTGCGGAAGCCGTCCAAGAACGAGCCCTTCGCCGGCCTGGCCTTCAAGATCCAGACGGACAAGCACCTCGGCAAGCTCACCTACGTCCGGGTCTACTCCGGCACGCTCGATTCCGGCTCCCAGGTGGTCAACTCCACCAAGGACCGCAAGGAGCGGATCGGCAAGATCTACCAGATGCACGCCAACAAGCGGGAAGAGCGTCCGTCGGCGCAGGCCGGCGACATCATCGCGGTGCAGGGTCTCAAGCAGACCACCACCGGCGACACGCTCTCCGACCCGGCGAACCCGGTGATCCTGGAGTCGATGACGTTCCCGGAGCCGGTCATCTCGGTGGCGATCGAGCCGAAGACCAAGTCCGACCAGGAGAAGCTGGGCACCGCGATCCAGCGCCTGGCCGAGGAGGACCCGACCTTCCGCGTCCGCCTGGACGAGGAGACCGGTCAGACGGTCATCTCCGGCATGGGCGAGCTGCACCTGGACATCCTGGTCGACCGGATGCGCCGCGAGTTCAACGTCGAGGCCAACGTCGGCAAGCCGCAGGTGGCGTACCGCGAGACGATCCGCCGCAAGGTGGAGAAGATCGAGTACACCCACAAGAAGCAGACCGGTGGTTCCGGCCAGTACGCCCGCGTGATCGTGAGCGTCGAGCCGCTGCCGCTGGACAACGAGTCGCCGACGTACGAGTTCGCCAACGCCGTCACCGGTGGTCGCATCCCGCGGGAGTTCATCCCGTCCGTCGACGCCGGTGCCCAGGACGCCCTGCAGTACGGCATCCTGGCGGGCTTCCCGCTCGTCGGCGTGAAGTTGACGCTGCTGGACGGCCAGTACCACGAGGTTGACTCCTCGGAAATGGCATTCAAGATCGCCGGCTCGATGGTGATGAAGGAGGCGGCTCGCAAGGCCGACCCCGCACTGCTCGAGCCGATGATGGCCGTTGAGGTCACCACTCCTGAGGAGAACATGGGTGACGTCATCGGCGACCTCAACTCCCGCCGCGGCATCATCCAGGCGATGGAGGAGCGCAGCGGCGCCCGCATCGTGAGGGCTCTGGTGCCGTTGTCGGAGATGTTCGGCTACGTCGGCGACCTGCGGTCGAAGACCCAGGGCCGGGCTAGCTACAGCATGCAGTTCGACTCCTACGCCGAGGTTCCGCAGAACGTCGCGAAGGAGATCATCGCCAAGGCTACGGGCGAGTAACTTCCCCGAGCAGGTGATTCGTGGTCGGTCGCGGGTGGTTTTCACCCACCTGCGGCCACCACGATCGGATCGCGTGAGACCGGGCCTGTAGGCTTCATCGCCGCAGAACCCACAAAAGCTCTCCGGCCGTCAGGCCGGAAAGGCTGTCGACAGAGTCCTAAGCGCCGACCTGGCGCGCCGGGCGCACGAACCAAGAAGTCCACAGGAGGACACCAGTGGCGAAGGCTAAGTTCGAGCGGACTAAGCCGCACGTCAACATCGGCACCATTGGTCACATCGACCACGGTAAGACGACGCTGACGGCGGCCATCACCAAGGTCCTGCACGACCAGTACCCCGACCTGAACCCTTACACGCCGTTCGACGAGATCGACAAGGCGCCGGAGGAGAAGGCCCGCGGTATCACGATCTCGATCGCGCACGTCGAGTACCAGACCGAGTCGCGGCACTACGCGCACGTCGACTGCCCCGGCCACGCGGACTACATCAAGAACATGATCACCGGTGCCGCGCAGATGGACGGCGCGATCCTGGTGGTCGCGGCGACCGACGGCCCGATGCCGCAGACCCGCGAGCACGTGCTGCTGGCGCGTCAGGTTGGCGTGCCGTACATCGTCGTGGCGCTCAACAAGAGCGACATGGTCGATGACGAGGAGCTCCTGGAGCTCGTCGAGCTCGAGGTGCGCGAGCTGCTCTCCTCGCAGGAGTACCCGGGTGACGACCTGCCGGTCGTTCGGGTTTCGGCGCTGAAGGCCCTCGAGGGTGACCCCGAGTGGACCGGCAAGCTGCTGGACCTGATGACCGCTGTCGACACCTCGATCCCGCAGCCGGAGCGCGATGTCGACAAGCCGTTCCTGATGCCGGTCGAGGACGTGTTCACGATCACCGGTCGTGGCACCGTCGTCACCGGTCGTGTCGAGCGCGGCGTTCTCCTGCCGAACGAGGATGTTGAGCTCGTCGGTATCCGGGAGAAGAGCTTCAAGACCAAGGTCACCGCGATCGAGATGTTCCGGAAGACCCTGGACGACGCCCGCGCAGGCGAGAACGTCGGCCTGCTGCTGCGTGGCACCAAGCGCGACGAGGTCGAGCGCGGCATGGTCGTCGTGAAGCCGGGCTCGAACACCCCGCACACGGAGTTCGAGGCGACGGTCTACATCCTCTCCAAGGAGGAGGGCGGCCGGCACACCCCGTTCTTCCAGAACTACCGCCCGCAGTTCTACTTCCGGACCACGGACGTCACCGGTGTCGTCACCCTCCCCGAGGGCACCGAGATGGTCATGCCGGGTGACAACACCACCATGTCGGTGAAGCTGATCCAGCCCATCGCCATGGAGGAGAACCTCAAGTTCGCGATCCGCGAGGGTGGCCGCACCGTCGGCGCCGGGTTCGTCACCAAGATCATGAAGTGAACTAGGTAACCCCGATTAGACCCGCCGCCGGTCGTGCGGCATACTAGTCAGGTTGCGTAACGACAGTTCGTCGCCTGTGTTCGGCTTTCACTGAACCTCCGGGTGGCGAGGCAGTCGAGCGTAGGGTGGTTGGCGACCCAGTCGTCAACCACCCTCGCACGGCGTTCAGGTCGCGGTAATGCGATCGGCGCCTTGACCCACCGCGCGGTCAGCACCACTCCGGAACCACGGGGCGGAGCTCGGCCCGAGGGCGCGACACGCCCGACCGCGGGGGTCGGCGAAGTGGGCCTGTGCCAGCCGGTACAGGCGCCCGCAACACAGCGGCATCGAGAGAAGGAACAGAAGCCACCATGGCGGGACAGAAGATCCGCATCCGGCTCAAGGCCTATGACCACGAGGTCGTCGACTCCTCGGCTCGGAAGATCGTCGAGACGGTGACGCGCACCGGGGCGCAGGTCGCGGGCCCGGTGCCGCTGCCCACGGAGATCAACCGTTTCTGCGTTATCCGCTCGCCGCACAAGTACAAGGACTCGCGCGAGCACTTCGAGATGCGCACGCACAAGCGGCTGATCGACATCATCGACCCGACCCCGAAGACGGTCGACTCGCTCATGCGCCTCGACCTGCCGGCTGGCGTCGACATCGAGATCAAGCTGTAGGGACCGGACAAATGGACAGGCAAGTCAAGGGGATCCTGGGCGCCAAGCTCGGCATGACCCAGGTCTGGGACAACAACAAGGTTGTTCCCGTGACCGTGGTCGAGGCCGGCCCGTGCGTCATCAGCCAGGTTCGTAGCGCCGAGAAGGACGGTTACTCCGCGGTCCAGCTGGCGTACGGCACGATCAACCCGCGCAAGGTCAAGAAGCCGATCAGCGGGCACTACGCGAAGGCGGACGTGGCGCCGCGCCGGCACATCGTCGAGCTGCGCACCACCGACGCCGGGGAATACTCGCTCGGCCAGGAAGTCACGGTCGGGGAGTTCCCGGTGGGCCTCACCATCGACGTCACTGGCAAGACCAAGGGCAAGGGCTTCGCCGGCGCCATGAAGCGGCACGGCTTCCACGGTCTGGGCAGCAGCCACGGTGTCGAGCGCAAGCACCGCTCGCCCGGTTCCATCGGCGCCTGCGCCACCCCGGGTCGTGTCTTCAAGGGCACCCGGATGGCCGGCCGGATGGGTGGCGTGCGGTACACCGTGCAGAACCTCACCGTCCAGGCGGTCGACACCGAGAACAACCTGCTGCTCGTCCGGGGTGCCATTCCTGGTCCCAAGGGCGCGCTGGTTCTGGTCCGTACCGCGGCCAAGATCAAGGCGAAGAAGGGCGGTGCGGCCAAGTGACCACCGTTGACGTGCGCACCGTCGAAGGCGCCACCAGCAGCTCTGTAGAGCTGCCGGCGGACATCTTCGACGTGCAGGCCAACGTCGCGCTGATGCACCAGGTCGTGGTGGCCCAGCTCGCGGCGGCCCGACAGGGCACGCACAAGACCAAGACCCGCGCCGAGGTATCCGGCGGCGGCAAGAAGCCGTACAAGCAGAAGGGCACCGGTCGCGCCCGGCAGGGCTCGATCCGCGCGCCGCAGTTCGCCGGCGGTGGCGTGGTGCACGGTCCCGTGCCGCGCGACTACAGCCAGCGGACCCCGAAGAAGATGAAGGCCGCCGCTCTGCGGGGTGCCCTCTCCGACCGGGCCCGCGCCGGGCAGGTGCACGTCGTCGAGGCGTTCGTCTCGGGCGAGAAGCCGTCGACCAAGGCGGCTCTGGCCACGCTGACCAAGCTCACCGAGGCCCGTCGGGTCCTGGTCGTGCTGAGCAGCACCGACGAACTGAACTGGGTGTCGCTGCGCAACGAGCCGCGGGTGCACCTGATCGAGTCCGGCCAGCTGAACACGTACGACGTGCTGGTGGCCGACGACGTGGTCTTCACCAAGGACGCCCTGGACGAGTTCCTGGGCGTGCCCGCCGAGACCACCGAGGAGGGTGGCAAGTGAGCACGATCGCCGACCCGCGCGACATCATCGTGGCGCCGGTCGTCTCGGAGAAGAGCTACAGCGAGCTGAACCGGAACTGGTACACCTTCCTGGTGCACCCGGACGCGAATAAGACCGAGATCAAGATCGCTATCCAGCAGATCTTCAACGTCCGCGTCCTGACGGTCAACACGCTCAACCGCCAAGGGAAGCGCAAGCGCACCAAGACCGGCTTCGGTCAGCGCAAGGCGACCAAGCGGGCGATCGTGAAGCTGGCTGACGGTGACCGTATCGAGGCCTTCGGCGGCCCGGTCAGCTGAGGGGTGTAGACAATGGCTATCCGTAAGTACAAGCCGACGACGCCGGGCCGACGCGGCTCCAGCGTTGCCGACTTCGCCGAGATCACCCGGTCCACGCCGGAAAAGTCGCTGCTGGTTCCGTTGCCGAAGAAGGGCGGGCGTAACGCCCACGGCCGGATCACCACGCGGCACCACGGTGGCGGTCACAAGCGTCAGTACCGTCTGATCGACTTCAAGCGGGTCGACAAGGACGGCGTGCCGGCGAAGGTCGCTCACATCGAGTACGACCCGAACCGCACGGCGCGTATCGCGCTGCTGCACTACGCCGACGGCGAGAAGCGGTACATCATCGCGCCGAAGGACATGAAGCAGGGCGACCGCGTCGAGTCCGGTCCGGGCGCCGACATCAAGCCGGGTAACAACCTGCCGCTGCGCAACATCCCGGTCGGTACCACGATCCACAACGTGGAGCTGCGTCCGGGTGGCGGGGCCAAGCTGGCCCGTTCCGCGGGCGTCGGCATCCAGCTGCTCGGCCGCGAGGGCGCGTACGCGACCCTTCGTATGCCGTCCGGCGAGATCCGGCGTGTGGACGTGCGCTGCCGCGCCAGCGTCGGCGAGATCGGCAACGCCGACCAGTCGAACATCAACTGGGGCAAGGCCGGCCGTATGCGGTGGAAGGGCAAGCGCCCGACCGTCCGCGGTGTCGCCATGAACCCGGTCGACCACCCGCACGGTGGTGGTGAGGGTAAGACCTCTGGTGGTCGCCACCCGGTCAACCCGCAGGGTAAGCCCGAGGGCCGCACCCGCCGTAAGGGCCAGCCGAGTGACCGGCTGATCGTCCGCCGCCGCTACGCCACGCGTAAGCGCGGCTGAGGGAGATAAGACATGCCTCGCAGCCTGAAGAAGGGCCCGTTCGTAGACGACCACCTGCTCAAGAAGGTGGAAGTACAGAACGACAAGGGCTCGAAGAACGTGATCAAGACCTGGTCGCGGCGCTCGACGATCATCCCTGAGATGCTGGGGCACACGATCGCCGTGCACGACGGACGCAAGCACGTCCCGGTGTTCGTGACCGAGGCGATGGTCGGGCACAAGCTCGGCGAGTTCGCGCTGACCCGCACGTTCAAGGGTCACGAGAAGGACGACCGGAAGAGCCGTCGGCGCTGACGCCGCGGGCATACGGATAGAGGGAACAAGGGGTTACAGCGATGCCAGGAAAGGGCGACGCTCCGGTGCTTCCGGGCGCGCGGGCGGTTGCGCGGCACGTGCGCATCTCGCCGATGAAGGCGCGCCGGGTGGTCAACCTCGTCCGCGGCCTGCCCGCGAAGGAGGCTCTCACGGTGCTGCAGTTCGCGCCGCAGGCTGCGAGCGAGCAGGTGTACAAGGTGCTCGCTAGCGCGATCGCCAACGCGGAGAACAACGAGCGGCTGGACCCCGGCGCGCTGCTCGTCAGCGAGGCGTTCGTGGACGAGGGCCCGACGATGAAGCGGTTCCAGCCGCGGGCGCAGGGTCGGGCATACCGGATCCGCAAGCGCACCTGCCACATCACCGTGGTGGTCGAGGCTGTCGCGCCGGCAGCGCCGAGGAAGGCCGCGGCGAAGAAGGCCGCCCCGGCCACGGAGGCCGCACCGGCCGAAGCGCAGAGCAAGACGGAGGACGCCGAGTAATGGGTCAGAAGGTTCACCCCACTGGGTTCCGGCTCGGCATCTCGACCGACTGGAAGTCCCGCTGGTTCGCGGACAAGCTCTACAAGGACTACATCGGCGAGGATGTCAAGATCCGCCGCATGATGTCCAAGGGCCTCGAGCGTGCCGGCATCTCCAAGGTCGACATCGAGCGCACCCGCGACCGCGTCCGGGTCGACATCCACACCGCCCGGCCGGGCATCGTCATCGGCCGTAAGGGTGCGGAGGCCGACCGGATCCGCGGCGAGCTCGAGAAGCTCACCGGCAAGCAGGTGCAGCTGAACATCATCGAGGTGAAGAACCCCGAGTCGGACGCACAGCTCGTCGCGCAGGGCGTGGCCGAGCAGCTGTCCAGCCGGGTCAGCTTCCGTCGGGCGATGCGCAAGGCCATGCAGTCGGCCATGAAGAACCCGGTCTGCAAGGGCATCCGGGTTCAGGTCTCGGGTCGCCTCGGCGGCGCCGAGATGAGCCGGACCGAGTTCTACCGTGAGGGCCGGGTTCCGCTGCACACGCTGCGGGCCAACATCGAGTACGGCTTCTTCGAGGCCCGTACCACGTTCGGTCGGATCGGTGTGAAGGTCTGGATCTACAAGGGTGACGCCGTCCCGGGCCGGGAGGCTCCGGCCGAGGCCGGTCCGTCCCGCCCGCGTCGTGGTGAGCGCGGCGACCGTCCCGAGCGTCCGCGCCGTGGCCGGTCGGGTTCGTCCGGCACCACGGCTGGTGGCACCGAGGCCGGTCGGGCTGCTGCGACCACCATCGCGCAGCAGGCCGAGACGCCGAGCGGCGAGCCGGTCGACAGCGCTGCTGTCGCCGCCGCTGCTGCTCCGGCAGAAACGCAGCAGGAGGGCTGACAGATGCTGATGCCGCGCAAGCCCCCGAAGGGCTTCCGCAAGCCGCACCACCCGGACCGCAGTGGCGCGTCCAAGGGTGGCAACCGGGTGGTGTTCGGCGAGTTCGGGATCCAGGCTCTCGAGCCGGCGTACGTGACGAACCGACAGATCGAGTCGGCACGTATCGCGATGACTCGCCACATCAAGCGTGGTGGCAAGGTCTGGATCACGATCTTCCCGGACCAGGCCCTCACCAAGAAGCCCGCCGAGACCCGGATGGGTTCCGGTAAGGGCTCGCCCGAGTGGTGGGTCGCCAACGTCAAGCCGGGGCGGGTTCTCTTCGAGATGTCCTTCCCCAACGAGCAGACCGCGCGAGAGGCCATGCGTCGCGCGATCCACAAGCTCCCGATGAAGTGCCGCATTGTTACGCGCGAAGTGGGTGAATCCTGATGGCAGCGGGCGTTAAGGCGACCGAGCTGCGTGAGCTCTCCGAAGAGGAGCTGGTCACGAAGCTGCGGGAGGCCAAGGCGGAGCTGTTCAACCTCCGCGTGCAGGCCGCAACCGGGCAGCTGGACAACAACCGGCGGCTGCAGGTCATCCGTCGGGAGATCGCCCGGATCTACACGATCATGCGCGAGCGCGAGCTGGGGCTCTCGGCCGCGCCGACTGAGGTGACTGCATCATGACCGAGAACACCACCACTGACGCCACCCGCGCGCGCCGTAAGGTTCGTGAGGGCCTGGTGGTCAGCGACAAGATGGACAAGACCGTCGTGGTCGAGGTCGAGGACCGGGTTCGGCACGCGCTGTACGGCAAGATCATGCGTCGTACGAGCAAGCTGAAGGTGCACGACGAGCAGAACGCCGCTGGCACCGGCGACCGGGTCCTGATCATGGAGACCCGGCCGCTGAGCGCCACCAAGCGTTGGCGGATCGTGGAGATCCTGGAAAAGGCCAAGTAGCGAAGGCTCGAGCTCGCCCGGCGTTGCGTCGGGCGTTGGTTCCGCCAGGCTCCGGCCGCCACGGCGGCCGGAGAACCGGCAGACATAGGAGATAGACGTGATTCAGCAGGAGTCGCGACTGCGCGTCGCCGACAACACGGGTGCTCGGGAGATCCTGTGCATCCGGGTTCTCGGTGGCTCCGGTCGGCGCTACGCGAGTATCGGCGACGTCATCGTGGCCACCGTCAAGGACGCGATCCCGGGTGCCGGTGTCAAGAAGGGCGACGTCGTCAAGGCGGTCATCGTCCGCACCGCCAAGGAGAAGCGGCGTCCGGACGGCTCGTACATCCGCTTCGACGAGAACGCCGCCGTCATCATCAAGGACGGCGGGGACCCGCGTGGTACCCGTATCTTCGGCCCGGTGGGCCGGGAGCTGCGGGACAAGCGGTTCATGAAGATTATTTCCCTCGCGCCGGAGGTGTTGTGACCGTGAAGGTCAAGAAGGGCGACACGGTCGTCGTCATCGCCGGCAAGGACAAGGGTGCCAAGGGCAAGGTCATTCAGGCCTACCCTCGGCAGGACAAGGTCCTGGTCGAGGGCGTGAACCGGGTCAAGAAGCACACCCGCATCAGCACCACCCAGCGTGGCGCCAAGACCGGCGGCATCGTCACTCAGGAGGCCCCGATCCACGTCTCGAACGTGCAGGTCCTGGACTCCGACGGCAAGCCGACCCGCGTCGGTTACCGGATCGACGACAACGGCCAGAAGGTCCGCATCGCGCGTAGCACCGGTAAGGACCTGTGATGACCACGGCTACCGAAAAGACTCTGCCGCGCCTCAAGGAGCGGTACCGCAACGAGATCGTGGCCCAGCTGCGTGAGCAGCACAGCTACGGCAACCCCATGCAGGTGCCGCGGCTGGTCAAGATCGTCGTCAACATGGGTGTCGGCGAGGCTGCTCGCGACGCCAAGCTGATCGACGGCGCGGTCCGCGACCTCGCCACGATCACCGGCCAGAAGCCGCAGGTGCGGCGGGCGACCAAGTCCATCGCGCAGTTCAAGCTCCGCGAGGGCATGCCGATCGGCGCGAAGGTGACCCTTCGCGGTGACCGGATGTGGGAGTTCCTGGACCGGCTGCTGTCCATCTCGCTGCCGCGTATCCGCGACTTCCGCGGTCTGGACGGGCGCAAGCTCGACGGGCACGGCAACTACACGTTCGGTCTGACCGAGCAGTCGGTGTTCCACGAGATCGACCAGGACCGGATCGATCGCCAGCGGGGCATGGACATCACGGTGGTCACGACCGCCACGACCGACGACGAGGGCCGGGCGCTGCTCAAGCTCCTGGGCTTCCCGTTCAAGGAGAACTGAGATGGCCAAGAAGGCGCTGATCATCAAGGCGGCCGCGAAGCCGAAGTTCTCGGTTCGCGCGTACACCCGCTGCCAGCGGTGCGGGCGTCCGAAGGCGGTCTACCGCAAGTTCGGGCTGTGCCGGATCTGCATCCGGGAAATGGCCCACCGCGGTGAGCTGCCGGGTGTGTCCAAGGCTTCCTGGTAAGGGCGACTGCGTCCCGGCTGTCAGCCGGGAACTCCTGCACCGATTAGGTATTGCTCTTCGCCGTAGGCCCGGGGCTGGTGCCCCGGGAACCCCGGCGAGAAAGGCTGACGAAATCCATGACGATGACCGACCCGATCGCAGACATGCTCACGCGTCTGCGTAACGCCAACCAGGCGTACCACGATCAGGTGAAGATGCCCTACTCCAAGATCAAGGCGAACATCGCCGAGGTCTTGAAGGCCGAGGGTTACATCGCCACCTGGTCGGTCGAGGAGCCCGAGGAGGGCGCCGTCGGCAAGCGACTGGTCGTCGAGCTGAAGTACGGCCAGAACCGCGAGCGGAGCCTGGCCGGCATCAAGCGCGTGTCCAAGCCCGGTCTCCGGGTGTACGCCAAGTCGGACGGGCTCCCGCGGGTGCTCGGTGGGCTGGGCGTGGCGATCATTTCGACGTCCCAGGGACTGCTGACCGACCGGCAGGCCCGCAAGCGGAGTGTTGGCGGGGAAGTCCTCGCCTTCGTCTGGTAACGGGAGACAGGTAGAAATGTCGCGAATTGGACGTAAGTCGATCCCGGTACCAGCCGGCGTCGACATCACGATCGACGGGCAGACCGTCAAGGTCAAGGGCCCCAAGGGCCAGCTCCAGCACACCCTCGCCGAGCCGATCACGATCGAGCGGGCCGAGGATGGGCAGCTGAGCGTCAACCGGCCGAACGACGAGCGCAAGGCCAAGGAACTCCACGGCCTGAGCCGTACGCTGGTTGCCAACATGATCGTCGGGGTCACCGAGGGCTACCGCAAGAGCCTGGAGATCGCCGGCACCGGTTACCGGGTCACCGCCAAGGGTTCGGACCTCGAGTTCGCGCTCGGGTTCTCGCACCCGGTGGTCGTCCCCGCCCCGGCGGGCATCACCTTCACGGTGGAGCGGCCGACCCTGTTCCACGTGGCTGGCATCGACAAGCAGCAGGTCGGTGAGGTCGCCGCCAACATCCGGAAGATCCGCCCGCCGGAGCCCTACAAGGGCAAGGGCGTGAAGTACCAGGGCGAGGTCATCCGCCGCAAGGCCGGAAAGGCAGGTAAGAAGTGAGCGCCACGCTGCTCAAGCGCCGCCGCGGCGTCGCCGCCAAGCGCGCCGTTGGGCGTGCGCGTCGGCACTTCCGCGTCCGCAAGAACGTCAGCGGTACGGCCGAGCGTCCGCGCCTGGTCGTCACCCGCTCGCTGCGGCACATGGTCGCCCAGATCGTCGACGACACCAAGGGTCACACCCTGGCGTCGGCGTCGACCCTGGACGCCTCGCTGCGCGGTGCCGAGGGCGACAAGAGCGCCCTCGCCGGCAAGGTGGGCGCGCTGCTCGCCGAGCGGGCCAAGGCCGCCGGCGTCTCCAAGGTCGTCTTCGACCGCGGTGGCAACCGGTACGCGGGGCGAGTCGCCGCGCTTGCCGACGCCGCCCGCGAAGCCGGGCTCGAGTTCTAACAACCCCGTCACGAGAGATAAGGAAGGCTGCTGATGCCAGGTCAACAGCGCCGTGGCGGCGGGTCCGGTGGCAACGAGGGTGGTCGCCGCGACAACCGCCGTGAGGGCGGCCGCGGAAACGCGCCCGTCGAGAAGACCCCGCACCTTGAGCGGGTCGTCGCGATCAACCGCGTCGCCAAGGTCGTGAAGGGTGGTCGTCGCTTCAGCTTCACCGCCCTGGTGATCGTGGGCGACGGCGACGGCACGGTCGGCGTGGGCTACGGAAAGGCCAAGGAGGTGCCCGCGGCTATCGCCAAGGGTGTCGAGGAGGCCAAGAAGCACTTCTTCAAGGTTCCGCGTATCGGCCAGTCGATCCCGCACCCGGTGACGGGTGAGGACGCCGCTGGCGTGGTGCTGCTCAAGCCGGCCTCGGCCGGTACGGGTGTCATCGCCGGTGGTCCGGTGCGTGCCGTGCTGGAGTGCGCCGGGATCCACGACGTGCTCTCCAAGAGCCTCGGCTCGTCGAACCCGATCAACATCGTGCACGCCACCGTGGCGGCCCTGAAGGGGCTTGAGTCCCCCGAGCAGGTCGCGGCGCGTCGTGGCCTGCCGGTGGAGGACGTCGCGCCGGCCGCCATGCTGGCCTCGCGTGCGGGGGTGGCGCGCTGATGGCACGTCTGAAGGTCACCCAGCTCCGGTCCGGCATCGGGACCAAGCAGAACCAGCGCGACTCGCTGCGTTCGCTCGGTCTCAAGCGGATCAACGACGTGGTGGTCAAGGAAGACCGGCCCGAGATCCGCGGCATGATCTTCACGGTCAACCACCTCGTGAAGGTCGAGGAGGTTGAGTAATGACGATCAAGGTGCATCACCTGCGCCCAGCGCCCGGTTCCAAGACCGCTAAGACCCGTGTGGGTCGCGGTGAGGGTTCCAAGGGCAAGACCGCTGGTCGCGGTACCAAGGGCTCCAAGGCCCGTAAGAACATCTCGGCGGCGTTCGAGGGTGGGCAGATGCCCATCCACATGCGCCTGCCGAAGATGAAGGGCTTCAAGAACAAGTTCAAGGTGGTCTTCCAGGTGGTCAACCTGGACCGTCTCGCCGAGCTGTTCCCCAACGGCGGCCAGGTTGGCCCGCTCGAGCTGGTCGAGGCTGGGGCGGTCCGCAAGGGCCACCCGGTCAAGGTCCTCGGCACCGGGGATCTCGGTGGGGTGGCGCTCCAGGTGTCGGCGCACGCGTTCAGCGCGTCGGCCAAGGAGAAGATCGCCGCTGCCGGTGGCTCCGCCACCGAGCTGTAAGGACGTACGACCCATGGCGCCCGTCCGGTTGTGAGCAACTGGGCGGGCGCCATGGTCTGCCTGGGGCGTATGCGCCCGGTAACATCGGAATCGGTATATGTAGCCGGGCGCATCTGCCCGGACGGGGATAGGGCTGTTAGAGTCCCATCCCAGCCATGGATTCCGGGCACTCGCCCGGGGTCCACCCCGACCCGCCAGCGATCACCGGCGGCCCGCCTCGCGCAGGAGGAAGAAGTTGCTGTCCGCCTTTCTCAGTGCGTTCCGTACGCCTGACCTGCGCAAGAAGCTGCTGTTCACAGTAGGCATCATCGCGGTCTACCGGATGGGTGCCACGCTGCCCAGTCCGGGCGTCTCGTACGGCAACGTGCAGAAGTGCCTCGACACTCTCCAGGGTGAGACGACGGGTGTGCTGAATCTGCTCAACCTGTTCTCTGGTGGAGCGCTACTACAGCTCTCGGTCTTCGCGCTGGGCATCATGCCCTACATCACAGCGTCGATCATCCTGCAGCTGCTTACCGTCGTGATCCCGCGCCTGGAGCAGCTCCGCAAGGAGGGCCAGGCCGGCCAGGCGAAGATCACCCAGTACACCCGCTACCTGACTCTTGGTCTCGGCGTGCTGCAGGCCTCGGCGTTCGTGGCCCTGGCCCGTTCCGGCCAGCTCTTCCAGAACCGCTGTGACCAGTTCCCGATCATCCCCACCGGCACCGGCATCCCGGACTGGCTGACCCTGACCATCCTGGTGATGACGATGACCGCCGGCACCGGCATGGTCATGTGGCTCGGTGAGCTCATCACCGACCGCGGCGTCGGCAACGGCATGTCGGTCCTGATCTTCACCTCGATCGCGGCTCGGCTGCCCAGCGAGGGCTGGCAGATCAAGACCAGCAAGGGCTGGGACATGTTCGCCCTGGTCATCGCGCTGGTCCTGGTGGTCATCACCGCGGTCACGTTCATCGAGCAGGCACAGCGCCGGATCCCGGTGCAGTACGCCAAGCGGATGATCGGCCGGCGGATGTACGGCGGCACCTCGACCTACATCCCGCTCAAGGTCAACCAGGCTGGTGTGATCCCGGTCATCTTCGGCTCGTCGCTGCTCTACCTGCCGCAGTTGGCCCTGCAGTTCTTCGACCAGACCGACCCGGGCAAGACCCAGGCGTGGATCCAGAACAACCTGGTCGCTCCGGACAGCCCGATCTACATCTCGGTCTACTTCCTGCTGATCATCTTCTTCACGTACTTCTACGTCTCGATCACGTTCAACCCGACCGAGGTCGCGGACAACATGAAGAAGTACGGCGGGTTCGTGCCGGGCATCCGCCCGGGCAAGCCGACCGCCGACTACCTGGACTTCATCCTCAGTCGGATCACCCTGCCGGGCGCGCTCTACCTGGGTGTCATCTCGATCCTGCCGAACTTCTTCTTCATCTGGCTGGACAACCAGCAGTACCAGAACTTCCCGTTCGGCGGCACCGCTGTGCTCATCATGGTCGGCGTCGGTCTGGAGACCGTGAAGCAGATCGAGAGCCAACTCATGCAGCGGAACTACGAAGGGTTCCTGCGGTAGATGAGACTCGTTCTGGTTGGCCCGCCGGGCGCGGGCAAGGGCACGCAGGCCGAGTTCATCGCCGCCCACCTCTCGGTGCCGAAGATCTCGACCGGTGACATCTTCCGGTCGAACGTCACCCAGGGCACGCCACTCGGTGTCGAGGCGAAGCGGTACATGGACGCAGGCGAGCTGGTTCCGGACGAGGTGACCATCAACATGGTCCGGGACCGGCTCGCCGAGCCCGACGCCAGCGAGGGTTTCCTGCTCGACGGCTTCCCGCGGACGACTCCGCAGGCCGCCGCCCTGGACAAGCTCCTCGCCGACCTGGGCACCGCGCTGGATCTGGTCCTGGAGCTTGTGGTCGACGACGACGAGGTGATCCGGCGGCTGTCCGGCCGGCGTACCTGCCGGGGCTGCGGCAAGATCTGGCACGTCGAGTTCGACGCCACTACCCGGCAGGGCATCTGCGACCGGTGCGGCGCCGAGCTGTTCCAGCGGGACGACGACAAGCCGGAGACCATCGCCACCCGTCTGCGGGAATACAGCGAGAAGACCGCGCCCCTGGTCGACTACTACGGCGCCCAGGGCAAGCTGGTCGGGATCGACGCCACCGGCCCGGTGGAGGACGTCACCACGCGGGCTATCGACGCCCTGCGGTCGTACGGCGGCTGAGGTCCGGCCGGACCACGGCGGATAGAGTGCGAACAGCGGGGTACGCGTGACGTGCCCCGCTGAACGTCCACGAAAGGTAATCGCTCCATGCGTCGTCCCCAGCTGGATATCCAGCTGAAGACCCCTGACCAGATCGAGAAGATGCGGGCCGCCGGGTTGGTGGTCGCCGAGGCCCTGCGTCGCATGCGCGAGGCGGTGGCGCCCGGGGTGAGCACCGCCGATCTGGACGCCATCGCTGAGTCGACGATCCGCGAGGCGGGCGGTGTCCCGTCGTTCAAGGGCTACCACGGCTTTCCGGCGTCGATCTGTTCCTCGGTCAACGAGCAGATCGTGCACGCCATCCCCTCGCCCAACCAGGTGCTCGCCGACGGCGATCTCATCTCGATCGACTGCGGTGCGGTGCTGGACGGGTGGCATGGCGACTCCGCCATCACCGTCGGCGTCGGCGACGTCGACCCGGCGCTGCTGAAGATGGCCGAGGTGGCCGAAGACGCGATGTGGGCAGGTATCGCCGCCGCCGCGCGGGGTGCGGCAAGCGGCAAGGGGCGCCTCACGGACATCTCGCACGCCGTGGAGACCGCTGTCCGCAAGGGCGGCCGGTACGGCATCGTCGACGGCTACGGCGGGCACGGCATCGGCACCGAGATGCACCAGGACCCGCACGTGCTCAACCACGGCCGGCCCGGCAAGGGCCCCCGACTGGTCGCCGGCATGGCGTTGGCGATCGAGCCGATGATCACCATGGCGTCGCCGCGTACGGTCGAACTGGCCGACGGTTGGACGGTCGTCACCCGGGACGGCTCGGTCGCAGCGCATGTCGAGCATTCGATGGCCCTGCTGCCGGACGGCGTATGGGTGCTCACGGCCTTCGACGGCGGCCGGGCCCGCCTCGGCGACCTGGTGACCGCCCGCGAACCCGCCGCCTCAACCGCACCCTGACCGGCCCGGCCGCCTCAACCCGGCCCTGACGGGCCCGCGTTGATCGACTCCATATCGCCGATCCGGCTGTATCCGGCTCGTCTGATGCACCGATATCGGCGACATGGAGTGGATCGAGGGCAATCGCCGCGAGTGGATCATGGCGGCTCGGTGGGCCGGACGCGACGGGCGCGCGGGTGGCATGCTTGCCGGCATGGACGGGCGCGACGGGATGCGAGCGGCAGACGCGGATCGCGAGGCAGTGGCCGACCGGTTGCGTATTGCTCTCGGCGAAGGTCGGCTGGACCTGCACGAGTACGACGAGCGTGTGCAGAACGCGTACGCGGCGCGCACGTACGCCGAGTTGGACGCACTGCTTGCCGACCTGCCCCCGGTGGCGCCCGCGCAGCGTTCGGCGCTGGCACCGACCAACCCGTCGGCCAGCCCCGAGGCCGGGCCGCTGAGCGGGGTGGTGGACGGCCAACCGGTCCGGGCGGGCCGTGGCGTCACCTTCCGGTGGATGGCTGAGGTGTGGCAGCCGTACCTGCAGGTGATCGGCATCGTGGTGGCCATCTGGGCGGTGACGTCGCTACTCAGCGGGGAGTTTCTCTATTTCTGGCCGGCCTGGGTGGGCGGGCCGTGGGGTGCGGTGCTTGCGGTTCGCACGGTCACGGGGTTGGCCGGGGGAGAGCCCAAGCGCCGGGCGATCGAGCGGGAGCGCCGGCGGCAGCGTAAGCGGGCGAAGCGGGAGCGTCAGCGCGAGTTGCGCGCGAGCAAGGGCCAACTGGACAAACCCGATGAACGGGATGAACCGCGACCGGCAGGCTGACCCGCCGCGAGGCAGTCCGGCTCCCGTCGCCGCGGTCCCGGGAAGATCATCGGGTGTCCGGCGGATGGGCCTGCGGCCGACACGGTGGTCGGGTGCCCGGCCGGTTTGGCGGCGACGCGCAGGCCGGCGTACACTTTCTGTTCGGCGCACAGCGTCCACTCCGGCATGCCCACCCTGCGCTTCGGTGGGAGCTGGAGCCGCGGCTGGCGCGGGCATCTGATCTTGGTCAGTTCCCCGTGTAAGGCGTTGTGGGCCGCCCGGAGCAATCGACGTCAGGACAGCGGAGGACATGCCGAAAAAAGACGGAGCCATCGAGATCGAGGGTCGAGTCATCGAGCCCCTGCCGAACGCTATGTTCCGCGTGGAGCTCGCGAACGGCCACAAGGTGCTGGCTCACATCAGCGGCAAGATGCGGCAGCACTACATCCGTATCCTGCCGGAGGACCGGGTCGTCGTCGAACTCTCGCCGTACGACCTGACCCGCGGGCGCATCGTCTACCGCTACAAGTAGTCCTGACGGCGGCCGGGAAGTCCCGTGTCCGTCTTCGACGTCCGGTCTCGCGTCTCGCGCGTTCCCGGGCCAGATGGGAAGTAAGGCAACCGTGAAGGTCAAGCCGAGCGTCAAGAGGATCTGCAACAAGTGCCGGGTTATCCGACGGCACGGCCGGGTCATGGTCATCTGCACCGACCCGCGCCACAAGCAGCGCCAGGGCTGATCTCAGCCCGTCCGGCCGGACACGGTCGGGTGGCGTTGTGTCGGGCAGATCCTTAGCGACACACACAACACACATGCTCGTCCCAGCCGCGAGCGGTACGTGAAGACGTACTCCTTCGTGGCTGACCCCCGGTCGGAGGCCGGGGCCCGCTCGGGCAGCGACCGATCCCGGTCGCCGACGCTTATCGCGTCGGAAAGACGGGACGGCCGGTAGCGGGATGGGACGGGTCCACACCTCCGCCACACATCACGAGGAGTACGCCCGCACATGGCACGTCTAGTCGGCGTGGATCTCCCCCGCGAGAAGCGGATGGAAATCGCGCTCACCTACATCTTCGGGGTCGGTCGCACCCGCGCCCTGGAGACACTCGCCGCTACCGGCATCTCGCCGGACAAGCGCGCTCGGGACCTCACGGACGAGGAGCTCGTTCAGCTCCGCGACCACATCGAGGGCAACTACAAGGTTGAAGGCGACCTGCGCCGCGAGGTCGCCGCTGACATCCGCCGCAAGGTCGAGATCGGCTGCTACGCCGGCATCCGGCACCGCCGGGGCCTGCCCGTGCGTGGCCAGCGGACCAAGACCAATGCACGGACCCGCAAGGGCCCGAAGCGGACCGTCGCCGGCAAGAAGAAGCCCGGCAAGAAGTAATAGGAGCGCACAGACTTATGCCACCGAAGGCTCGTGCCGGAGCCGCTGTAAAGAAGGTCCGGCGCAAGGAACGCAAGAACGTCGCCCACGGGCAGGCGCACATCAAGAGCACGTTCAACAACACCATCGTGTCCATCACGGACCCGACCGGTGCGGTCATCTCCTGGGCCTCCGCTGGCCAGGTGGGCTTCAAGGGCTCCCGCAAGTCGACTCCGTTCGCCGCGCAGCTGGCCGCCGAGGCCGCCGCGCGTCGCGCCATGGAGCACGGCATGCGCAAGGTCGACGTGTTTGTCAAGGGCCCCGGCTCCGGCCGGGAGACCGCTATCCGTTCGCTGCAGGCCGTCGGGCTGGAGGTCGGCCAGATCGCCGACGTCACCCCGCAGCCGCACAACGGATGCCGTCCGCCTAAGCGTCGTCGGGTCTGAGAGGTAGAGAGAGATGGCTCGTTACACCGGTGCTGACTGCCGCCGTTGCCGGCGGGAGAAGATGAAGCTGTTCCTCAAGGGCAGCAAGTGCGATGGTCCGAAGTGCCCGTTCGAGTCCCGGCCGTTCCCGCCCGGGCAGCACGGCCGCGGCCGCACGAAGGAGACGGAGTACCTGCTCCAGCTCCGCGAGAAGCAGAAGGCCCGCCGTGTCTACGGCGTGCTGGAGAAGCAGTTCCGCGGTTACTACGAGGAAGCCGTTGGCAAGCAGGCCAAGACCGGTGAGGTCCTCCTGCAGATCCTCGAGTCGCGGCTGGACAACGTCGTTTACCGGGCCGGCTACGCCCACTCGCGGGACATGGCCCGCCAGCTGGTCAAGCACGGTCACTTCACGGTGAACGGCAAGAAGGTCGACATCCCGTCGTACCGCGTCAAGGAGCACGACATCATCGAGGTTCGGGCCAAGAGCAAGGAGCTCACCCCGTTCATCGTCGCGCAGGCTCAGGCCGGCTCGAAGACGGTGCCGGCGTGGCTTGAGGCCATCCCGAGCCAGATGAAGGTGCTCGTGCACTCCCTCCCGGCCCGGCAGGTCATCGACACGCAGGTCCAGGAGCAGTTGATCGTCGAGCTCTACTCCAAGTAGTCGGGCTCGTTGCGGTGGCCCGTCCTTCGGGGCGGGCCACCGGAACAGTTTGTGTCGTGGACGTCAAATAGCGGGCGTCCCGGAAGAGAAGAGACAAGATGCTCATCAGTCAGCGACCCTCCCTCTCCGAGGAGTCGATCAACGAGACCCGGTCGCGGTTCGCCATCGAGCCGCTCGAGCCGGGCTTCGGCTACACCCTGGGCAACTCGCTGCGGCGCACCCTGCTGTCGTCGATCCCGGGTGCGGCGGTCACCTCGATCAAGATCGACGGTGTGCTGCACGAGTTCACCACGATCCCCGGTGTCAAGGAGGACGTGGTCGAGCTCGTCATGAACATCAAGGAGCTGTGCGTCAGCTCCGAGCACGACGAGCCGGTCAGCATGTACCTGCGCAAGCAGGGCCCGGGCGACGTGACCGCGGGCGACATCCAGCCCCCGGCCGGTGTCTCGGTGCACAACCCGGACCTGAAGCTCGCCACCCTGAACGGCAAGGGCCGGCTCGACATGGAGCTGACCGTCGAGCGGGGCCGGGGCTATGTGACGGCGGCGCAGAACAAGCAGTCCGGCGCCGAGATCGGCCGCATCCCGGTCGACTCGATCTACTCGCCGGTGCTGAAGGTGACCTACCGCGTCGAGGCGACCCGTGTCGAGCAGCGGACCGACTTCGACCGGCTGATCATCGACGTCGAGACCAAGCCGTCGATGGGTCCGCGTACCGCGCTGGCCTCCGCCGGTTCGACGCTCGTGGAGCTGTTCGGGCTTGCCCGTGAGCTGGACGAGACCGCCGAGGGCATCGACATCGGGCCGTCCCCGCAGGACGCTCAGCTGGCGGCGGACCTCGCCCTGCCGATCGAGGAGCTGGACCTCACCGTCCGTTCCTACAACTGCCTCAAGCGCGAGGGCATCAACTCCGTTGGTGAGCTCATCGGGCGCACCGAGGCCGACCTCCTCGACATCCGCAACTTCGGTCAGAAGTCGATCGACGAGGTCAAGATGAAGCTCGCCGGGATGGGTCTGGGGCTGAAGGACTCTGCCCCGAACTTCGACCCGGCGCACGTCGTGGACACCTTCGGCGAGGCCGACTACGACACCGACGACTACCGCGAGACCGAGCAGCTCTAGTCCGCGCTGCCGCCACAACTGAGGAGCACCAAAAATGCCCACGCCCACCAAGGGCCCCCGCCTCGGCGGCAGCCCCTCGCACGAGCGGCTGATGCTGGCGAACCTGGCCACCGCGCTGTTCCAGCACGGCAAGATCCAGACCACCGAGACGAAGGCCCGGCGGCTGCGCCCGTTGGCCGAGCAGCTCATCACCAAGGCCAAGCGCGGTGACCTCGCCTCGCGGCGTCGGGTGCTGGGTGTCGTCAAGGACAAGGACGTTGTCTACGCCCTGTTCGACCAGATCGCGCCCCGGTACTCCAACCGCCCCGGCGGTTACACCCGGATCGTGAAGACCGGTCCCCGCAAGGGTGACAACGCGCCGATGGCGATCATCGAGCTGGTCGAGGAGCTTCAGGTCGCCGAGCCCAAGGTGAACAAGAAGACCGCGGCCCGCAAGGCGGCGCAGCAGGACAAGGTCGAGGCGCTCGCCCCGGCTGACGAGGCCCCGCAGTCGGCCCCGGCCGACCAGGACTCCGAGGCGCCGGTGTCGGCGTCCGGTGACACCGCCGCCGCCCGCGAGGACAGCGACGAGGCCACCGAGAACAAGGCCTGATCAAGGGCAACGTCGGGCCCGGCACCCCCATCGGGGTGCCGGGCCCGACCCATGACAGGAGGTACGAGGTGGACGAGCGCATCCGGCTCCGGCTGGACGTCTCGTACGACGGCGCCGGTTTCTCCGGCTGGGCCGCCCAGCCGACGCGGCGCACCGTCGCCGGGGTGCTCGTCGAGACCCTGGACCTGGTCCTCGGTGCCGGCACGGCCACCGGATTGACAGTGGCGGGACGGACCGACGCCGGCGTGCACGCCACAGGTCAGGTCTGCCACCTGGATCTCCCCGTCGACGTGTGGCGTCAGCACGAGGGACGGCTGCTGCGTCGGCTGGCCCGGCTGCTCCCCACCGACGTGCGCGTACGGGCGATGACCGCGGTGCCGGCAGACTTCGACGCACGCTTCTCGGCCACTTTCCGGCGCTACGAGTATCGGGTCACCGACGCGCCCTTCGGCGCGGAGCCGCTGCGCCGGCACGAGGTGCTGGCCTGGCCGAAGCCGCTGGACCTGGCCGCGCTGAACGCCGCCGCGACCGGCCTGGTGGGGGAGCACGACTTCGCCGCGTACTGCCGGCGCAAGGAACACGCGACGACGCTGCGCGAGGTGACCCGGCTGGACTGGCGTCGCGACCCGGACGGCATCCTTGTCGCCACCGTGCAGGCGGACGCGTTCTGCCAGGCGATGGTGCGCAGCCTGGTGGGGGCCATGCTGGTGGCCGGCGACGGCCGCCGCCCGGTCGAGTGGCCGGGCAGCCTGCTCACCCGCAGGGAACGGTCCAGCGAGGTCACGGTGGCCCCGGCGCACGGGCTGACCCTTGTCGAGGTCGGTTATCCGGCCGACCCGGCCGAGTACGCCCGCCGCGCCGACCTCACCCGCCGCCTGCGCGTCCCGGCCGACGACGCAGTGTCGATCGAGGGCTGACGGTCAGTCGCCCGGCAACTCGTCGTCGTTGCTGCCGCTCTGGGTTCCGCTGCGCTCGGTCGGCTCCGCCGTCGGCTGTGCTGCGATTGCGGTGTCGGCCCGGCGTTGCAGGACGCCCCGGCTGAGATGCACCTCGATCATGTCGAACAGGATCTCGCGGATCTTGGCGTCGCCGGACTTCACAGCGGTGCCGTCCGCGCGGACCACAAGCGCGTACGCCAGGTAGTGCCCGCGGACCTGCCAGCCGACCCGCGCCGGTGCGCTTGTCAGCACGTCGGTGCCGTCATCGTCGCCGGCGGTCAGGCCTCGGAAGCGGCCCTGCCGTTCGTCGAGCAGTTGCCGGAGCCGGTCCCGGGTCCGTTCCGCGCTCACCTTGTCGGTGAGGTTGAACAGGCCTGTGGTGACCAGGTGGTCGCCGCCCGGGGCGCGCAGCGTGGCCCGGACGACCTGGTTGCAGCCGAGCCGGACCAGCAGGTCGGCCACCTCGCCGGTGGCGGCGACCGCGCAACTGCCACTGGAGTGCGTCTTGAGCACCTGGTAGGCGGGCTGCCCGTCGGTGAGCTTCAGTTCCTTGGCGGGGAAGAGTTCCTTGGCGGTGAGCGGGGACTGGTCGGTGTCCCGGGAGTCGAGGTCCTGCCGCTGCGGGGAAGGGTTCGGGGCGGCGTTCGGCTGGAGGGTCGGAGTGGTTTGCGGCTCCTGGTTGCGGTCCGCAAGCAGAGCGGCGGCGCCCAGGCCGCAGAGGGCGAGCAGCACCAGGACGGCGGCACCGCCGATCACCGCCTGCCAGAGCCGTCCGCCACCGCGCCGGGTGGTCGGTTCCACCGGATGCGCGGAGGTGTAGACCTGACCGAGGGGGGTGGCCTCCGGAGCGGCGGCACGGGCGACCGGTGGCGGCTGGGCCGAGGGCAGCATCAGCTGGTTCGCCCGGGGCAGCGACGGGGCGGGGAAGCGCGAGGGGGAGGGCCCGGCGGGCGGGGGCGACCCGGCGCCGGGTGCGGGCAGGTCGGACCCAGGCCCCGGGTACTCCTCGAATGCGTCCTCATCGGACTCGTACCGATACACCATGTCGCCCAGAGTAGGAGCCCTTGTCCCTTTAGGGGGTAATAATGGAGAAATGTATGTGTGGCCCGTGTCGTGGAGCCACCTGAGCCGGTGCGAGAATTGCCTGCGTGACCGGCGACCATTACTTCACCGCTCAACCCGCCAGCGACGCCCCGGCGCGCGAGGTCGAGTTCACTGTCGCCGACCGCGACTACCGGCTCGTCTCGGCCGGCGGGGTCTTCTCCGCCAGCCGCCTCGACCCCGGCACTGCCGTACTCCTGCGCAAGGCCGACCTGCCCGCAGAAGACGCCACGGGCGACCTGCTCGACCTCGGGTGCGGATTCGGGCCGATCGCGTGCGTGCTGGCCGACCTGGCACCTGCGAGCACCGTCTGGGCGGTCGACGTCAACGCCCGCGCCCGCGAGCTGACCGAAGCCAACGCGGCCCGGGTGAACGCCGCCGACCGGATCCTGGTCCGCGCGCCGGACGAGGTGCCGGAAGACCTACGGTTCGCCCAACTCTGGTCCAACCCACCCATCCGGATCGGCAAGGACGGCCTGCACGAGCTCTTGCTGCGCTGGCTGCCCCGGCTCGCCCCGGAGGGCGTCGGCTGGCTGGTCGTCGCCCGCCACCTCGGCGGCGACTCGCTGCACCGATGGCTCGTTGACCAGGGCTGGCAGGTCGAGCGGCACGCCAGCCAGAAGGGGTTCCGGGTGCTGCGGGTCACCCGGTAATTGGATGTCCCCCCGGCCGTTGCTGGGGCAGGATCCCGGCGTGGGATACGTGGACGTGGCAGCGGTCGGGCACATCCTGCCCGACGGTCGGGAACTCTTCGCCGACGTGTCGTTCCGGGTCGGCGAGGGCAGCAAGGTCGCCCTGGTCGGGCCGAACGGCGCGGGAAAGACGACGCTGCTGCGGATGGTCGCCGGTGACCTGCCGGTGCGCACCGGCGCCGTCGCGCGGGCCGGCGGTCTCGGCGTGATGCGCCAGTTCATCGGCATGATCGGCGACGAGACGACACTCGCCGACCTGGCGCTGTCGCTGGCACCGCCGCCGCTGCGTGAGGCTGGCAGGCGGCTTGCCGAGACCGAGGCGGCCATGCGGGCGGCCGAGGTCCGCGGCAAGTTCAGCAACGCGGCCGGCAAGGCCCAGTTGGCGTACGCCGATGCGCTGGGCGCCTGGGGCGAAGCCGGCGGGTACGACGCCGAGGTGCTCTTCGACACCGTCGCCACAATCGTGCTCGACAAGCCCTGGGACGCCGTCCGGGACCGGCCGGTGCGCACCCTCTCCGGTGGGCAGCAGAAGCGCTTCGCGTTGGAGTTGCTGCTGCGTGGCCCGGACGAGGTGCTGCTGCTCGACGAGCCGGACAACTTCCTCGACGTGCCCGGGAAACGCTGGCTGGAGGCGCGGCTGCGCGAGTCGGCCAAGTCGGTGCTCTACGTCTCGCACGATCGTGAGCTGCTGGCACAGACCGCCGACCGGGTGGTCGCAGTGGAGGGCGGCAGCGCCTGGGTGCACCCGGGTGGCTTCGCGAGCTGGCACGAGGCGCGGACGAACCGGCACGCACGCCTCGACGAGCTGCGTCGACGGTGGGACGAGGAGCACCAGAAGCTGCGTGAGCTGATGCTGATGTACAAGCAGAAGGCGGCGTACAACGACGGGTTGGCCTCGCGTTACCAGGCCGCGCAGACCCGGCTGCGCAAGTTCGAGGAGGCCGGGCCGCCGCCCGTACCCCCGAAGGACCAGGACATCCGGATGCGGCTGACCGGCGGGCGGACCGGCAAGCGCGCCGTCGTCTGCGACAAGCTTGAGCTCGACGGCCTGACATTCCCCTTCGACCTGGAGATCTGGTACGGCGACCGGGTGGCGGTGCTCGGTGCCAACGGCACCGGCAAGTCGCACTTCCTGCGGCTGCTGGCCCGCGGCGGCACCGACCCCGACCCGGCGAACGGGCCCGTCGACGGCGCGGGCGCGCTCGCCCCGGTGGCACACGACGGCACGGCCCGGCTCGGTGCCCGGGTCCGACCCGGGCACTTCTCCCAGACGCACGACCGGCCGGAGTTGATGGCGAAGACGCTTGTCGAGATCCTCTGGCGGGGCGACGAGCACCGCACCGGGATGGACCGGCACGCGGCGATGGGTGTGCTCAGCCGGTACGAGCTGGCCGCGCAGGGTGACCAGCGGTTCGGCACGCTCTCCGGCGGGCAGCAGGCCCGGTTCCTGGTGCTGCTGCTGGAGCTGTCCGGGGCGACCCTGCTGCTGCTCGACGAGCCCACCGACAACCTCGACCTGGCCAGCGCCGAGGCCCTGGAGGCGGGCCTGAACGCGTTCGAGGGGACGGTGGTGGCTGTCACCCACGACCGGTGGTTCACGCGCTCGTTCGACCGGTTCGTGCTGTTCCGGGGCGACAGCGAGGTGGTGGAAACCCCGGAGCCGGTCTGGGACGTGGGCTGAGCGCGAAGGAAGGGCCTCTTACTAACGCCAGGCGTTAGTAAGAGGCCCTTCCTTCGCTGGGCATAGGGTGGATCTCGTGACTGATATGACCTATCGCCGGCTGGGCGACTCCGGGCTCGTTGTTTCCGTGGTCGGCATCGGCTGCAACAACTTCGGCCGCAAGCTCGACCTGGACGGCACCCGCGCGGTTGTCGACGCCGCCCTGGACGCCGGTATCACCCTGTTCGACACCGCCGACATCTACGGTGAGCCGCAGGGTGGCTCGGAGGAGCTGCTCGGGCAGGCGCTCAAGGGCCGCCGCGACGACGTGGTGGTGGCCACCAAGTTCGGCATGGACATGAACGGCCTCAACGGGCCGGACTTCGGCGCCCGGGGCGCGCGGCGCTACATCGCCCGCGCGGTGGAGGCGTCGCTGCGCCGGCTCGGCACCGACCACATCGACCTGTACCAGATGCACGAGCCCGACCCGGGCACCCCGATCGACGAGACCCTCGCCGCCCTCGACGATCTGGTGCGTGACGGCAAGGTGCGCTACCTGGGCAACTCCAACTTCGCCGGCTGGCAGATCGCCGACGCCGACTGGGTGGCCTCGTCCAACGGTCGGGCCCGCTTCATCAGCGCGCAGAACCACTACAACCTGCTGGAGCGGTCCGTGGAGACCGAGGTGATCCCGGCGTGTGAGCGGTTCGGCCTCGGCATGCTGCCGTTCTTCCCGCTCGCCAACGGTCTGCTCACCGGCAAGTACAAGCGCAGCGAGCAGCCCCCGGCGGGCAGCCGGCTCTCCGGCGGCGGCCGGTACGCCGAGCGGCTCGCGGCGGCCGACTGGGACACCATCGAGGCGATCGAGGCGTACGCCGCCGAGCGGGGTCTGACGGTGCTCCAGGTGGCGATCGGTGGGCTGGCCGCCCAGCCGGCGGTGACCTCGGTGATCGCCGGTGCCACCACGCCCGAGCAGGTGCACGCCAACGCCGCTGCCGGCACCTGGGAGCCGAGCGACGAGGACCTGGCGGCGCTGCGCGCCATCCTCTGAACCGAGGGTCCGTACGAGTGCGGGCCGGGCCGCTCGTCGCGGCCCGGCCCGGTCGTCGTCTGGGCGCCGCAGCGCCCGTCGGTCAGCTGGCTCGGCGGCGACCGAACAGCATCGCCACACCCATCGCGGCGGCGGTGAGCACCAGGCCCGCGGCCGCGATCGGCCACCAACCGCCGCCCACCCCGCGCCCACGGGGCGTGTCCGCCGCGGCAGTCATCGCCACCGGCGCGGGAGCCGGTGCCGTCTGCGCGACAGTCGCCTGAATCTCGGCGGCCGCCTTACCCGGGTTGGGCGCCGGCGCGGTCACCGTCACCCGCCACCGGCCCGGGGAGAGCACGGGACCGCTGCTGTAGAAGCCCTGCCCTTCGGGTGCCGGTTCCAGTTGCAGCGGGCCGAGCTTCTGCCCGTCCGGGCCGGTGCCGGTGAGGACCAACCGCACCGGCTTGTCCAGCCGGTGCCCGTCACCGTAGGTGGCCTGGATGGTGACCCCCTCGGCACCGTCACCGGCGACTTCCAGCTTGAGCTTGCCGCCGTGCGCCGCCGCCGGGCCCGTGGAGAGCAGGGCCAGGACCAGCCCGACGAGTACGGCGGTGACCACCGCGCGGATACGTGTCACGGACGTCTCCTCACTGAAACTGAGGGAGGCCCCTCCCCGGCACCGAGGTGTCGGGGAGGGGCCTCGGATGGATCAGAGCTGGCGGCCCGGTGCGAGTCGGGTGACGTCCTCACCCAGTCGCCCGGCGCCCTTGACGGGCTTGCCCTTGTTCGCCTTGACCCCGGCGTTGCTGGCCGGCGTTCCGCCCAGCCGCACCGTCATGGCATCGGCGTCGCGGACCAGCACGTCCCGGATCTCCGCCTCGGTCACCAACTTGGTGTCCGCGGCGAGCTTCCGGAAGGCGTCAAGCTCCTTGAGCGCCTTGTTGTCGTTGCCGGCCGCCTCAGCCTTGCGGACGGCGTCGAGCTTCTTCGTCAGATCCTTGTGGGCCTTGGCCGAGAGCCGCCCCGTCGCCTTGAACCGGTCCAGCAGGTTCTGCATGTCCCGGAACGAGGTGGTGACGAAGAACCGGACCGCTGAGGTGGTCTTGTTGCCCGCCTTGTCGGTAGCGGTGACGGTCAGCTCGTGCAGGCCGAGCGGCAGCTCGTACATGGCCTGCAAGGTGCCGCTGGCGTACGCCTTGCCGTCCAGCGTGCCGACCACTGACGCGATGCCCGAGGTCGGGTCGACGGCCTGCCAGGACACCCGTACGTCCTGGCTGTCCCCGTAGAGCTGGCCGTCGGCGATGCCGGACACCAGCAGCGTCGGCTTGGTGCCGTCGATGCGCAGCACCGCCGACTTGAGCGTCTCGGCGTTGCCAGCCTTGTCGGTCGAGCGGAACAGCAGCTCGTGCTGCCCGTCACCGGTCACCTCGATCGGCTCCGAGTACGGCGTCCACGCGCCACCGTCGAGCGACCACTCCACCGACTTGACCCCGGAACCGGCGTCGGTCGAGGTCAGCACGACCGGGATGGTCCCGTTGTGCCAGCCTTCGTCGTTCGCCGGAGCGAACGTCGCCGAGGTCACCGGTGCCGTGGCGTCGATCTTGACCGCAACGGTCTTGGTCGACTCCACGTTGCCCGCCTGGTCCGTCGAGCGGAACCGCAGCTCGTGCTCGCCGTCACCGCTTACCGTCACCGGCTCGGTGTAGGGCGTCCACGCGGTGGCACCGTCCAGCTGGTACGACGTACCGGCCAGGCCGCTGCCACCGGCCTCGTCGGCGGCGGTAAGCGTGACCGTCACCGGCCCGGTGTACCACCCCTCGGTGGGAGTGCCCGACACCGCCGCCGTCGTCACCGGCGCGGTCTCGTCGACCGCCCTGGTGCTGAGCCGGAAGTAGTCGAACGAGGCCGTCTTCGACGCCGTCTGGTTGGCGCCGAGGGTGAACAGACCCACCTTCGGGGTGGCCCCGACCGCGCTGTTGGTCAACGGCTCCAACGCCGTCCAGGTCGTCCCGTCGGCCGAGTACGACGCGGTGAACGTGTCGCCGCTGCGGGCCAGCCGCAGGTGCCACACCGCATCGGTCAGGTTGCCCGCCTCCGGCTGCGGATTCTGGACCGTACCGCCGATCTCGCTGCGGAACTCGATCCGCCGCGTCACCGCCTGGCCGGCCTGGTTGTCCGCGATGAAGTCGAACTTCAGGTAGTTGTCGTCGTCCGCCTGCACGATCAGACCGGCCTGCTGGTACTGCTCGTTCAGCAGGCTGCCGTCGACCTTCGTCTCCAGGGTCCAGTCGCCCGAGGGCGCGGTCTGGAGGATGAAGTTCTTCGGCCCGGTGTTGTCGGTGCCGTAGATGTCACCGTTGGGCACGTCGATCCGCAGCGCGCCACCGGTCACCCGGTAACCCGCCGGGTCCTCCCGCAGGATCGCGTCCCAGCGGCACTTGTCGAGCGCGTCACCGGTGAACTCGTCCGACGGGTCGACCGGCCCAGCCGGGGCGTCCGGCGTGACCTGGAACGAATCGAAGGCCGCGTCGACAACCGGCGCCTCGGTGCCACCGTTGAGCGCGAAGACCCCGATCCGCGGGTTGGTGATCCCGGCGAGTTCGGCCGAGCGGCCGACCGGTGTGAACGTCTGCCCGTCGCCGGAGGCGGCGGCGGTCAGGTTCGTTCCGTCACTTGTGATCCGCAGGTACACGGTGTCACCCGCCGGTGCGGCGGCGCTGTCGGCAGCGTCGTTGCGCGGCGTGCCAGCCGTCTCCCGGATGAACTCCACCCGCCGGCTGCCGTTGTACAGCAGGTCCACCTTGGCGTAGTTGTCGTCGTCGCCGTAGACCAGCAGGCCAGCCTGCTGGTAGTTGGCAGTCACCGGCAACGTGACCTTCGTGGTCATCTCCCAGGCACCTGTCGGAGCCGCCTGGAGCACCAGGTTCGTGGCGTCGTTGCGAGCGCCGTAGAGGTCACCCACGCCGGTCGGCAGCCGCAGCGCACCGCCGCTTACCGAGTAGAGCTGGTTCTCCCGGACCACGCTCGTCCACCGGGCCTTGTCGAGGCTGGTGCCGTTGAAGTCGTCCGACCGCGCCCCGAAGCAGGACGTGTCCGGAGCGTCCACCCGCACCGGCACCGTGGCGTAGGACTTGGCGCCCTTGCTGTCGGTCACCGTGAGGGTGGCCGTGAAGGTGCCCGGGCTGGTGTAGGTGTGGCTGGCGTCCAGGGTGGACGCCGTGCCGCCGTCACCGAAGTCCCAGGCGTACGTCAGCGGGGTGTCACCCTCGGCGTCGGTGGCCGTGCCGTCGAAGGCGACGGTGACCGGCGCGGTGCCGGTCGCCGGGGTGGCGGTGGCACTGACGACCGGCGGCGCGTTCTCGGTGACGCCGCGGCCGACGAAGTCCATCCAGTTGACGTTGAACAGCGAGCCCGTCCCGCCGTTCGGATCGCGGGCCAGGAAGAACAGCGAGCCGCTCGCGGCACCGGTGACCGGCGCGCTCACGTCCGTGTACGTCTGCCACGCGCCGGTAGCCGGCACGGTGGCCGTGGCGACCACCGGTCCGTCGACAGCGCCCGCGCGGACCTCGATCCGACCGCCAGCGGCGGCCGAGGCGGCCCGGAACCGGATCTCGGTGATGTTGGTCAGGTCCGCCGGAGCGACCGACCACCAGTCGCCATCCTCGATGAAACCGATGTTCTGGCCGCCGCCGGCGGAGTCGGCGCCGGTCTCCCGCTGCACGCCGGCGTCTCCGCCGCCGGTGCTCACCGGCGCACGGCCGGTGGCGGTGAAGTACTCGGCCTGCTTCTGCTTCGGCTGCAGGATCTCGATCGCCCGGCCGGTGAGCGGGCCGGAACCGCCGGCACCACCCTCGTCGGTGTAGGTGGCCTCGAAGACCGCGAAGACGTTCGCCTCGGCGCCGTGCCCGGAGGCGAGCGACGTCTGGACGGTGCCGGTGCAGCCGGTGTGCTGCTCCAGCGGGTGGGCGTGCTCGTCGTGACCGAGCAGCACCTGCAGCTGCACCTTGTCACAGTCGATCTGCCCGTCCTCGGGGTCGGTCACCTTCACCGAGTAGCGGACCTGGTCGCCCCAGTTGAAGAAGCCACCGTCCGGCGGGAACTCGATGCTCACGGTCGGTGCGGTGTTGCCCACGGTGACCGGCACGTTCGCTACCGCGGTGCGGCCCTTCGGGTTGGTGACGGTGAGCTGGGCGGTGAAGCTGCCCGCCGCGGCGTAGGTGTGCGTCGGGTTGGCCTCGGTGGAGGTCTGCCCGTCGCCGAAGGCCCACGCGTAGGTGAGCGTGCCACCGTCCGGGTCCCGGGAGCCGGCGCTGGAGAAGGTGACGGTCAGCGGTGCCGGTCCCGAGGTCGGGGTGGCGGACGCCGCTGCGATCGGCGCGCGGTCACCGGCGGTGTAGTCGATCCGGTAGACGCCGGAGTTGTCGTTGTTGCCGCCGAAGCCGCTGCCCCACTCGATCAGGTACAACGCGCCGTCCGGGCCGAACTCGAAGTCCATCGGCCGGACCATGGACATTCCGGTGAGCAACTGGTTGATGTCCACCAACGACTTGCCGTCGGGGGTCACCTGCATGGTGTACATCTTCGACTGGTTCCACTCGCCGAGCAGCGCCTTGCCGTCGTAGTACGCCGGCCACTTCCGCGTCGAGTTGAGGTCCGCGTCGTACCGGTAGACCGGGCCGCCCATCGGAGCGCCGCCGCCACCGATCTCCGGGTACCGCGCGTCACCGGCGTAGCCGTAGTCGACGGTGGCCGGAACGACAGGCGGGAGGTTGGTCAGGCCCGTGTTGTTCGGCGAGTTGTTCACAGGTGCCGCGCAGTCGAACTTCGCGCCGCTCGGGCCGGACGGGAACGTGTAGTCGTTGTAGGCCTCGTTCGTGCCCGTGCAGTACGGCCAGCCGTAGTTGCCGGGGGTGACGATGTTCCACTCGACAAGACCCCGGGGGCCACGGTTCGGGTTGTCCGCGTTGGCGTCCGGCCCGTAGTCCGCGACGTACAGCGTCTTGGTCTTCGGGTCGGTGCCGATCCGGAACGGGTTGCGGAAGCCCATCGCGTAGATCTCGGGGCGGGTCTTCTCGGTGCCCGGAGCGAAGAGGTTGCCCGCCGGGACCGTGTACGTCCCGTCGTCCTCCGGGTGGATCCGGATCACCTTGCCGCGCAGGTCGTTTGTGTTGCCGGAGGTGCGCTGCGCGTCGTAGTCCTGGCGACCCGGCCGCTCGTCGATAGGCGTGAACGCGTTCGACTCGAACGGGTTGGTGTTGTCACCGGTGGCCAGGTAGAGGTTGCCGTCACTGTCGAACGTCATGCTGCCGCCCGCGTGGCAGCAGGTGTTGCGCTGGGTGTCGACCCGCAGCACCTGCTTCTCGCTTGCCGCGTCGATGGTGTCGCCGTTCACAGTGAACCGGGACAGCAGGTTACGGGTGACACCGTCGTTCGGGGCGTAGTAGAGGTACACCCACTTGTTTGTGGCGAAGTCCGGGTCGAGCCGGATGCCGATCAGGCCGTCCTCGTTGCCGGTGAAGACGTCCAGGTCGATGGCGGTGACGGTGTTGCCGGTGTCCGGCTTGATGATCTGCACACGACCGTCGCGCTCGATGTAGAAGACCCGCCCGTCGGGGGCGATGTCCAACTCCATCGGGTTGCTGGTGTTGCTGTCCAGCGTGACCTTCTCGAAGTTGGAGGTCTTCGAGGCGCCGCAGTCGGCGTTTACCACGCCGGCCGCCGTCCGGATGCCGCCGAGCAGGTGGCTGAGGAACTCGGGCTCGGCGAACGACTCGCGGGTGTGCCCGCCCCCTGTATACCAGGAACGGCCGCCGTCGAAGTCCTGACACCAGGCCGTCGGGTGGTCGGCGCCCATCGCGCCGGCACCCGGGTTGTAGCTCTTCTCGTCCAGGCTGGCCAGCACGTGCACGTCCGGCCGTGGGTTGGTCTGGAAGTTGTACCACTCGTCGAACCGGGACCAGCGGTCCGGCAGTTCGGCGGTGGACGGGTGGGCGTGGTCCTCCACCTTGACCGTTGCCTGCTGGTTGGCCGGGTGGTTGGCGAAGTACGCGCCGACCAGGTCGCCGTACCAGGCCCAGCTGTACTCGGTGTCCGAGGCGGCGTGGATGCCTACGTAACCGCCGCCGGCCCGCACGTACCGCTCGAAGGCGGCCTGCTGGTCGGCGTCGAGGACGTCGCCGGTGGTGGAGAGCCAGATCACCGCCTTGTACTTGGCGAGGTTGGCGTCGTTGAATGACGCGCCGTCCTCGGAGGCGTCGACGGTGAACCCGTTGGCGGCTCCGAGCTGCTGGATGGCGGCGACGCCGGTGGGGATGGAGTCGTGCCGGAAACCGGCGGTCTTGGAGAAGACCAGGACGGAGAAGGCGTCAGCTGCGGCGGCCTTCGGTGCCTTCGGCACCACCTGGCTGACCGGGGTGGCGGCCTTCGCGTCCCGCGGGGGGACCTGGGCGGCGGCCGGAGCCGCCTGCGCCGGCAGGCCGAACAGGGTCGACGAGGCGAGGGCCAGGGATAGCAGGGTAGCGGTGAGTGGTACGCGGGCACGACGAGTTCGTGACACGCCGCCTCCTTTGTCGCGGTGGACAGGGATCGCGGGGGCCGGCTCGCCGAAGACCGTCCCAGATGGAGCCGGGTGGGACACCGTGCCAGGGTGGCCGCGCCGGCATTTTGTCGAATCGCTGAACAAATTAATTCGGTTGGATCTATGTCGGGCAAGATGCCGGCGGGTAACGGTTCTGCAACGGCGGGCGACATTCCGAACAGGACCGGATGAAGCACCCACCTGATTTCGCCGTATGACCCGGGCGACCCCTCCCTTGGCAGGCCGACCGAACTGTCGTACGGTGACACGCAAGTAACCCACGGGAGTCCGGTGTACCGGGCTGAGAGGGGGGCTGACAGCCCCCGACCGTCGAACCTGATCCGGATAATGCCGGCGCAGGGAGGAGAGTTGCCGTGCCGTCCCTTGGGCGACTGCATCTGATCACCGACACCCGACCCGGGCGTGATCCCCTCGCCGTGGTCCGGGCCGCCCTCACGGCGGCCCGCGCCGACCTGGTCGTCCAGGTCCGGGTCGAGGACTCCGCCACCGACCGTGAGGCGTACGACCTGGCCCGCCGGGTGCTCGCGCTCTGCGTGCCGTACGGGGCGACCTGCCTGGTCAACGACCGTCTGCACGTGGCGCTCGCGGTGGGCGCCGACGGCGGTCACGTCGGCGCCGAGGACCTGCCGGTCGCCGCCGCCCGCCGGGTGCTCGGCCCCACCGGCGTGCTGGGCGCCACCGCCCGCGCACCGGGAACGGCTGTCGAGGCGGTCACCGCCGGAGCCACCTATCTGGGCGTTGGCCCGTGCCACGACACAAGCACCAAGACTGGCCTGCCGGACCCGATCGGCCCCGCCGGCATACGCGCTGTCGCCGAGGCGGTCGACGTGCCAGTCATCGCAATCGGCGGGGTGACCGCCGACCGGGTGCCGGCGCTGCGGGCCGCCGGGGCGTACGGGGTCGCTGTCGTCGGCGCGGTCTCTGTTGCCGCCGACCCCGCTCAGGCCACCGCCGAACTGCTGCGGGCGCTGACGTGCTGACCGGCCGGTCCCCGTCAACGGCATCCGTCGAGCGGGCCCGGCCGGACGTGGCGGTGATCGGTGCCGGGCCGATCGGGTTGGCGATCGCCTGGCGGTGCGCCGCACGCGGCCTGCGGGTGGTGGTGCACGATCCGGCTCCCGGGTCGGGCGCCTCGGCCGTCGCCGCCGGGATGCTCGCCCCGGTCGCCGAGGCGTACTTCGGCGAGCGGCAGCTCACCGAACTGCTTGTGGCGTCCGCCGCCCGCTGGCCCGAGTTCGCCGCCGAGCTGACCGAGGCGACAGGCGCCGAACTCGGCTACCGGACCGAGGGCACCCTGATGGTCGGGCTGACCGGCGACGACCTGGCCGAGGCGCGCCGGCTGTGGGCGTACCAACAGGGATTGGGTCTGCCGGTGACCCCGCTGCGCCCCACCGAGCTGCGCCACCGCGAACCGGCGCTCGCGCCGAGGGTGCGCGGCGGCGCGTTCGCGCCAACCGACCACCAGATCGACCCACGGATGCTGGTGCCGGCGCTGCGCACGGCCGCGCAGCGAGCCGGCGCCGTGGTCGTGTCGCAGGCGGTTCGCCGCCTGGCCGACGTGGACGCCCGGGTCACAGTCGTCGCCGCCGGCTGCGGGGCCGCCGCCCTCACCGGCCTGCCCGTGCGGCCGGTCAAGGGCCAGATCCTGCGGCTGCGTGCGCCCGGCGGCGTCACGCCGGGCTTTCGGCACGTGATCAGGGGGTACGCCGACGGCGACCCCGTCTATCTGGTGCCCCGCGCCGACGGCGAGGTAGTGCTCGGCGCGACTGTCGAGGAGCGGTCGGACACGAGTGTCACCGCCGGCGCGGTGCAGCGGCTGCTCCGCGCCGGAGTCGACCTGCTGCCCGATTTGGCCGAGTACGACCTCGTCGAGGCGGTCGCCGGTCTGCGCCCCGGCACACCTGACAACGCGCCGATCCTCGGGCCGCTGCCCGGGCGACCGGACGTGCTGGCCGCCACCGGCCACCACAGGCACGGCATCGTGCTCACCCCGATCACCGCCGACCTGATCGCCGACCTGGTGACCACCGGCGTGCCCGATCCGCTGCTCGCACCCTTCGGGGCGGACCGGTTCGGCGGGGTGCGCGTTCCCTCCGGAGCTGTCGGTAGGGGCGTGCCGGGCGGATCTGAACTGACGACTGAGGAGGACCTGTGGAGTTGACGGTGAACGGGACCGGACGCAGCGTCCCCGGTGGCGCGTCGGTCGCGGACCTGGTCCGCGACATTGTGCCCGAGCAGCGTGGCGTGGCGGTCGCGGTCAACGGCGAGGTGGTGCCCCGGGCCGGCTGGCCGGCCAGTGTGCTGCGCGACGGCGACCGGGTCGAGGTGCTCACCGCGGCGCAGGGCGGGTGAGGGGCGTGCCGTTCGAACTGGGCGGGGTGGCGTTCACCTCACGGCTGATCCTCGGCACTGGCGGTGCCGCGAACCTGCACGTGCTGGAGCAGGCGATCCGGGCGTCCGGCACGGAGCTGGTCACACTGGCGCTGCGCCGCGTGGACACCGCGCCCGGCA
This sequence comes from Micromonospora sp. NPDC000316, assembly GCF_042898885.1. Lineage (NCBI taxonomy): Bacteria > Bacillati > Actinomycetota > Actinomycetes > Micromonosporales > Micromonosporaceae > Micromonospora > Micromonospora sp. NPDC000316. Next base: position 61,845 of record NZ_JBIAZG010000020.1, read on the forward strand.
CCGGCGGCGGGTTGCTGGACCTGCTGGACCGGTGCGGCGTACGGCTGCTGCCGAACACCGCTGGCTGCCACACCGCTGTCGAGGCGGTGAAGGTGGCCCGGCTGGCCCGGGACGCGTTCGACACCGACTGGATCAAGCTGGAGGTGATCGGCGACGAGCGCACGCTGCTGCCCGACGGGGTGGAGCTGCTGCACGCCGCCGAGGAGTTGGTCGCCGACGGCTTCACAGTGCTGCCGTACACAAGTGACGACCCGGTGCTCGCCCGCCGGCTCGCCGACGTGGGCTGCGCCGCCGTGATGCCGGCAGGCTCCCCGATTGGCTCGGGTCTCGGCATCGGCAACCCGCACCACATCCGGCTGATCCGGCAGAGCGTGGACGTGCCCGTCATCCTCGACGCCGGCATCGGCACCGCCTCCGATGCGGCGCTGGCGATGGAGTTGGGCTGCGACGCCGTGCTGCTGGCCAGCGCGGTCACCCGGGCCGCCGACCCGGTGGCGATGGCGACCGCGATGCGGTACGCGGTCGAGGCGGGCCGGCTGGCCGCCGGGGCGGGCCGGATCACCCGCCGCTTCCACGCCCTGGCCTCCACCCCCGACGAGGGAAGGCCAGACCTGTGACCGGCCTGAGGCCGCCACTGGATCTTGGAAGGAAAGTGCCCCTGGAGGGGCCGAATCCTTCCAAGATCTCGACGGGAGTCGTGCCGTCGGGCGTCGTGGTGTTGACGGATCGGCTGGCGGCGCGAGCACCGCTTGATCTGGTGGTGGCGGGAGCCGTCGCCGGGGGAGTGCGCTTCGTCGTGCTGCGGGAGAAGGACCTGCCCCGCGCCGAGCGCGCCGCCCTCGCCGTCGACATGCGGGCGATCCTCGCCGACGTCGGCGGAACTCTCATCGTGGCCGGCCCCGACCCGCTCGGCGGTGACGCCGTGCACCTGCCCGCCACCGGCCCGTACCCGCCACCGGCCCATCGACTGGTCGGCCGCTCCTGCCACAACCAGGCCGAGCTGGACCGGCTGACCACCGAGCACTACGCCACCGTCTCCCCGGTCTATCCCACAAGGACAAAGCCCGGGTACGGCCCACCGCTGCGAGCCGACGGACTGCGCACGCTGACCCAGGCCAGCGGCGTGCCAGTCCTCGCGCTCGGCGGCATCGAAACACCAGAGCAGGTGACCGCCTGCGCGCAAGCGGGAGCCGTCGGAGTGGCGGTGCTGGGCGCGCTCATGCGAGCAGACGACCCGGCCGAAACAGCCACCGTGCTGACCAGCGCCTTCACGGAAGCAAGGCCGCAGCCCCAGAGCGCAACCAAAGAGGAAACATGACCCCGCGCACAATCCTCACCATCGCCGGCTCCGACTCCGGCGGTGGCGCCGGCATCCAGGCCGACCTCAAGGTCATCGCGGCGCTCGGCGCGTACGGCACAAGTGTCCTCACGGCGGTCACCGCACAGAACACGCGTGGCGTGGACGCCGTACTGCCGCTGCCTCCGCGCACGATCACCGAGCAGTTGGACAGCGTGCTCGCCGACTTCACCGTCCGTGCGGTCAAGACGGGAATGCTCGGCACCCCCGCCGTCGCGGACGCGGTGGCGCAGGCCGCCCGGGACGGCCGCCTGCCGCAGCTCGTCGTCGATCCGGTGCTCGTCGCCACGAGTGGGCACCGGCTCGGTGTGGTGGGGGCGGTGGAGCGGCTGCTCCCGTACGCCCGGGTGGCCACACCGAACTGCGCGGAGGCGGCGGCGATCACCGGACGCCAGGTGGACGACGTGCCCGCGATGGTCGTGGCCGCCGAGGCCCTCGCTGCCGGCGGCCCGGAGTACGTCGTGGTCACCGGCGGCGACCTGCACGGGGACGAGGCGGTCGACGTCCTGTGCGGCGGTGGCGTCACCACACTGCTACGCGGGCCTCGTGTGGACACCCGGCACACCCACGGCACCGGGTGCTCGTTCTCGGCGGCGATCGCCGTGCGGCTCGCGTCGGGCGATCCGGTGCCGGCGGCGGTCGAGGCCGCCAAGGAGTACGTGCTCCGCGCGCTGACCGGCGCTCGGGGCTGGGAGCTGGGCGCGGGCCGGGGACCGCTCGATCACTTCGGCTGGTCCGCCTAATCACACGGGAGGCTGTCATGCAGGCACGAGGCAAGGTGTACGTCGAAGGGTCACGGCCCGATGTCCGGGTGCCGTTCGCCGAGGTGGAGCTGACCGGAGACCATCCGCCGGTACGCCTTTACGACACGTCCGGTCCCGGCTCGGACCCGGAGGCGGGGCTCCCGCCGCTGCGCGGGCCGTGGATCGCCGAGCGGGGCGATGTGGCGCCGGTGCGGGGAGCGGGCACGCCGCTGGCCGGGACGGACGGTCGACGGCCCACCCAGCTCGCGTACGCGCGGGCCGGGGCGGTGACGCCGGAGATGGAGTTCGTGGCGATCCGGGAGAACGTCGACCCGGAGCTGGTCCGGACGGAGATCGCCGCCGGTCGGGCGGTGCTGCCGCTGAACGTCAACCACCCGGAGTGCGAGCCGGCGATCATCGGGAAGGCGTTCCTGGTCAAGGTGAACGCCAACATCGGTACGTCGGCGGTCAGCTCGTCGGTGGCCGAGGAGGTGGAGAAGCTGACCTGGGCCACCCGCTGGGGCGCGGACACCGTGATGGACCTGTCCACAGGCAAGCGGATCCACGAGACCCGCGAGGCGATCGTGCGGAACTCTCCGGTGCCGATCGGCACGGTGCCGATCTACCAGGCACTCGAAAAGGTCGGCGGCGACCCGGTGAAACTGAGCTGGGAGGTCTTCCGCGACACGGTCATCGAGCAGGCCGAGCAGGGCGTCGACTACATGACAGTGCACGCGGGGGTGCTGCTGCCGTACGTCCCGTTGGCGGTGGACCGGGTCACCGGGATCGTCTCCCGAGGCGGCTCGATCATGGCGGCCTGGTGCCTGGCGCACCACGAGGAGAACTTCCTCTACACGAACTTCGCGGAGCTGTGTTCGCTGCTCGCGAAGTACGACGTGACGTTCTCCCTCGGTGACGGGCTGCGGCCCGGGTCGATCGCGGACGCCAACGACGAGGCGCAGTTCGCCGAGCTGCGCACCCTCGGCGAGTTGACGACAGTCGCCTGGGAGCACGACGTACAGGTGATGATCGAGGGCCCGGGGCACGTACCCATGCACAAGATCAAGGAGAACGTGGACCTCCAGCAGGAGTGGTGCCACGAGGCGCCGTTCTACACACTCGGCCCACTCACCACTGACATCGCGCCCGCGTACGACCACATCACCTCGGCCATCGGCGCCGCGATGATCGGCATGTTCGGCACCGCGATGCTCTGCTACGTCACTCCGAAGGAACACCTCGGCCTGCCGGACCGCGACGACGTCAAGGCGGGCGTGATCGCGTACAAGATCGCGGCCCACGCGGCGGACCTGGCCAAGGGGCACCCGGGCGCGCAGGCGTGGGACGACGCGCTGTCGAAGGCACGGTTCGAGTTCCGCTGGGAGGACCAGTTCAACCTCTCGCTGGACCCGGAGACGGCGCGCTCGTACCACGACGCGACGCTGCCGGCCGAGCCGGCGAAGACCGCGCACTTCTGCTCGATGTGCGGCCCGAAGTTCTGCTCCATGAAAATCACCCAGGAACTCAAGGAGTACGCGGCACGCGGCATGAAGGACAAGTCGGAGGAGTTCGTCTCCGGCGGCGGGCGGGTCTACCTCCCGCTGGCCTGATCGTGTCGGTGAACCGGTCAGTCGCGGTGGTGGCGACCGGTGGAGCGCAGCGAGCGACGGCCGCTCTCCTGCTCCGGCTCGTTGTCCACGACCGGCTTGCTCAGGCCGGCGACCCAGTCGACGAACTCCTCGTCCTGCGTGGGTAGCGGTTCCGTCGCATCCGTTTCCGGTCGGCTCTCCTCGTCGACCCGGGACCGGTTGCGGCGGAACAGACCGCCGAGCCGTCCCCGCCGGGAGGGCTGCTCCGCGTCGTCGGTGCCCGTCAACGCGACCGACGGGGCGTCGCCGTCCGCCGGCTCGTCGACGGGGACGTCGGGAGCGCCCGCCTGCTCCGGCACGGTCCGCTCCGGCTCGGCGCGGCCTCGGCCCCAGCGGCGGCCCTTGGCACGGGGTTCGGGCCGCTCGTCCTGCCCCGCACCCGGGTCGGCGGCGGCACCCTCGTCGGGACGGTCCGGGATGCCGATGGTCTGGTCCGGGGTGCCGGTCGAGTTGGTCGGCGTCGTCCAGAGGTCCGCCGTCGAGCCGGCCTGTGTCGAGCCGGCCTGTGTCGAGCCGGCCTGTGTCGGGCCGGCCTGCACCGGGCCGGCCTGTGCCGGGCCGGAGCGGCGGACGGTGTTGAAGGCGTCCCAACTGCTGGCGCGGCTCAGGTCCGGCAGCGGTGCCCGGTGCCGGGGCCTGGGCGTCCACTCGGTCGAATCCCCGGCAGCGGTCGGAGTGCCCGAAGCGGACTGTTCGGTGCCAGCGCCCGGCGCTGATGTCGTAAACCCCTGGGTGGATGGCCAGGCCGGCGGGGATGGCGTCCACCTGTCGGTCTCCGGGTCGCCGGCTGTCGGCACACCGAACAGCGGGCCACCGGCACCACCCTCGGTCGCGGGCGCGTCGGCGACCGCGGACTCACTGGCCGAGTCGGTCGTGGCGCCTGGCTGCGCGGTCGTCCCGGAGGCAGCGGCGGTGCCGGAGACGGCCTTGCCGCGCTGACTCTTCCGACCGGCCGCGCTGTCCTGGCCGCCGGGGGTCGGCGTGGCCTGGCTCTCGTCAGCCGGGCGCGCTGGGGTGTCGTCTTCCGCACCCGGCCGGGTCGTACCGCCGGTGGCCTTGCCGGGCCGGGCGGACTTGCGGGCGCGACCAGCGGTCGGTGCCGCTGTCACATCGGGTCCGGCGTGCGTGGCGCTGTCGGCGACGCCCGGCTCCGGGCTGCCGGGTGCGGGTCGGGCAGCGCCTGAGGCAGCGGATTGCGACGCCTGCACGGCCGCGTCCGAGGTGCTGGCACCGCTTGCCGGATCGGCAGCGGCGGCGGTCGGCTCGAACGGCGCCGCGGCGTCGGCCGGACTCTCGGTGCCGTCGGCCGGGGCGGCCTTCGGCTTGCGGGCCCGGCGCGGCTTGGGGGCCGGCCCGTCGCCCGAGCCTGTCATGTCCGTGCTGGTGCCTGTCGTGCTCGTGCCGGTGCCGGTGCCGGTGCCTGTCGTGCCGGTGCCGGTGCCGGTGCCGGTGCCTGTCGTGCTCGTGCCGATGCCCTCCGTTCCCGTGCCTGCCTTGCCGGCGTCCGCCGTGCTCGTGCCGACCGTGCCTGTGTCCGCCGTGCTTGGGCTTGCCGTGCTCGTGCCCGCCACGGTGCTTGCCGCGCCCGTGCCGGCCGTGTCCGTGTGGGCGCTTGCCGCGCCCGCGTGGGCCGTCGTGGCCGTGCCCGCCATGTCCGTGCCCGCCATGTCCGTGGCTGCCGCGCCCGTGCCGGCCGTGTCCGTGTGGGCGCTTGCCGTGCCCGCGTGGGCCGTCGTGGCCGTGCCCGTCATGTCCGTGCCTGCCGTGCCGGTGGCTGCCGTGCCCGTGCCTGCCGTGCCGGTGGCTGCCGTGCCAGTGCCTGCCGTGCCGGTGGCTGCCGTGCCCGTGTCCGTGCCCGCCGTGCCGGTTTGGGCGCTAGCCGCGCCACCGCGGGCCGTCGTGGCTGTGCCCGTCGTGGCCGTGCCTGCTGTGGCCGTGCTGGCGGGGTCGCTTGTCGTCGTGCCGTCGGCGGTCGAGTGGGTCGTGCCGCTCGTGGGCATCGCCGTACTGCCGCCCAGGTCGTCCGCTGGGCGGGTGCCGCCGGTGCGAACGGTCGGAACGCTTGCCGCCCAGGCCGCGCCAGTCGAGCCGATGATCTCGGTGGTGGCCGCTCGGCCCGTCCCGGAGGAGTCGTCACCGGCCGTACCGGTGGGCAGGGCGGTCTCGGTCGCCGCGCTCGCTCCGGCCCGGCCGGACGGGACCGGCCCGTGCTGACCGCTCGCCGTGGTGGACGGCCAGTCCCAGTGGGCGGGGACGGTGCGTACGGCGGCTATGTCGTCGGCGCGCGAGCCCGGACCGGCCCCGACCAGATCCGCGCCGGAGGTGGTCGCGCTTGTGGGCTCGGTGTCGTCCCCGCCGCCTGCCGGACTCGCTGACGGCGCGGCGCCCGGCAGGGCCGGGCCGGCGGGCAGCGGGCGCAGGATGTCGGTGGGCTCGATCGCCTGCGCATCGGCGGCGCTGGCACCGAGGGGCCAGCGCAACAGGGCAGCGGCAGCGGCCCCGAGCGCGCCGGCGAGAACAGCTATCAACGCGCCGTAGTACGGAGTGGTCTGGTAGCGATCCACCGCGTCACCGGGGCCGGCGGTCAGGTAGGCGAACGCCACCAGGACCGGACCGGCCACGCCTGTGGCTCCGCTGATCAGCGGCACCTGGCCGCGCCAGCGGGCGAGCCCGGCTGTCGCCGCTCCCGCGAGCAGCGCCACGATGGGCAGCAGGAGCAGCGCCAGCCGCTGCGCGGCGGCGTCGTCGAGCCAGCTCGGTTCGAGTACGCCGAGTCGGACAGTGGGCAGCGGGCCCGTCGTGCCGAGGGACGGCAGGACGGAGATCAGCGCCAGGAGCCACACCGCGCCGGCCACGGCCGCCATGTTCCAGCCCAACTCGGGCCGGAGCAGCACGGCGATCGCCGCACCGGCTCCGATCAACGCGCCGAGCACGGCGCAGATGCCTACCGCCCAGACCGGGTCGACGGAGATCAGCTCGGCGGCCCGTGCGGGCTGCATGCAGAGCGGCGCGACCACCGTGGCTCCGAGCGCGGCGGCACCGCCGATGGCCAGTTGCCGGCCGGTGCTGGCTGCCGGGGCGTCCCGGCGGGCCAGGCGCCCGGTCAGCACGGCACCAGCCACTGCCGCGTTCGCGGCGAACCAGCCGACCCAGACGAGCTGGGCCGGCCACTGGTTGACTGTCGTGCCGGTGAACGCGCCGGTGAGTCGGACGATGCCGAAGCCGTACGCGACGCCGAGCTGGCCCGCTCCGGCCAGCACGCTCACCCCGAGCGCCGTGAGCAGGAGCTTGCCCCAGGTCCGATAGGCCATGTCGGGCACGTTACGCACCCGGTACACCCGATCGCCACCGGCGCGCCGCGCGGCGCGCCGGTGCACACCCCGGCGGGTCTACTTGAGTTCGACCAACCGGGCCAGGTATGTCGTGTCCCCGACATTGGTGAGCATGTGTACCGCTCCGGGGTCGCGGTAGACGACTCCGCCGGTGGGCTCGTCGGCGTCGATGCGGGTGCCGTCGATGGTCTGCACGATGTTCTTCGCACCCTGGACCGCGATCACCAGATAGGGGTGGTCGTGCCGGTGCAGGGGCTGCCGCTCGCCCGGTTCGAGCCGGATGTGCCAGACCCGGACCCTGTCGTTCTCGTACACGATCTCCTGGCCCACCGGCCCGAGTTCGGTTCCGTCGATCGTTTCGCTCATCGTGCACCGTCCAGTTGCGGGAGTACCTCGGCGGCGATCAGCTCGAGGTGGTCGAGGTCAGCGAGGTCGGTTATGCGCAGGTGCACGCGGGTGGCGCCGATCTCGGCGAACTCGCCGATCCGCTGCACGAGCTGTGCGGGCGAGCCGACCACCGGGTCCTCCGGCGGAAGCGCGCTCTTCTCGTGCAGTGGCGCGGCTCGCCGCTGTGCCTCCGCGTCGGTCCGGCCGATCGCCACGACAATCCCGGCCGAGAGCACGAGCGGCGCACGCCCGGATTCGGTGCGGCCGGCGCGGTCGCACGCCTCGCGTACGCGGTCGTACGCGCCTGCGGTCTCCGCCACGGACTTGAACGGCATGTTGAACTCGTCGGCGTAGCGGGCGGCCAGATCGGGGGTGCGCTTCGGGCCGCGCCCGCCCACGATGATCGGCGGCCCGGGCACCTGCACCGGCTTGGGCAGGGCGGGCGCGTCCACCAGCCGGTAGTGGTCGCCGGTGAAGCTGTACGTCTCGCCCGGCGGGGTGGTCCACAGGCCGGTGAGGACCTCAAGCTGCTCGGCCAGCCTGTCGAAGCGCTCGCCGACGGCCGGGAACGGGATGCCGTACGCGGTGTGTTCGCGTTCGTACCAGCCGGCGCCGATGCCCAGCTCGACCCGGCCGCCGCTCATCTGGTCGACCTGCGCGACCATCACCGCCAGCGGGCCGGGCAGGCGGAAGGTGGCCGACGTCACAAGGGTGCCGAGCCGAATCCGGTTGGTCTCGCGGGCCAACGCGGCGAGGGTCAGCCAGGCGTCTGTCGGGCCGGGCAGACCCGGGTCGTCGCCCATCGCCCGGTAGTGGTCGGCGCGGAGGAAGCCCTCGTAGCCACCGGCCTCGACGAGGCGTGCGAACCGGAGTTGGTCGTCGTAGCTGGCACCCCGGTGCGGCTCGGTGAACACCGACACCCGCATGGTCATCGTCCTTCCGCGCCGGCCGTGGCCGGCTGGTCGCGTTCCATCAACAGTTCGTGCAGGTCGGCGCTGACCTGGGCGACGTCGGCGAGGTGTGCGTTGCGGCCCAGGGTGCGGGGCCGGGGGATGGTCACGTCGACGACCTTGCGGATCCGGCCGGGACGCGGGCTCAGCACGACCACCCGGTCGGCGAGCAGCACCGCCTCGTCGATCGAGTGGGTGACGAAGACGATCGTGGGCTTGTTCTCCATGTGCACGCGCTGGAGTTCGCCGGAGAGTTCCTCGCGGGTGAGCGCGTCCAGCGCGGAGAACGGCTCGTCCATCAGCATCACCCGGGGTTCGCCGATCAGCGACCGGCACAGCGACACCCGCTGCTGCATGCCGCCGGAGAGTTCGTGTGGCAGCCGCTTCTCGAAGCCGGACAGCCCGGCCACGTCGAGCAGTTGGCGGGCTCGCTCGCGGTGCTTGGCGCGGCTCCACCCGAAGATCTCCACCGGCAGCATGACGTTGTCCAGCACGGTGCGCCACGGCAGCAGGGCGGGCTTCTGGAACAGCATGGCGATGTCGCGGCGGGGCCGGGTGATCGGCGTGCCACCCACGGTGATCTCGCCTGCGGTCAGGGGAAGCAGCCCGGCGATCAGCCGCAGCAGCGTTGACTTGCCGCACCCCGAGCGCCCGAGCACGGCGACGAACTCGCCCTCGGCGACGTCGAGGTCGATGCCGCGTAGCGCCTCTACCCGACCGGATCGGCCCTGGAAGGTACGCGAAACCCCGGACAGTCGGATCATCTCCGGTGGACCTCCGCTGAGTGGACGGTCAGGAATCGGACAAAGGCTAGCCGCCTCGTCCCCGTGTCGCACCGTCCGGGGTGGTCGTCGGGTTGTTTCCGTTCCGCAACCCGATATGCCTGGCGTCGCAACTGTGGGTTTCTCGTACGCTGTGCCCGCGAACAGTCCCCTCACGATGGCGGTGCCCGGCTTCTACCCCTCCTGCCGGTCCCGTCGCGACAACCCCTCCGTGGCCTGCGGCCTCGGTCGGAAAGGACATGGTGCTACTGATGAGAAGGCTGACCCGTACGGTCGCTACGGCCGCGTTGGCCACTGCCCTCGCCCTCGTCTCCGCCTGCAGCAGCGGGTCGGACTCGTCGGACGACGCCAAGGGCGGCAACGGCGGGACGCTTGAGAAGGTGACCTACCTCACCTCCTTCGGCAACTTCGGCCGCGACTCCTACGCCTGGGTGGCGAAGGAGAAGGGCTTCTTCAAGGAGGCCGGTTTCGACGTCGAGATCAAGGCCGGCCAGGGCACCGGCGGCGTGATCCAGACCGTCGTCGGCGGCCAGGCCGACTTCGGGCCGATCGACCTCACCGGCGGTCTGCTCCAGCTCGGCAACGGTCAGGCGAAGGACTTCGTGGCGGTTGCCGCGATCCAGCAGCGCACGATGGCGGGCATCGCCACCATCGAGGGCAGGAACATCACCTCTCCGAAGGACCTGGAGGGCAAGAAGCTCGCCGACACCCCCGGTTCCGTGGTCCGCAACCTGTTCCCGACGTACGCCCGGCTCGCCGGTGTGGACGCGAGCAAGGTGACCTGGGTCAACGGTGAGGCGCAGGCGCTGATCGGCACGCTGGCCAACGGCTCGGTGGACGGCATCGGCCAGTTCGTCGTCGGCCAGCCGACCATCGAGGCGGCGGCCAAGAAGAAGGCCGTCATGCTGCCGTACAGCAACGTGATGCAGGACCTCTACGGCAACGTGCTGATCACCTCCTCCAAGATCGCCAAGGAGAAGCCCGAGATGGTGAAGCGGTTCACCGCGGCGCTGCTCAAGGGCCTTGAGTACAGCCTGGCGAACTCCAAGGAGGCCGGCGACATCCTGAAGAAGAACGTCGAGGCCGCCAACCCCGCTGCCGCCGCCGCCGAGCTGGACCTGATGGCCGCGTACGTCCGGTCCGGCAACTCCGGCACCGCGATCGGCACGCTGGACAGCGGCCGGGTCGCGAAGAGCATCGCGATCCTGCAGGGCGCGGGCGCGCTCAAGGAGAACATCACCCCCGAGCAGATCATCGACTTCAGCCTCGCGCCGAAGGCCTGATCGTCCGGTCGTCACAAGGGGGTACGTCGCGCCGGGTTCCGGTGGGACGTACCCCCGTCGCCCGTCGGCCTCCCGGGGTCGACGGATATCGAGGAGGACAAGATGACCGACGTCCGGTCAGCGGAGCCGGCGGCGACGGCGGCCCCATCCCCGGGCGGCGCGCCGGCGGCGGAACCAGCGGGTCGAGGTGTTCACCTGCGTGCCGGGGCCGGGGCGGCGTTGCTGCCCGTGGCCGGCCTCCTCGTCGCGCTGGCGGCGTGGTGGCTGGTCGCCCGGATGGAACTGGTGCACCCGGCCGCTCTGCCGCCGCCGGGGGACGTGTTCACCGCGTTCGTCGACAAGCCCGCCCAGTTGCTGGAGCACACCTGGGCCACGCTGCTGGAGATCCTGATCGGCTTCGCCCTCTCGGCTGTCGCCGGTGTTCTGATCGGACTCTCCCTGGCCAGCTCCCGAACGGTGGAGCGGATGTTCACGCCGCTGCTTGTCGCGGTGAACGCTGTGCCCAAGATCACTCTGGGTCCGCTGCTGGTGGTGGCGCTGGGTTGGGGTCAGAAGCCGATCCTGACCATGGTGTTCCTGCTCTGCTTCTTTCCGATCGTGCTCTCCACGGCGACCGGCCTGACCACCACCCCGGCCGACCTCGCCGAACTGGTCCGCTCCTGGAACGCATCCCGCTGGCAGGGGTTCCGCAAGGTGCGGTTCCCGGCCGCGCTGCCGCAGATCTTCGTCGGGCTCAAGGTGGCCATGCCGCTTGCCGCGATCGGTGCGGTGATCGGTGAGTTCCAGGCCGGCGAAAACGGCCTGGGTTACGTCATCCTCATGTACGCGGGCGTCGGCGACGTCGCCACCGCATGGGCGGCGATCATGCTGGTGGCGCTTGTGAGCATCCTGCTCTACTCGGCGCTGCTACTCATCGAGCGGATCGCCCTGCCCTGGGTCCGCGAAACAACAAGCAGCCACTGACGAACCAAAGATCAACCCCCAGAAACGCATCCGGGCCGGCCTCCCAAGAGAGGCCGGCCCGATGCGTTCGACGCCGAAGGCGAGAAGGGTGGGGCCTACCGTGCCCGGCGCAGGGATCAAGCCTGACCGCCCGGAGCCCGGGCACGGTAGGCCCCACCCACCCGGCACACGACGGATCTGGAACCCGGTGCCCCGAGCCCGAGGCCCGGCGCGCTATCCGGCCAACCGCCACCGGCCGTTGCGGGCGACAAGCGTGGTGAGCGCCTGCGGCATCAGGCCGGAATGGTTGTCGGGCGTCATCCGGATCGGGCCGGACAGGCCGTCCATCTGGGACGTCTCCAGCACGTCACGGATGCCGTTGCGGTCGACCTGACCGATCGGCCCGCCGGCCCGCAGTTCGGCGTCGGCGATGAGTTGGATCGCGTCGGCGGCGAAGGACGACGAGCCGTTGTACCCGCCGAAACGCGCGGTGTAATCCTGGAACCACTGGCGTCGGGCGGCCTTCGCCGGCGTGGTGGCGATCACGTCGTCGATCACCATGGTCTGGGTGAAGACCATTGTGGCCCGCTCGGTGGCCTTGGCCGCCGCGCCGAGGAACAGGTCGCCGGCCGCACCGGCGTCGAAGAAGAGCGCCCCCCGGAAATTGGCCTCCTGGGCGCTTGTCGCGGTGAGGGCGGCCTGCTCCGGCGGGGTCCAGACAACAAGTGCGTCGGGCTTGAGTTGGGTGAGCTTGCCGACCTGCTGGCTCACTTCGGTGTCGGTGGTCTTCACCGACTCCTCACCGGCGGCCTTGATGTTGGCCTTGGCCAGTTCGCGACGCAACGCGAACACGCCCTCCCGGCCGTAATCGTCGTCGGTGTAGAGCAGGCCCACCTTGCGGATGTTCTTGCGACGCAGTTCGGTGGTGAGCGCCGCGGCGCTGTCCACGGCGTTCGGGCCCAGCTTGAACACGTAACGCCGCTGGGCGACCGGGTTGGCGACCGCGCCGGAAGCGGCCAGCGCAATGGTGGGAATCTGCTTCTCGTTGATGATGCCGACCGCGCCTACCGCGCATTCGTTGCAGCCGCCCATGACGATGGCGCTGACCCGGGAATCGCTGCTGAAGTCGGCGATGTTGCGAAGTGACTCGGCGGCGTCGGAACGGTTGTCCTTCACCTTCAGCTCAATCTTCCGGCCGTTCAGCGCTCCGGAGGAGTTCAACTGTTCGACCTTGAGTTCGAGGGCCCGCTGGTATGTCCGACCGACGGGGGCGGCGGCGCCGGAGAGTTCGAGGTCGGCGGCGATCACGATCGGACTCGTGTCCTGCTCCGCTCCGCCGAACTGGCAGCCGGTGAGCGTGGTGGCCACTACGGCCGATGCGAGCGCCGCGATGGTCGCGGAGCGGATGGGGCTCAACTCAGTCCTCCAGGTGCGGGCGCGGGCGCTGCCCGGTCACCGCCGCTAGTCCGTCCTCAGTGGAGGACGGGATCTCCTCTGCCGTACGGTGTGTGCGCGAAGCGTGCAAAACCTTGCCAATGGCCGGCGCTGTGGTCAAGCGCGGACCCCGGTTGCATTTTCGGGACGGCCATCCCACATGCTGGGGTAACGCAATGTTTGCAAAAGCTCACTTTGCATACACGCGTGACCACCCTGGAGTTACATGCCCTGATCAGGGGCTTGCGGAAATGAAGGTATCAGTTGACCGCATCACGGGTTCCGCGCCGTCCGACCGTTTCCTACCGCCCTGCGGCTTCCCAAACAGGATCTTCTCTGATGAAATCGCGGCCGTGCCGCGCGTGGTCCCCTCCGCTTACGGCATGGTTCGGTGGGTCAGGCGGGGAAGAAACGACGGAGGCGATGTCGTGAGCACCGGACCGACGACCCTGCCCGCACCCGGCGACGCCGCTGGGCGTACGCGTCGACGGCTGCCGAGACTGCGGGACGCCCGGATCCGGTCCAAGCTGGCGCTGATCCTTGTCGTTCCGGTGGCCGCGGTTATCGCGCTGGCCACCGTCCGACTCATCTCGGTGGGCGAGGGCGCCTTCGACGCCACCCGCGCGCGGTCGCTCACCGCGCTCTCCATCGACGTCAGCGCGTTGACCCAGGATCTTCAGTCCGAGCGGATGGCCGCGGCCGCCTACCTGGCCACCCCGCAGCAGCCCGCCGACACCTACAACCTGCGTGTGCGACAGACGCAGCAGCGGGTCGACGAGTACCGCGCCGAGCGGGCCCGGATCGGCGAGGTTCCGGCGGTCCTGCGCGGCCGACTCGCGGCCATCGACGCGCACCTGGCCACCCTGGACGGCACGCGCCAGGAGGTGCTGGACCGCCGGCAGATGGCTGTCGCCGAGGCGGTGCTTCGCTACGGCGTCATCCTCACCGACCTGGTCGCCTACGGCGACGGGTTGGCCCAACTCCCCGGCGAGGAGGGCCTCTCGGACAGCCGTCGGGCGGTCGCCGCTTTCGCACGCGCCAAGTCGGCCGTCGCGGAGGAGCAGGCGGTCGCCTTCTCGGCACTGACCGCCGGCCAGCTCGACCCGGAGCAGTTCTCCTCCTTCGTGGCCACGCTGACGAGCCAGCAGGAGGCACTTGTCGCCTTCGCGCTCGCCGCCGACCCCGTTCAGCGTGCCCTTGTCAACAACACCGTCTCCGGTGACGCGGTCGGCCTGGCCGACCGGGTGGCCAGCGACATCACCCGCTCGGTCGGGCAGCGCCCGCTGGTAAGCGCGCAGGACGCCACAGCCGCCATCGGCGCGGTCAACGACCTGATGCGCTGGGCGGAGATCCAACTGCAGGACCGGCTGCTCGCCCAGGCCGACGAGGCGCGCTCGAACGTCATCCGGCAGGCAGTGGTCGAGTCGATCCTGGTCCTGCTCACACTGATCATCGCCATCTCGCTGGCCGTGGTGCTGGCCCGTTCGCTCAACCACTCGCTGCGTCGTCTTCGCGAGGGTGCGCTGTCGGTGGCCAACCACGACCTACCCGACGCCGTGCAGCGACTGCAGAACATGGGCAGCGTGGGCGACGGCGGCGTGGAGGAGATCGTCCGGCAGGTCCGGGACCCGATCCAGCTCAACAGCCGCGACGAGGTCGGCCAGGTGGCGTTGGCCTTCAACGTCGTCCACCGGGAAGCGGTTCGCGTCGCGGCCGAGCAGGCCGCGCTGCGTACGAGCGTCTCGGCGATGTTCCTCAACCTGGCCCGCCGCAGTCAGACCCTTGTCGACCGGATGATCGGCGAGCTGGACGCGATCGAGCGCGGCGAGGAGGACCCGAAGAGGCTGGCGCAGCTCTTCGAGCTGGACCACCTGGCCACCCGAATGCGCCGTAACGACGAGAACCTGCTGGTCCTGGCCGGCGCCGACTCCGCAGTGCCGCGCCGCGACGACGCGTTGGTCGTGGACGTGCTGCGCGCCGCCCAGTCGGAGGTGGAGCTCTACAACCGCATCGAGTTCGGCACCGTCGACACCGACATCTCGGTGGCCGCGCACGCCGTCAACGACGTGGTGCGGCTCGTCGCCGAACTGCTCGACAACGCCACGCGGTTCTCGCCGCCGAACACCACAGTGGTCGCCGACGGTCGCCGCATCCGCGACTACGTGCTGATCCAGATCGAGGACCGCGGGCTCGGTCTCAGCGACGAGCAGCTCGACTCGCTCAACAGGCGGCTTGCCGCGCCGCCGAGCGTGGACGTCGCCGCGTTCCGGCTGATGGGTCTGGCCGTGGTGAGCCGGCTCGCCTCCCGCTACGGCATCCGGGTGGAGCTGCGCCGCAACGTGGAGGGCGGCACCGTCGCCCAGGTGACGCTCCCCGCCGCCACGGTGGTGCTGCCCGTCAACCGGGGCCGCGATCAGGCTCTCACCCGGCCGCGTCAGCCGATGGCCGTCGAGCAGACGCCGCTCACCCCGATCGGCCACGCCGAGTCGTACGCCGGCGCCACCACCGCGGCGGCGACGCTGCCCGACCAGTGGCGGAGCAACGCCCCGACGCCGGCGCAGTGGCAGTCCCCGCTCGACACGCGGGACACCACCCCCGCCGTGCAGGCCGGCGGCTTCGGAGCACGTCCGACGATGCCACCGGCGGCACCCGCCGTCCCGGTTCCGCCGTCCCAGCCCGCGTACAGCAACGGCGGGGGCGCCTCGATGGGCAGCCCGACGGTGGCGTACCCGACAATCGAGCCGCTGCCCCGGCGCGGCTCGACGGCCGACACCACAGACGGTCGGACCGCGCCGGTGCTGCCGGTCGGGCCGGTCGCCGGCCCCGGCGCGGTCGCGCCGCCCGCCGCCCCGCCTGTCGC
This sequence comes from Micromonospora sp. NPDC000316, assembly GCF_042898885.1. Taxonomy (NCBI): domain Bacteria; kingdom Bacillati; phylum Actinomycetota; class Actinomycetes; order Micromonosporales; family Micromonosporaceae; genus Micromonospora; species Micromonospora sp. NPDC000316. Next base: position 77,564 of record NZ_JBIAZG010000020.1, read on the forward strand.
GCCGTCGGTGCCGGCCGCCCCGGTCAGCACCCGGCCCGACTTCCCGGCCGAGGCGCCGATCTTCCGGGAGATGGAGGCGGTCTGGTTCCGGTCCCACGGAAACGACGCCACCGCGATCTTCACCCGGCCGCAGTTCGACGAGCCGCCGGCACCTGTCGACGCCGGCCTGGCCAACGCCGCCCGGCCGGGCAGTGGCGGTCAACAGGCTGCCGCGTCCGCGCCGACCGCGACACCGGCCCGACCGCCGCTGCCGACGCGCACCCCGGGCAGCACCGGCGACGGCAGCGGTTTGGCAGGCGGGGGGAGCATGGACGGGTTCAGCAGCGGAAGCAACGGTGGTCGCGACACCGCGACGCCCACGCCGCCGCCGTCGTACACGCCGCCGCCGCCGGCCGCCCGGCCGGTGCCGGTGCCGGCCCCCGCCCCCGCCCCGAGCGCACCCCCACCGCCCGCCGCCGACGCGGACGCCTGGCGGACCGCGGCGGACGAGGGCTGGTCCCGGGCCAGCCGGGCCGCCGAGCCGGCCCCCGCGGGCACCACCCGCTCGGGTCTGCCCAAGCGGGTGCCGCAGGCGCAGCTCGTGCCGGGCGGCATCGAGCCGAAGACCGGCCGGGACCGCAGTCGGCGGACCCCCGATGAAGTACGCGGCCTGTTGTCCGCCTACCACCGCGGCGTGCAGCGCGGTCGGTCGGCCGGGACGGACCTGAACAGCACCTCGACCAAGGAGAGCCGATGAACAGGCCAGCTGCCATGCAGGACATGGGTTGGCTGCTCACCAACTTCGCCGACAGCGTGGCGGGGATCGCCCACGTGGTGGCGGTGTCCGCCGACGGACTGCTGCTCGCCTCCTCCCGGGACCTGCCGGGGGACCGGGCGGATCAGCTCGCCGCCATCACCTCCGGCGTGGTGAGCCTGACCGAGGGCGCGGCCCGCATGTTCAGCGCGGGTGGGGTGTTGCAGACAGTCATCGAGATGGACAGCGGCTACCTGTTCCTCATGTCGATCAGCGACGGCTCGTCGATGGCCGTGCTCGCGGCGCGAAGCTGCGACGTCGGCCAGGTGGGCTACGAGATGGCGCTGCTTGTGGAGCGGGTGGGTGCGGCGTTGGTGCCGCTGCCGCGTGACGCGGTGCGCTCGTAGCGCCGAGAACCGGCGCGGACCACGCGCCGGAACAGGGAGGGGAGGCGGTGTGAGCCGGCTCCGCGGGGACGAGGAGGTGATCGGGGATGGACCAACGACGCGCTGACCCGCGCGGCGCTCTGGTGCGTCCGTACGCGGTCACCCGTGGTCGTACCGAGCCCCGGCAGGACATCGCCCTCGAGGCGGTCCTCACGGCCTCTCCCACCCAGGTTGCCGAGTCCCGCTTCGCGGGGCACGACAAGCACCGCATCGCCACGGTCTGCGAGGGCCGGGCACAGTCGCTGGCGGAGATCGCCGCGTACACCCGGATGCCGCTGGGCGTCGCCCGGGTGCTGGTCGCCGACATGGTGGCCGAGAGCCTGCTGACGTTACACACTGCTGCTCCCGCCGAGGGGTTCGAGGAGCGGATGGAACTGCTTGGAAGGGTGCTAAGTGGACTTCGCAGGCTATGACCCCGCTGGGGGGCGGCCAAGCCGGGGAATCGTCTCCGCGAAGATCGTCGTCGCGGGCGGGTTCGGCGTCGGTAAGACGACCCTTGTCGGTTCGATCTCCGAGATCACACCGCTGACGACCGAGGCGCTGATGACCGCGGCTGGTGTCGGCATCGACGACCCGTCCAAGGTGCCGGGCAAGGAGACCACAACGGTCGCCATGGACTTCGGCCGCATCACAATGGCCCAGGACCTGATCCTGTACCTCTTCGGTACGCCGGGTCAGACCCGCTTCTGGTTCATGTGGGACGAGATCATCAGGGGTGCGGTGGGTGCCGCCGTGCTTGTGGACACCCGCCGGATCACCGACGCGTTCGCCCCGCTCGACTACTTCGAGAACCGCAACCTGCCGTACGTGGTGGCGCTGAACCGGTTCGACGGTGCTCCCCAGTACGAGCTGGACGAGGTCCGCGAGGCGTTGGCCATCTCGCCGCAGGTGCCGCTTGTGATGACCGACGCCCGGCACCGGGACTCGGTCAAGCAGGTGCTGGTGACTGTCGTCGAGCACGCCATGCTCCGGTTGCAGGCCGAGCAGGGTCGCGGATTCCCCACGCCTGTCGGCTGACCGCCACGGCCGGCCGGCGCACACCGGCCGGCCGTGACAGCTCAGTCGACCCGGAGCCGGTAGCCGCGCTTGACCACCGTCTGCACCACGCGCGGCGCGCGGAGGCCGGCCCGCAGCCGGGCCACAGCCATCTCGACGGCGTGTTCGTCAGCGCCCCGGGGCAGCGTGCGCAGCAGTGCCGTACGCGACAGCACCCGGCCGGGGGACTGGGCAAGCGCCCGCAGCACCGCCATCGGGGCGGGAGCCAGCGGGCGCAGCTCGCCGTCGATCACCGCGGCGTGCCCGCGCAGGGTGATCAGGTGCCCACCGGCCTTGAACGTCATGGTCCGGCGGGGCAACTCGTCGACGATGGTCCGCACCAACGCGCCCAGCCGGGCCCGGGCGGGAGCGCTGACCGGCACCCCGTGCCGCAGCAGGGGCTCGGCGGTCACCGCGCCGACGCAGCTGGCCAGCACGTCGCTGCGGAACGCGGACACCACCGCATCGGTGCGGTCGCCAGCCGCCCGTAGCAGCGCCTCGGCCGCCGGCGCCGACGTGAACGTCACCGCGTCCACCAGCCGACCGGCGATCAGGTCGATCAGCCGGTGCAGCGGTGCCAGGTCGGTCGGCGGCGCCCAGCGGTAGACCGGCACCTCGATCACCTTGGCGCCGGCCGCCTCCAACGCGAGCGTGCACTCCGGTTGCCGCTCACCGTGCAGCTGCATGGCGATCACCTGACCGGCCACGCCGCGCCGACGCAGGTGGTCGACCACCTCGTCGCAGCTCTCCGAGGCCGGCGACCACTGGTCGTGCAGCCCGGCCGCGCGGATCGCGCCCCGCGCATTCGGGCCTCGGGCCACCACGTACGTACGTGCCAGCACAGAGCGCAGCGGCTCGGCCAGCCCCCAACCCTCGGCCGCCTCCAACCACCCACGCATGCCGATGCCGGTGTTGGCCATCAGGATGTCCGGTGGCTGGTCCAGGCATGCGCGCGTCGCCTCGCGCAGTTCGGTGTCGTCGGACAGCGGAACGATCCGCAGCGCCGGGGCGAGCACCACCCGGGCGCCCCGACGTTCGAGCAGCGCGGCCAACTCGTCGCGCCGCCGGTCGGCGGTCACCCCGATCGTGAAGCCGGCCAGTTCCTCCCGCATCAGCCCTCCCGTCGCAGCCGTACCTCGACCAGCCCGTCACGGCAGCGCGCGTCATGGCGGGTCACGGCCACGCCGGGCAGGTCGAGGCAGGCACCGGTGCGCAGGTCGTACACCTGCCTGTGCAGTGGCGGCGCGACAGTGGGCACCCCGGCGGCCGTCCAGCCCTTCTGGCAGAGGCCGCCCCGGTTGGTGGGGAACTGACGGGGGAGCACTGTCACCCCGTCGTCGTCCGCACGCAGCGTCATGCCGCACTGGAGTGCGCAGTACGGGCAGTGCGTCGCCGCCTCCCGGGGCGCTCGCCCCGGTCGAGTTGCCGACCATGCACCGTCTGTCATGTCGGCAAAGCGTGCCGCCGGGCGGTTTCCGGTCGGCGTCCCTTCTGTTTCGGTCCTGTCAAGTAGGGCTCACACCGCACGGTGGCATCGGACGTGACGGTTGGGTCGGTCCGCCGACCTGCCGGGCGCCATCCCCGCCCTGCGGAGCCGGTGTCCCACGGTGCGGTCGGTGGCGGGCGGACCGCTCGCAGGAGGCCTATTATGTGGGAAAGTCGTCTCAAGTTTTGGGAGATGCGATGGGCGTGGCAGACGCTTTCAACGCGGTGGCCGGCACCTACGACGAGGCACGCAGGCGGTTGGTGCCCTGCTTCGACGCCTTCTACGGCACCGCCATCGAGGTGGCCGCGCCACCGCTGCGGGCCGCGCTGGCCGCCGGGCGTACCCCCGAGGTGCTGGATCTGGGCGCCGGCACCGGCCTGCTCTCGCTGCTGCTGGCGGCCGCGGTGCCGGGGGTGCGGCTGACCCTTGTGGACGGCGCGCCGGCCATGCTGTCCCGCGCCGCCGACCAGCTACGCGCCCGTGCCGTGCCGCACCGGACGGTCCTGGCCGACCTGGCCGACGCGCTGCCGGCCGGCAATTACGACGCGGTGGTCAGCGCGCTGGCGATCCACCACCTGGACGATGCCGGCAAGCGGGCGCTCTACCGACGGGTCGCCGCCGCGCTGGCGCCCGGTGGGGTGTTCGTCAACGCCGAGCAGGTGGCCGGGCCGACACCGGCCCTGGATCGGCGCTACGACGAGGTGTGGATGGCGCGGATCACCGAGTTGGGCTCACCGCCCGACGAAATCGCCGCCGCCCGGGAGCGGATGCGGCACGACCGGCCGGCCACCGTCGACGACCAGCGCCGGTGGCTCGCCGAGGCGGGGCTGGTCGATGTCGATTGCTTCTTCAAGGAGTGGCGCTTCGCGGTGTTCGGCGGGCGGGCCGGCGCGCAGGCCCGGTGAATTGCGCCTTTCGACCGCCGGTGGCGAGCCTGTCGCTGAGCGGATGACTGACGGTCATACCGCTGGGTAGTCTCATCCGCATGACTGCCAAAGTGACGTTGTCGTTCACTGACGAGACGATCGAGGAGGCCCGACGCTTCGCCAAGCGCGAAGGGCTCTCGCTCTCGGCCTGGATGGACCAGGCCGCCCGGGAGAAGGCGCTTCGCGAGGTCTTCACCGCGCACGCCGCCGCCGTGGGCCGCGCCAGCCTCGACCTGGAGTCCGCCGCCCTCGCCGACGCCCGCGAGGTGGGCATGGTCAACGATCTCCTCGGCGACGGACGGCCGCGTGCTGCGTAGGGGTGAGGTCTGGCGCATCGAGGGCGCCCGGGAACGCCTCGGCCTGGTGATCAGCTCGGATGTCTACAACTCCACAGACGTCCCCATCGTGATCGTCGTCGAGGTGGTGGAGGAGTCGCTGCTGCGGGATTCCCCGCTCGCCGTGTCGATGGGCCGTTACGTGGTGATGCCCGACCGGATCTCCTCACCGATGAAGAAGTGGTTCACCGACTGCGTGGACGTCGCCGACACCGACACGATGCTGCGGGTCGGCCGCGCGCTGCGCATCCTCCAGCAACTCTGACCGCGCTCACCATCGTCGCCGGCCCGTGGTGCGGTCCCCGTATCCCGGCCGACCCGCGACGGGCACTGCCGGGTAATCAGGTGTTCCTAGTACGGCAGCCGCCGTTTGAGATCTTGCTGGTGAACCGGGGTGGACGCGAGACGGCCACCGCGTGATCGTCTGTGCGTTGTGGACACATCAT
>NZ_JBIAZG010000021.1:0-64312 GCF_042898885.1 Micromonospora sp. NPDC000316
CGGCCTAGCCCCTGGGGGGGGGGGGGGGGCGGGTGGTGGGGGGGGGGGGGGCCGCGCCCCCCCCCCCCCCCCCCGCGGGGGGGGGTTTTTTTGGGGGGGGGCCGCCCCCCCGCCCGCCCCCCCCACCACCTGATGCATTTCGGCTGTTTCCAGCCGGTTGGCACCGGGTAGGGCGTCTTCATGGACACGAAAAGCACTGCACACCTGATCGGTGGCCCTCGGGACGGCAGCACCCACGACACCGGTGGGAACGCCCTCGTGGAAATCGAGATCGACGGCATGATGCACCGCTACATCCAGACCACAAAGCACCACGACGACGGCGGGCCGCTCTACAACTACGACGGGATGGTCGCGCCCGACGGCGGCGAGCCCGGCGTCGAGGACCCGGCTGCCCGGGTCGCCTCACCGCGCGCCGATGCCGAGGGGCACGGCGGCAGCCACTGAGCGCCGCGCCCGCGGCACCGGCGGCACCAATCGGACCGGCCGGCCACGGATGAACCGTGGCCGGCCGGGTAAGCAGCGGCCTTGCCTGGTGGGGACACGGCCGGCGTCGCGGGGTGCCGCGACGCCGACGCGCGGGCGGGCGGCGAAGGCCGGCCCGCCCGGGCGTACGCCGGGGTCAGTTCGTGGAGATCCAGTTCCAGGCCGAGACGACCCACTCGGTCTGCTGGAGCCAGGCCACGCCGAGACCGACGAGGAAGACCGCGGTCGCCAGGTGCGCACCGCGCGCGGTGCGCCGGACCCGCCCGAGCTGCCGCTCCAGCACCATCCGGCCGATCAACCGGGACAGCGCGAACAGACCCACCGCGACCAGCAGGCTCAGCACCAGCACGAGCAGCGGGCCGGACAGGTCACCCTGACCGGAGAGCGCCCAGATCCCCCAGCAGACGAACGCGAAGAGACCCGCCGCGGCACTCCACTCGCCGCCGCGACGCAACTGCGCCAACCGCCAGCTCAACGGCCGGCGCGGCGCGGGCTCACCCGGCCAGCCCGTCCCGGTCGGCTCCGGCTCGACGACCGGGAACGGCACGGTCTGCGGGTTTCGCGGCTGGCCTACCGGCGCCACACCACGGCGGAACCCGTCCCGCTGTGGCGGCACACCGACGCCCGCCTGCGGTGGGACCTCCACGGTTCGCTCCGCCCACGGCTGCGTCTGGTCTGCCATCTCGTCCTCCCCCTGACCGGCGGCACCACCACCGCCTGAACCCGAGGGTAGCCAGCCGGCAAATCGGTCGCCGAGCCCCGTAGGGCGCGGACCGGCACCATGGTGTCGGATCCCACCCCTGTCGGGGTACGGTCGGCTGATGGGTGACCCGGACCGACGCCGGCGACGGCTGCGCCACCACGCGGACCCCGACCCGGCCGGTCGAGGTTCCGACGGCTCGACGGTCAGCACGGCCGGTGTGCACGACGGCGTGGATCCGCCGCCGCGGCGGCGCACCGGCGGCGGTGACGAACGCGACGGCGAGCGGGGCCTGCGCGGGCTTGTCGGCTCCGGCTCGTCCCAGGTGGGGCTGAGCGCCGCGCTGCGCGCCCGCGACGCGGCCCGGCCCACCGAGGACGACTTGGCCGAGGCGGAGGCCCGGGTGGTCGTCGTCCGGCGCAACTGGGTGCCCCGCGAAGACCTGCCCCGCCCGCCGCGCTGACCCCGCCGCGAGGACGGTCAGCGCCGCAGAGTCAGGGCAGGTCGGGCAGCTGCCGGGTCAGCTCGTACGCGGAGACCTGATCGATCCGGCGGGCGTGCCGCTCGTTGCCGGAGAACGGCGTGTTCAGGAACGCCTCGACGATGCCTGTGGCCTCGTCCAGGGTGTGCTGACGGGCACCGACCGCGACCACGTTCGCGTCGTTGTGCTGACGGGCCAACTGAGCCGTCTCGACGCTCCAGGCCAGCGCGGCGCGTACCCCGGCGATCTTGTTGGCGGCGATCTGCTCACCGTTGCCGGACCCGCCGATGACCACTCCCAGGGCGGACTCGTCGGCCACCACCCGGTCGCCGGTGTGCAGGCAGAACGTCGGGTAGTCGTCGTCGGGGTCGTAGTTGTGCGGACCGACGTCGACCACGTCGTACCCCTGCTTGGCCAAGTGATTGGCCAGGTGCACCTTCAACTCGAAACCGGCGTGATCGGATCCCAGGTAGACGCGCATACGGGGCAGTCTGTCAGGCCGCGCTCTCCGACGCCGCAGGGGCGGCGTCGGAGAGCCGGGTTCGTCACACGGGCGGGCGAAGGACCGCCCAGTGCGGCAGCTCGGCGACCACCAGGCCGCCGCGCGCCTTCGGGGTGAACCAGGTGCTCTTGCGGGGCATCTTCTCCCGGGCCAGGTTCACCGCGACGAAGTCCGCAACGGTCACCGGCGCGATCAGGATGGCCAGCTCGGCCCGCCCGGCGTCGACCTCCCCGGTCAGCCAGCTGGCCGGGTAGTCACCGCCCACGTATGTGATCCGCTTGTCGCCCGGCTCCAGCCCCAGCGCGTCGCGCAGCAGCAGTCGCTCGACCTGGGCGTGGTCCAGGTTCTCCAGCCGGTCGGCGGCGGTGGCGGGCAGCCGCACCGCGTACCCCTGGTTGGCAAGCCGGAGGTGGACGGTGCCGCCGGCCGCCGGGACGTCGACCGGGCCGTCGATCGGCTCGACCTGCGCGCCGGCGGCGCGCAGCCGGTCGAGCAGCTCGCCGGGAGTGGTGGTCAGTTCGCTGACCAGCCGGTTGTAGGGCTGGATGGCCACCGACGCGGGCGTGGTCACCACGGCCAGGAAGCGCGGCAGCCCTCCGGTCTGGGCGGCCAGGCTGCGGTGGTTTCCGTCGGCGACGACAAGTTCGCCGCCGCCTGCGAGGGCGGTGAGTGCGTCCTGCTCCGGCCCGGGGCCGAGCAGCCAGATGGCGTGGGTGCGCCCCGCCTGGTCGGTGTCCGTCGCGGCGGGCACGCCGGCCGCGTCGGTCGCCGCCGCGAGCGCGGCGTGCAGCTCGTCGCCGGTGCCGGTCTGCAACAGGAGTACGGGTGAGAGCAGGTGGCCGAGCGCCTCGGCCAACGCGACCCGCTCACGCACCTTCGCGATGAAAACGTCCTCGTTGCGGATGACCAGGCCCGGCTCGTCGGCCCGGGTGGAGATCTGGTCGGTGTCCACCATCGCGAACAGCCCGTACGCGGCGGCCTCGCCGGGGGCACTGATCCGGTAGAGCACCACCACCTGCTCGGCGGGGGTGTAGCTGCCGTCGGCCTTGGCCTCGGTGAGGCGGGCCACCGAGTCCGGCAGCGCGTCGAGGAAGGACTTCCCCAGGCTCTCCGGCGCCCGGTGCGGCATTTCGATGCCGAGGGCACTGTGCGGATTCTCCTCGATGATCGAGGTGATCTCCGCGTCGTCAGCGAACTCGTCATAGTTTTGCGCGCCGGTGCCGCCAGTGGTGATCCAGGCCCGGGCGATCGGATGCACGACCGTCATGCCCACTGACGCTACCGGCGGTGACGACGCCGCCGACGGGGGACCCGCGCGGCGTCCACCAGATGAATGTGCCAGGGCCGGAGGGCCGACGGTCAGCCGGCGCGCCCGGAGGTGCCGTTGTGGCGACGGTGCCGGCCGGCGACGGACGGCCCGCCGTTCCCCCGCCGGCCGTTCCCGACGGGTCCGCTCGTCGCGCTGCGGCGGGGCGTCGCGGGCGGCCCGGGCACCGGGCGCGGCTCGGGCGGCGGCCCCGGAACCGGCCGTGGGTTGAGCGGCGGCGTCGGTACGGGACGCGGGTTGGCGGGCGCCGGCGGGGGCGGGGCGGGCTCGGCCGGCGCGGCTGCCACGACGGGCTCGCCGCTACCCGGCATCGAGCCGTCAGCCGGCATCGACCCGTCAGCCGGCGCCCCGACGGGCGCGACCATGGCTGGGGTGAGCTCGGCCGGCACCGCCGGACGCTCGGCCGGCACGGGGTCGGCCGCCGACGTCAGCGGCCCGACCGACGCGGTGCCGGCCAGCGGCGTGAGCGCGGCCCCATCCGGCCCGACCGACGCGGTGCCGGCCAGGAGCGTGAGCGCGGGTTTGGCCGGCACGGCCGACCCGGTGCCGGTCGGCGGCGTGGGCGGGGTCAGGCGGGAGGTGACCGGCACGCGGGCCACGCCTACCACGATAGGTGGCGCGAGCAGGTCCACGAGGTGGGCGGGAAGGTCGGGGCGGACCGTCGGCCAGCGGGAGTCGTCGACCGACCAGTACGCCGCGCCGGGAGTCTCGATCACCCCCTGCCGGGTCAACTGATCGTCACCGGACGCACGGTGCTTCGCCATCGGGATGCCTCCACGAGCTGCGGGCGGCCCTGCGGGTCGCTGCGGCGGACACCGAGGGAAACGACGCCGCCCGCCCACCGGTGACGCCGTGACCGCGAGGCGTACCCGCTGCCCGACACCGACGCGCCCCCGCCCGGGCCTTCGAAGGGGTGCCCGGGCGGGGGCGGTCGGTCGTGGATCAGTCGAAGACCGGGCCCTGCTCGCGGGTGCGCTTGAGCTCATAGAAGCCGGGGGTGCCGGCGACAAGCAACACGCCGTCCCAGAGCCGACCGGCAGCCTCGCCCTTCGGGGCCGGCGTGATCACCGGGCCGAAGAACGCGACAGGAGTGCCGTCCGGGCCGGGCGCGTGGATGACAGGGGTGCCCACGTCCTGGCCGACCGGGCGCATGCCGGCCTCGTGGCTGGCCCGCAGCGCCTCGTCGTAGTCGGTGCTGTCGGCGGCCGCCGCCAGCGCCGGGTCCAGGCCGGCGTCGGTGAGCGCGGCGACGTACAGCGCCTGACCCCGATCCTCCTTGCCGAGGTGGATTCGGGTGCCGAGCGCGGTGTAGAGCGGGCGCAGGGCATCGGTGCCGTACCGCTGCTCGGCGGCGATGCAGATCCGCACCGGGCCCCAGGCGGTCTTCAGGAAATCCTTGTAGCCCTCGGGCAACTCGTCCCGGCCCTCGTTGAGCACGGCCAGGCTCATCACGTGGAAACGGATGTCCACATCACGGACCTGCTCGACCTCCAGCAGCCAGCGGGACGTGATCCACGCCCACGGGCAAGCCGGGTCGAACCACATGTCTGCAGTGACACGATCGGTCACGGTGAGGTCCCTTCATTGCAGTGGCGCCAGGTGTGCGGCGCGCACTCCCGATCCTCACCCCACGGCCCGTCGACCGGCACCCGAATGAGAGCGTGACCTCGGCCACCGCGGGCTGTCCGTACGTGGAAGACTCGGGTCCGGGCCGACGCCACGAGCGGTCGGCAGACGGGCGCCGCCGGGCGTACGGCGAGATGTGGGATGGAGACGAACAGTGCCGGGAGTGCGCAACCTGACGCAGGTCGAGGCGACCGAGCGGGCCCGCCTGCTCGACGTGACCGGGTACGACATCAGTCTGGATCTGTCAACCGCCGTGCTGGCGGCCGACGGCCGCACCTTCCGGTCGACGACCGAGGTCCGGTTCGGCTGCACCGAGCCGGGCGCGAGCACGTTCATCGAGGTGGCCGCCGAGTCGGTGCGCTCCGCCACGCTCAACGGCGCCGCTGTCGACCTGTCCGACTGGTCGGCCGAGAAGGGTCTGACGCTGTCCGGCCTGGCCAGCGAGAACGTCCTGGTGGTCGACGCGGACTTCGCCTACTCCAACAGCGGTCAGGGCCTGCACCGCACGGTCGACCCAGTGGACGGCGAGACATACCTCTACAGCCAGTTCGAGACGGCCGACGCGCAGAAGGTGTTCGCCTGCTTCGACCAGCCCGACCTGAAGAGCGTCTACACCTGGCACGCCACAGTGCCCGCGCACTGGCGCGCAATCTCCAACATGCCCGTGGAGCGCGAGGAGCCGGCGGGTGAAGGGCTCAAGACGCTGCACTTCCCCGAGTCGGCCCGCATGAGCACCTACATCACGGCGATGTGCGCCGGGCCGTACCACGAGGTGCGCGACACCCACGACGGCATCGACCTGGGGTTGTTCTGCCGGGCGTCGATGTCGCAGTACCTGGACTCCGACGACCTGTTGCTGATCACCAAGCAGGGCTTCGACTTCTTCCACGAGAAGTTCGGCGTGCGCTACCCGCTGCCGAAGTACGACCAGCTCTGGGTGCCCGACTTCAACGCCGGCGCGATGGAGAACTTCGGCTGCGTCACGCACGCCGAGTCGCACTACATCTTCCGCTCGCAGGTCACCGACTTCGAGTACGAGCAGCGGGCCAACACGATCCTGCACGAGATGGCCCACATGTGGTTCGGTGACCTGGTCACCATGCGCTGGTGGAACGACCTGTGGCTCAACGAGTCGTTCGCGGAATGGGCCAGCCACTGGTGCAACACCCACGCCACCCGGTTCACCGAGGCGTGGACGACGTTCCTGTCCATCCGCAAGAACTGGGGCTACCGGCAGGACCAGCTCTCCTCCACCCACCCGGTCTACACCGAGATGCCGGACATGGAGGCCGTCGAGGTCAACTTCGACGGCATCACGTACGCCAAGGGGGCGAGCGTCCTCAAGCAGCTCGTCGCGTACGTCGGTGAGGAGCCGTTCGTGGCGGGGCTGCGGGCCTACTTCGCCAAGTACGCGTGGGGCAACGCCACATTCGACGACCTGCTCACCGAGTTGGAGGCGGCCTCGGGGCGGGAGCTGCGCAAGTTCGCCGCGCAGTGGCTGGAGACCGCGCAGGTCAACACGCTGCGGCCGGAGGTGACGATCGGCGCGGACGGCACGTACGAGCAGGTGGTGGTCCGGCAGGAGGCGCCGGCGGCGTACCCGACGCTGCGGACGCACCGGATCGGCGTGGGCCTGTACGACCTGACCGACGGGCGGCTGGTCCGCCGCGAGCGGTACGAGATCGACGTGACAGGCGAGCGGACCGACCTCGCCGAGCTGCGGGGCGTTCGGGCCGCCGACGTGCTGCTGCTCAACGACGACGACCTGAGCTACACCAAGCTGCGCCTCGACGACCGTTCGATGGCGACAGTGGTGCAGCACATCGGCGGCTTCGACTCGTCGCTTGCCCGCGCGCTGTGCTGGACCGCCGCATGGGACATGACACGTGACGCCGAGCTGGCGACCCGCGACTACGTGGCGCTGGTGCTGGCCGGGCTGCCCGCCGAAACCGACATCAACCTGGTCACCGCCACCCTGCGTCAGGCCACCACCGCGCTCACCCTCTACGCCGACCCGGCCTGGGCGCCGATCGGCTGGGCAGGCCTTGCGCGTGCGGCGAAGGACGCGCTCGCCGCAGCCGAGCCGGGCAGCGGCTTCCAGCTGGCCTGGGCTCGGGCGTACGCCTCGGCGGCCCGGTCCGACGAGGACCTGGCCACGCTGCGCGGCTGGCTGGACGGCTCCGGCGCGCCTGCCGGCCTGACCGTGGACACCGAGCTGCGCTGGACGGTGCTCGGCGCGCTGGTGGCCAACGGCGCGGCCAGCCCGGCCGAAATCGAGGCGGAGCTGGCAAGTGACCGCACTGCCAGCGGCGAGCGGGAGGCCGCCTACGCGCACGCGCTGGTGCCGACCGCGGCCAACAAGGCTGCCGTCTGGGAGCTGCTGACCGGCCCGGAAGCGCTGCCGAACTGGCGGCACCGGGCGCTGTTGCAGGGCTTCGCCCACCCGGCGCAGGTGGAACTGGTCGCCCCGTACCGGGAGCGGTACTTCGCGGTGGTCGGCCAGGTGTGGGCCACCCGGGACAGCGAGCCGGCGCAGGAGTTCGCGCAGCTGGCGTACCCGACGTACCTGGTCGACGACGACACGGTGACGGCCACCGACGCGTGGCTGGCGCAGGACGGGCACCCCGCCCCGCTGCGCCGGCTGGTCGCCGAGGGCCGCGACGGTGTGGTGCGGGCGCTCAAGGCCCGCGCGAAGGACGCCCAGGCCTGACCTGCCACTACCGGCCCGGGGCCGGCGTGGGTGTGAGCCCGCGCCGGCCCCGGGCGTTATCGTGACGGGAGGAGGTGGACGTGATGGCGCAGCCGACCTACCAGTGGCAGCCGCCGGAGCGGGGCTGGCGTGAGCAGGACCTGTTCGGTCTGCCCGCAGACGGCAATCGTTACGAGATCATCGACGGGAGCCTGCACGTGACCCCTCCGGCCGGCCCCGAGCACCACGAGCTGGCGGACGAGATCCGGATGGCGCTGCGCCAGGCGGCGCCCATCGACTGGCGGGTGATCCGGGAGATCGGGGTGCGGGTGCCCGGCGGCAATCTGATCCCCGATCTGACGGTGTTGCGACCAGGTGCACCGCGCGAGCGGATGTGGGCCGAACCGGTGGACATCGCGCTCGTCCTGGAAGTCGAGTCGGCCGGCAGCCGCCGGCATGACAGGTTCACCAAGCCGGCGCTCTATGCCGAGGCGGGCATCGCCCACTACTGGCGTGTGGAACGGGGTGACTTCGGCCCGGTGGTCTACCGCTACCGGCTCGGCAAGGACGACCATTACGAGCTGCTGGGCACGGTAGGCCCGGACGACCCGGTGACCGTGGACGAGCCGTGGGAGATGCGGCTCGCGCCATCTGCCTGGCCGCGCTGAGACAACCCGGACAGATCGAAGCCCGGCCCGCTGGAAAGCGGGCCGGGCTTCGTCGTGAAGAAGGGTGCGTCAGCCCTTGCCGGCGTGGCTGGCGAGCTGGTCGAGGCCGTTGATGATGCCGCCGGCCAGGTCGCCGCCGCTGAACGCGCCGACCATGGAGAGCGCGGCCAGCTTGGCGTACGTGTCGGGGATGCGCTTGCGGGCGTGCCGCCCGGTGACGATCTCCAACTGGCGCTGGTTGGGCGACACCGCGATCAGCACCGACCGGTCAGGGTTGGCGAGCTGGCGGTGCAGGCGCTGGGCGTGCTCGCGGATCGGCTCGTCGAGACCGCCGACGAAGATCGAGAAGACGAGCCCGGTGCCCTGGTCGGCCAGGCGCAGGGCCTCGTCGATGCGCAGCAGCTGGCGGGTCGAGAACGGCCCGTCCAGCACCTCGGGCGGGTTTGCCGTCTCGGTCTGCTTCTCACCAACGGTCACTTGCGCCTCCGGTTCCACCGGCCGGCGCCTGGACGCTGGCCTGCTCAAGCTTGTGGCTGGTCAGGGCGGGTGCCTGCGCGCCCGCCGCCAGCAGGGTGCCGGCCGAGTCGGCCAGCTGCCCCGGGCGGCCAAGGAACCAGACCGGAGTGAAGTCGAATGGTCGGCCCGGCCGGTAGCGCTTGGCGCCACCAGGACCGCCGGTGCTATCGCCACGGCTTCCGGCGTACGCAAGACCGGCGATCACCAACACCGCGACCACCGGGATGCCGACGAAGACCAGCAACGTCTCGGTAACAGACAATCCCAACGCCCCCAGGCGGAAGAAGGACCTCGAACAACCGGGTCGGATGGACGATCACGATGGCGACCGACCGATTCCGTCGCCATTCACGTTAGCGGAGTCGACCGCCCGCCAGATTGCGGGGTGGCGATCCCACCAGTCACTGGCGTGCTCCAGTTGCGCAGCTGTCGCGATGAGTCGCGCGTCGTCGCCGTACCGGCCGGTGAGCAGCACCCCGACGGGCAGCCCGTCGGCGGCCGTCGTGCCCACCGGCAGGGACACCGAGGGGTCGCCTGTGACGTTGAAAATAGCGCAGTAGGGCGAGAATCGCCGTTGCCTGTCGAAGTCGGCCGCCGGGTCACCGTCGGCCGTGAACCAGCCGACGGGCGCCTGCGGGGCGGTGAGGGTGGGGCAGAGCAGCAGGTCGCAGTCAGCGGTGCGACGGGCGCCGAGGCGGACCTGCGCCTGCAACTCGCCGAGGGTGCCGGCGAGTTCACCGGCGGAGATCTCGGCGCCTCGTGCCCGCAGCAGCCGGGTCAGTGGCAGCAGCTCCGCCTCGCGCTGCGGGTGCACCGGGGAGAGCGCCAGGACGTACCAGATGGTCTCGAACAGCGGCCACGCCTCGGGCCCGAGCGGCGGTGGCACGTCGACCACCTCGTGGCCGGCGGCGGTGAGCAGCGCGGCGGCCCGGTCGACGGCGGCCACGCAGTCGGGGTGCACGGGCTCGTCGGCGAGCATCGGCGTGGTGAAGCGGCCGATCCGCAGCCGGCCGGGCTCGGCCCGGCGGGCGACGGCCAGGTATCCCCCGGGCGGGGCGGGCGGCGGCAGGTAGGGCTCGCCGGGCACCGGCACGGCCATGACGTCGAGCAGCGCGGCGACGTCGGTGACGGTCCGTCCGAGCGGCCCGCTTGTGGGCAGGCCGAACGCGCCGGAGCCGAGCGGCCCGCCGGACACCACGCCGCGACTGGGCTTGTAGCCGACCAGGCCGCAGAGCGACGCGGGGATTCGCAGCGAGCCGCCGCCGTCGGAGCCCTGGGCGACCGGGACCAGCCCGGCCGCCACCGCCGCCGCGGCGCCGCCGCTGGACCCACCGGCGGTGTACGCAAGCTGCCACGGGTTGCGGGCCGGCGGCGCGACGAGACCCTCGGAGTAGAGCGAGCAGCCCAGCTCCGAGGTGGTCGTCTTGCCGAGGCTGACCAGGCCGGCGGCCTTGATGAACCGGACCACGTCGGCGTCGACGGGCGGCACGAAGTCGGCGAAGGCGGCCGAGCCGAAGGTGGTGCGGATCCCGGCGGTGAGGGTGAGGTCCTTGATCGCGGTGGGTACGCCGTGCAGCGGGCCACGCCTCTGCGCGGGCGCGGCGTCGGCGGCGCGGGCGGCCTCCCGGGCCAGCTCCGGTGTGACAGTGACGAAGGCGCCCACGGTGTCGCCGATGGCCGCCACCCGGTGCAGGTAGTGCTCGACCAACTCGACGCTGGACAGTTCGCCGCGCGCGATGGCGGCAGCCTGTTCCAACGCGGTCAGGTCGTGCATATCGGTCATCACGTCATCCTGCCGGCCGTCAGCACCCGGCGCACTCGACACTCGGGCCGCCGACGAAACAGATCTTGGACAGTTTCCGTCCGCCCCGAACGGAAACTGTCCAAAATCTGCTCGCGCCCGGCGGGGCGGGCAATCAGCCGTGCAGGAAGCGCCGGGCGTTGGCGGACAGCAGCTTGTGGCGCTCGTCGTCGGTGAGGAAGTCGGCGTCGCGGACCACCGCGCCGGCCGGGCGCTCGCCCAGCGGGTACGGGTAGTCGCTGCCGACGAGCACCCGGTCGGCCCCCATGGTGTCGACAAGCAACCGCAGCGCCGGAGGCGCGAAGACCACCGAGTCGACGGAGAAGCGGTCGACGTAGCTGCTGGGCGGGCCGGCGGACGCACCACGGACCAGGTCCCCACGCCGGTGCCAGGCGTTGTCGGCGCGACCCAGCCAGAACGGGAAGCTGCCGCCGCCGTGCGCGAAGCAGATCCGCAGCGTGTCCGGCACGCGGTCGAAGACGCCGCCGAGGATCATCGCCAGCACCGACAGGTGCGTCTCGGCGGGCATGCCGGTGAGCCAGCGGGCCATCCACCGGTCCAGCCGAGGGCTGCCCGGCATGTCCCACGGATGGACGAAGACCGGCGCGCCCACCTCGGCGCAGTGTTGCAGGAAGGTGACCACGCCGGCGTCGTCCAGGTCGCGGTCACCGACGTGGTTGCCGATCTCCACGCCGACGTGCCCGGCGGCCAGGGAACGGTCCAGTTCGGCGCAGGCGGCGTCCGGGTCCTGCAACGGCACCTGACAGAACGGCACGAGCCGGTCGCCACCGGCCGCGGTGACCTCCAGGGTCAGGTCGTTGAAGATCCGGGCGACCTTCACCGCCTGGTCGGCGGGGCGGTCGTAGCTGAAGAACACAGGCGTCGGCGAGACCACCTGCACGTCCACGCCATCGGCGTCCATGTCGGCCAGCCGCCGCGACGCGTCCCAGCACTCGGCGCCGATCGGGCGGAACTCCGTCTCCCCCACCATGATCATCGCCGCGCGTTCGGAGTCGACCCGCAGCCACGGCCAGCCGGACCCGCCGCACGCCGCGCCGAGGTCCGGCCAGCCCTTCGGTACGACGTGCGTGTGCACGTCGACGATGCCTGCCGCCATCAGCCCTTGCCCGGGTGCAGGGTGCCGCAGTTGGCGCAGGTACGAGCCTGCTCGTCGGCATAGAACGCCTGGAACACGGGCGGCAGGTCGGCCGCGATGTCGCGGACCTGCAACTCCACCTCGTGCACCTTGTGCCCGCACTCCGGGCAGTACCACTGGAACTTCTCCAGGGTGCCGTCCTCACGGATCCGCTCGACGACCACACCTATCGAGCCGGCCTCGGGCCGCTGCGGCGAGTGCGGGGTGTTACGCGGCAACATCCACATCTGCCCCTCGCGCACGTGCACCGTACGCGGACCCTCCGGGGTCATCAGGTTGATGTGCATGTTGCCCTTGACCTGGTAGAAGAACTCCTCGTACGGGTCGACGTGGAAGTCGGTGCGCTGGTTGGGCCCGCCCACCACCATCACGATGAAGTCGTCCCCGCCGGGGAACATCTCCTTGTTGCCCACCGGCGGCTTCAACAGGTGCTTGTTGTCCGCGATCCAACCCGGAAAGCTGAACGGTTCGGCGATCTCACTCACGACTGACCTCCGGAGGGGAGAAGGGCCACGGCCTGGATTTCGATGAGCAGGTGCGGGTGGGGCAACTGGTGCACCGCCACAGTCGTTCGGGTCGGCCCCGACGCGTCGAAGAACTCCGCCCACACCTCGTTGTAGCCACCGAAGTCATTCATGTTGACCAGGTACGACGTCATCTGCACCAGGTCGGAGAGGTCCGCACCGACCGAGCGCAGCAGGTCCCGGATGTTCTCGATGACCGCTCGCGTCTGTGCCCGGATGTCGAGGTTCGTGGTGCCGAGTTCGTCGACCGACACACCGACGAATGTGTTGTCCGGCCGCCGTGACGACGTACCCGAGACGAAGACGAAGCCGCCCGCGACCTTGACGTGCGGGAACGCGCCGCGTGGCACGGCCTTGCCGGCCACCACCCGCGCGGTCACTCGGACGCTCGCAGGGAGGCGGTGCCGAGCTTCTCGACGACGGCACGGACGTGGGCGCCGGGGCGCAGCGGAACAGCCGCGGTGGCGGCGCCGGCCAGGAACACCCAACCGGATTCCAGGCGTACGCCGTGCCGGCCGGCCAGCCGGATGCCCTCGTCGAGAGCCCGACGCGGGTCGCCGAGGATCGCCGCCGTCGAGCCGACCTGCGCCACCCGGCCGTCGACCTCCAGCAGCACGCCGAGGTTGTCCAACCCGGCCGGCACCGGCGACCACGGCCCGATCACGAACGCGGCGGCCGAGGTGTTGTCGGCGATCACGTCCGGCAGCGAGAAGCGGAAGTCGGCGTACCGGGAGTCGATCAGCTCGATGGCCGGGGCGACCGCGCGGACCGCGCTGGCGAAGTCACCGACCGGCTCGCCCGGCTCGGGCAGCCGGTCCAGCAGGAACGCCACCTCCGGTTCGACCCGGGGGTGGATGTACGCGGTCGGGTCGACGACCCCGCCGTCGGGCACCCGCATCGCGTCGGTGAGCCGTCCCCAGATCACCTCGTCCACGCCGACCTGGGCCATCTTCGCCCGGCTGGTCAGCCCCATCTTCAGCCCGATGAGCCGCTCGCCGCGATCCAGCCGCCGCTGCACGAGCGCGGCCTGCACGCCGTACGCGGTCGGCACGTCCAGGCCCACCTCGGCGGCGAGCTGCGGGATCGCCGTGGCGGTGTCGGCGGCCTCGCCGAGCTTCGCCGCGACGCCCAGGGTGTCCACGCCGATCATGCTGCATCATCCTTCGTTCGCGACTGCGGGGCTCGCAAACCCGGCTCACTCCTCGCGCTCACAGGCTCATCCTTCGTTCGCGACTGCGGGGCTCGCAAACCCGGCTCGCTCCTCACGCCAGCGGACTCACCAGCGAGGTCGAGTGCCACATCCACGATCATGTCCTCCTGGCCGCCGACCATCCGACGGCGACCCAACTCGACAAGGATCGACCGGACGTCGACGCCGTACCGCTGCGAAGCTCGCTCGGCGTGCCGGAGGAAGCTGGAGTAGACCCCCGCGTATCCCAGCGAGAGCGTCTCCCGGTCCACCTGGACCGGCCGATCCTGAATAGGGCGGACGAGGTCGTCCGCGGCGTCCATCAGTGCGAACACGTCGCAGCCGTGCTTCCAGCCGTGCAGTTCGGCGACCGCCACGAAGACCTCGAGCGGCGCGTTGCCGGCGCCCGCGCCCATGCCGGCGAGGGAGGCGTCGACACGGACGGTCCGGCCGGATGGTGAGCCGAGTGGCCCGTCCCCGAGGATCCGGCCGTGCTCGACGGCGAGCACGCTGTTTGCCACGCCGAGGGACAGGTTGTGGTGGGCGTGGATGCCGATCTGCGTCTCCGGCTCAAGCACCTGCCGGTACGCGTCGACCCGCTGCGCCACGTCGGACATCAGCAGCCGACCGCCGGAGTCGGTGACGTAGACGCAGTGCGCCCCGTACGACTCCATGAGCTTGGCCTGCCCGGCCAGCCCCGCCGGGTCGAACATGTGCGACATCATCAGGAACCCGGCCACGTCCATGCCGTTCTCCCGTGCCCAGGAGATGTGCTGGGCGGAGATGTCCGCCTCGGTGCAGTGGGTGGCGATCCGCACGCTTGTCACCCCGAGCGCCTTGGCGGCCTTCAGGTCGGCGATCGTGCCGATGCCTGGCAGCAGCAGGGTGGTCAGCTTCGCAGTGGTAAGCACCTCGGCGGCTGCCGAGATCCAGTCGGCGTCGCTTGCCGCGCCGTGCCCGTAGTTGACGCTGGACCCGGCGAGCCCGTCGCCGTGCGCCACCTCGATCGCGGCCACCCCTGCGGCGTCGAGCGCGGCGGCGATCGTGCGCACCTGGTCGACCGTGTACTGGTGGGCGACGGCGTGCATGCCGTCGCGCAGCGTCACGTCCTGGATGTAGAGGTCGGTCATCGCGCAGCCACCTCCGAGGAGCGCAGGGCCACCAGCCGCTCGGCGGTGCGCAGCGCGGCGGACGTCATGATGTCGAGGTTTCCGGCGTACGCCGGCAGGTAGTGCCCGGCGCCGGAGACCTCCAGGAAGACCGACACCTGCAGGGCGGTGAGTTCCCGCCCGAGCGTCGGCACGTACGTCCGCACCCGCTCGAACTGCACGTCCTGCTTGAGGCGATAGCCGGGGACGTACTCCTGGACCGTCGCCACCATGTCCGCGACGGACGCGGCGATGGCGGCGGTGTCGGCGTCGGCGTCCGGGCAGAGGCAGTAGACGGTGTCCCGCATCAGCAGCGGCGGGTCCGCCGGGTTCAGCACGATGATCGCCTTGCCCCGCTCGGCGCCGCCGACCACCTCGATGGCGCGGGCCGTGGTCTCGGTGAACTCGTCGATGTTGGCCCGGGTGCCCGGCCCCGCCGACTTCGACGCGATCGACGCGACGATCTCGCCGTACGCCACGGGGGTGATCCGCCGGACGGCGGCGACGATCGGCACTGTCGCCTGCCCGCCGCAGGTCACCATGTTGACGTTCGGCTCGTGCAGGTGCTCGTCCAGGTTGACAGGCGGCACCACGTACGGGCCGATGGCGGCCGGGGTCAGGTCGACAACAGTCCGGCCGTGCGCCCGCAGCACCTCGTCGTGGTGGCGGTGCGCGCCGGCCGAGGTGGCGTCGAAGACCAGCTCGACGTCGGCGAACTCGGGCATCGCGACGAGCCCGTCGACGCCTTCGGCGGTGGTGGCGACGCCGAGCCGGCGAGCCCGGGCCAGGCCGTCGGAGTTCGGGTCGATGCCGGCCATCGCCACGATCCGCAGCTTGTCGCTGAGCCGCAACACCTTGATCATCAGGTCGGTGCCGATGTTTCCGGAACCGAGCACCGCCACGCCGACGCTCATGCCGAGCCCTCCTTGCTGAAACAGGTCCGCACCGAACCGAGCCCGGAGATCCGCGCCTCGTACGCGGCTCCCGGGGTGACCGGCACCATCGGGCCGAGCGCCCCGGAGAGCACCACGTCCCCGGCGCGCAGCGGGTCACCGGCACGGGCGAGGGTGCCGGCCAGCCAGTGCAGGGCGTGCAGCGGGTTCCCCAGGCAGGCGGCGCCCGCGCCCACCGACACCGGCTCACCTGCCTGCTCCAGCACCATCCCGCACAGCCGCAGGTCGACGTCGGCGAGCCGACGCGGCGTGGTGCCGAGCACGAAGAGCCCGCTGGAGGCGTTGTCGGCGACGGTGTCCACGATGGAGATGTCCCAGGCGGCGATCCGCGAGTCGACGATCTCGATGGCCGGCAGCAGATAGTCGACGGCGTGGATCAGATCGGCCGTGGTGATCTGCGGGTTCACCAGGTCCTTGTCGAGCACGAACGCGATCTCCGCCTCGACCCGCGGCTGGAGCAGCCGGTCGATGGGCACCTCGACGCCGTCGCCGACCGCCATCGCGTCGGTGAGCACGCCGAAGTCCGGCTGGAACACCCCGAAGGCTTCCTGCACGACCCGGGAGGTCAACCCGATCTTCGCGCCGACCCGGCGTTCGCCGCGCCCCTGCCAGGCTCGCGCCTGGAGTTGCTGCACGCGGTACGCCGACTCGACGTCCCCCTCCGGCAGCAGCCGGCCGCGCAGTGGCGGGCACGGCTTGCCGGTGTCGCGGGCCTCGTCCAGCTCCCGGTTCGCGGCCTCGATGTCAGCTTTCATGCCCGCTCCTCGCTGCGCCGCATCACGACAGATCCACGCAGACGTTTGTGAGTTCGGAATAGAAGTTCAGCGAGTGCACGCCGCCCTCGCGGCCGATGCCGGACGCCTTCACCCCGCCGAACGGGGTGCGCAGGTCCCGCAGGAACCACGTGTTGACCCAGACGATGCCGGCGTCCAGCCGGGCACCGGCGCGGTGGGTCACGCCCACGTCCCGGGTCCACACCGTGGCTGCCAGGCCGTACTCGGTGCCGTTGGCCAGCGCGTACGCCTCCTCCTCGGTGTCGAACGGCGCGACGTGCACCACCGGACCGAAGATCTCCTCGCGGTTGGTGCGGGCGCCCGGGCCGAGGCCGGTGAGCACCGTCGGCTGCACGTACGACCCGCCGTCGCGGGCGTCACCGAAGGTGGGCGCGCCGCCGCCGGTGAGCACCTCGGCGCCCTCGGCGCGGGCCAGGTCGTAGTGACTCAGCACCTTGGCTCGGTGCTGCCGAGAGATCAGCGGCATGGTGGCCGTGGCCTCGTCGGTGGGCCAGCCGTACGCCAGCTCGCCGGCCCGCTTGGCGAGCCGTGCCGTGAACTCCTCGAAGACCGGCCGCTGCACGTAGATGCGTTCGGTGCAGAGGCACACCTGCCCGCCGTTGGTGAAGCTGGAGCGCACCGAACCGGCCACCGCGGCGTCCAGGTCGGCGTCGGCGAAGACCAGGCCGGCGTTCTTGCCGCCCAACTCGAAGCTCACCGCCTTCACGCCGTCGGCGGCGGCCCGCATGATGGCCCCGCCGGTGGCCGACTCGCCGGTGAAGGTGATCGCGTCGACACCTGGGTGGCGGGTGAGGAACTCTCCCGCCGAGTCCGGCCCGAAGCCGTGCACCAGGTTGAACACCCCGGCCGGTACGCCGGCGGCGGCCATCACCTCGGCGAGCACCGTCGCCGAGGCGGGCGTCTCCTCGCTGGGCTTGACGATGACCGCGTTGCCGCAGGCGAGCGCCGGGGCCACCTTCCAGGTGAGCAGCAGCAGCGGCAGGTTCCACGGCACGATGACCGCGACCACGCCGACCGGCTTGCGGACCGCGTAGTTGAGCGCCCGGCCGCCGGTCGGGGTGACAGTGGTGAACGACTCGGTGGGTGCGGTCGCCACGATCTCCGCGAACGCCCGGAAGTTCGCCGCGCCGCGCGGAATGTCAAGCGTGCGGGCCTGGGCGATGGACTTGCCGGTGTCGGCGACCTCGGCGGTGACCAGATCGTCGAAGCGACGCTCCAGCTCGTCGGCGACCCGACGCAGCACCTCCGCGCGTTCCCGCTCCCCCATCCGGCCCCACGGGCCGCGCAGCGCCGCCCGGGCGGCGGCGACCGCGTCGTCGACAGTGGACCGCGATGCCTCGTCGACCTCGAAGACCGGCTCGCCGGTCACCGGGCTGACCTTTGTGAACGCCGACCCGCCGTCGACGAACTCGCCGTCGACGAAGTTGCGCAGCCGCGGTGGCCCGGCCGGCGCGCGGCCGGTCATCAGCTCGGGATCCCAGTGGCCGGTCATCCGCGCCGTCCTCGACCGAGCGCCGTGCCGACCGCGCCGGCCAGCAGGAACGCGACACCACCGGCGAGCGCGCCGAGCACCAGGTGCTGCCGCCGGACCCGGCGGCGCACCTCGGCGTACGGGGTGGTGGAGAAGGACACCAGCTCGTACTGGGAGACGTACCGGCCGGGCAGTGCCCGCTCCAGCGCGTGCTCCACCCGACGGCTCAGCTGGAAGACCGGCGAGGAGACCTTGTCGCGCATCTCCACGAAGTTGGTGAGCGCCATCCTCGCGATGGCCTCGGCGTTCTCCTGTCGCCGCTGCTGCAACAGCGGCAGCGCCTCCGACCACTCGTCGGCGCACTCGTCGAGGCAGCGGTCCAGTTCGACGATGTCCTCGAAGGCGCAGTTGGCGCCCTGCCCGTAGAACGGCACGATCGCGTGCGCCGCGTCGCCAAGCAGGCCGACGGTGCCGTTCACCTGCCAGGGTGCGCAGCGGACCGTGCCGAGCACACCTACCGGGTTGTGCTCGTAGTCGTCCACGAGGGTCGGGGCCAGCGGCACCACGTCCGGGTAGTGCTTGGCGAAGTAGTGCTCGATGGCTGCCGGATTGTCCAGGGCCGCGAAGCTGCCGACGCCCTCGTTGGGCCAGAACAGCGTGCAGGTGAAGGAGCGGTCCGGGTTCGGCAGGGCGATCATCATCGAGGTGCCACGCGGCCAGATGTGCAGCGCGTCCGGGTCCAGGGCGAAGTCCCCACCGAGCGGTGGGATCGTCAGCTCCTTGTAGCCGTAGTCGAGGAGGTCCACGTCCTCGGTGAGCAGCCCGTCGGCGAGCAACTGCCCGCGTACGGCGGAGCCCGCCCCGTCGGCGCCAAGCACCACCGACGCCTTGGCGGCGACCGGGCCCTGCGGCGTCTCGAAGCTCATACTGCCGTCGGTCGGGTCGAGCCCGACGAGACGGTGGTCGAAGACGATCCGTACACCTGGCAGTGCGGCGGCCGCGTCCAGCAAGGCGTTGTTCAGCGCGCCCCGGCTGATCGAGTTGATCGCCCGGTCGCCGGCCGCGCTGTACGACTGGAACTGCGGCTCCCCCTCGACCGGGTGGATCATCCGGCCGCGCATCGGCAACGCGTCGGCCATCACCTGCTCGTCGAGGCCGATCCGGCGCAGCGCGTCGAGGCCACGCTCGGAGAGCGCCAGGTTGATCGAGCGTCCCCGTTCGGCAGTGCCGTTACGCGGGTCGGGCCGGCGCTCGTACAGGGCAACCGGGTAGCCGCGCCGGGCCAGGAAGCAGGCGGCGAGGCTGCCGGCCAGCCCGGCACCGATGATCGCGATCTCGTCGCGCTGGGAGGTCATGAGGGCTGACCCTTCGTCGAGGACGGACCGACCGTCGCGGCGAGCGCGGCTGCGGCCCGCCAGCAGTCGTGGTACGTGGAGTAGAGCGGCACCGGGGCGAACCGGATGACGTCCGGTTCGCGGGCGTCGGCGATGACGCCGTGCTCGTGGCGCAGCCGCTTGGTCAGCTCGGCGGCGTTGCCGGCTTCGACCCGTACGGAGAGTTGGCTGCCCCGGCGGGCCGGGTCACGCGGGGTGATGACCCGTAGCGGCCGGTCGGCGGTGACCTCGTCGAACAGGCGCTCCAGCCAGCCGGTGAGCCGCAGGCTGCGCTCGCGCAGCGCCGGCATGCCGACGGAGTCGAACAGCTCCAGCGAGGTGCGCACCGGGCCCATCGCGAAGATCGGCGGGTTGGAGATCTGCCAGGCGTCGGCGGTGGCCGGCGGCCGGGACACCGGGGTCATCTCGAAGCGGGTGGCCGCCGCGGTGCTCCACCAACCCTCGAAGCGCTGCAGGTCGGGGTCGCCGAGGTGCCGCTCGTGCACGAACACGCCACCCAGCGCGCCCGGCCCGGAGTTCAGGTACTTGTAGGAGCACCAGGCGGCGAAGTCGACGCCCCAGTCGTGCAGGGCCAGCGGCACGTTGCCGGCGGCGTGCGCCAGGTCCCAGCCGACCACCGCGCCGGCTGCCCGCCCGGCGGCGGTGATCGCCGGGATGTCCATCAGCTCGCCGGTGAGGTAGTTGACGCCGCCGAGCATCAGCAGCGCCACGGTGTGGCCCTCGCGGGCCAGGAAGTCCAGGACGTCCTCGGTGCCGAGGGCGTCGGTGCCGGGACGCGGCTTCAGCCGTACGACAGTGGTGTCCGGGTCGAGGCCGTGGAAGCGGGCCTGGCTGCGCACCGCGTAGCTGTCCGACGGGAACGCGGTGTCCTCGATGACGATGCGGGTGCGCTCCCCCGCCGGGCGGTAGAAGCTGACCATCAGCAGGTGCAGGTTGACCGTGAGGGAGTTCATCACCACGGTCTCCGCGGGCCGGGCGCCGACCAGTCGGGCGGCCGGGGCCGTCAACAGCTCGTGGTACGGCAGCCAGGCCCGTCCCGCCTCCACGTGACCCTCGACGCCGAGCCGCGCCCAGTCGTCCAGGTCGGCGAGGAGTTCGTCGCGGGTCGCGCGTGGTTGCAGGCCGAGCGAGTTGCCCGCCAGATACGCCGACTCGGGGTGGTCGCCGCCGTCGGCGGGCGGTACGTGAAAGAGGTGCCGGTGGCCCGGGTCGGCCTCGTCGAGGCGGCGGGCTTCACTTTCGAGGTTGTGCACAGGGGTGTCTCCGCTCTCAGGTCACATCGCGGTACGGGCCGACCACAGCTCGGGGAAGACCACCCGAGCCATGCTGCGCTGCAGCCACGCCAGGCCGGCCGAGCCACCGCTGCCGACCTTGGCGCCCATGGTCCGCTGCACCGCCTTCACGTGGTTCCACCGCCAGTCGCCGAACTCCTCGGCGACGCCGCTCAGCGCCTCACCGAGCAGCCGCAGCTGGTTGTCCGGGCCGCCGTCGACGTAGATCCGCACCCAGGCGGCCTCGACCGCCGGCTGCGGGTCGTGCTCGACAGCCACGTCCCGGTTCAGCAGGTCGGCGGGGATGTCGAAGCCCTGCCGGGCGAGCAGCGCCACCACGTCGTCCCAGAGGCTCGGGGCGGCAAGCGCAGCGGTCAGCGAGGCGTGCACCTCGGCCTGCCGGCGGAACGGTCGGATCAGCGCCGGGTCACGCAGACCGAGCAGGAACTCCAACTGCCGGTACATCGCCGACTGGAAGCCGGAGCCCTCACCGAGCAGGTTGCGGAACCTGTTGAAGTCGGCAGGGGTCATCCAGCGCAGACCCTTCCAGGAGGCGTTGAGCCCCTCCAGGTGCAGGGTGGCGCGGCGCAGCGGGGCCAGGGCGTCCGAGATCCGGTCGTCGCGCAGCAGGCGCTGGGCCTCGCGCAGTTCGTGGCAGGTCAGCCCGAAGTACAGCTCCATGATCTGACTGACCATGAGGAAGGACATCTCGCCGGGGTCGTCACTGAGTGGCTGCTGCAACTTGTGCAGCGCGCTGGCCCGCACGTACGCGTCGTAGGGCACCAGCTCGGCGAACTCAAGCGTCGGCTCACCGCCGTTGCGCGCAGCTCGTGCGGCCCGCTGCCGCGGGGTCACCGGTCGTACCGTGACGCCGCCGTTCGGCGCCCGCCGCTCCGTCTGATCCACCAGTCGTCTCCCTCCGGATGTGCCGACATCATGATCTCGCGGTGGGAACGGCAGATGGAATGCCTGATCAACGGCTCTTGCCGGCCTGTGGCGGCCAACCCAAGGCAGGTGGGCGAATCTGCTTCACGAAAGTAAAGTCGCAGCGTGGACGACATGGACTGGGCGCTGCTGCGCGAGCTGCAGGCCGACGCGAGACTCTCTTTCAGCGAGCTGTCGCGGCGGGTGCACCTGTCCCCACCAGCGGTTGCCGAGCGGGTCCGCCGGCTCGAAGAGAGCGGTGTGATCACCGGCTACCACGCCCACGTCGACCTGACACGGGCCGGCCGCACGGTTGTCGCGCTGATCCGTATGTCCTGTTATGGGGCACGCTGCATCCTGCACGACCCGGACGTGGCCGGCTGGCCCGAGATCCTGGAGATCCACCGCATCACCGGGGACGCGTGCAGCATGCTCCGGGTCGCCGCCGGCTCCATCGGTGACTTCGAGGCGGTCATCGACCGGCTCGCCCCGTACGGCCAGCCATCGAGCACGATGGTCCTGTCGTCCCCGCTGGACTGGCAGCCGATCACCCCACTCCCGCCCGCCCGCCCTGCGGCCCAGCGCCGCTGACCCTGCTCGTTCGCGGGTTTGCCTCCGGGCCAGGGGGAACTCAGCGGCGTGCCCAGGGGAGGGTTCCGGCGGTAGTCGCCGGGAGGGGGAAATCATGCAGGGTCTTCGCACGATCAACCGCGCGCTCTCGGCCGCACTGACACTGTTGGGGCTGGTCGGAGCGATCGTCCTGTTGTCGGTCGCGCCGGCACGGGCCGGTGAGAACACATTCGTCGAGGTGACGCCGAACAGCGTCCAGGCCGGCAGCCGGGTCACCGTCCGGGCGAGCTGCGACAACAACAACGACCGGCAGGCCAACGTGCACTCCGACGCGTTCGGGCACGTGATGCTCAGGCCGGACAACGGCTTCCTCAAGGGGGAGGTCACCGTGCCGGCCAACAAACAACCCGGTGACTACCCGGTCGACCTCAAGTGCCAGAACAACCAGACGGCAACGACAATGCTCACCGTGCTGAACATGGCCTCGCCCAGCAAGGGCCCGGCGACCGGGGGCGGCGGCACGGCCGGCGGTCGGGGCACCGGCTCGATCCTGCTGCTCGGCGGCGCGGCACTTGTGGTCACCGCCGTCGTGCTGGGGATGGCGGGCGGACGGCGCCGGACCGGGGCCGGCTCCTGAGCCGGAGACGCCATGACCCGCAGATCCGCGCGTGCGCGGTCGGAGCGTCGTGCCCACGAGCGGGCCGGGACGGTGCTGCGCGCCTCCGGCCGGCTGGTGGTCCGGGCCTCGCGCCGGCTGCGCCGGGTCGCCGGCCAGGCGGTGTCCGCAAGCGTCGCCACCACCGACCCGGACGCCCGCCCGCTGCCGCCGAGCCGTCCGGCCGGCTCGCCGCTGGCGCGCCGCCGCTTCGACCCCGGGCCGGGTCTACCGGTCCTGGCCGTCGCCGCGTTGATGGTGCTGATCGTCGCGATGCTCGGCGTCGAGCAGGTCACCGGGATCAGTGTGCTGCCTGACAGTCTCAGCGCCGGCCTGCGGCCAGCGCCGAAGAAGTTCCCGGTGCTGTCGGCCAGCCGCCCGACGGGTCTCACCATCCAGACGATCGACCTGCGGGCGCCGGTGCACGACGTGGGCATCGCCTCCGACGGCACCATCGCCGTGCCGGACGCCGCCCGCGCCCAGGAGGCCGGCTGGTACGACCAGGGCCCCACCCCCGGCCAGTACGGCCCGGCGGTGATCGTCGGCCACGTGGACACCACGAGCGGGCCGGCCGTCTTCCATGAGCTGGGGGAACTGCGCTCCGGCGACGAGATCGAGGTGACCCGTTCCGACCACAGCGTGGCGGTCTTCGAGGTGGACTCGGTGGAGCGGTACGACAAGGACCGACTGCCGGTCGACGAGGTGTACGGCGACTTCAGCCGACCCGGCCTGCGACTGATCACGTGCGGCGGCCGCTGGGTGGGCGGGCAGACCGGCTACTCGGACAACGTCGTGGTCTTCGCGTCGCTGGTCAAGGCCCGTGATGGGTGACGGCCTGCGCTGCCGCGAGCCGGGCTCAGGCGGCTGCTTCGGGCTCCCGCAGGTCGAGCCAGTCGGCCCAGCGGGGATCGGGGGCACGGTGCCCGAGGACCCGCCAGGCGGTGCCTTTCGGAGCAGCCGGGAGCGCGTGCAGCCGCCAGCCCAACTCCGCAGGCGTCTTGTCACCCTTTGTGTGGTTGCACCGGGCACACGCGGCTACCACGTTCTCCCAGGCGTGCCGGCCGCCCCGGCTGCGGGGAAACACGTGGTCGATGGTCTCCGCAGGACCCCGGCAGTAGGCGCACCGCCAGCCGTCCCGGGCGAAGATCGCCCGCCGGGACAGACCCACGTGGGTGCGGTAGGGCACCCGAACAAAGCGCGTCAACCGGACCACGGACGGCACCGGGAGCGCGTCGCGGGCGCTGTGCAGGATGCCGTCACCGTCGGCAACACAGACCGCCTTTGCGGTCAGCACGAGGATCGCGGCGCGACGCACCGACACGACACACAGGGGCTCGTAGGTGGCGTTGAGGACAAGCGCGCCGGAGCCCACAGTGGGTCGTATGTCAGGCATCGCGCTCACCCTCCCGGTTCAGCGGCTGCTGCGAAGGGGCCGTCGACCGGGGCTGGGCACGATGGCCCGCACGGTCGACGCCCGTCCGATCACCGACGTCCGTTGCGCCAATAGTCCCTGATCGGACCCCGGATTGCACGTACTAATCCGGGGTCGGACATGAAGCTTTATCCCGCACCTGTCACGATGGCCGGTTCGGGCCGGTCCGGCCCCGCCCTCGGCGGCATCTCACCCGGCCGGTGGGTCGGCGGCGGGCGGCCGCGCCCGTTGCGGTACGAAGACACAGTGAGTGCCTCCAGCGTGATCCCCTTCGCCCTGTCCACCGTCGGATCGGTGAACTGTCAGGGCAGCTCCTCCTGCAAGTTCCTGTACAAGCTGACCGGGTCGGAGTGGTTCGCGGAGGGCAGCTACTGGATCCTGCTCAAGCCGCTGCGGGTGCTGCTGATCCTGGCGCTGGCGATGGTGGCCCGCTGGGCGCTGCACCGGACGATCGACCGGCTGGTCCGGACCACCACCGACGGCGCTGTGCCGACGATGCTGCGGCCACTGCGCGAGCGGGTGCCCACCGCCGCGGTCGACCCGGCCGAGTTCGTGCCCGAGCGACGCCGGCAACGGGCCGAGGCGATCGGGTCGGTGCTGCGCAGCCTGACCACCGCGTTCGTGTTCGGCATCGCGCTGCTGATGGTCCTGCGCGAGTTCAGCTTCGATCTCGCTCCGCTGCTGGCCAGTGCCGGCATCGCCGGTGTCGCGCTGGGCTTCGGCGCGCAGAGCCTGGTAAAGGACCTGATCGCCGGGCTCTTCATGCTCATCGAGGACCAGTACGGCGTGGGCGACAACGTCGACCTGGGCGAGGCGAGCGGTGTCGTGGAGTCGGTCGGGCTCCGGGTCACCACCGTCCGCGACGGCAGGGGCGTGCTCTGGTACATCCGCAATGGCGAGATCATCCGGGTGGGCAACAAGAGCCAGGGCTGGGCTCTGGTGGTGGTGGACCTGCCGATCGGCTTCAGCGGCACCGAGGAGGCCAGCGCCGTGCTGCGGACGGCCGCCGCCTCACTGGCGCTGGACCCGGAGCTGTCGCCGTCGATCGTGGAGGCGCCCGAGGTGCTGGGTGTCGAGCAGATGACTGTGGACGGCGCGGTGATCCGTACGGTGGTGAAGACGACTGCCGACGGCCAGTTCGCGGTGGGCCGGGAGCTGCGCCGCAGGTTGGCCGAGGCGCTGGAGAACTCGGGGATCACCGCGCAGATGGCCGCGTCCCGCATCTATCCCGGTGCGCCGAACCGCCAATTGCCCGAGGGTGAGACGGGTCAAGGCGGTGCCACCTGACCTCGGCGGTCCAGCCTGACAACGCTGTCCGCCGATGCAGGGGTCGCGGGCCGCCCGGCCCCTCAGGTATCGTCCGTTCGTTCAGTCGGGGATGCGACGAACGAACCGTTCGCCCTAGCTAGTTGTCAGACGATCGGGCAGAATCCGAAAGACGCGTTCCCCCCGGAACGTGGTCACATCCTCGCTGATCCGTAGATCTGACGAGCGCTCCCGGTCGGGCTGTCACGAGCGGCTGCTCCGGGGGCCGATGGAGGCGACGGTGCCTGACGAGCGACCTTCCGCGGAAGGCCCGGCTACTTTTCGCGAAGTGTTCGCCCAGCGCGAGTTCCGGGCTGTCTTCGCCGCTGGGGCTCTGTCCTGGATCGGCGACTACGTCGCCAAGGCTGCCGTCACCCTCCTCGTCTACCGGCAGACCGAGTCCGTCGCGCTCTCCGCCGCCGCGTTCGCCATCAGCTACCTGCCGTGGTTGGTCGGTGGCCCGCTGCTCGCCGCGCTGGCCGAGCGCTACCCGTACCGGCGGGTGATGGTGCTGTGCGACCTCATCCGGATGGCGCTGATGTTGCTCATCGCCCTCCCGAACCTGCCGGTCCCGGCACTGCTGGTGCTCATCTTCGCCACCACGCTCGCCAACCCGCCGAGCCAGGCCGCGAAGTCCGCGCTGATGCCGCAGATCCTCGCCGGGGACCGGCTGGTGGTCGGGTTGTCGCTGAACAGCAGCATCGGGCAGGCCGCCCAGGTCGTCGGCTACCTGTTCGGCGCGGCCATCGCCTCGATCGACCCGAGGGCCGCGCTGTTGTTCAACGCGGTCACGTTCGGCGTCTCCGCGCTGCTGGTCCGCCTCGGTGTGCGCAACCGCCCGGCGGTGATGACCAGCGCGCACCGCAGCCACCTGCTCCGGGAGACCGCACAGGGGTTCCAGATCGTGTTCGGCACGCCGGTCCTGCGGGCCATCGCGGTGCTGGTGTTCAGCGCGATGCTCTTCTCGATCGTTCCGGAGGGGCTGGCCGCCGCCTGGGCCAACAAACACCCAAGCGTCAACATGAACCCTGGCACGGCGCAAGCGGTGATCATGGTCGCCAACCCGGTGGGCTTCATCCTCGGCGGGTTGCTGGTGAGCCGGCTGTTCGGCCCGGCCCGTCGATTGGCCCTGATGCGGCCGCTCGCGGTGCTCTCGCCGCTGGTGCTGGTGCCTGCGCTGTTCGACCCGTCGCCGTTGGTGGTGGCGTTGCTGGCCGCCCTCTGCGGGTTCGCTGTCGCCGGCATGTTGCCGATGGCGAACGGGCTGTTCGTCCAGGCGCTGCCGGCCGGGTTCCGGGCCCGGGCGTTCGGCGTGATGGCGACCGGCGTGCAGGTCATCCAGGGCCTCGCGGTGCTGGTCACCGGAATGCTCGCCGAGCGGTTCCCCATCCCTGTGGTGGTCGGGGTGTGGAGCGCGGTCGGGGTGGTGCTGATGACGGTCGCCGCGCTGCGCTGGCCGGACAAGCAGACCGTGGACGAGACAATCGCGGCGGCCACCGCGGCCAATGCCGCGATCCCCGAACCGAGCCTCCCTGTCGACGACACGGCGGCGGGCACCGATCCGCGGCCCGGTGACGACCGTCACCGGCAGAGCGTCATCTGACCCCCGTCCCAGCGCACCGGCCCGGGCCGCAGCGGCGTGACCCGACGCACGGCGTCCGGGTCGGCCCGGGTCGGGTGGCACCTGGCAGGATGGAACGGTGAACCCCGCAGGTGAATCCGACGGCGCGTCGATGACCCTCTTCGAAGCGGTCGGCGGCGAGCCCACATTCCGCCGGCTGGTGGCCGAGTTCTACGTCGGCGTGGCAAGCGATCCTCTGCTGCGGCCGATGTATCCCGAGGAGGACCTGGGGCCGGCGGCCGACCGGATGACCCTGTTCCTCATGCAGTACTGGGGTGGGCCGAACACGTACTCCGCCCAGCGTGGGCACCCACGGCTGCGGATGCGGCACGCCCCGTTCCGGATCGGCGCGGCCGAACGGGACGCCTGGCTGCGCAACATGCGCCGCGCGGTGGACCAGCTCGATCTGGAGCCGCAGATCGCCAGCACCCTCTGGGACTATCTGGAGCGGGCCGCGTACTTCATGGTCAACGCCGAGGACGACCCGGCCGAGCCCGCCTGACGGCTCGCACCGGGCGCCCGGCCCGCGTGAAGCTCAGAGCAGCGCGCCCTCGTCGTGCAGCCAGTCCACGAAGCTGGTAGCCACCGCCGCGCCGCAGTCGAGCATCTCGACCAGAAGTGCGTCGTGGGTGCCGGCGCCGAGCGGCACCTGAAGCTCGGCGTAGATCGGCAGTTGGCCGCGCTCGGTCGGGTCACCGACGTACGCCTTACAGAACCGGCGGGTGTGGTTCCACTCGTTGACCACCCGGTAGGCCCGGTCGGCCCAGTCCGGTGGGACCGTGGCGTGCGGACGGGCCCGCATCACCAGGATCTCGTCCTCCGGGCCTTCGAGGGTCACCAGCACGGCGTGCCGCTCCCACATGGCCAGCAGGTTGCCGTCGCCGTCGGCCAGATAACGCACGTCGAGTAGATCGAGCGCATCACAGACCCGGCCCAGGCTCACCGGCTCGATGGTTGCCGACATCTCGGCCAGTACGGGCCGGTCGCTTCCCGGGCAGTCGTCCCCCGGCTGGCGAGGGCTCGGCGGCCCGACACGGACCGCGCTGTCGACTGTGATCCCGCTTCCGGTTCCCGGATCCCCGCCGTCGGCGGGACCGGGGCGCCATGACCACCACGGCATCGCTCGCGCACCTCACTCCCCAGCGGATCCAGACGCCTACGGTGCGTTGGATCCGAGGATGGACGGTACCCGGACAGCCGAGTTGAAGCACCCCCCCAACGGCTGCACCGAACCAGAAGAATGATCCGGGGTCATCCGTTCGGACGAGTAATCAGGGGTGTCAGGGCAAGATCGGTGGCCTTCTGCAACCAGGCGGCTCCGTATGGTCCCACCAGGCCGACCCAACGGCCGGCGACCCGCACCTGCACCTCGGAGCGCGCCCGGCCGCCCACCGCACCGTCGACAGCGCTGCCAGCCGGTCCGAGGAAGCCCATCCGGACCAACCCCTGCACCAGCCGCTGCGGCACCTCCACGGCCGGGCCCGGCGGGGCGTCCGGCGTGACAAGCACGGCCACGTGGTCGAGCAGCGCGTCGCGCAGCACCCGCTGGCCCACCGCACGACCGGCAACGCCCTGCTCGCTCGCCTCGCGCAGAGTGCCAGCAGCCGCGTCCGCGACCCGCCGGACCTCAACGCTCGGCAGCACCTCCACAGGCCGGCTGGCCGCCGGTGGCAGCGGCCACCGCCACTGCGCGTCCCGACGGGCCGGCAACGCCGCGCCACCGCGTTCCAGCTCCGCCAGCAGTGTCGCGGCATCCACAGTGACGTCCACGGCGTCGCCGTCGGTCGGGCCGCCGGCCACCGTCCGAACCACAAGCACCTGCCACGGCAGCCGGGCCCAGAGGGAGACCCGGCCGGGCGTGCCGCCCGGCCGCAGCCGGACCGGCGCACCCGGATCCAACCGGACCAACCGAGCCAGGAACGCGCCCGCGTCGGCCACCCCGGTCAAGCCGTGCCCGGCCGGTGACGCCGCTGCCCGGGTCACTCGCCGCCGCCTGGGGCGTACGTGAGCAGAAAGGCCCGCTCCTCGGCGCTGATCCGTCGGGGCATCTGGCGGGTGAGGTCGAACGGCACGAGCACCGAGCGGGCTCGACTGGCCAGCACCTCACCGTCGTACAGCTCGTAGGCGACGGTGAACCGCGAAGCCTTGATCTCCTCCACCCACAGCTCGATCCGCACGGTGGGCGCGGCCTCCGCGGTGGCCCGGCCGAGCGCGTAGTCGACCGGGCGCAGGTAGTCCACCTCGTGGCGGCGGATCACCACCCCGTCGGCGAACGAGCCGACCCCCCAGGCCCGGCCGCCGGAGAACATCAACGCCACCCGCGCCTCCTCGTAGAGCGTGAGGAAGCGCGAGTTGTTGACGTGGCCGTACGCGTCAAGGTCGGACCAGCGCAGCGCGCAGTGGTAGACGAACCGATCAGTCACGGGTCAGCTTGCGGTAGGTCACCCGGTGCGGCCGGGCAGCCTCCGCGCCGAGGCGGTCGATCTTGTTCTTCTCGTACGCGTCGAAGTTGCCCTCGAACCAGAACCACTTGGCCGGGTTCTGGTCGTCGCCCTCCCAGGCCAGGATGTGCGTGGCGACGCGGTCCAGGAACATCCGGTCGTGCGAGATGACCACGGCGCAGCCGGGGAACTCCAGCAGGGCGTTCTCCAGGCTGGACAGCGTCTCCACGTCCAGGTCGTTCGTCGGCTCGTCGAGCAGGATGACGTTGCCGCCGATCTTCAGGGTCAGCGCCAGGTTGAGCCGGTTGCGCTCGCCACCGGAGAGCACCTTTGTCGGCTTCTGCTGGTCCGGGCCCTTGAAGCCGAACGCGGCGATGTACGCCCGCGACGGCATCTCGACCTTGCCCACCATCAGGTAGTCGAGCCCGTCGGAGACGACCTCCCAGACGGTCTTGTCGCCGTTGAGGCCCTCACGGTTCTGGTCGACGTACGACAGCGAGACCGTCGGGCCGACGCGGACCGCGCCGCCGGTCGGCTCCTCAAGCCCGACGATGGTCTTGAACAGGGTGGTCTTGCCGACGCCGTTGGGGCCGATGATGCCGACGATGCCGTTACGCGGCAGCGAGAACGACAGGTCGTCGATGAGCAGCCGGTCGCCGAAGCCCTTGCTGAGGCTCTGCGCCTCGATCACCGTGCTGCCCAGGCGGGGGCCCGGCGGGATCTGGATCTCCTCGAAGTCCAGCTTGCGGGTCTTCTCCGCCTCGGTGGCCATCTCGTCGTACCGGTCCAGGCGGGCCTTGGACTTGGTCTGCCGGGCCTTGGCGTTGGAGCGGACCCACTCCAGCTCCTCGGTGAGGCGCTTCTTCATCTTGGCGTCGCGCCGGCCCTCGACGGCCAGCCGGGCGGCCTTCTTCTCCAGGTAGGTGGAGTAGTTGCCCTCGTACGGGTACGCCCGGCCACGGTCCAGCTCGAGGATCCAGTTGGCCACGTTGTCGAGGAAGTACCGGTCGTGGGTGATGGCCATGACGGTGCCGGCGTACTTGGCGAGGTGCTGCTCCAGCCAGGAGACGCTCTCGGCGTCCAGGTGGTTCGTGGGCTCGTCGAGCAGCAGCAGGTCGGGCGCCTCCAGCAGCAGCTTGCAGAGCGCGACCCGGCGGCGCTCACCACCGGAGAGCTGGGTCACGTCGGCGTCCGGCGGCGGGCAGCGCAGCGCGTCCATGGCCAGTTCGAGCTTGGAGTCGACGTCCCACGCGTCGAGGTGGTCCAGCTCCTCCTGGAGCTTGCCCATCTCCTCCATCAACTCGTCGGAGTAGTCGGTCGCCATCTGCTCGGCGATCTTGTTGAACCGCTCCAGCTTGGCCTTGGTCTCGGCGACCGCCTCCTCGACGTTGCCGAGCACCGTCTTGGACTCGTTGAGCGGGGGCTCCTGGGCGAGCATGCCGACGGTGTAGCCGGGCATCAGCCGGGCCTCGCCGTTGCTGGGCTTG
Source organism: Micromonospora sp. NPDC000316 (assembly GCF_042898885.1). NCBI lineage: Bacteria > Bacillati > Actinomycetota > Actinomycetes > Micromonosporales > Micromonosporaceae > Micromonospora > Micromonospora sp. NPDC000316. Next base: position 31,132 of record NZ_JBIAZG010000021.1, read on the forward strand.
TCCAGCCCGGCCATGATCTTGAGGAGGCTGGACTTACCGGCGCCGTTCGGACCGAGCACACCGATCTTGGCTCCCGGCAGGAAGCTCAGCGTCACGTTGTCGAGCACGACCTTGTCGCCGTGCGCCTTGCGGGCCTTTTCCAGGACGTAGATGTACTGGGCCACGGTGCGGGCTACCTCCGTCGGTTGCTGTCGCTGATCGGCGGCACGGGCGCGGGCTACGAGGACCGCCCGCCGCCGCCGGCCGGTGACCGGCCGCGCGCACGCCATCGTCAATCCTGACAGGTACGACGCGCTTCGCCCACATCACCCCGCCTTAGCAGTACGCGGGCGCGCCGCTGTCGCCAAGATCACCTTCAGGATTCGGCACGTCCGGGGCGGGTAGGAGACTCCGGCACGGGGCACAAGACGCCGCAGCTACGCTCAGTACGCTCATCGCGGTGGACCCGTCAGCACCCGGAGGTGGCCGATCGTGACCGTCCGTAGCTCCTTTGTCGTAGTGGCGAACCGTCTGCCGGTCGACGAGGTGAGCACACCCGAGGGCCGGCAGTGGCGACGCAGCCCGGGCGGGCTGGTCACCGCGTTGCACCCCGTGCTCGCCGAACACAAGGGCACCTGGGTCGGCTGGGCCGGTGGCACCGGCGCCGCCCCCGAGCCGTTCGACCTGGAGGGCATCCGGCTGCACCCGGTCCCTCTGAGCGCCGAGGAGCTGGAGCGCTACTACGAGGGCCAGTCCAACGCGACGATCTGGCCGCTCTACCACGACGCGGTCGAGACGCCCGCCTACAAGCGTCGCTGGCGGGAGGCGTACCGGCTGGTGAACGCCCGGTTCGCGGAGGCCGCCGCGGACGTGGCGGCCGAGGGCGCGACGGTCTGGGTGCAGGACTACCAGCTCCAACTGGTCCCGGCGATGCTCCGCGAGCTACGGCCGGATCTGCGGATCGGGTTCTTCCTGCACATCCCGTTCCCCCCGATCGAGCTGTTCATGCAGATGCCGTTCCGCACCGAGATCCTGCGCGGCCTGCTCGGCTCCGACCTGGTCGGCTTCCAGCAGCGGCTGGCCGCGCAGAACTTCGTCCGGCTGGCCCGGCACCTGCTCGGGCTGCGCTACGAGGGGCAGATGATCCAGGTCGACGGTCGGCAGGTGAAGGCGGGCGCCTTCCCCATCTCCATCGACACGCAGGAGATGGAACGGATGGCCGCCGACCCGGCCATCCAGGCCCGGGCCAAGCAGATTCGCGCCGAACTGGGCGACCCGAAGACGATAATCCTGGGTGTGGACCGGCTGGATTACACCAAGGGCATCGAGCTACGCCTGAAGGCCTTCCGCGAACTGCTCGCTGACGGAAAGTTGACAGTTCCGGAGGCGGTTATGGTGCAGGTGGCCACGCCCAGCCGCGAGCGCGTCGAGCACTACCAGGCACTTCGAGTCAAGGTTGAGCGCGAGGTTGGTCGGATTAATGGCGAATTCGGGCGGGTCGGCGTGCCTGCGGTGCACTATCTGCATCAGTCGTACAGTCGCAGTGAACTGGCCGCGATGTACGTCGCTGCCGACGTGATGATGGTGACCCCGCTGCGAGACGGAATGAATCTGGTGGCCAAGGAGTACGTCGCATCGCGCGCCGACCAGGGTGGCGCGCTCGTGCTCAGTGAGTTCGCCGGCGCCGCCACCGAGCTGCGCCAGGCATTTTTGTGTAACCCGCACGATCCGGACGCGGTCAAGGACGCCCTGCTCCGGGCAGTGCACGTGGAGAAAACCGAGGCGCGCCGCCGGATGCGGACAATGCAACGTCACCTGCGTACCCACGACGTGGGGCACTGGGCCAAGTCTTTCCTCTCCGAACTCGGAGTCTCCGAGGCGGAGGCCGCGTGAACACGTCCGTCACCGACGGAGCGGCGATCGCCGCCGGAGTGATGGACCCGGAGCTGAGATCCGCCATCGGCCGGATCGCCCGGGTTCCCCAACTCCTCATCGCCTGCGACTACGACGGCACAATCGCGCCGATCGTGGAGGACCCGAGCACGGCCGTGCCACTGCCCGAGGCGGTGGCCGCGATCCGCGCGCTCGCCGCGCTGCCGCAGACCACCGTGGCGGTGATCTCCGGCCGGGCGCTGCGCGACCTGGCCGCGCTCTCCCGGCTGCCCAGCGAGGTGCACCTCGTCGGCAGCCACGGCTCCGAGTTCGACATCGGCTTCGTCGAACGGCTCTCCCCCGAGCTGGTGGCGGTCCGCCAGCGGGTGCGCAACGCGCTGCGGGAGATCGCCGCCGAGCACCCCGGCATCCGGCTGGAACGCAAGCCGGCAAGCGTCGCCATGCACACCCGGGGGGTCGACCCGCAGGTCGCCGCCTCGGCCATCGAAGCGGTCCGCAACGGCCCCGCCACCTTCGACGGCGTCACGGTGACGCAGGGCAAGGAGGTCATCGAGCTGTCCGTGGTGGCCACCCACAAGGGCACGGCGATCGACCAGCTCCGGACCCAGCTCGCGGCAAGCGCGGTGCTCTTCATCGGCGACGACGTCACCGACGAGAACGCGTTCGGCAACCTGCACGGCCCGGACCTCGGCATCAAGATCGGCCCCGGGGAGACCCAGGCCGGCTACCGGGTTGCGGAGCCGATCGAGGCAGCCCGCGCGCTCGGACTGCTGCTGGAGACCCGCCGGCACTGGCTGTTCGGCGAGCGGGCGGTGCCGATCGAACGGCACTCCATGCTGGCCAACGGTCGGACGGTCGCGCTGCTCACCCCCGAGGCCAAGGTCAGCTGGCTCTGCCACCCCAAACCGGACTCGGCGGCGATCTTCGCCGACCTGGTCGGCGGCAGCCCCGCCGGCCACTTCAGCGTCGCCCCGGAGCGCGGAGGCATTCCGCTGGGCCAACGCTACCGCTCCGGCACGATGACAGTGGAGACCCGGTGGTCCGGGCTCACCGTCACCGACTGGCTGGACAAGCCGACCCGGGAAACCGTCCCGGACGGCGGCCCGGCGGTGGTCACCGGCGACTCGACCCTGATCCGGGTGCTGACCGGCAGTGGCAAGGCCCGGGTGGAGTTCGCGCCGCGGCCCGAGTTCGGTCAGGTCGCCGTGCAGTTGCAGCCGCTCGGCGACGGCCTGCTGGTGCTCGGCTCCAACGAGCCGGTCGCCCTCTACTCCCCGGGGGTGGAGTGGCAGGTCACCAACGACGGCGGGTACGAGACCGCCAAGGCCCTCGTCGACCTCTCGGCCGCCGGTGGACAGGTCGTGCTGGAGTTGCGCTTCGCCACGCACAGCCTGGAGCACCACCGGGTGCCGATCCACGAGCGGCAGGCCGCGGCCGAGCAGCCGTGGAAGGACTGGGTGGCCTCGCTGCGGCTGCCGTCCACCGCCCGGGACCTGGTCGCCCGCAGCGCGCTCACCCTGCGCGGGCTCTGCCACGAGGCGACCGGCTCGATCCTGGCAGCGGCCACCACCTCGCTCCCCGAGGAGTTGGGCGGCGTCCGCAACTGGGACTACCGTTACTGCTGGCTGCGCGACGCGGCGCTCACCGCCCGCGCGCTCGTCGACCTGGGCTCCGTCGAGGAGGCCGAGGCGCTGCTGCGCTGGGTGGACGGCTGCATCGAGCGCACCGGCGGTCACCCGGAGCGGCTGCACCCGCTCTACACGATCGACGGCTACGAACTGGGTGCCGAAGCGGTGATCGACACGCTTCCCGGGTACGCCGGCTCTCGGCCGGTCCGGGTCGGCAACCTCGCCAACCACCAGCTCCAACTGGACGTCTTCGGGCCGATCGCCGACCTCATCGCGGCCGTCGCCGACGCCCGCGGCTCGGTCCGCGATGACGAGTGGCGGGTCCTGGAGAACATGGTCGAGGCGGTCCGCCGCCGCTGGCACGAGCCCGACCACGGCATCTGGGAGGCCCGGCTGCCCCCTCGGCACCACGTCTTCTCCAAGGTGATGTGCTGGATGACAGTCGACCGGGCGCTGCACGTCATGCGCGAGCACGGCGGCGAGGACCGGCCGGAGTGGAAGGACCTGCGCGACCGGATCGGTGCCAACGTGCTGGAGCACGGCTGGCACGAGGATGTCGAGGCGTACAGCGTCGCGTACGGCGACGAGGACATGGACGCCTCGTCGCTCTGGATCGGGCTCTCCGGCCTGCTCCCGGGTGACGACCCGCGCTTCCTGTCCACAGTCCTGCGCATCGAGGCGGACCTGCGCAGTGGCCCGGTCGTCTACCGCTACCACTGGGACGACGGCCTGCCCGGCCGCGAGGGCGGCTTCCACATCTGCACGGCGTGGCTGATCGAGGCGTACCTGCGCACCGGCCGCCGCACCGACGCTGAGGAACTGTTCGCGCAGATGGTGCTCACCGCCGGCCCGACGGGGCTGCTCCCCGAGCAGTACGACCCGCTCGCCGAGCGCGGCCTGGGCAACCACCCGCAGGCGTACAGCCACCTGGGTCTGATCCGCTGTGCCCTGCTGCTGGACAACATGCTCAAGCAGTAGCCGACAGGCAGTTCGACGACGGGCCGGAGCAGCGCTGCTCCGGCCCGTCGTCGCTTCGTACCGGTCGTCCGAGCGCCGCCGTCACGACGCATTGCACGATATCGGGCACCCCGATACGGTGCCGCGATGACCCCCCGACGTGCGGCGAAATACCGGCGGATCAGCGACGACCGCGAGGGCCGAGAGCTTGGCATCGGCCGACAAGACGAGGACCTTGACGAACTCGCCGAGCGTGAGAACCTGGTGTACGTCGCGAGCTACGTCGACAACGACATCAGCGCAAGCACTCGCTCGAAGAAGCGTCGGCCCCAGTACGAGCAGATGGTGGCCGATGCCAAGGCCGGCAAGTTCAAGGTCATCGCGGCCTACACCACCGGTCGCCTCACCCGTCGACCCCGTGAGCATGAGGACCTGATTGACCTCGCCGTAGAGCACGGGATCGAGTTCGCCTACATCCGGTCACCGTCGTTCGATCTCAAGACAACACAGGGCCGACGCATCGCGCGCACCCTCGCCACGCAGGACGCCGGTGAAGCCGAGGACATCTCCGAGCGAGTCGAGCGGGACGTCAAGCGACGGGCTGAGGCTGGCGAGTTCCACGGTGGCCTTCTGCCGTTCGGCATCGACGGTGACCGCGAGATTGTCAAGGGCAAGCTGCGATACGTCAGGTTCTGGCACCACACCACCGACGCGCCACGGGTGAGGGATGCCGTGCGCCGGGTGTTGGCTGGTGAGTCGCTGTACGGGATCGCCAAGGACTTCGGGAGGCGCCGAACGTTGAAACGCGCCCTCACCAACCCCGCCATCGCTGGGCTACGTGAGTACAACGGCGAGCTACACCCCACGCCCTGGGGGCCGATCGTTGACCCCGACGACTGGCAGCGTGTGGTCGAGATCCTGACCGACCCGGCGCGGTACAAGGGTGAGACGAACCAACGGAAGTACATGCTGTCCGGCCTGGTCATCTGCACCAACAAGCACCCTGACGGATCGACCTGCGGTAACCGTATGACCTCAACCAGCGCCAAGCGCACCGAGGGTCCGACGTTCGAGTGCTCGGTTCTGAAGAACAGGACTCGCGGCTGCGGCGGTACACGCATCGTCATGAAGCCGCTGGAGGATTACATCGCTGAGCAGGTGTTCACGCGGCTTGACTCCCCGCGCTGCGTAAGGCGATCTCCCGCGAGCGGGAAGGTGTAGACGACACCGAGCGGGAGTTACGCAAGGCCGTCAAGGATGACGAAGAGGGTTTGGTCCGCCTCGGCAACGAACGCGACGACAATCTGATCAACGAATCCGAGTATCGCCGACGCCGGGCACGGCTAACGGACCGCCTAGAAACCAACCGCGCAGCGCTGGACAAGGCGACCCGTGCGCGTGTCCACACCCGCCTGCCATCCGGTGCCGAACTACGTGCGATCTGGGCCGACCGTGACAACACCTGGAAACGCACCATCCTCGCCTCGGTCATCGAGCGCATCGAGGTTGGCCAGCAACCGATCAACCCAGAGACGGGGCGGTTGTTCACCAGCGCACCACCGAGGCGACGGGGTGAGACGGAGGAAGCCTGGCATCAGCGGTTCGACCTTCACCGAGCGAAGGTGTTCAGCCTCCGGGTGTCCGTGACGTGGCTTGTTTGATCCGATAACGAATGTTCTCGGGCAGCCTTCGAAGCCAGATCTTTAAGGCCCTTGACCAGCGGGGCACTAATATCCGGAGGCGCCTAATAAATCGCCGCCTCGAAGGAATTATCCGGATCGGGAGGTTGATGCCCTCCCGCTGCCAGAAAACGCCTGACGAGTCAAAGAACGTGATCACACAGATGAGCAGGCTTTCAGATAGCTCAGAGTCACGGACTGGCCGGCTCAGCTCCGCGTTCCATGCCGCTTCGTCCTGCAACACGTTGAACAGACCGAACTGTTCATCGAGGAACTGGGGTTCACTGATAAGCTGGATGTGAGCCATCAGATTGAAAACTGGCATGTTGCTGTAGTTGCTGATCAGGCATTCGACGTGCGTAATCTCGTCTGGCCGCTCGCCGTTCCGTTTCACCGTCACCGGTCGAGCAACGACAAGCCGCGCCTGCGTCGCCTCGTTATCTCGCTGCTCGTCACGCCGCACCCGGATTTCATGGCGGAATAGGAGACCCGTGAAGATCACGGCAGCCGTCGACATCACCAGGCCGGCGAGACTGCCCCACGCCTGCATCCAGTCGGTGATCTTCGGAGCCTCAGCGGCAAGCACCCGGCCAGGGTAAGACCTCGATGCGACACTCTCCGGCACCCACCGCCTACCATCTCTGCCGTGGGCGGGTTAGAAGCAACGGTGAAGTTGGCGACTGCGCTGGCATGGCCGACAGTAGTCCTGGTAGCGGTAGTTCTACTCCGCCGAGAGATCGCACGAACTTTGGGCCGCTTGAACCGGTTCGCCGGCCCTGCTGGCATCGAGGCCGAGTTCAGCGAGGAGGTCAGCGCGACCAGTGAGCTGGCGGAGGTGGCTGCCCCCGAAAAGCCAGATGAACTCCCGGTCGCCGACCCTCAAGGTCAAACAGCTCTGACCCCCCAGCCGTCACTTGCGGACCTCATCGAGGAAGCTTCCAAACATCCCCTCGGAGGCATGATCAGAGCATGGAACCTAGTTGAGGAAATACTTCCAGCCTTCAACCCACCAGGTAGGCGGAGAAATCCCATCGCCACCCTGCGGAGTCTAGAAGGGTCGGAGCTGGTCTCGGATGAGCTCTATGCCCTTGCTCACCGGCTTTGGGACCTGCGCAACCGTGTCGTTCACGGGCACGAGGTGCCCACGGCGAACGATGCCTACGAGTACGTGGTGTCGGCGTGGCGTCTAGCGACAGCGCTGAGCCGGCTGGTGCCAGACCGTAACTCCTCTGTGGCAGTCCCGCCAAGTGAGGCTGAGTCTCCGGCAGATGGGAAGGGTATTAGGCCAGCCCGATAGTCCTCTTACGTTGGGTTCGCTCCACTACGGAGCGTGACAACCGAGGAGGACACCATGACGGAGCCGACCACCGACGCCAAGCCGACCACCCGCAAGCCTGCGGCCAAGAAGGCTGCGCCGGCCAAGCCCGAGTTCGCGCCGAGGGTCACCGACAAAGGGCGCCTGGACCACTCGGACTGCGGCCATGAGCGCACCCTGGCCGGTCGGTCGGCATGCCGGGCCAACCACGCTAAGAAGGCTGCGGAGGCCACCAAGTGACCGCCGACATGCTCGCCGCGTTCGATCGCTTCAGGCGCAGGTTGACCGGGCACACAAAGCGGCGAGGGATCAACTGGCAAACGGCGACCTCGCCGGCGCTCAGGCATTGCTATCCCGCATCGGCCACACCCACACCAAGGCGGCACTGCTCCTCGGGAAGGTCATCCCCTCGTGCATCGCCTGCGGCAAGGACAAGCACGACGGGACCGAGGATCACCCGATGGCCCGTACTGTCAATCCCCTGGAATCGTGGAGGACTCGGTTAGGCGGCCTGGTTCTCCAGGACATGGGTGGTTGATCGTTCGTAGTCGATCGGTGAGCGTCCGTCGCAGACGGAATGGCGGCGTCGGCGGTTGTAGAAGTCGGTGATCCAGGTGGCGATCTTCAGCCGGGCCTCGGTACGGGTGCGGAACTGGTGACGGTGGACGTACTCGACCTTGATGGTGGAGAAGGTGGCCTCGGCGACGGCGTTGTCGAAGCACGAGCCGACCCGGCCCATCGACTGGCGTACCTTCCAGCGGGCGCATGCCCGGGCGAAGTCGGCCGAGCAGTATTCGCTGCCCCTGTCGCTGTGGAAGATCACTGCGGCGACGTCGTCGCCGCGGGTGACCGCAGCCATGTTCAACGCGGCGACGACCAGGCCGGCGTCGTGCCGGTCGCCCATGGCGTAGCCGAGGATGTGCCGGGAGTACAGGTCGATGACGGTGGCGAGGTAGAGCTTGCCCTCCTGCGTGACGATCTCAGTCATGTCGCCGCACCAGGCCACGTCCGGCGCGGGCGCGGTGAACTGGCGCTTGACCAGGTCCGGGGCGGCTGGCCGTTTGCCCTGCCGGGTCAGCCCACGCCGGCGTCGTTTCGCTCTGGCGACGAGGCCCAGATCGGCCATGAGCTGGGCGATCGTGTTGTCCGACACCCGCCAGCCCTGCTCGCGTAACTCGTCGCCGATGCCTGGGCTGCCGTAGGTGCCGCCTGAGGCGTCGAAGACGCGCCGGACCGCGTCCGTCAGCTTGGTCCGGCGGTCCTGGCGAGGTGTCGGCCGGCGATCCCGCCACTTGTAGAACCACGACTCGGACACCCCCAGGGCCCGGCAGGCCACCGCGTGCGGCACGTCGTGCTCGGTCCTCTGGGAAGCGATGAAGGCGGCCACGCTCACCGGCCCGTCGCTTCCTTGACCCACAGGACCACGGATCGCTTGAGGACATCACGCTCCATCGCCAGCTCGGCGTTCTCCCGCCGCAACCGCGCCAGCTCGGCCCGCTCGTCTTCGGCCAGCTGCCCGGCAGCGGCTTCGCCACGAGCGGCACGATCCTGCTGCACCCAGTTAGCCAGGGTGCCGCTGTTGATCCCCAAATCACGCGCTACCTGCGCGATCGACTTCCCGGCCTCCCGCACGATCCGGACCGCGCCCGCGCGGAACTCCGGATCGAACCGGCGTCTCGTCAGCCATGAACCTCTATCCCTCAAGTTCTGGCCCCCACGTTACGAGGGGAAAGGCACCGCGTCTCTGGGGCGATCTCAGTGGCGTCTCCAGCCTGTCGCATCCATCGAGTACGCTTGTTGCGCGCCGCCACTTGGCGGATGCGGACCGTGTTGTTAGCCACGGTCAAAGCCACCGGCATCGAGACGTAGCACCCGTAGCACACTCTGCAACGCCAAGACCGACCTTGGACAAGTCGGTCACCCTGAGATCCCGCTCTGCCGGTAGCGCGGACTCAGCGAAAGCCAGTCATGTAAACGCGACTGGTCGAGCTGAGCCGTGCAATGCACCCCACTCACTCGGCCGGAGTGAGGAGATGCGGGCCGTGGGGCTCTCGAATCTTGAGCCGTTCATCAGCGCTGGCCCGTGGGTCGTGACTGCCGCCCTCGGCGTGCCAGTGGTCGGCAAGATCATCGTAACTGCCTTGGCGCTTCGTGGCACACACCCGAAGGACCGGCCCGGCATCATCAAGGCCGTAGCCGAGCTGTTCCGGTGGCGTCGGTGATCAATCCTCGTCAGCCGGGCCAGCAGCGACTATTCGCAGCTCAGCCCGCCTCGTCGTCTAGGTCGATATCGGGGAAGCTGATCAGCAGCTCGGCCGTAGAGGCAAGAGGCAGGTGAAGGAAGGACGTTGCGGAGAGGCCGTCAGCGGGGGTGATCGGCAGATCGGCCGGTCCTCCACTTCGACCTACCCCGACGTACTTGACTCCTCGCTTGGCCTTCAGATGGGAAGAGATCTTCCGGCGGCATCGCTTACGGGCGGCATTGTTGGCGGGATGGTCGCAGTTGGGCGTGGTCCAACGCCTGCACACTTCCAGCGCCCGGCCCGCCCGCCTTTCGACAAGCTTCACGAGCTGCGTTCGTACGCGGGTGGTTGCAGGTTTGATGTTCGGCGCGCTTCATCAGATCACCTCGGGTGTCGGTTTTCGTGCCACACGACACGGCCCCCGCCCTCGCCCTCCCCGTCGCCCTCCGCGCGTCCTTTGCTCTGCTTCACTCCACGCAACACAAACAGCTTCTCCGTGTTGCGCCGGTTGAAGCAGAGCAAAGGACGCGCAAGGGACCTCGGGCCTCCCGCTCTCGTGCCGGCGGCGCCACCCGGCGCCGCGCTGACGCCCACCGGGACCGATGTCACCGGTCACCGGTCGAGCGCACCCACCACGTCACCCACCACGACGACGGCCGGCGGCCGCACATCGGCGGCGAGTGCGTCGGCGGCCACCGCGTCGAGCGTCGACCGCAGCACCCGCTGGGCACCCGTGGTGGCCTCCTGGACGACGGCGGCCGGCGTCTCCGGCGGCCGACCGTGCGCGATCAGGGTGGCCGCGATGGCGGCGAGGTTCTTCAACCCCATCAGGATCACCAGGGTGCCGCGCAGGCCGGCGAGGGCTTCCCAGCGCACAAGGGAGGCTGGTGCGTCGGGGGCCAGATGCCCGGAGACCACTGTGAACTCGTGCGCCACTCCCCGATGGGTGACCGGGATGCCGGCCGCGGCCGGCGCGGCGATCGAGCTGGTCACCCCGGGCACCACCGTCACGGGTACGCCGGCCGCCGCGCACGCCAGCAGTTCCTCGCCGCCGCGGCCGAAGACGTACGGGTCGCCGCCCTTGAGCCGCACCACGACCGCACCGGCCAGGGCACGGTCGACCAGGATCTGGTTGATCTCCTCCTGTGCCCGGGACGGGCCGTAGGGGATCTTCGAGGCGTCCACAAGCTCGACATCGGGGCGCAGCTCGTCCAGGAGCAGCCCGGGCACCAGCCGGTCGGCGACCACCACGTCGGCCTCGGTGAGCAGCCGCCAACCCCGCACAGTGATCAACTCCGGGTCCCCCGGCCCTGCCCCGACCAGTGCCACCCGCCCCCCGCCCACGTTAGGAAGGGACCCTTCCTCTGCCGCAGGCGTTAACTGGGGGCCCTGCCTTGCACCGAGGAGGTCGCGGATCGCGTCGCGGACGGTCATCGCTCGGCGGGGGTTGCCGCCGCCGAGCACCGCCACGGTGACCGGGCCGTGCCTGGTGACCGCAGGCGTCCACGCCGTCGCCGCCGTGCGGTCGTCGGCGCGGACGCAGAAGATCCGTCGCTCGGCGGCCGCCACGCTCACCGACTCCGCCGCGATCGGGTCGTCGATCGCCACCTGGACCAGCCACGCCCCGTCCAGGTCCTCGGGCGCGAACCGGCGCGGCACCCAGCGCAGTCGGCCCGCGTCGGCTCGGGCTCGCAGCGCCGGGGTCAGCTCCGGGGCGACGAGCAGGACGTCCGCGCCAGCATCCAGCAGCGCCGGCACGCGCCGGGTGGCGACCGCGCCGCCGCCCACCACGACCACCCGCCGCCCGTCGAGCCGCAGACCGAGGGGGTACGGGCTGGTGCTCACACCGCACCCCCTCGCTCGCCGCGCGTTGTCACTTCTCGGCCACGCCAGCGGAGTCGAAGGTGGCGACCTCGTGCAGCACCCGGACCGCGCCGGTGACCACCGGCAGGGCCAGCAGCGCGCCGGTGCCCTCGCCGAGGCGCAGCCCCAGGTCGATGAGCGGGTCGAGGCCCAGTTGGCGCAGCGCCACGGTGGCGCCCGGCTCGGCCGAGCGGTGCCCGGCGATCATGGCGCCGACCGCGTCCGGCGCGAACGCGGCGGCGACGAGCGCGGCGGACACCGCGATCACACCGTCCAGCAGCACAGGCGTGCGGCGCGCCGCCGCGCCCAGGATCAGCCCTGCCAGCGCGGCGTGCTCCAGGCCGCCCACGGCGGCCAGCACGCCCAGCGGGTCGGCCGGGTCGGGTGCGTGCCGGGCCAGCGCGGCCCGCACCACTGCCACCTTGCGGGCGTACGTCGGGTCGTCGACCCCGGTGCCCCGGCCTGTGCAGTCGAGCGGGTCGACGCCTGTGAACACGGCGATCAGCGTGGCGGCCGGGGTGGTGTTGCCGATGCCCATGTCGCCGGTGAGCAGGATGCCGGCACCAGCGTCGATCAGCTCGTCGGCGATCCGGATCCCGGTGCACACCGCCGCGAGCGCCTCGTCCCGGGTGAGGGCGGCGGTCACCGTGAAGTCCCGAGTCCCCCGACGCACCGACGCGGCGACCAGCCGGGGCGCGGCCGGCCCGTGCGCGGCTAGGTCGTGCGCGGCCAGGTCGCGGGCCGCCGGGCTGGAGGCCGCCGGGTCGGCGGCCTCGGCTGGGGCCGGCAGCGGGTTGGCCACCCCGACGTCGACAACTGTGACCGAGGCGCCGGCCTGCCGGGCGAACGCGTTGACGACCGCGCCGCCGGCCAGGAAGTTGCCGATCATCTGCCCGGTGACCTCCTGCGGCCACGGGGTCACCCCCTGGGCGTGCACCCCGTGGTCCCCGGCGAAGATCGCCACCGCGGCCGGCTCGGGCAGCGGCGGCGGGCAGGCCCCGGCCAGGCCCGCGAGGCGTACCGACAGGTCTTCCAGCGCGCCCAGCGAGCCCGGCGGCTTGGTCAGTCGGCCGTGCAGCTCACGGGCGGCGGCCATTGCCGACTCGTCAAGTGGCGCGATGGCCGCGGTAGTGGTCTCCAACATCATGCCTCCATGATCTCGCGCAGCACCTCGACGAACGCGTCGGTGGTGTGTCGGTCGCGTACCGCCACCCGCAACCAGTCCGGGCCGAGGCCGGGGAACGTGTCGCCGCGACGTACCGCCCAGCCCCGCTCTCGCAGGGCCGCCCGGATCCGGGTCGCGCCGGGCAGGTGCAGCAGCACGAACGCGCTGGCGGGGCGGCCTGCGACGCGTACACCGGGGAGGCTGGCGAGGCGTGCCACGAGGTGGTCGCGGTCGGCGGCGAGGTCGACGGCGATCGCGCGCTCGGCCTGGACGGCGGCGGGCGTGGCGCAGGCCGCGGCGGCGGCCAGCGCGGGTGTGGAGACGGCCCAGAGCGGCTGGACGGCGGCCAGCCGGGCCAGCAGGTCCGGGGCGCCGAGCAGGTAGCCGATCCGCAGGCCGGCCAGCCCCCAGGTCTTGGTGAGGCTGCGCACCACGAGCAGTCCGGGCAGGTCGCGCCGCTCGGCAAGCGACTCCGGTTCGCCGGTGTGGCCTCCTGTGGTGTCGGCGAACGCCTCGTCGACCACGAGCACCCGACCCGGGCGGGCCAGCGCGGCCACGGCCCGCGCGGGGTGCAGCACCGAGGTGGGGTTCGTCGGGTTGCCGATCATCACCAGGTCGGCGTCGGCGGGCACCCGCGACGGGTCGAGTTGGAAGCCGTCGGCCGGGTCCAGCAGCACCCGCTCGACCGGGTGACCGGCGGCCCGCAACGCTGCCTCCGGCTCGGTGAACTGGGGGTGCACGACCACCGGTCGGCGGATGCCGCGCAGCGCCTGGGCGATCAGCACGAAGCCCTCGGCGGCCCCGGCGGTGAGCAGCACCTCGTTCGGGGGACGCCGGTGCCGGGCGGCGACCGCGGCCCGGGCCGGCGCCGGGTCCGGATAGCGGGCCAGGTCGGTGAGGGTGGCGGCGATCGGGTCGGCCAGCCAGGCCGGCGGTGACGCTTGGCGGACGTTCACGGCGAGGTCGATCAGGCCGGCGCCGACCTCCGCGTCCCCGTGGTGCGTCAGATCCGGCTCGGTCACCGCCGCCGGTTCGGCCTCGGCGACGGGCGGCACCTCGCTCGGCTCATCACGCATGCCCGCGATCCTGCCGGGAAGGCGGCCAGCGGGACAGTCGATCTCGGCGTAAGCCACGTCACCACCTCGCGGGTTTATGAGTTCTTCTCATGTTCGATTCGGAAATGTCATAACTTTGCCACGTGAGCAACCGACCCCTTGCTGCCGCTGGTCGACTCGTCCCTCTCCTGCGCGCCGGGCTCATCGCCGGCATCGTCATCGCCGCCGTCGCGTACCCGCTTGTCGCCCTCACCGGGCTCGGCGCGAAGGCCACCGCGCACGCCGTGGACCACAAGACCAGGCTCTTGGCCACCGCCCTGCCCGCCGAGACCTCGTACCTCTACGCCCCTGACGGCAAGACCGTACTGACCATGTTCTACGAGGAGTACCGGCAGTACACGAAGCTGTCGGACATGTCGCCGAACATCCAGCAGGCGATCGTCGCCGCCGAGGACTCCCGCTTCTACCAGCACCACGGCGTCGACCCGAAGGGCGTCGCCCGCGCCTTCGTCTCCAACGCCCGCTCCGGCGGCTCGCAGGGCGCGTCCACGCTCACCATGCAGTACGTCCGGATGGCCCTGCGGGACAGCGCGACAACCCCCAAGCAGGTCCAGGAAGCCACCCAGCAGACCAGCCTGCGCAAGGTCAAGGAAATGCGGATGGCGCTGGACCTGGAGAAGGAGCTGAGCAAGGAACAGATCATGGAGCGCTACCTGAACTCGGCGTACTTCGGGCACCGGGCGTACGGCATCTACGCGGCCAGCGAGATCTTCTTCTCCAAGACCCCGAAGGACCTCACCCCCGTCGAGGCGGCCACCCTCGCCGGCCTGGTCAAGTCCCCGTCCGAGTACGACCCCGCGGACTCCGACCAGAAGGAGGCCACCGGGCGGCGCAACTACGTGCTGGACCGGATGAGCCAGCTCGGTTACCTCTCCCCCGACTCGGCCGCCGCCGCCAAGTCCGAGCCGATCCGGCTGAAGCTGACCACCCCGCCGCACGACTGCGCGGCGATCCCGGAGAAGTACAACAGCTGGGGCTTCGCCTGCGACTACCTGAAGAACTGGTGGAGCGCGCAGCCCGCGTTCGGGGCGAACCGGCTGGAACGGATGGACAAGCTGCGGCGCGGCGGCTACCGGATCGTGCTCAGCATCGACCCGAAGATCCAGGAGGCCGCGGAGAAGAACGTCGGCGCCAAGGAGGCCACCGGCAGCCCGTTCGCCAACGGCATAGTGGTCTCCGAGCCGGGCACCGGGCGGGTGAAGGCGATGGCGGTGAACCGGACGTACTCCCTCGACCTGGCCGACAACCCACCCAGCTCCAACCCCGAGGCCGGGCCGAAGGTGAAGGCAAACTATCCGAACACCGTGGCGCCGCTGCTCGGCGGCGGTGACCTGGCGGGCTACCAGGCCGGGTCGACGTTCAAGATGTTCCCGATGCTCGCCGCCCTGGACTCGGGGATGACGCTCTCCACCTCGTTCAACGCCCCGTACCGCTACCGGTCATCGGTCTACGACGGCTGGGCGCCCTCCAACGCCAGCGGCGCGATGACCGGCCAGCAGACCATGTGGTCCGGCTTCGGCAAGTCGGTCAACACGTACTTCGTGTGGCTGGAGGAGAAGGTGGGCGCGGAGCGGGCGGTCCGGTTGGCGGAGCAACTCGGGCTGCGCTGGCGCACCGACGTGGACCGGGACCACGCCTCACCCGCGAAAGCGTCCAAGTGGGGTGCGTTCACCCTTGGCGTCTCCGACGCCACACCGCTGGAGATGGCGAACGCGTACGCCGCCATCGCCGCCGACGGCCGCTACTGCGAGGCGATACCCGTACAGGCGATCATGAACCGGGACGGCACCCCGGCGACGTTCACCACGCCTGGTGGTATCCATCGTGAGGTGGCCAAGCCTCGGTGCCGGCAGGTCGTCAGCGCGGACGCCGCCCGGGCCGCCACCGACGCCGCCCGCTGTCCCACCGGGGACACCCCGGCACGCGGTAGCTGCGGGGGCTGGTCCACCGCCGACAGCGTCCGGGGTACGGTCGGCCGCCCGGTCGCCGGCAAGACCGGCACCACCGACAGCACCCGGTCGGCCTGGTTCGTCGGCTACACACCGGAGTTGGCGGCGGCGAGCTTCATCTCCGACCCGGACAATCCGTTCAACGCGGTCGGTGACGGGCAGTCCCAGATCCCCATCAAGGCGGTGTCGGAAACCCTGCGTGACGGCCTGAAGGGCACACCGACCCGCCAGTTCACCCCACCCTCGGACGCCATCGTCGGCTGACCGGAGTGGCCCGGGATCAGTGCTCGTCGGCGAGGACCTCACCGGCCGGGTCAGCCTCGGCCACCGGCTCGCGCACCGCCGCCGCGACCAGTCGGGCGGCGGTCGCGGCGTGGCCGGCCCAGTGCAGAGCGAGCTGTGAGGCGTGGACGTTGCGCCACACGAAACCCTCCGGCGTGCCACCGTCCCAGCTCCACGCCGGCCGCTGACCGGCGCGCGGGGTGAGCACCGCGCGGTGCTCCTTGTGCCCGACCAGCACCGTGCCACGTGCCGCGACCACACTGTCGGTCTGGGCGGTCGCCTCCCGGTAACCCACCACGAGGCCGTCCCGGCTGACACCTACCGCGTCCAACACACCGCACATCGGCAGCCCGTCCAGCTCCCGGGCCAACCAGAGCAGACCCGCGCCCTCGGCGACCACAGGTCGCCCGGTGCGCGCCAACTCGGCCACCGCGATGCAGAGCCGCCGGTTGGCCGACAACTGCTCGGCGTACGCCTCGGGCAGCGCACCGCCCACGACAAGCGCGCGGACACCTGCGGGCAGCGACTCGTCGCGCAGCGGATCGACGGTGACGACCTCGGCGCCGGCGGCGCGCAGCAACTCCGCGGTCTCCGGGTGACTGAAGCTGCCGCCCGGCCCACCCGCGACCGCCACCAGCGGGCGCTCCGCCGGGACGACGAACTCGCCGAGCGCTTCCTGCGGCGACCACGCCGCGGCCGGCAGCGGCGGCGCAGAGCGGGCCAGCCCGAGCAGCCGTTCCAGGTCGACAGTGGCGGCGACCGCCTCGCCCAGGCGGCGAACCGCGCGGGAGGCGTCAGCGGACCCGTCGACCACCGGGGCGATCCCGTGCCGGCGCGACGGCAGCACGGACGGCAGGTCCTGGCGGCGCAGCGCCCCGTAGACGGGCACGCCCACGTCCTCAAGCGCCTCGCGCAGCATCCCCTCATGCCGCGAGGACGCCACCCGGTTGAGGATCACACCGCCGAGCCACAACTGCTCGTCGTACGAGCGGAAACCGTGCACGAGGGCTGCCACCGACTGCCCCATCGCGGCCACGTCGACCACCAGGACGACCGGGCTGCGCAGCGCGGTGGCCGCCGCAGCCGTGGACTCCTGGGTGGGACGGCCACCGACCGAGTCGTACAGGCCCATGCTGCCCTGCACCACGGCGAGCCCGGCGCCCGCGGCACCGTGCGCGACAAGCGGAGCGAGCCGGTCGGTGCCGACCAACCGGGGGTCGATCACCCGGCCCGGCCGACCGGCGGCGAGACCCAGGTATGCGGCGTCGACCTGATCCGGGCCGAGCTTGAACCCGGCGACGTCGACACCCCGCTCGGACAGGGCGGCGAGCAGCCCGATCGCGAGGGCGTTCTTTCCGTGCCCGGAGGACGGCGCACTGAGCACCAGACGCGGCACGACGGTCATCATCGACTCCCTCGCGGGCGGCGGCGGGTACGCGACGACCGACCGGGGGCCGCGCCGTCCGCGTGACGATACCTGCCCGGTCCGACGGGCGAGCACCCCCGATCGGGACCGGCCGACCGCTTCCCGGCCCGGTCCAGGTCAGTGGCCCCGGTCATACGAGTAGCCTCGGTGCCGTGTACCGGTTCCTGCTGAGCCCACGCTGGCTGGGCGCCCTCGCGCTGACTCTTGTCGCCTCTGCCGTCATGGTCTGGCTGGGCAACTGGCAGCTGGACCGCTACCAGGGGCGCACCGAGATCAACGAGCAGATCGACGCGGGCCAGCGAATGGCCCCGACGCCCCTGACCGACGCGTTCCGGGCTCCCACGGGCGGCCCGGGGACGGCCGGCCCGCCGCCCGCCAAGGACAAGGTCTGGACCCGGGTCACCGTCACCGGCCGGTACGACCCGTCGAACACGGTCCTGGTTCGTGGCCGGACTGTCGACAGCCGTGTCGGTTTCGAGGTGCTCACCCCGCTGGTGCTCGCCGACGGCACCGCGCTGCTTGTCGACAGGGGTTGGATCCCGCCGGCTCCGGGCGGGGCGACCGCCCAGCCGTCGGTGCCCGCCGCGCCCGGTGGCGACGTGACAGTTGTCGGCCGGGTGCACGAGACCGAGAGCGGCGCCGGCGCGGTGGACCGCCGCGACGGGATGCTGGAGACCCGGCGGGTCGGCGTGTCGCGGCTGGCCCGCGAGCTGCCGTACCCGGTCTACGGCGGCTACGTGCTGCTGGACGAGCAGACACCGGCGGCTGACCCGCTGTTCAAGGCGGTGCCGGTCGGGCACACGAACAACTGGCAGAACTTCGGCTACGTCGTGCAGTGGTGGCTCTTCGCCGTCATGGCCCTCTTCGGCTACGGCTGGGTGGCTCGCCGGGAGGCCCGCCGCGCCGCCGGCATCGGCACGACGACCGCCCCGCTGGATCGGGCTGCCGAGCCCGCACCAAGCGCCTCTGCCTGAAACGGAACCCGAGTCGGCGTCGCAATCGGACGCCCGGGGGAACACGGGACGCCACGGCAGCAGGTAATCTCCGCCGCGTGATCATTTCGTGTGGGGTGTGCCGGTGACCGTCGATCCCACGGCGCCGTTGCCCGAGGCGGAGCCGGCGACCCCGGCGACCGACCCGTGGGCCTCCGCGCCGCTCACCGACGAGTGGTCGGCCAGCCCACCGGCCACACCGCACCCGACCGCCGCGATCTTCGGCACGCCGACGGCCACACCGGTGCCGGCCGCACCAGCGCCGGCACCGCCCGCGCAGTTCCCCGCCACGCCGGCGCAGTTCCCCGCCGCGCCCGCGCCGTTCCCCGGCTCGCCGGCCCAGCCGTCCGCGGCGCCCACGCCGTTGCCCGGGCCGCCGGCCCAGTTCTCCGCGCCACCGGCGCCGTTCTCCGGCCCACCGGCCCAGTTCTCCGGCCCGCCGGCACTCTTCTCCGGCCCGCCCGCACCCTTCTCGGGGCAGCCCGCGCCCGTCTCGGGGTCGCCCGCGCAGTTCTCCGGGCCGCCCGCTCAGGTCCCGGGGCCGTGGCCGGCGGTCGGGCCGTACCCGCCGGTGGCGGCGCACCCGGTCTCGGCCGGCTTCGCCGCCGGGCCGGAGGTGGTAGCGGTACAGATCGCCGAGATCACCGTGACCCCGCCGGTCATCCGCACACCGACAGGTGTGCTGCCGCTGGCCGGTGCCACCTGGCACGTTGCCGACTACTGGCAGCGGGAGGAGAAGATCGCCACCTGGGCGCTTGTCTGTGCCATCGTCGGCTTCTTCTGCGTGGCCGTGTTCAGCCTGCTCTTCCTGCTGGTCAAGGAGACCCGGCACCACGGCACCGTCCAGGTGACGGTCACCAACGGCGCCCAGCAGTACGTGGCCCGGATCCCGGTCACCGACCAGAGCCAGGTGCAGCACCT
Organism: Micromonospora sp. NPDC000316; assembly: GCF_042898885.1. Lineage (NCBI taxonomy): Bacteria > Bacillati > Actinomycetota > Actinomycetes > Micromonosporales > Micromonosporaceae > Micromonospora > Micromonospora sp. NPDC000316. Next base: position 50,539 of record NZ_JBIAZG010000021.1, read on the forward strand.
CAACAACCAGGTCAACTACGCCCGGTCGCTGTCCAACAGGTGACCCCGGCCGTTATGGCCGGTCAGCCGGTGGACCGGCCGGCGTGGATTGCCCGAACCGCGTCGATGGTGTCCGCCTCGGCGGCGGACTTGTCCTCGCGGTATCGCACCACCCGGGCGAACCGCAGCGCCATCCCGCCCGGGTAGCGCGAACTCGTCTGCACCCCGTCGAAGGCGATCTCGACCACCTGCTCGGGACGGACCCGGACCACCCAGTCGCCGCGCTCCACGGCAAGGCCGAGGAACCGCTCGGTCTGCCAGCGCAGCAGCTCGTCGGTGAGCCCTTTGAACGTCTTGCCGAGCATCACGAAGTCGCCGGTGCGCGGATCGCGGGCACCCAGATGCAGGTTGGACAGCCAGCCCTGCCGCCGACCGCTGCCCCACTCGACGGCGAGCACCACCAGATCGAGTGTGTGCCTCGGTTTGACCTTGACCCAGGCCGCTCCCCGCCGGCCGGCGTCGTACGGGGCGTCCGGTGCCTTGACCACAACGCCCTCCTGGCCCGCGTCGATCGCGGCGGCGAACGCCGCTCCGGCCTGCTCCGGGCGGTCGACCTCCAACCGCCCGACCAGCAGCGACGAATCGACCGCGCCGGCGAGCGCGGCCCACCGCTCACGGCCGGGCAGGTCGATCAGATCGTCACCGTCAAGGTGCAGCAGGTCGAAGAAATACGGTGTCAGGACGGTCTGGCCGGTGGTGGCGGCGGCCGCGAGCACCGCCGGGGCGACCGGCGTGCCCCCTGTGGTGCTGGGTGTGGTGCGCCGGGCGGCCCGGCTGGAGGTCTGCTGGAACGGCAGTGGTCGACCCGACTCGTCAAGGCCGATCGCCTCACCGTCGAGCACCAACTCCCGCCCGGGCAGGGCCCGGACCGCGGCGACCACCTCGGGCACCCGGCTGGTGATCTCGTCGAGGCTGCGGGTGAACACGGCGATGTCGGCACCGGAACGGTGCACCTGGATGCGGATGCCGTCGAGCTTCACGTCGACAACTGCGGGCGTGCCTGTCGCGGCCAGCGCCTCGTCGACCGACGGGGCGCTCTGCGCCAGCATCGGCGCCAGCGGGCGACCGACCTGAAGGCCGAACCCGGCCAGGGCAGCGGCGCCTCCGGTCAACGCGGCCACCGCCACGGCGCGCAGGTCACCGGCGAGCAGCAGAGCCCGCCGGACCGTCGCCACCGGCACCTCGGCGGCACGGGCCACCGCATCGGCAAGCAGCCCCGCCTGGGCACCCTGGCGCAACTCGCCACCGAACAGGTTGGTGAGCAGCCGCTGCTCGTCGGCGGTCGCCGCCGCGTAGAGGGTGCCGAGCAGCGCGCGACGGCGGGCCTGGGAACCCGCGCCCCGCACGGCGGCGATCTGCTCGATGGCCGCGTCGACGGCGGCCACGGTAAGCGTCGGCTCGGCTGCGGGAGGCGGCAGGTCACGCAGGCTCGCATAACCCACGCCTGTCTGCCGCTGGCGCAGCTCGCCGGCGAGATAGCCGGCACCGGGCTCCACCTCGGTCGGGTCGAGCCGGCGCAGCGCGTCGGCGAGCAGCTCCACCTTGGCCCGCCGGCCGCTGGTGGCGCCCACGGCGGCGGAGGTGGCCGCCAGGTCGATGAACCGCACGGAGTTCATCCTGCCAGCCACCTCCGACACCGCCCGGGCATTGCCGTGCCCGGGCGGTGTCGGCAGGGTGCCGCCACCACGGCGGACGGCGGATCAGGCGGAGACGGGTTCCTCGATGCGCAGCCCCCGGGCGCGGACCTCACCGGCGACCCGGGAGAGCACCGAGTCGAGGGCGACCAGGGCGGCGGAGAGCTCACCGAGCTGTTCGTTGAGCGTGGTCTCGGACCACGCGGAGACGTCGACGTCCCCCAGCGCACTGACGGCGGCCTCCAGGCGGGCCATCACCTCGTTCGTACTCATGTTCGAAAGGCTATAACAGTCGACCGTTCGACACGCCGAAACTCCCGGAAACAGGCCCAAAGTTGCCGTACCGACACCTAACTGCCCGCCGCGGCCACCTTGCCCAGCAGCAACGCCTCGGCGAGGCAGACCCGGGCGAACTCGCCGAGGTGCAGGCTCTCGTTCGGGCCGTGCGCCCGGGCGTGCGGGTCCTCCACACCCGTCACCAGGATCGCCGCCCGGGGGAACATCTCCTGGAAGGTGGCGATGAATGGGATCGAGCCGCCGACGCCGATGTCCACCGGGTCGGTGCCGTCCCAGGCGGCCCGGAAGGCCGAGCGGGCCGCGTCGAACATCGGCCCGGACGCGTCGATCACACACGGGTCACCGTCGTGCTCGATGCTGACCGTCACCTGGGCTCCCCACGGGGCGTGCTTCTCCAGGTGCGCGCGCACCGCCGCGTACGCCCCCTTGGGGTCGTCGCCCGGGGCGAGCCGGATGCTGAGCTTCGCCTTCGCGGCCGGCACCAGGGCGTTCGGCGCCTCACCTGTCGACGGCGCATCGATGCCGAGCACGGCCAGCGCCGGCTTGGTCCAGAGCCGGTCGGTGATCCGGCCGGTGCCGATGAGCTGCACGCCCTCGGCCAGCCCGGCCTCGGCCCGGAACCGGTCCTCCGGGTAGTCGACGACGGCGCCCTCACGGCCGACCAGCCCGTCCACCGCCACGTCACCGGCGTCGTCGTGCAGGGTGGCGAGCAGCCGCACCAACGCGGTAAGCGCGTCCGGGACGGCACCGCCGAACATGCCGCTGTGCACGGCGTGGTCGAGGGTACGGACCTCGACGAAGCAGTTGACGATGCCGCGCAGTGAGGTCGTCAACGCCGGTACGCCGACATCCCAGTTGGCGGAGTCGGCGATCACGATGACGTCCGAGACGATCTCGTCGCGGTGCTCGGCGAGCAGCCGCTCCAGCGAGTCGGAGCCGTACTCCTCCTCGCCCTCGATGAACAGGACCACGCCGACCGGCAGCGCGTCACCGTACGCCCGCAGCGCCGCGACGTGCGCCATGATGCCGGCCTTGTCGTCGGCCGCGCCTCGGGCGTAAAGCCGGCCGTCCCGCTCCACCGGCTCGAACGGGTCGGACTCCCACAGCGACAGGTCGCCGACCGGCTGCACGTCGTGGTGGGCGTACAGCAGCACGGTCGGGGCCCCGGGCGGGGCGGCCCGCCGGCCGATCACCGCGGGCTGACCGCCGGAGCGCACGATGTCGACGTCCAAGCCGCAGCCGCGCAGCAGCTCGGCGACGGCCTCGGCGGAGCGCTCCACGTGCGAGTGGTCGAAGCCCTCGAAGGCGATGCCGGGGATGCGGACGAGGCGTTCCAGGTCGGCCCGGACACCGGGCATCTCCCGCTCGACGGCGGCCCGCACCTCGGACTCGGACATGATCGGTGAGGTCATGACCGGAATCGTATGCCGGCCTTACCCCGCCGCGCCGGCCGAGCCCGTACCCTCGCCGCCTCCGGCGGTGCCCGCGCCCGCGGTCGCGCCCGGCGCGGCCCGGCCGGCGCGGTGCGCGCGGCCGGCGGCCTCGGTTGCGGCGTCCATCCAGGAACGGGCCCGGCCTGCGGTGCCACCCACCCACTCACCGACGTCATTGGCGCCGTCGCCGAGGCCGCGCAGCAACCCGACAAGCGGATCGGTGGACCTGTTGAACTCCTCCCGGTACGACTCGGCGGCTGCCTTGATCTCCTCGGACACGCTCGTCGACGCGTCGTCGTCGCGACGTGGGTAGTCACCGGCCAGCACCCGCCCGTACGCCCCGGAGTCGATCCACTGCCGCAGCTGGGCGGCCCGCGCCACCGGCGCCGGATGGGTGCTCCAGGCCGTCATCCGGATCTTGTGCAGGCTGTCCCGCAGGTCGCCGCCACTGGCGTACTCGGCGGCCTGCTCCAGGAAGGCCGTGGTGTCGATCTGGGACAGGTCACCGCCGCCGGCGAGCTTCATCAGCAGCCGCAGCGCGGCGGCCGGGTCCTGCCCGGCGAGCAGACCGGCCCGGTCGGCAGACAGCTCCGCCTTGCGCCACCACTCAAGCATCGCCGCGATGATCGCCCGGAGCGCGATAGCGCCCACCGGCAACCAGCTCAGGTTGGCCGCCCACCTCGTGAGGATCATGAGCATGGTCTTGTAGACCGCGTGCCCGCTGCCCACGTGCCCCAGCTCGTGGCCGAGCAGGCAACGCAGCTCGTCCTCGTCGAGTTGCTGCACGCAAGCGGAGTTCAGCACGATGAACGGCCGTTCCAGGCCGACCGCCTCGGCACCCAACCACGGCGACTGCGTCACGTACAGCTCGGGCAGCTCGGCCACGTCGAGCGCCGCGCCGGCCTCGGTGTAGCGCTGCCACACCGCCGGATACTGGCGGTGGTCGACGCGGATGCCGGACGCCAACACGGACAGCCGGAACCCGCGCTCGTTCCACATACCGAAGAACGACCGCAGCACGTCGTCGAACCCGCGCAGCTCCCGCAGCGCGACAAGAGCGCCCCGGTCCGCCGGGTGCTCCCAGGCCCGGGAACTGATGCCGGTGAGGGTGATCCGTCGTCGTGCCGGTGTGTCCGTTGTCGACATGTGGCTCCCGTTCGCCGTACCCGACCTTTCCCGCATCGTGCCCCAGCCGGTGCCCCGCGTCCATGCCAAGCTCGGGTCACCGCGTCCGCACGTAGTACCTCTCGGCGTCGTACGGCAGCGTCGGCGCACCGTCGATCACCAGGTCGGCCCGGTCGATCGTGCCGTCGGCGGCAAAGTGCGCCCGCTCCCCCTCGTGCCAACGGCGCAGCTCGGGCAGGATCTCCGGCCCGTCCCGAGCCACCGCGCGGGCCAGCCGCGTCGGCGCGGGCGCAGTCACGAAGACCGCCAGGGTCACCTCGGGCAGGATGACGGCACGCGCCGCGCTGACCCCCTCCAAGACCAGCACCGACGCGACCGGCACCGCGACCGGGCGCGGCAGAAAGGACCGCCGGACCCAGCTGTAGCGGCGGTACGCCCCCGGCCGTCCCGCCCGCAGCGGCCCCAGCACCTGCGCGTCCAGCCGTGGCCAGAAAGTGAGCTGGTCGTCCCAGCCGTCGAGCAGGTCGTCGGTGTGCACCACAGGTGGCCGCCCACCGCCCGCCAGCACGGCCAGAGCGTCCGCGAGGTGCGCGGCGAACCGGCTCTTGCCCGCGCCGCTCGGCCCGTCGACCGCAACCAGCCGAGTCCGCCCCAACCGCGCCGGGCCCGCGAGCACCCGACGAGCCAACAGGGTGTACGCCTCGACAACCGCCACGCTCGACCTGACGTCCGCGCGGTAGGTGGTGCGGTCCGCCACCCTCCCGACATCCCCGGCCTGATCGGCGTTCCTGGCCCCGTTGACGTCCTCAGCCTGACCGAGGTCCCCAGCTCCACCGGCCTTTTCGGCCTCGTCGGCGTTCCCGGCCTCATTGGCGTTCACGGTTTTGCGGCGGCCTGGTGTCGGCGGCCCGGGCTGGGTTCGTACACCACCAAAGTATGCCGTCGTCGTCGTAGGCCAACGTGATCGACTCGGGTTCCTAGAAATCGGGGTGTCCTGTCGACGGGGATACCGCGATTTCAAGGAAACCGAGTGGATCACGCGGCGTCGGCGGCCTGCCGTGGGTCGGTGGGTCGGGCATCGACGGCGTGCGGTGGTCGGGCTGACACGTCTGGTTGACCGCCGTGGTCGGGTGGCCGTCACGTCCGGGGGAATTGGGGCGGCGACGGGTGACGGGCGGCCCGTTCGCCGCCCGGGGTGCCACCGAGTCGGCATGATCGGGTGGTGCTCCGAGACGTGATGAGCCCCGGCATCGACGCCCTGCTCGAACAGGCCCGCGCCGGGCTGCACCGATTGACTCCGCAGCAGACCGTCGACGCGGTCCGCGGCGGCGCCCTGCTGGTCGACACCCGTACCGACACGCAGCGCCGCGAACAGGGCGACCTGCCCGGCGCCGTCGTCATCGACCGGACGGTGCTGGAATGGCGACTCGATCCGGCCAGCGCGTGGCGCATCCCGGAGGCCACCGGCTACGACCGGGAGATAGTGCTTGTGTGCCGCCAGGGTTACAGCTCCAGCCTCGCGGCCGCCAGCCTCCAGACTCTCGGGCTGCGCCGGGCCACCGACATGATCGGCGGCGTGGACGCCTGGCTCGCCGCCGGCCTGCCCACCACCGATCGCCCCGCAGACATCCGCCCCTGAGACCCAGCCACCCCTACGCCGAGTCGCGGTTCAGGCAGGTGCGGGCCGCGTGGGTTGACGGAACGCACCCAACGCCGAGTCGCGGGTCAAGCAGGTGCGGGCCGGGTGGGATGACGACACGCACCCAACGCTGAGTCGGGGGTCAGGCAGGTGCGGGCCGCGTGGGATGGCGGCACGCACCCGACGCCGAGTCGCCGGTCAGGGCGACGGCGGGCCGGGTGGGATGAAGGGAAGTCCGGGGGTTGGGCCGGTTTCGATGAGTTTCCAGAGGGCGTCGGTGTCCAGGTGCTCCTCGACGAGGTCGCCGAGCAGGTCGAGTGAGCGTTCCCGGGCGGCGGCGAAACTGGTGGCCGGCGAGACGCGGAACCCGGTACGCCCGGCCAGCCGGGCCACCTCGGTGAGGAACCAGCGACGGAACCCGTCCGACTCGAACGCCCCGTGCCAGTGCGTGCCGTACACCGCGCCGAGCACCGCACCCTCGCCGACGCCGTCGGCTCCGGTCAGCAGCGGGGTCAGGGCCGGGTCGGCCTGCGAGACGTACCCGTGATGGATCTCGTAGCCGCGGACCGGCAGGCCGCCGGGGGCGGTGCCCACCGACTGCCGGACGGTTTTGCGCGGGTCGAAGGTGATCTCGATCGGCAGCAGGCCGAGCCCGGGCACGCTGCCCTGCCGGCTCTCCACCGGGTCGTGGATGGCCCGGCCGAGCATCTGGAAGCCGCCGCAGAGGCCGAGCAGTGGTTTTCCGGCTGCCACGTGTGCGTGGACCGCGTCGGCGAGGCCGGTCTCGCGCAGCCAGGCGAGGTCCGCGACTGTCGACTTCGAGCCGGGCAGGATGATCAGGTCGGCGGCGGCCAGTTCGGCCGGTTCGACGGTGAGGCGTACGCGGACGCCTGGCTCGGTGGCCAGCGTCTCCGCGTCGGTGGCGTTGCTGACCCGGGGTAGCCGCACGACTGCCACGTCCAACCACTCGGTGCCGTACGGCGCGGCGGGACGGCCGAGCACCCGGCCGTAGGCGAGCGAATCCTCCGCGTCCAGCCACAGGTCGAGCGCCCACGGCACCACGCCAAATGTGGGGCGGCCGGTCACCTGGCCCAGCATGTCCAGACCTGGCTGAAGCAGACCGAGATCACCACGGAACTTGTTGATCACGAAGCCGGCGATCAGTGCCTGGTCGGCGGCGTCGAGCAGGGCCACAGTGCCGAACATCGACGCGAACACGCCACCTCGGTCGATGTCGCCGACCACGATTGTGGGCAGGTTGGCGTGCCGGGCCAGGCCCATGTTCACGTAGTCCCCGCCCCGCAGGTTGATCTCCGCCGGGCTGCCCGCGCCCTCGCAGATCACCACGTCGTACGCGTCGCGCAGCTCGGCCAGCGCCGCGTACGCGGTCTCGGCGAGCCGGGGCCGCAACTGCCCGAAGGTGCTCGCGGTGATCGTGTCGACCGCCTCGCCGAGCAGCACCACCTGGCTGGCGAGGTCGCTACCCGGCTTGAGCAGGACCGGGTTGAAGCGTAGGTCCGGGGCGAGCCCACAGGCCGCCGCCTGCATGGCCTGGGCCCTGCCGATCTCGCCGCCCCGCCCGTCCGGCCCGACCACGACCGCCGAATTGTTCGACATGTTCTGCGCCTTGAACGGCGCCACCTTCACGCCTTGGCGGTGCAGCCACCGGCAGATGCCGGCGGTGAGCACGCTCTTGCCGGCGTCGGAGGTGGTGCCGGCAACCAACAGACCACCGCTCACCGCCCACTCCCCCGCCCGGCCACGACAGCCCTCGCCCAACGCCGACCCACCACCGCTGCCAGCCCGCGCCCACCCGTCACCGCGCGCAGCTCGCGCCGACCCGTCACCGCGCCAGCCCACCACGACGAGTCGTCGCGTACACCCCGCGCCGACCGAGCACCGCGGCGAGCCCGCGCCGGCCCGCGGCGTTGACGAGGCGGCCGACTGTCACCGGGTAGGCGGCGGCCAGCCCGAGGGCGGCCAGCCCCACGGCGCCGGACACGCGGGCGGCTCGCTTGAGGTGGCGCGCCTCGGGACGCGGACCGTCACCCAGGAGCGGGCGGACCTCGGAGCGCCCGAAGTAGATGTTGCGGCCGCCGAGGCGGACACCGAGCGCGCCGGCCATCGCCGCCTCGCACTGGCCGGCGTTGGGGCTCGGGTGGTCGTTGCGGTCGCGCCGCCACACGCGCCAGGCCCGTTCACGGTCACCGTGCGCGACCGGGGCGACAGCGATCGTGAGCAGCCCGGTCAGCCGGGACGGCACCAGGTTGAGCAGGTCGTCCAGCCGAGCGGCAGGGGTGCCGAACCGCGCGTACCGCTCCGACCGGTGCCCGACCATCGCGTCGAGGGTGTTCGCCGCGCGGTAGCCGAGGAGCCCGGGAAGGCCGGCGACCGCGCCCCAGACGAGCGGGGCGACCACCGCGTCGGAGGTGTTCTCCGCGACCGACTCGACTGTGGCTCGGGCCAGCTCCGACTCGCCAAGGGTGGACGGGTCTCGGCCGCAGAGGTTACCGAGGCGTCGCCGGGCGGCGGGCAGGTCACCGTCGCGCAGCGTCCGACCCATCACGGAGGCCTCGTGCCGCAGGGTCCGGCCGCCCAGCACGGTCCAGGTTCCGGCGGCGACGAGCACCGCGCGGGCCACGGGCCGGTGCCGGGTGGCCGCGGCGGCGACCGCCCCGAGCACCACCGGCCCGCCCACGGCAAGTGCGGTGAACGCGGCACCCGCTGCCCGGTCCGGCCGGTAGAGGCGACGCTCCAACGCCCCGGCGGCCTGCCCGAAGCCGGCCACCGGGTGCCACCGGCGGGGGTCGCCGAGCATCCTGTCCAGCGCGTACCCGGCCAACAGCCCTACCGCGTTCGCCACCGGCGCTGTCTGCCGCACGCGCACCACCTCCGGCCGGCCAGCCTAGACGAGCATCCCGTGAACCAACCGCGCCAGCCGCACTCCCGCCCGACCGTGCGCGGCAGCCCGCCGCACCGCACGAGCCCCGCCGCGCCCGCCCGCCCCGCCGTCCGCCAAGCCGCACCGCTCATCAGGCCGCAGCCGCGCCCGCCGCTGGCGTCACGCGGGGTGACGACGCCTGTCGCGTCGCCACCCCGCCCCCGTCGTGCCACGCCGTTGGGCGCTCGGAAGCCGAAACGGTCACACCGGCTGCGGAACACGTCCTCGACCGCGCCGCCCCCGGCCGGACGGCGCGGGATCCGGTCGGCCCTCGTCGGGCACCGGCCCCAGCTCGCCGTCGGGGTCACCGTCGTCCGAGTCGCCGGGAGGGGCCAGTTCGTCGTCGTCGAGGGCGGCAGGCATGTCGGGCTCGCCGCCCTGCGCACGATCGGGGCCACCCGTGACACCGCCGCCCAGGTCGCCGCTGCCGGGAAGGGAGACGTCGTCGAGCGGACCGCCGTCGTCGAGCGGACCGTGGTCGACCGGGCTGGTCCGCAGCGAGCCGAAGTCGGACAGCTCGAAGTCGTCGTCCATCGGTCGGTCATCGGGCAGCACGGGCGCCTGCCCGGCCGGCACCGGCTCGGTGGGCTCGCCGTGCACCCGGCTCTCGGCTTCCGCGTCCTCGACGGTGCTCGTCGTCATGGTCGGCCGGTTACGCAGGAAGCGGGCCCGGCCACGGGACAGGTCGTGGCCGACGGCGACCGCCTCCAGTTCGTAGATGGTGCGGTGGTTGCCGGCGTCGTCGGTCCAGTCGCGGGTGTAGAGGCGACCACAGACCACCACCGGGTCGCCGACCATCACCGAGGCGGCGACGCCTTCGGCGAGCTTGCGCCAGCAGTTGACGCGGACCCGCAGCGAGTTGCCGTCGACCCAGCGGCCGCTGTCGCGGTCGAGCCGGCGGGCGGTGGACGCGACCTTGAAGTTGGCCACCAGGGTGTTGCTCTGGGTGGTACGCCGCCACTCCGGCGCGGTCAGCACATTGCCGACAATTGTGACGTAGGTGTCAAACATCGTCCCTCCAGGGGATCCGGGGTCTGCCAGCGCGAGTCGACTCGGCCCTGAGCCTGAGCGGTGTCGACGAGGGTCGCCAGCGCCGCAACCCCGACCTGTGGACAACGGGGGAACCTGTGGACAACGCCCTGATCACGCCCTGATGTGGTACGGCCGACCTCACCCGGTCGGGTGACTGCGGTTCCGGCGCCGCCCGAGTGGGTATGGACTTGATCAAGCACCACCGACAGCTCCCACGTCGACGAGAGGCCAGCGCCATGATGATCAATGCTTTCGGTTCCGCAACCGCTTCCGGGGCGCGGCGATGAGCGCCGTGGCGAACCCGGCCACCGTGGCCGGATGCCTCCGGGTGGGTGCCGGGTTCTCGCAGGGCGACCGGAACTGGATCGCCGAGCAGTTCGCCACCCTCGACACCCGGCTGGCCAGCTTCCACGCCGACGCCACCGAGTTGGAGGTGTCGGTGAAGGACCGGGAGGCCCGGGGCCAGAAGGTCACCCTGGAGTGCTGGATCGCCGGCCGACAGAAGATCGTCACCACCTCCGCCGAGGAGGACCTGCACGCCGCGCTCAACGACGTTCGCGACGACCTGCGCCGGCGCCTCAACGACGCCAAGACCCGCCAGGAGCCGCGCCACAACAAGCACCTGCGCGACGTCAGCCAGCCGCAGGGCGAGGTCGACCCGGCCGGCGAGCCGGATGAGCTGCCCGCCGCCGACCCGAGCCGCGCCGACGCCGAGACGGTCTGACCGCGTACCCCCGCCATGCCCCGGCCGGCAGGCACGGCCGGTCGGGGCCGGCGGGCGTCGGGCCTACCGCCGGGTAGTCGGCCGGCGTAGCGTCGATTCCGTGGAACCGGACGTGTTGGGGCCGCCCTACGAGCGGCAGACGATCGACCTGGGCACCGACGACGAGGGGCCTGTCGTCGCGACAGTGGTCCGGCGGCGAGCCGAGCGCCCCACCGGGCGGGCGGTGCTCTATGTGCACGGCTTCGTCGACTACTTCTTCCAGACCCACCTGGCTGACTTCTTCGCCGAGCGTGGCTGGGATTTCTACGCCCTCGACCTGCGCAAATACGGCCGCAGCCTGCTCCCGCACCAGACTCCGAACTTCTGCCAGGACATCAGCGACTACTTCTCCGAGCTGGACGCCGCCGCCAAGATCATTCGCTCGGAAGACGGGCACGACACCCTGCTGGCGATGGGCCACTCCACCGGCGGCCTGATCATGTCGCTCTGGGCGGACGCCCGCCGCGACACCGGCACCATCGACGGCCTCGTGCTCAACAGCCCCTTCTTCGACTTCAACGCCTCCTGGGCGGTCCGCCGACCCATCGCGGCCGCCGCGGCCCGGCTGGGCCGCAGGGCGCCGCACCGCATCGTGCCGATGGGGCTGGGCACGGTGTACGGCGAGAGCCTGCACGCCGACCACCGTGGCGAGTGGACGTACGACCTGGCGTGGAAGCCGCTGGCCGGGTTCCCGGTCCGGGCCGGCTGGCTGAACGCGATCCGCACCGGCCAACGTCGGCTGCGCGCCGGGCTGGACATCCAGGTGCCCGTGCTGCTGGCCTGCTCGACCCGCTCCTTCCGGGGCACCAAGTGGCACGACAGCGCGACCCTTGCCGACGCCGTGCTGGACGTCGAGCACATGGTCCGGTACGCGCCACGCCTCGGCCGACACGTCACCCTGGCACGGTTCGACGGCGGGATGCACGACCTCGTCCTCTCCGGCCCGGCCGTACGCCGACAGGTCCTGAACGAGGTAGGCAGGTGGGCAGAGGCGTTCCTCGCCGCCGGCCCCACCGCCCCGGCCGATCCCGCCCCGACCGACCCCACCCCTGCGGGCCCCACCGACGCCGACCCGACCGACGCCGCTTCGATCGCTGATGGGCGCGGGCTGCCCGGAAACCGTCGTCCCACGGACGATCGGGCCGGGACGACGGCCAGCGACTGACCCACGCGGCGACGGTCGACCGCCCGCGCGGCGACAGCTCAGGCGTCGCCGGGCGCGGCCGGGAGGACGGCCCGGATCCGGTCGAAGGTCGCCACCGGGTGGCCGTCGACGCCGGGCAGCACCAGGCCCAGGCAGTACAACGACACCTCCCCGGTGGCGTCGGCCTGCACGACGAAGACCGGCGCTCCGACGTACCCGAGTGGCAGTTCCCCGGTGATCCGCACGGTGTCCCCCTCGCGGACCACCCGCTCGATCGTCACCTCCAACGGCCGGGAGCCGTCCTCGCGTACCCCATGGGCCAGCACGAAAGCGGAACCAGCGGCGGCGGTGAGCCTCGCGATCACCTCGGGCCCGGCGGCCATCTCGGCGGGCACCGGCTGCACCCGCCACCGCCAGCCGCCGTCACCGGCGTAGCGGTGCAGGCCGCCGGTCGCGAGCACCGCGACGCCGTCGCCCGGAAAACGGGCCCAGCCGGGCCTGATCTCACCCGTCGCGACGGCGTCCGGGGCGACCCCGGCCGGCTCGGTGACGCTGGCCCGCAGACCCAACTCCCCGCCCGCGCCGCCGACCAGGTGGGCCGCCGTCAGCAGCGACTCCCCCACCGGGTCGTCGCTGCCCTGGAAGAAGAACACTGTGCCGAAGCGCTCGTCAGTGGCGTCCGTTGACCGGTACGGCAGGATGGCGCGACCGACGATCTGGCACATCTCGTAGGCGACGCCGCTCTCGGTGTCGGGGTCCAGCAACACCAGCCGAGGGTACGGGCCAGTGTCGGGCCGATCGGCGGGAACCCGGATGCCAGCCACCCGGCCGTCGTGAGACCCTGCTCGGCGACGCGGACGCGAGCACCCTTTTCCCCGCCACGAGGTGGGGCGGCGGTACCCTCTTGGCGCGTACAACCACGCCGCGCGCCCGTAGCTCAGCGGATAGAGCAGGGGACTTCTAATCCCAAGGCCGCAGGTTCGAATCCTGCCGGGCGCACAGGTACTCCGCGTGAAGGTCGATACGGGCGTCGACCCGATCAGCGGCGGCGGCACTACCTGACCGAGGTCACCCCTGCCGGCCGCACCGCAGCCAAGGATGCCGATAAGGCGCGTACACCCGGCCAACGGCACTGTCCACGCCCTACCCGGCAGGCCACAGACCCGCGTAATCCGCTGGTCTAAATGGGCGCAATGGCAGAAACCCCACTGATCAGGGTTTCTGCCATTCTCGCCTTTTAGACCAGCGATCCAGTCATCACCCCACTGTTGGCCGCGCATGCGACTGTCTTCGATCAGAGCCACCAGCGCCGGCAGCCGGGGCAGGGGACGTAGCCTCTACGCCGTCTTAGCCCCTCGCTCATCTTTTCGGAGGCCGCTTGTCGGCTGTGTCCTTGCCGGTGGTGCCGAAGCTAACATTCGCGGATGGAGTGGTTGGCAGCAGTACTCTCGTTCGTCGGTGGCCTGATCGCAGCAGCACTCGGGGCCTACGCCGTCACGAAAACGAACAAGCAGCTGATGGCAGCTGACATCCGAGCACGCTGGGACGCCGCGCTGCTCGAACACAGCGAGTCCTTCGTTGCCTCCACGCGCTCTCTACGTCATCACGCCGAACGCTTCTCCCGCAGCGAGGTGTCGACGACGCGCTGAGACTGACCCTCTAGCGGCGGATTGGGACTGACCCCTCCGAGGCTGGAGGGGTGATCGCACTGGAAGACTGGGCTGAGA
>NZ_JBIAZG010000022.1:0-58431 GCF_042898885.1 Micromonospora sp. NPDC000316
GTCTGGGGCGTACGCGACTGCGACTCGTGGCGCTCCAGCGGCACCCCACTGCTCTTCGAATGCAACGGCAACAAGAAAGCCGCCTACAACTCCACCCTCGACGCCCTGAACAGCGCCACCCCCGGCACCACCCCCACCCCCACCACCCCGGGCCCGACCCCCACCACGCCGGGCCCGACTCCCACGGTCCCGCCGGGCGGCTCGGCCAGTGAGATCGTCGGCAGCCAATCCGGCAGGTGTATCGACGTACCCAACGCGTCGACCACCAACGGCACTCGCGTGCAGCTCTACGACTGCAACAGGCAGACCAACCAGGCATGGACCTACACCTCAGGAAAACAACTCCAGGTGTACGGCAACATGTGCCTCGACGCCGCAGGAACCGGCAACGGCACGGCAGTACAGATCTACAGCTGCCACAGCCAAACCAACCAACAGTGGAACGTCAACTCCAACGGCACCATCAGCAGCGTCCAATCCGGACGATGCCTCGACGTCTGGAGCACCGCCAACGGCGCCCAAGTCCAGCTCTACGACTGCAACGGACAGACCAACCAACAGTTCCGGCTCGCGTCCCTCGGCGGCGGTTCCACGCCGACGCCGACCCCGACGCCAACGGTGACCCCGACGCCGGGTGCCTGTGATCTTCCGTCGTCGTACCGCTGGTCGTCGACTGGCGCGCTGGCTCAGCCGAGGTCGGGTTGGGTGTCGCTGAAGGACTTCACCCACGCGCCGTACAACGGCCAGCAGTTGGTCTACGCCACGACGCACGACACCGGCACGACGTGGGGCTCGATGAACTTCGGTCTCTTCTCCAACTGGAACCAGATGGGGTCGGCGTCGCAGAACCAGATGCCGTTCGCTGCGGTGGCACCGTCACTGTTCTACTTCGCGCCGCGCAACGTCTGGGTGTTGGCCTATCAGTGGGGTCCGACGGCGTTCTCGTACCGCACGTCGACCGATCCGACAAACGTGAACAGCTGGTCATCGGCGCAGACGCTGTTCACCGGAAGCATCTCCAACTCCAGCACCGGCCCGATCGACCAGGCAGTCATCGGTGACGACCAGAACATGTACCTGTTCTTCGCCGGGGACAACGGCAGGATCTACCGGGCCAGCATGCCCATCGGGAACTTCCCGGGCAGCTTCGGGTCGAACTACACGACGATCATGACCGACTCGACGAACAACCTGTTCGAGGGCGTTCAGGTCTACAAGCTCCAGGGCCAGAACCGGTACCTCATGCTCGTCGAGGCGATCGGCGCGAACGGGCGTTACTTCCGCTCGTTCACGGCCACCAGCCTGGGTGGCACGTGGACGCCGCAGGCCGCGTCGGAGAGCAACCCGTTCGCCGGCAAGGCGAACAGTGGTGCCACCTGGACCAACGACATCAGTCACGGCGAGCTGATCCGCAGCAACGCCGATCAGACGATGACCGTTGACGCCTGCAACCTGCAACTGCTCTACCAGGGGCGTTCTCCCAGCTCCGGCGGCGACTACGGCCTTCTGCCGTACCGGCCGGGTCTGCTGACGCTGCAACGCTGACGACCGGACACCGCCGGGACGGGCGGGCTCGGCACGAACCGAGCCCGCCCGTCCCGCACTTATCCACCACCAGGAGGCACCGACAGTGCGAGGAAACGGACACCACCCCCCACCCTCGGGGAACACCCATGCCGACCGAGTGCCCGCCCGCTTTCGGGGACGGGTGCTGAAACTCGCCGCGGTGGGGATCGCAGCCGTGGTCGGGATGTTCACCCTGACCGTGACGACCGGATCGGCATCGGCCGCCGACAACCCGTACCAGCGAGGCCCGGACCCCACCCCGAGCAGCGTCACCGCCGTGAACGGCCCCTTCGCCAACACGTCGGTGAGCGTCCCGACCGGGTACGGCTTCAACGGCGGCCGGATCTACTACCCGACCGACACCAGCCAGGGCACCTTCGGGGCCATCGCCATCTCGCCGGGTTACACGGCGTTGTTCTCCGCCGAACTGGCCTGGATGGGTCCTTGGCTGGCCTCCCACGGCTTCGTCGTGATCGGCATCGAGACCAACAGCCGCAACGACTTCGACACGGCCCGAGGCACCCAGTTGCTCGCCGCGTTGGACTACCTCACGCAGCAGAGCCCGGTGCGCGACCGGGTCGATCCCAGCAGGTTGGCGGTCGCCGGTCACTCCATGGGCGGCGGTGGCGCGTTGAGTGCCGCCATGCGGCGTCCGTCGTTGAAGGCAGTGGTCGGCATCGCGCCGTACTCGCCGTCGTCGAACCTCGCCAACGACCGTGTGCCCACGATGATCTTGTCTGGGCAGGCGGACACGGTTGTCACTCCGTCCTACGCCACTGGCCTGTACAACAGCATCCCGTCCACGACGGAGAGCGTCTACCTGGAGGTCGCCGGCGCGGACCACGGATTCATGGTCGGGCGGCCCAACCCGGTGATGGTCCGGACCATGCTGCCGTTCGTCAAGATGTTCGTCGACAACGACGCCCGGTACAGCCAGTTCCTCTGCCCGCTGCTGGACTCCAGCGGCGTGGTCACCTACCGCAGCACCTGTCCGCTGCTGCCCACGACGCCGACCACCCCGACGCCCACCACGCCGGGGCCGACCCCCACCGTGTCGCCGAGCGTCCCGCCCGCCTCGGCCGGCGAGATCGTCGGCACGCAGTCCGGCCGGTGCCTCGACGTACCCAACGCCTCCCGTAACAACGGCACCCGGGTACAGCTCTACGACTGCAACAGGCAGACCAACCAGACCTGGACCTACACCTCAGGAAAACAACTCCAGGTGTACGGCAACATGTGCCTCGACGCCGCGGGCACCGGCAACGGCGCGGCGGTACAGATCTACAGCTGCCACAGCCAGACCAACCAACAGTGGAACGTCAACTCCAACGGCACCATCAGCAGCGTCCAATCCGGACGATGCCTTGACGTCTGGAGCACCGCCAACGGCGCCCAGGTCCAGCTCTACGACTGCCACGGCCAGACCAACCAGCAGTTCCGGCTCGTCGCCCGGGCGTGACGACCGGAAGGGCTGACTGAAACGGGCGGGCTCGGCGTGACGCCGGGCCCGCCCACTCGTACGGCCTGATCACCACATCGCGGCGCACACCTGCCCAGCGCGGCACGCGACGGTGCCTCAGGCCGACCGCTGCGCGGTGTCGCCGCAGCGGAGGCGGTCCAGTTCGGCGTGGTACATCGCCTGCATGTGGTCATAGTGACGGACCAGCAGAGCGACCTCCTCGGCGCTGTAGCCCTCGATGAGTCGCGCCGTCCCCTCGGCGAACCGCTCGTACGGTCGCCTCAGCTCCGCGATCCGCTCCGGCCGCAGGCTGACGATCACCCGGCGACGGTCCGCCGGGTCGCGCTCGGCGGTCACGTACCCCGCCTGCTGGAGCCGGCGGAGCATGCTTGTCACCGCCCCGGTGGTGAGGTTGGTCCGCTCGGCGACCTGCCCCGCGGTGGCGGACCCGACGTCCGCCAGGTGGTCCAGGCACTCCAAGTCGCTCACGGTGAGGCCCAGCCGCTCCGCGATGGCGTACCGGAACACCATCGACAGCCGCGACATCTCCCGCCCGGCGCGCATCAGATCGCCGATCGCGGAGGTGCGGGCCGGGTCCTGGGACATGCACGCAATCATGCCTCCGGCACGGTGACCCGGTGCAGTCGAGGTAACACGCGGGTCAGCACCCAGTGCGGCGCTGCCGCCTCTCCGGTGAGGCGGCGCATCAGCCGCGCGGCGGTGTCGACGGCGCGGAAGGCGTACGGCACCATCTCGTCCTGGTAGCGGGCGATAGCCTCCTCCACCGGCGCGCCGCTCGCCCGGGCCTCGACAAGTTTCCTGCCGAGCAGGGCGGCGTCGCGCAGCGCGGTGTTGCCACCGTGGGCACCGAACGGCGGCATGACGTGCACGGCGTCGCCCATCATCGTTGCCCGGGGCACCGCCCACCGCTGCGGGCGTTGGCCGGTGGCGAAGAGGTTGAGAACCGTGGCGTCCAGTTCGGCGGTGCCGACCAGTCGCCGGACGAGCGGGTGGAAGTCCCCACTCATCAGGCTGGCCTGTCTCCACAGCGCCAGCAGGTCGCCGCGGATGCCGATGGGCACCTCCTCCTGCCGCAGCAGCAGGCCCCACATGACGTAGTCGTAGCCGGTGGGCGCATAGCTGCCCGGGGCCAGGCGCGCGAACGCCTCCTGCGGATTTTCTCCGAACCGCATGGAGGTGAAGAAGAAGGCGCGGCCCGGCCGGTCGCCGATGGCAAGGACCCCGCTGGTACGCAGCGCGTCCGGGATGACGCTCTGACCGTTGCGCTCCAGGGGCGACCGGCCGTAGATGCCCGCCATTGGGGTGTTCGCCGGGTCCGCGTCCGGCATGAGCTGCGCGCGCAGCGCCGAGCCGACGCCGTCCGCGCCCACGACGACGGTGGCCGGGGCGGCCCCGCCGTCGGCGAACCGCAGCCGCAGCCCGGCGGGCCCGCCGTTCTCCACCGCGACGGCCTGCTTGCCGTAGTGGATGCGTTGGTGCAACCCGGACTGCAGGATCGACCGCAGGGTCAGCCGGTCGACCTGGCGGGTCGCGTACGGATCGTCCTTGAAGGTGATGCTGAATGCGTCCCGCAGCCGACTGTCGGTGAAACGTAGCTGCCCGCCGGGCTCGTCACCGGTGGTGAGCGCGAGGTTGTAGAGCGGGCGGGGCAGGCTCTCGCGCAGCGCCTCCAGCCCGTACCGGTCGAGGATGATCCGGTAGCCCTGCCGCCGGACGAAGGGGCCCGGGTCGCGCTCGTAGACGTGCACGTCGATGCCGGCGCGCAGCAGGTGCTGGGCGAGGCAGAGGCCGGAGAGACCGGCACCGGCGATCGCCACGGAGATGTCAGTCGATACGCCCATGCAGTTATCTTAATCACTAAGATGATTAGGGCAAGGCCGCAGCACCGCAGCCGAGGGTCCCGCAACGCGAGCCGCCTGACGGTCTTGTGTCCGAGCAGGAAAAAGCGAGATCATCACGCATGCTCGACCCCTCGCCCGAGGACGACAGGACCGCACCGACCGTCTCAACGCCGCAGTTCGTGGGACGTGATCGGGAGATCGCGGCCCTCCGGGCCGCCGTGGCCCGACCACCGGCGATCGTGCTGGTGGAGGGCGAGGCGGGGATCGGGAAGAGCCGACTGCTGCGGGAGTGGCTGGCCACGCCCGACCAGGGCACTGCCCTGGTGTCGGTGTGCCCACCGCTTCGCGAGTCGCTGACGTTGGGGCCGATCGTCGACGCGTTCCGGGGGATCGACGGCCCGGTGTCGCGACTGCGGCTCACCGATCTTGCGGGTGCGTTGCGGCCCCTGTTCCCTGAATGGTCCTCGGACCTGCCGCCCGCGTTGACGCCCCTGGGCGATGCGAAGGCGGCACGCCATCGCCTGTTCCGCGCCCTTGACGAGCTGCTGCGGGCTCTGCGTGTCGACGTTCTCGTGCTCGAGGACGCGCACTGGGCCGACGAGGTGACCCTTGAGTTCCTGTTGTTCGTCACCTCCCGGCAGCAGTCGGGCGGGCCGAGCCTCGTCATCTCCTATCGGCCCGAGGAGGTCGACGACGGATCGTTGTTGCTGCGGCTGACGTCCCGGCTGCCCGCTGGCGTGACCCAGTTGAGGATCGCCCTGGCGCCCATGCGACCCGACGACACGGCGGCACTGGTGTCCTCGATGCTCGACGGCAAGCCGATATCGCAGGAGTTCACGACGTTCATGCACGAGCGGACCGGTGGCGTTCCCCTGGCCCTGGAGGAGTCGGTTCGCCTCATGTGCGACCGTGCCGACCTCGTCTTCCGCGACGGCCAGTGGGTCCGCCTGAAGCTGCGTGAGCTGCAGGTGCCACCGACGGTGCGCGACTCGACCCGGGAGCGGGTGGGTCGCCTGTCGCCCACGGCGCAGCAGGTGTTACGAGCCGCGGCTACGTTGGCGGAGCGGTCATCGTTGGCCACGATCGCGCTGACCGCCGGCCTGTCACCACACGCGTGCCGAGACGCCGTCGCGGAGTCGGCCGGCGCCGGCGTCCTGGACGGAGACGACCGCGGCCGGTGGCGCTTCCGGCATGTGCTGGCCGCCATGGCTGTCTACGAGGCGATTCCGTTGACCGACCGCAGACATTTCCACCTGCTGGCCGGCCGGGCCTTGGAGGGCACCCATCCGCCGCCCGTGGCACGCCTCGCCCACCACTTCCGTGAGGCCGGCGAAACGCAGTCCTGGGCGCGGTACGCCGAGCAGAGCGCCGAGCTGGCCATGGCCTCGGGTGACCACACAAAGGCGGTCGACCTGCTCGTCGATCTGTTGTCGTGGTCCAGGCTGCCGCCGGTGGATCGGGCACGGGTCGCGCGCATCGCCGGAGTGGCCGCGCTGGGCCGCCGTGAACCGGTCGACGAGGTCTACCACCGCGTGATCCGTACCCTGCGCTCGGTGTTGGAGACTCCCGGTCTCTCCGCCCGCCAGCAGGCCGAGATCCGCAACCCCCTGGGTCGGCTCCTGATCACCGGGGGTGAGGCACAGGCCGCACTCCGCGAACTCGAGCAGGCGGTGGCCAACCTCGACCATGACCCGGTCGAGGCGGCTCGGGCGATGACCTATCTCGGATGGGCCTATGCGGGGCCGTGGCCGGCGTCGACCCACCGGCGGTGGCTGGACCGCGCCGCCGAGCTCACCGCCGAATTCGAATCGCCCGCTGAACGGCTGAACCTGGCCGGCAACCGCGCCGCCGCGTTGCTCATGCTCGGCGAAGAAGAGGCCTGGGACGTCGTCGCCGACCTGCCCATCGACGGCACGAACTCGGCGGAGCGTCTCGACGTGGCCCGCATCCACGCGAACGTCGGGACCGGCGCACTGATCTGGGGTCGGTACGCCGACGCGGAACAACACCTCGACGTGGCCCTGCGCCTTGCCGAGGCCGAGCAGGCGTCCCGGCTGCACCACAATGTCGAACTCGAACAGGCCAACCTGGCGTGGCTCACCGGCCGGTGGGAGGGCCTCGCGGAGCGAAGCGCGGCACTCGCCGATGCCGATCGAGATCGGCCGGCGCACTACCTCGGCAGCATTCGCCTCGCGGCCCGGCTGGCAGCCGCAGCCGGACGGCGGCGCGCTGCGGAGGAGCAGTTCCGGCTGGTCCTGGAGGAGTCTGCCCGTCTCGGCGCGGCCGACGACACGATGGAGGCCGCCGCCGCGCTGGCCCGGCTGTGGCTGACGGACGGAAACAGCGGCCGGGCGCTGCAGATCACGAACGAGCCGATGGACACGGTGCTGACAAAGGGCATCTGGGTCTGGGCGACGGACCTCGTTCCCGCCCGGATCGAGGCGCACCTCGCCGCGGGTGACCTGACGGCCGCGACACGCCTGGGCGACCAGTTCGCCAGAGGGCTGCGTGGTCGTACGGCGCCGGCGCCTCGCGCCGCGCTCGCCGTGTGCCGTGCCCTGCTGGTCGCCGCAGCCGGAGACCACGCCCGGGCCGCGACGGCCTGGAACCGGGCGGCGCGCGCCTGGAACGCGCTGCCGCGCCCCTACGACGCCATGCTCGCCCGCGAGCGTCAAGCCGAGGCGCTCATCGCGCAGGGCCAGATCGAAGCGCAGGGCCAGGTCGCTCAGGGCCGTGAGCTACTTGCCGCACAGTACGAGCAGTTGTTCAGGATCGGAGCCCGCGGCGATGCCGATCGTGTCGCACAGCGGCTTCGCGAACACGGCGCCGAGGTTCCGCGACTGTGGCGCGGCGGCCGACGAGGGTACGGCGACCAGCTCTCACCTCGCGAGCTCGACGTGGTCCAACTGGTTGTCGCCGGCAAGACGAACCGGGAGATCAGCCGGATCCTGGCCAAGTCACCGGCCACGGTGGACCAGCAGCTACGTGCGGCGATGCGCAAGTTGAAGGTGACCTCCCGGACCGCGCTGGCGGTCAAGGCAGTGGAGGCCGGAGTGTTCGCAGAAGAGGACTCCCTCAGCGACCCGGCGTGAAAATTGACGTATCCGCTGGATAGCTAAGGTCCCTCGGCTCCCCCGAGCATGGCTTCATGATCCATAGCCGTAGGGGAATGCGTGTCTGAGCGACCTGCCACGCGTGACGACTCCGCCATCGAGCCCCAACCACCCGTCGAGCCGCCGAGCGAGCCACGCGTCAGCGCCCGCGAAGCCTCCGAGGCCTCCGACGCCTCCGACGACCACCAGAGCCACGACCCCTATCAGCCCCTGTAGGTCGAAGGACCCCGCATGAGACTCACAACCCTCGCCGCCTCGCTGGCCGTAGCGGTCGGTCTGAGCATGATCCAGCCATTACCGGCGTCCGCTGCCGAGCCGGATCCCGGTGCCCCAGCCAACAAGATCACCTCGAACCTGAAGGACCGCTTCCGCACCGAGCCGACTTCCGACTTCTGGATCACGTTCGACACCAAGGCCGACCTCGCCCCGGCGAAGAAGATCGCCGACTGGGCCGCTCGCGGCACGTTCGTCCAGGACGCGCTGACCGCGGCAGCCAAGACCTCCCTGGCATCCGTCTCCCCCGAACTCGACCGGGCAGGCGTCACGTATACCTCCTACCCGATCGCCAACACGGTGCTCGTCAAGGGCGGCACCGAGAAGCTCGCGCTCAACGTGGCGTCGAAGGTGCAGGTCGCCGAGATCCACGCGACGCCGCAGGTCGCGCTGGTCAAGCCCGTGGACGAGAAGAGCCCGGCTGAGCGGGCTGCCCGTCCCGCCGCGCAGAAGGCCGCCGAGGCAGACGCCGCCACGTGGGGTCTGGAGGCCATCCGCGCCCCCGAGGCATGGGCCATGGGCGCCACAGGTGCGGGCATCACCGTCTCCAACCTCGACTCGGGCGTCCAGTTCGACCACCCGGCCCTGATGCACCAGTACCGCGGCACGAAGCCCGACGGCACGGTCGACCACAACTACAACTGGATGGCCAGCCGGGGCACGTGCACGGGGGTGCCGTGCGACGACAACGGCCACGGCACGCACACCATGGGCACAATGGTCGGCGACGACGGCATTAACCACGTCGGCGTCGCCCCGGACGCGCAGTGGATCGCGACGAACGGCTGCTGCGACAGCACCGGCGTCGAGTCGCTGCTGCGCTCCGGCTGGTGGCTGCTCGCCCCGACCGACACCCAGGGGAACAACCCCGACCCGTCCAAGCGCCCGCACGTCATCAACAACTCGTGGGGCCAGACCGTCGAGCACGACTTCGACGACTTCTTCCAGGCCATCGACGAGGCGTGGACCGCCGCCGGGATCTTCAGCGTCTGGTCGTCGGGCAACACCGTGCCGTACGCGGCCTGCGACACCGTCTCCTCGCCCGGTTCCGCCGAGAGCGCTTACTCCGTCGGCGCCTACGGATCGGACGGCACACTCTCGTTGTTCTCCCGCAAGGGCGAGGGTGAGGGTGGCCGGATCAAGCCCGAGATCTCCGCTCCCGGCGACGGCGTCCTGTCGTCGTACCCGGGCAACAGCTACGTCGAGATGTCCGGCACCTCGATGGCGGCACCTCACGTCGCCGGCGCCGTCGCGGCGCTGTGGAGCTACGACCCGACCCTCATCGGGCAGGTCGAGGAGACCCGCCGTCTGCTCGGCGAGTCGGCAGTCGACGTCGACGACACCGAGTGCGGCGGCACCGCCGAGGTCAACAACAAGTACGGCGAGGGTCGGCTCGACCTTGTCCGCCTGCTCGAACTTGCGCCCCGCAAGGGCGGCACCCTCACCGGTGTCGTCACCGCCAACGGCGCTCCGGTCCCCGCTGCCGAGGTGACGATCAGCGGACCGTTCAGCCGGTCGATCGGCACCGACAAGGACGGCCGGTTCACGACGAACCTGCCGGTCGGTGACTACAAGCTCACCACCAAGGTCTTCGGCTACCTGACCGCGACCGCGAACGTCACGATCACCCTCGGCCAGGACACCTCCGTCAAGCTGCCGCTCACGGCCGCCGCGAAGCACGACATCAGCGGCCGGGTCGTCGACGACAAGAAGAAGCCCGTCCCGAACGCCGACGTGTCGGTCAAGGACACACCGCTGAAGCCGGTACGCACCGACGCCAACGGCGCTTACCAGATCACCGGTGTCCCCGAGGGCTCGTACACACTGAACGTCAAGCCCAACGCCTGCTTCTCGCCCACGACGCTCCCGCTGACCGTGGGCGCGCAGAACGAGTCGCGCGAGATCCCGGTCGGGCTCGTCGTCGACAAGGGCGGCTACAGCTGTGCCGTCTCCGAGGGCGAATACCTGCGCGGCACCGACCCTGTCACGATCACCAGCGGCGTGTGGGCCACAGTGAAGCTGCCGTTCCCGATCGCGCTCTACAACGGCAGCCACGACACCCTCGGCGTCGGCCTGCGCGGCGTGATCTCCCCGGACACCAGCACCGGACCCGGTAGCGGCGGTGCGGGCATCTTCCCGTTCTACGTCAACTCCCCCGTCGAGTTCGCCCCCGGCGGTGGCATCTTCACCGCAGCCACCAAGGTCGGCGGCGAGGACGCGTTCGTCATCGAGTACCGCAAGGCCAAGCTGTGGGCCTATCCGATCCGGTCGGAGTACACCGAGCCGGTCAGCTTCTCGGCCACGCTCACCCGCTCGGGCACGGTGATCTTCGGGTACGGCGACGGCGTCGGATCCGACGACCCGCTGACCGCCGGCGGGCACGCCATCACCGGCATCCAGGGCTGGGCCGGCATCGACGGCATCCGGTTCTCCGAGAGCGCCCCGGTGCTGCGCGACGGGATGATCGTCACCTACGACATGCCGGACTTCGGGTACCTCGACGCGACTGTCGTCGACCGCAACGACGGGCTGCCCGTGGCCGGGGCGAAGGTCTCGTTCACGACCAAGGCCGGGCTCGTCGAGACCGTCACGACCAACGGGACGGGCATCGTGCATCGCCAGCTTCCGGTCGGCGACTACACGATGACTGTCGACGCGCCGAACTACACGACCGCCGCGTACCCCTTCTCCCTCGGCAAGCTCTACGCGAAAGCCACGATCGACGCTCGCCTGATCACGGGTGTCGCCGGTCTGAAGGCCGACGGTCTGGACGCGCTGCTGGGCACCGACCAGAACGGTGTGGGCTCGCTGACGCTTACCAACACCGGGTCCGCCCCGCTCACGTACAGCCTGGGTGAGGCCGCGCGCCACCCCGACCTGGACGCCGACGGCGCCACCGCGCGCACCGGAAAGGGCGCGGCCAGCGCGATCGACCTCGCCGCCTGGAAGGCAGGTGCGAGCGGCATGAAGCCGTCGAACGTCGACGGCAAGGCCGCAGCGGCGAAGGCCGCCGAAGCGCAGGCGGCCGGCAGGGTCGGCACGACCTCCGGCGGAGACGTCATCACCCGGATCCCCATCCCCGGCAAGATCGAGGACAAGGAGCCGACCGGCATCGGGTACGACGGCGACGTGTGGGTCCACGACTACAACAAGCGGACCAACACCGCCTACACGGTGACGGGCAAGCCGACCGGGAAGGTCTTCGACGCGTCGTGGAACCCGGCGTACCGTGCGTTCGACATGGCGCTCGACACCAAGACCGGTGACATGTGCCAGATGGAGGACGCACCGGCCAGCTACATCCACTGCTTCGACCGCAACACGGGCAAGGAGACCCGGCAGGTCAAGGGTGACTGGTCCACGCTGCCACTGACCGGGCTCGCCTACAACCCGATCCGGGACGTTTTCTACGTCGGCGGCCGGGCCAACGGCTCGATCGGCACCGTCGCCGGCACGTCGCACGACAAGCCGGGTGCGCTGCTGTCCTACTGCACCCCGCCGCTGCCCGAGGTGATGGGCCTGGCCTACAACCAGGCGTCCGACACCATCTGGTACACCGACCTCACCTCGGACCGGCCCACCCGCCTGCTGCAGGTCGACCCCGTCGACTGCTCGCTTGTCAACGCGTGGTGGTTCCCGGGTCAGAAGGTGGGCCAGGGCGGCGGCCTCGAAACCGACTCGACCGGGGCGCTGTGGGCGGCGGACCAGATCGCCGATGACGTCGTGCTTGTCGACGTCGAGGACGACCTGATCACCGACCTGCCGTGGCTGTCACTCTCCTCGAAGGGCGGCACCCTCGCCCCGGGTCAGTCGACGACCGTCAAGGTCTCGATCTCCTCGAAGGGCGTCAAGCCGGGCGTGCTCGGCGCGAACATCGTGGTGCGGTCCGACTCCGGACGCCAGTCCAAGACCTACGTCCCGGTGACGCTCACGACCACGAAGTACCAGGTCGGCGTCAACGCCGGCGGTGCGAAGTTCACCGACGGCTCCGGCTACACCTGGTCCGGCGACCAGGCCGCCGGCAAGGCGGCGTGGGGCTACGAGGGGAAGACGAAGGTCGACTCCACGAAGACCGCGATCGCCGGCACGACTGACGACGCCCTGTTCCAGTCGCAGCGCACCACGCCTGACAAGCAGTTGTTCTACCGCTTCCCCGACGCACCCAAGGGCACCTACGCGATCGACTTCGGGTTCGCCGAGATCGACAAGGCGGCCAAGGGCAAGCGGGTGTTCGACGTGCTCGTGGACGGAACGCTGACCGACTACGCGTACGACGCGGCTGCGGCCGTGGGGCCGAACGCCGCCGACTGGCGTACCACCGTCGTAAAGCACGAGGGTGGTCCGCTGACAGTGGAACTGCGCGGCTCGAAGGGCTTGAAGCCTCCGACCATCGCCGCGCTGCGGGTGACGCTCGACCCGCGGACGGACGCGGCGGAGCCGGAGCCCCAGCCCGAGCAGCCGGAGCCGGGTCCCGTGCCGGTGGCCCCCGCCGGCCGCTCGTACTCGGTGAAGGTGACCGAAGGGCTCTACCGTCAGGGCACCGAGGAGTCCGGCTGGCACGGCGATGACTCCTGCGGCGTGCGGTGGTTCGACTCCAACTTCCTGTTCCCGTTCTACGACACGGCCTGGGACGGCGTGTGCGTGACGACGAACGGCACGCTGGCCTTTGACCGCGCCAGCTCGCTGGGCAACAACACCGCACTGCCGTCGTCCAGTCCGATCGACGCGATCTATCCGCTCTGGGACGACCTCATCGTCGACGACGAGGCCGGCATCTACTTCGGCACGACCGCTGTGGACGGGCTGGCGGCACAGGTCATCGAGTGGCGCAACGTCGCCTTCTACAACGACCGGACGGCACGCGTGAGCTTCTCGGTCACCCTGATCGCGGACGGACGGATCCAGATCGGGTACGGCGACGGCGTCGGCGGCGACAACCCCCTCACCCGAGGGTCGTCGGCGACTGTCGGCGTGGAGAGCCTGACGCGCAACCCCGCGAGCCAGCACTCCTTCAACCAGCCCGTCCTGAAGGCCGGCCTGGGGCTGGAGTACACCCTGCCGGCCTCGGGCACGATCGAGGGCACGGTCACCGACAAGAACGACGGCAAGCCGATCGAGGGCGCGATCGTCACGCTCAAGGGGCCGGCCGGTGAGCGGGTCATCACTGCCGACGTGTTGGGCCGGTGGAAGGCCCAGGCGCTGGTCGGCGAGAACACCGTGGAGGTGTCGTCGCCGAACTACGTCACCGCCAGCCGCCAGGTGACCATCGCCAAGAAGGACCAGGCCGAGGTGGTCGACACGGCGTTGACCACGGGCATCGCCACCATCGCCGGAGGCGACCTCGACTGGCTCCTCGACAAGGGCCAGAAGGCGACGGCCAACGTGACAGTGACAAACACCGGCTCCGCCCCGCTCGAGGTGCGCCTCAGCGAGCAGGAGCGCACAAGCGACGGCGGGCACCAGGCCGCTGACCTTCCGTGGCTGACCCTCACGGGCCCGGCCGCGACCGGCACTGTCACGCTCGCGGTCGGCCAGTCCACCACCGTCGCGGCGACGGCCGACAACGCCGGCGTCAAGCCCGGCGTGCTCGTCGGAGACGTTCTGGTGGCGTCCAACGCAGGCAAGGGCGAGACCCAGCTCAAGCCGGTCCGCCTGGCGACCTCGGCCTACTGGAAGGGCGTCGACGTCGGAGGATCCGGCTACGTCGGCACCGACGGCTTCGTCTGGTCGCCCGACCAGGCACTCGGCAAGCAGCCGTGGGGCTACGTCGGCGGCAAGGCGCGCACCACCAAGGCCGACATCGCCGGTACGCAGGACGACGCGCTGTTCCGCACCCAGCGGACCGGCGAGACGTTCAGCTACGTGTTCAAGAACGCGCCCGCCGGGACGTACCGGATCGGTCTGGACTTCGCGGAGATCGAGAAGGTCAAGGTCGGCAAGCGTGCCTTCGATGTTCTTGTCGACGGCAAGGTCGCGCTCTACGACCACGACGTGCAGGCGAAGGTGGGTGCGTTGACCGCCGACACGAACGCGGTCACCGTCGAGCACACCGGCGGGGATCTGACGATCGAGTTCAACCGCGAGAAGGGCGAGGGCGACCCGATCCTCAACGCGCTGAAGGTCCAGCAGGACCCACGCCTGTGAGATAGCCGCCAGCTGTCCGCCGAGAGCGGCCAGAGCCTCCACGGGAACCATCGCCGTGGAGGCTCTGGCCGCTCAGTCGTTCCAGGGTCGGTGGGCGACGGTGAGGATGTGGGTCGTCGGCCAGTCGAGGGGCCGGCCGTCGAGGTCGGCGAGAGAGGCGACAGGCGCGATCCGGTTGTCGATCACCCAATCGTTGCGGACGGCGGTGGAGGCAGGAGCGATCTCGAAGCCCGCTTCGGTCAGCAGCGTTGTCCAATCGACGAAACTGAGGCCACAGAACTGCTCCTTCGTCTCGGAGAGCCAACTGTCGATGTAGTCCTTGCGGGTCAGGTAGTCCATCGCGGCGCCCAGTTCAAGGCGTACCGAGCCGTCGGGCAGGGCCTCGTAGTCGAAGGGGAACGCGAAGTCGACAGCGAACTGGTCCAGCCGCGCCCGCGTCGACAGTCCGCCGACGTACCGCCTGACCTCGGCGGAGTCGAGGCTGGCGAGATCCCGGCGCGGCGACGCCCGGTTTTCGCCGTCATCTGTCACGAGTCGCAGGATCACCGGCCGGTGGGGGTCGTCCGGGCCGCACACGTCGCTGTTGATCCAGACGCCACCGGGCACCGTGTGGTCGTGGATGCGGCGGGCGAACTGCAACAGTGACTCCCGCTGCCGCCCGTACGACCAGATCTCGTGGGTCAACGCGAAGGTGAGGGTGGTGTCCACCGAGCGCTCCTTCAGGACCGCGCCACCGAGGACGTTCCGGTGGAAGAAGTACACGTTGGCGTTGCGGAACACGCCCTGCGCCTTCTTGTGCAGGCACTCCTGATAGAGGTGTCGGGCGACCTCGACGCCGATGAGGTCGCTCTCGTGCAGGCCGGGTTCCCGATCGGCCAACTCCAGGACCGCCCCGGCGCCGCAGCCGATATCGACGATACGGCCGGGTTGCACGTACTGACGGACGGCGTCCCACTTGCGCTCGGCGGCACCGGCGAAGGCCTCCACGTAGGTCCGGTAGTCGCGGGTGACGGTAAGGCCCCCCTCGTCGCCGACGAGCGGATCGTTGACCACCATCCGGATCTCGTCGACCAGGCGGTAACGCTCGAAGACGTCGATCGTCGCCGGGTGCGTCAGCTCGCGCCACGTGTCGTCGCCCGCGGCCAGGCGCAGCAGGACATCCCACGGCCGTTCCGGCGTGATCTGCAGCCCGGGGTCGGCCTCGACCTGCGCGATGGTGAAACCGAGCTGCTCGTACAGCTTGGCGACCTCCGGAGTCGAGCAGGCCACCAGGGTGTCCGCAGGAGCGAGTTCGAGTCCGGTGGCCACCGCGATGTTCTTGAGGGTCACCTCGGCGAAGTCGTCGGTGTACGCGGTGTCGAAGATCGGCACGACCATCGAACGCAGTCCGCTCAGCACACTGAATCGCTCGATCGCGGCCTCCCGGCGGTGGTACGGGACCGGATTACGCTTGGTGTTCTCGTGGTTGGCGGAGGTCACCGCCCAGACGATCGTGGTAGCGCCGTCCTCGGCGAGCCGCCGCAGGTAGTCAGCCTGGAAGCGGGTCAGCAGGTGATGGCGTCCAGGAAAGAGCACGAAGCGGGTGGACGGGCCAGCCATGATCACCCCACGTTGTTCCTGCCGAGGTACGGCCCGCGATGGTAACGGGTCGGTGCCGGGTGTCACCGAGGCAGGTGCCCGCCCCAGCGGTGGCCGTCCGTGGCGCAGCCGGGACTGTACGCGGTGACGGCTCGCCGCCGCGGCCCGGTGAATGGCCGCTCCGCCGGTGGGATCGCCGACCGAGGCCCGGTTCGACAAGCGAGTCGACACAGCCTCTCCGGCCGCCGGGACCTCAGACCCCTCTATTGTCATTCGTCGATTCGTGGTAGAAATCCGTCGCGCGGGCCGACAACGGCCAAGGTTTTCTTCATGTGGAGGCGATGTGCGGGTCTTCGCCGGGTGGCTTGTGGGTTTCACCGTTGCCGCAGGGATCGTGGCACCGGCCGACCTGGTCGCGGGAGCCGCGACAACCGCACCAGCACCGACTGCCGGGGTGCCGCTGGCCACCGGCCCGCAGCCCGGCACCTTCACCGGCCGCGGGTTCGACACCTGCACGGCGCCGTCACAGGCCGCCATGGACACGTGGCGGGCCAGCTCGCCCTACAGCGCGATCGGCATCTACATCAGTGGAGACAGCCGTAGCTGCTCCCAGCCCAACCTCACGGCGACGTGGGTGGCCAACCAGACGAACAACGGATGGCGACTGCTCCCCGTCGAGCTGGGCTACCAGGCACCGTGCGGCACCCGCGCCCCGAAGATGTCCGCCGACCCCGCCACCGCCCGGTCACAGGGCGTCTCCGCGGCGAACAGATCCGCGAACGCCGCCCAGGCCCTGGGCATCGGCGGTGCGAGCACCGTCTACAACGACATCGAGCAGTACCCGTCAAACGCGTCGTGCCGGGCCGCCGTGCTGTCGTTCCTGTCCGGCTGGGTCGAGCAACTGCACACACGCGGCTACCTCGCCGGCATGTACTCCAGCGGCTCGTCCGGCATCAAGGACGTCTGCGACGCGTACGGCAACCCGAGCTACACGCGACTCGACCAGATCTGGATCGGTTGGTGGAACGGGGTGGCCGACACGCAGGCCGGCAGCTACTGCCCCGACGCCTACTACGCGAACCAGCAGCGGGTGCACCAGTACGCCGGCGACGTCACCGAGACGTGGGGCGGTGTGACGATGAAGATCGACCGCAACTACCTCGACCTGAGGGTCACGCAGACCCCGCCGCAGCAGTGGACCACGACCATCGACAACAGCACGTCGGGCGGGTTCACGGCGAGCACCGCATGGGGCACCTCGACCTACTCCGGCCAGCGGTACGGCACCGACTACCGGTTCGCGAACCCGGTGCCGTCCAGCGACGTCGCCTGGTTCCGGTCGACGATTCCGGCAACCGGAAACTACGAGATCTCGGTCTGGTATCCGGCCGACGCCGGCTACAACGATCAGACGCCGTATCTGGTGGCGACCACCACCGGAAACAGGTCGGTGTCCGTCAACCAGCGGACCAATGGCGGCCGATGGGTCTCGATCGGTGTGTTCACCCTGGCCGCTGGCACAGGCAACACCGTCGGCGTGAGCCGCTGGACCGGTGGCACCGGGCTCGTGATCGCCGACGCGGTACGGATCACGCGGGCCTGAACTCTCGCGTCGGGTGCCTGCCGAGCGGGGCGGACCTCAGGCTCGGTACTGGTCGTGGCGGGCGTACAGGTCGGTCCACTCCTCTTCGGACAGGGTCCGGCCGGTGGCGGCGATTTCGGCGAGTTCGCGGAAGTAGGTCTCGCGCGGCGCGCCGGGCGCGAACAGGATCAGCATCACGGCCTCGGCGTCGCTGTCGTTGCTGAAGCCGTGCACGCCACCCTCGGGCACGTAGAGGAAGTCACCGGGATGCCCGTCGACCCAATCCGACCCGTCGTAGAGCCGTACGGTGCCGGAGACGACGTAGAAGGACTCGGAGAAGGTTCGGTGAAAGTGCGCCTCGGCGCCGCCCGCCCTGGCCGGCATTCGCCACTCGTAGAGGCCGAAGCGGCCCTCGGTGGCGGTCCCTGGGGCGACGAAGCGGCCGACCGTGCCGGACCCCATCACCGCCCGCTCCTGCGCGGCCTCGGGGTGCAGCACCGCGCTGCCCGCGCCAAAATCCGCCGTGTACGTCATAACGATTCCTCCCCAACCAGTTTGTAGATAGCCCTCTGTCGGTGCCTCGGTCGGCCGTGGCCCGCCAGGCGTACCGCCGGACCCATGGCCAGGCCTGCGGCCAGGAACAGCCCGCCGAGCATCAGCCAGCCGATTGTCCCCAGACCCATCAGCAGCGTCGTGAGCAGGACCGGCCCGAGCATCCGCGCGATCTGTGGCGCCATGCCGAAGAAGCCCTGGTACTGGCCCTGCCGGTCGGGCGGCGCCAGTGCGAAGCCCAACTCCCAACTACTGCTGGCCTGCACCATCTCCCCGAGCACCTGCACCGCGGCGGCGGCGAGGAGCACCGCGGACGCCGCCCACGCCCCGTCGACCATCGGGGACACGGCGTATCCGGCGCAGGCGACGAGCAGTACCCAGCCGGCATGCCCGCTGGCTCGACCCGCGGTGCGGGGGTCGGTGACCCGGCGGGCCACCCGGACCTGCAACAGCACCACGCAGGTCATGTTCACGGCGAGCAGCACGGCGCTCATCGACGTGGGCGCGTCGGTGCGCTCGGCGATCCACAGGGGCAGCGCCAGGCTGAGCAACGGCATGTTCAGATACATGACCGCGTTCAAGATCATAATCAGGGCGTACGGACGGTCCCGCAGCACGGCCAGCCGCCGCTGCGCCGGCCGCGCCGCGTCCGTCGGCGCCACCTCGGGTAGCCGGCGCACCACCGCGGCGGCGGCCAGGAAACTCACCGCGTCCAGGACGAAGACCGCGAGGTACGCCGGCACGGTGTCCACCAGGAGCGCCAGCGCGCCCAGCCCCGCACCGACGGCCAGCCCGGCGTTGAGCGTCGCCTGCAGATGCGCCCGTACCGTCATTCGCCGTTCCGGCTCGACCAGCCCGGCCAGCAGCGCCTGCCGGCTGGCCGTGAGTCCGGCCTGGCAGCACGCGTAGCCGCAGGTGAGAAGCACGAAGAGCGGAAACGAGCGGACCACGAGAAAGACGCTCAGGGCACCGGCGGTGCCCACCGCGAAGATCGTCGCCATCCGACGTGGCCCATGGCGGTCGGCCAGTTGGCCGGCGGGTACCCCGGCCAGGATGCCTGCCGACCAGCCCACGGTGAGGGCGATCCCGATCTGGGTCGGGGACAGGCCAACCACCCGGATGAAGAACAACGCCGAACAGGCGTAGAACGCTCCATCGCCGAGCGAGTTGGCGAGCTGGGCGAGAGCCAGCACCCGCGGCGGGCCGGCGGGCGGGATGATCCGGGGCACAGCGCTCCTCGTCTCGTGGTGGGTCAGTCGACCCGTGGTCCACCGGTACGTCCGCGCTTGAGTTCGTAGAAGCCGGCCGTGCCGGAGACCAGCAGCACCCCGTCCCACAGCCGGCCGGCGTCCTCGCCGCGCGGCACCGAGGCTCACCACCGGGCCGAAGAACGCGGTGACCGTGCCGTCCGGCCCGGGCACCTGGATCGCCGGCGTGCCGAGGTCCT
Organism: Micromonospora sp. NPDC000316; assembly: GCF_042898885.1. NCBI lineage: Bacteria > Bacillati > Actinomycetota > Actinomycetes > Micromonosporales > Micromonosporaceae > Micromonospora > Micromonospora sp. NPDC000316. The sequence goes on from NZ_JBIAZG010000022.1 coordinate 19,577, forward strand.
CCCCCACCGGGTCGAGCCCGTTGTGGTGGCTCAACCGGAGCGCGTCGTCGTGGTCGTTCACGTCGGCGGCCTCGGCGAGGGCGGGGTCCAGGTGCAGTTCGGCCAGCGCGTCGCGGTACAGGTCGGGCCCGATCGGCGTCTTGTCGTGGTGGATGCGGTTGCCGAGCGCGGTGTACAGGTCCCGCAGCACCGGGGTGCCGTACTTCTGCTCGGCGGCGGTCAGCACCCGGACCGGGCCGAGGGTGTTCGACAGCCACCGCTCGTACCACGGCTCCAGGCCGTCGCGGCCCTGGTTGAGCAGCCACAGACTCATCACGTGGAAGCGCACCTCCACGGTCCGGACCCGCTCGACCTCGAGCAGCCAGCGGGAGGTGTTCCAGGCCCACGGACACTTCGGATCGAACCACATGTCAACGACAGTCATCGAAGACTCCCCTTCCCGTAGTCATTCAAGACCCGGGAATTGGCGTGCAGAAGTGCCGATTCTGGCCGTGTTGATTGGGCCAATGTAGGGTGCACGCCGTGGACATCCACGTCAGCCTGGTCGGCCCCGGGGACCGCGCGTCGAGGATCTACCGGCAGTTGCTGGACGCGATCCTGGACGGCCGGCTGCGTCCCGGCGAACGGCTGCCGCCCACCCGTGAGCTGGCACTGCGGCTCGACGTCGCCCGGAACACGGTCGCCGTCGCCTACGAGCGACTGACCGCCGAGGGCCTGGTGGTCGCCCGGGTCGGTGCGGGGACCTTCGTGACCGACGAGCCGGTCGCCCGCGCCCGGCCCCGCCCGGCCCCGGCCGGCGGGGTACGCCCCCGAGCGCTCTGGGCGTCCGCCGGGCCGACTCCTGTCGCCGCGCAGCAGCCCGCGTACGACTTCCGCTTGGGCACGCCCGACGCCGAGCTGTTCCCGCTCGGCACGTGGCGGCGGCTGGTGGCCGGCGAACTCCGCGCATCGACCGTGCGGCGCGGCTACCGCGCACCGGACGGCCATCCCGACCTGCGCGCCGCGATCGCCCGGTACGCCGGTCTCGCCCGGTCGGTGCGTGGCCGCGCCGACGACGTGATCGTCACCCACGGTGCCCAGCAGGCCCTGGACCTCGTCGGCCGGGTCATGATCGAGCCGGGCGACCGGGTAGCGGTCGAGGAGCCCGGGTATCCACCAGCCCGGCGACTGTTCCACAGCCTCGGGGCCCGGGTGGTGCCCGTTCCGGTGGACGACGAGGGGTTGGACGTCGCTGCGCTGCCCGGCGACACGCGACTGGTCTACGTCACCCCGTCGCACCAGTTGCCGCTGGGTACGCCGATGTCACTGGCCCGCCGCGCGGCACTGCTCGACTGGGTCGCTGACCGGGACGCCGTCATCGTCGAGGACGACTACGACACCGAGTTCCGCTTCTCGGCGCGGACGCTGGACCCGCTGCAGACCCTCGACCGGACCGGCAAGGTCGTCTACGTCGGCACCTTCTCGAAGACCCTGCTCCCCATGCTGCGCCTCGGTTTCCTCGTCGCTCCGGCGTCGTTGCGACCGGCGCTGCTCGCCGCGAAACAGCTCACCGACTGGCACGGCGACCACACCAGCCAGGCCGCACTGGCCCGCTTCATCGACTCCGGCGAGCTGCCGCGGCACATCCGAAAGGCCACCCGGGTCTACGCCGAGCGGCGGGCCCTGATTGACGCCGCGCTGCGGAACGACTTCGCCGAGTGGCTCGTCCCGGTGCCGTCCACGGCCGGCCTGCACCTGTGCGCACGACTACGGCCGGACGTATCCGTCGACCCGGCCACGGTCGTCGAACGGGCCGCCGACCACGGCGTCGCCGTCGAGGAACTCGCCCCCTACCATGCCGGTGACCGCCAGACGTCTGGACTGATCCTCGGCTACGGCGCCATTCAGACGGAACGGGTGCCCGAGGGACTCCGGCTGCTCGCCCGCTGCTTCTCGGGCGGGACGGGGAGTCGGGCGGATCCCAAATCCGTGGCGCGATTCGTCTCCCGTTCGTCCGGGCCGCTATGGTCTCGGTGGCACAAACGTTGCGAGGTGCCCCACGCGAGTGGGGAGAATCGGGAAGCCGGTGTGAGTCCGGCACGGGCCCGCCGCGGTGACCGGGGAGCTGCCACCTACGCGTACCAGACGCAGCCACTGGCCCTGAGGGGCTGGGAAGGCGGGTGACCAGCGCAGATCCGGGAGTCCGAAGACCGGCCTCGCGTCATCGGCCCCGTCAGGGGCACGAGCGCAGCGGGAGCCTGCCTTGAACACCGGACTCTACGAGACCATTCACCGCCGCCGGGACGTACGTGCCCAGTTCACCGGGGCGCCGATCCCCGACGAGACGTTGCACCGGATCCTCGCGGCGGCGCACGCCGCGCCGAGCGTCGGTCTTTCCCAACCTTGGGACTTCATCCTGGTCCGCGATCCTGAGCTGCGGCAGGAATTCCACCGACACGTGGAACGGGAACGGGAACGGGACACCTTCGCGGCCACGCTCGACGGCGTGGCGGCGGAACGCTTCGCCCGGATCAAGATCGATGGCGTACGCGAGTCGACGTTGTCGGTAGTGGTTACGTACGACCCGGAGCGGGGTGGTCCGGCCGTGCTCGGTCGTCACGCGATCGCCGACGCCGGCCTCTACTCGGTCTGCCTGGCGATCCAGAACCTGTGGCTGGCCGCGACCGCCGAGCAACTCGGAGTCGGTTGGGTTTCGTTCTATCGGGAGCCGTTCCTGCGCGACCTGCTCGGCATTCCGGCCACCGTCCGCCCGGTGGCGTGGCTCTGCCTCGGCCCGGTCACCCACCTGGAGCAGACGCCCGACCTGGAGCGGCACGGCTGGCAGCAGCGACGACCGGTGTCGTCGATGATCCACCACGATCGTTGGACGACTGGCTGATCGGCTGACCGGGTGGCTGGCGCTCCCCCGCCAGCCACCCGGCGATCTGCCTCGACAACCCCGACGAGGCGCCCTCACCGCCGCCACCCTGCGGCTGTGGTGATCAGCGAGTGGTGCTGACAACGGGCTCCACCAAGAGCTCAGCCGCTTCGGCGGTTGCCCCATTGGCGCGGGCTCTGCACCGAGCCCCGGCCTGCGATGTGCTGGCCCTTTCCATGTGGTTGAGGCGACGTGGCCTTGCCCTTCGCGCGCCGGGCAGCCCGATTTTCGTGAACGGCAGGCTGGTCGGCCTCGGCGGTGGCCGAGGATTCGGCATCCGCCGCGTTGTCGTCCTGGACGGGCTCAGGCTCCGGCATCGGTATCTCCCTGGATTGGTGGGGCGCCCTGCGGGCCATCGGCAGCCGACGGACGCGGGCTGCTCGGCGCCGGTGTGGGCACCCATGACGGTATCGCAACGCCGAGCCCGTCCGATCGACGGTCTCTCAGCCTCGATCGGTCGTTCGCGTAGTGCGCGCCGCGGCGATGAGGCTGCTGGAAGCGGCTCGACCCGCGTACGCACCGCGTCGTCCTGGACGATGACGCCGAGCGGGCGAGATCGGTCGATCTCGCCCGCTCCTACTTCGTGGCGCAATTCAGCGCGCCTCGGCGTACCTGTGCTGGCTACCGCACCGTCAGGTTCTGGTAGTTGGCGGCGTGACTCTGGTAGGTCGGGTTGCCGGAGTAGGCAACGTGCACCCGGTACTGCCCGCGCTGCAGATTGGCAGTCTGCAGCGTCACGACGGCCTTGCCGTCCACCAGTGGCACGACCTGCACGGTGCCGGCGAAGGTGACAGTGGCCTCGCCGGTCGGGGTCGGAGCCTCCTTCTTTCCGCCCTTTGGCTCGACAGTCACGTCCAGCGTGAATGTCTTCCCGCGGACGACCGACGCCGGCGCCGTCTTCGCATGGACCTTGACGGCATTCGGGCCGGACGGCACCACGAACGAGGCCGTTCCTTGCGACGCCTTCAGGTAGTCGAAGCCGAGGTACTCGACCGTGACCGTCCGGGCACCCGCAGGCAGGCCCGCCGGCAGCGTGACAGTGGCCGCACCGTCGCTCAGGTGGGCGAGCGTCGACCACGAGCCGAGGCTGAACCGCACCTGGCCGCCGGTTTCGAACCCGTCAGCCGCCTTGACAGTTGCGGTGACAGTGGTCGACTCGGATCCGCTCGCGTACGGCTCCACAGCCACCTCGGTGGTGGTCGTGACGTCGCTGTTCGCGATCCCACGGATGTCGTTCCACTCGCGCAGGGTCAGCGGGATCACCGTGCCGTGACGCGGACGTACGACGCCCGCGTTGGTCATCGTGATCGCCTTGGGGTTCCAGGTCGGTGCCTCGATGTTCTCGTGGCACGCAGCCTGGTATCCACCACCGTTCGTGTACCGGTCACCCCAGAGGTAGAACTGGCCCGGGCAGGCGGTGTCACCAGGGTTGGCCTTGAAGATGACGGGCCCCTCGTAACCCTGGTTGGGGTCCCACGTCGTACGCCCCAGAGCCGGAGCGAGCGTCGTCCAGTTGTCGACGTTGCTGTCCAAGAAGTTGGTGTGCTTCTCCGAGAAGATGTCCGACCCTCGGTTGCCCGCCTCGTTCTTGGTCACCCGGTAGTAGTAGTCACCGACCTTGATCGCGGTCGTGTCGATCCGCGACAGCGGGGCCGGGTCCTGCCAGACCTGGGGAGCGGAGAACGTCTGGAAGTCGCGCGTCGTGGTGTACCACATCTGCGCGTTGCCCTGCCCCGTGCGGTTCACGGGGTTGTCCCACAGCGACTGTGCCCAGAAGACGACGTAGGCGCCGATCTCCTCGACCCACAGCGACTCGGGTGCGAAGGCGTTTCCCGCGTCGTCGGGCGCGACCTTCACGTGCCGCTGAGGAGTCCAGTTGACGAGGTCATGCGACTCGAACACCTCGATGTACTGGGTGTCGTTGATGGCGTACCCGCCCTGGTCGTACCAGTTCAGGTCGGTAGCGATCATGTAGAACGTGTCGCCGTCGGGCGAGCGGACGATGTGCGGGTCACGAAGGCCCTGGTCGCCCAACTGGGAGATGAGCGACGGCCGGCCCCCGGTCAGACCGGTCCAGTCCAGGGCGGTGTTTCCGTTGGACGTGGCGAACATGATCTGCTCACCGTCGGCGATTCCCTCACCCTTGAAGTACCCCATGAAGTACCGCTCGTACTCCTCGGAACGGGGCATGGCGGTGATCGTCACCGGGAACGACTTCGTCTGCGACGCCGAACCCTTGGTGATGGTTGCCGTCAGGGTGGCGGCGACATCCGCACGGCCGAAGGCCGGGCGGGTCACCTCACCCGTCGGGGTGATCAGGTCGCTTGTCGACTTCCAGGTGATCGTGGACCCGAACTCGCCGTCGGTCGGAAGTTTGATGTTTCCGCGCACGTCGTCCGTGGCGTACAGGGTCAGGTCGTAGGCGTCACGGTCGACCGCCTGCGCGTTGTCGAACTCGGCCTTCACCACGACGGGTATCTCCCTGGTGATGACCTCGTTGGCGCCCTTGCGGACAGTCGCCGTGAGCGTGGCTGTCGCGTCGGGCTGCCCCTGCGCGGGTCGGGTGATCCTGCCGGTCACCGGGACCTTGCGGGCGCTGGTGAGGGGTGGCGGGGTGTGGACCGCGACGACCGACGGGTCCGAACTCGTCCAGGTGATTGTCGAGCCCGCCACCGAGCCCACCTGGGGCAGCACGATGTCGCGTACGATCGCGCTGGTCAGGCCGAGGTCGATGGCTGCGGCGTCGGCGCGGACACCTGTGGAGACGGTCCGTTGCGCCAGGGCGAGTGTCTCGTCGGGGCTCACTGCCCGGTCGTAGACCCGGAAGTCCCGAATCGTTCCCCGGAATGAGTAGTGGCCCGACGTCTGCGAGCGGGCGAGGAAGTTGCAGTTGGTTCCCGCAGCGTTCACCGATGGCGGTGTGGTCAGGTTCGTGGACGTCGCGTGCAGCACGCCGTCGAGGTAGAGCCGGCCGGTCCAGCTTGTGCCGTTCGAGTTCAGCGACTGGGTGTACGTGACGTGCGTCCACGCTCCCTCGGTCATGCGGACGCGGTTCTGCTGGAGGTTCGCCGAGCCCACTGCGACGCGGAACCGCTGGGTGTTCGACGCGAAGATGGAGCCCTGCGCGCCGGTGTCGGCGTCGCACGAGCCGGACTTCGCGCCGAGGCTCCACATCTGGTGCTCGCCGACGTTCGCCGGATCGATCCACACGCCATAGTCGATGGTGAGGTTCGACATGCCGGCGGTGAGGTTGTTCGGCAGTGCCACGTACGCACCATCGAGGGCACTCTCGTACGAGTCGGGGTTGAACCTGACTCCGTCGCCGGTCAACGTCGCCTTCTGCGGATTCACAAGCGTGGCGTTGGCCGTCGAGCCCGCGCTACCCGAGTTGGCAAGCGTGGTTCCGCTGGTCTCGTCGAGGGCGAAGCGGTGCACCAGGCCCTCGCTGAGCGGATCGTCGGCAGCGTGCGAGGGCGTCGGCGCGATCGAGACCGCGAGAAGCGCACCCAGTGCCAGGACGGCGACACCTCTACCCTTGAGACTCAGCCAGGGACGTAACTTTCGCTGTCCCACTCTCAATTGATCCTCCTTGGTGGTGGCGGACTCTCTGATGTGGACAAGAGTTTGTTAACGCTAACCACCACGTAGTGCAAGGTCAACGAGACGTGGCGTCACAACTCGAGGCCCCGGCAACCTCGCAGAACACAGAGGTCGCCGGGCGCAAAGATCAATCTGTCGAGGGGTGTCGACGGAGGAAGCACGACAGCAGTTGCCGGAACTCCTGCGGGTGCTCGATCGCCGGCACGTGCCCGCATCGGCCGAACACGTGCAGACGGACATCGGCCAGGTGTCCGAGCAGCGGCTGAGCTGCCGTCCGGAGTGGGGTGACTCGGTCCTCGGCGCCGTGCACGAGCAGCACGGGCGCGCGGACCGCCGCAAGCGTCTGCGTCGAAAGGGTGAGCTCGTCGACCCATCGTGCCCTGGGCGGAGGGAACAGCGACGCGAATGCGGCAGCCCCCGCTCGCATCGCGGCCGCACGGGCGTTGACGGCCGCATCGGTCACGAGCGCCTGGTCGAGGACGAGGCGACTCAGCATGTCCCGTGCCCCGAGTGGGCCGGCGGGAGCGGCCCAGACCGCGTCGAGGTCGGCGGACAGCGGCGCCCCGGGGGCGCCCATCGTCGAGACCGCCACGACACGTGTGACCTGCTGGGGGCGCGTGGCCGCCAACGCCAGCGCCACGGCACCGCCCATGGAGTGCCCCACCACGGCGTAGTGCTCGATGCCGAGCGCATCCATCAGGCCCGCGGCCTGCTCCGTCCACAGCCGGAGCCCGCCCCTGGAGCCCTCCGGGACTGGCGTACGGCCGAACCCCGCCTGGTCAGGAGCCACCAGGTGCCAGGACGTGCCCAGCGCCTGCATTGTCGTTGCCCAGGCTCCGGACCCGGTCGTGCCGGGTCCGGAGCCGTGCAGCATCAACACCGCCGGCCCGGTGCCGCTGTCCAGGACGTGGACGGGGGATCCGTCGACGGCGACGGTCCGAAGTGTCGTCACCGGGGCAGGCCAGGTGTCCTCACGCCGACGGCGAGTCGACGGACTTCGAGAAGAGTTCCATCATCGCCCGGCCGAACTGCGGCATGTCGGGCCACCCCCGGCAGGAGACGAGGTTGCCGTCAACGACGTCGGGTGCGTCGATGACCGTCGCGCCCGCGTTCTCCATGTCACCGGTGATGGGAGGGAAGCACGCCGTCTTTCGACCCTTCAGGAGCCCGTACACCGCGGGGACCTGCGCGCCGTGGCACACAAGCGCGATGGGGAGGTTGCGCGCGAAGAAGTGCTCGGTGATGCGCCTGACGTCGGCGTCGACCCGGATCCACTCGGGGGCACGTCCCCCGGGGATGATGAGGGCGTCATAGCGCTCGACGTCGACCTCGGCCCAGGGCACGTCGACCGGCAACTTCCGGCCGTTCTTCTCCACGTAGGCGTCGGAGTTGGGGTCGAACTCGTGGATGACCAGTTGCACGTCACGAAGCGTCCGTGACGAGACATCGACGTCCCAGCCACCCTCCTGCACGCGGTAGTAGGGATACATGGTGTCGAGTTCCTCGGCGGCGTCGCCGGTCAGGAGCAGCGCTCTGGGCACCTGCTTCTCCTCGCATCTGGTGGCGGTGAGGTGGATACGATCCAATCCGATCCGATTGAGCTAGCATTCCGCTGCCCCCGCCGCCCGTCAAGCCTCTACCGCCACTGCGTCCGCGCCCTCGATCTCGTCGAACAACCGTCTGAATCGCTCGCCGGACCGCAGGATGTGCCGGCGCATCGCGTAGGCGGCGGCGTCCGGGTCACGCGCGGCGATCGCGGCCACGACCTCCTCGTGCTCGGCCATGGCCAAGTGAGTGACCTGGGCGTCGTGGTGCAGCCGGAAGAGGTGTACGTGACTGTGCAGGCGAGCGAGCGCCTCACGGATGACCTGGTTCTCCGCGCTCAGGGCGACGAGATCGTGAAAGGCGGCGTCGCGTAGCCCGAAGGCGCCGTAGGCCGCAGGCCCTCTGCCCCCTTCCAGCTCCGCCATCTCCTCGAGTATTCGTCGCAGACCGGCCACCTGCTCCGAGGATGCGCGTTCGGCGGATCTGCGGGCCGCTGCCGGCTCGAGGAGCAGGCGGACCTCGAGCATGTCCTCGAATCGCTGCCGAGTGATCTGGGGTGGAATGCGGTAACCGGCATGGGGCACACGCACGACCAGCCCCTCGGCCTCCATGCGGTTCAGAGCGTCTCGGATCGGCGTCTGCGAGACCCCCAGCTCTCGCGCCAGGACGTCGATCGTGACGCGGGAGCCAGGCTCGATCCGTAGCGACATCAGCTGTCCGAGCAGCGTGTCGTACACCTCGTCGGCAAGCCGGCCGCCAGATCTTCCTGGCGGCATTCCGCCCGCCACGGCCCTACGGCCCCGCACGGTCATCGCTTCGTCGTCCATCGTGACGTGAGGTCCTCTCTTGCGCCTTCGCGAACCTGTTGACATCAGTCACAACACTGCGGCATTCTGACGCCTCCACTCGATCGTATAGGAAAAGCGACGGAAGCCCGCCGTCTCGCACCGTCGCGGAACCGCGCTCCATCGCTCTACTTCGATCGCATGGAGCTGCCGCGAGCATGCTCGACGTCCTGCCCGGTGCGTCACCGGCCGCAGCTGGACCGACGGACTCTCGACGGCATGAAGACCCGGTACATCGCGGCGTACTCGTGACGCCGGTCCGCAGGTCGGCCCCCGCGACAGCCTGGCAACACCTCTGTTCAACCCCGCAACTGCTCGGCGAAGCACATAGCGAGGCTCTAGAAGTCCCCATCCAGAAAGCAGGCAAGAAGATGCCATATCAGAAGCGAAGTGGACGAACCTCCGCACCTCGGCGAAAGGTGCAGCTGGCGACGGCGGCCATGTTGCTGGTGGCCACGACCGTGGCGGGCTGCGGCGGTGGCGAAGACGACGGCGGGAAGGCGAGCGCCCCCAAGGCGCCGGCGACCATCCCGGAACTCAGCAAGGACCCGCTGACGCTCAGCTTCATCTGGTTCGACTGGCCTCCGGCCCACGCACTGGAGGACTTCGCGAACGCGGAGTACAAGAAGGAGCGGCCGAACGCGACCATCAAGGTCAACACCGTGCCGAACGCGAACTGGCACGACGCGATGTTCACCCAGTTCGCCGCGCGCAAGACCGACTTCGACATCGCGATCCTGGACTCGCAACACATCGGCGAGGCTGTGACGAACGGCAACATCCTCGACATCACCGACTTCGTCAAGAAGAACATCGACGTCAACGCCTACAACCCGTACCTCCTGGCGGCCTACGGCCAGTTCCCCCAGGCGGAGACCGGCAAGCGCGACGAGAACGCCAGCCTGTACGGACTTCCGCTGCTCGGCGACACCTGGACGATGATCTATCGCAAGGACCTGATCGGCGACAAGCCGCCGCAGACCTGGGACCAGATGATCTCAGTCGCCGAGAAGTGCCAGGCGGACAACCCTGGTGTCAGCGGGCTGTCTTTCCACCAGGCCAACGGCTCCGACGCGGCGGCCGTCACCTACAACACGGTCAACGGCGTCTACGGCGGCAACCTCTGGGACTCCAAGAACCGCAAGATCGAGGGCGTCCTGAATGACGCTGCGGGCCAGGAGGCGATGGATGTCCTGGTCAACAAGATGAAGCCGCTGACCGCCAAGGGCTCCGGCAACTGGTTCATCGACGAGGTGAACGCGTCGGTCGCCCAGGGCAAGGCGTGCATCGCGTTCAACTGGATCGCCGCGAGCGGCGGCCTGCTCGACCCGAAGCAGTCGACGCTCGGCACCACGCGGGAGCAGATTCTCGACAAGTTGGGCTTCGCCACCCTGCCGAGCCAGAAGACGAACCTGGTCCCTCTCGGCGGCATGGGGATGCACGTGTCGGCCTACTCCCCCGCGGCCAACCAGGCGGAGGCCCTGAACTTCATGACGTGGTTCCAGCGGGCCGACATCCAGAAGAAGTGGGCGGCGGCCGGTGGCGTGCCTTCGCGTACGGACGCTCTGCAGTCGCCCGAGTTCCTCAACGCCGGGCCGTTCAACAAGGTGTACGCCGACTCGGTTCCGCGGATGCGGGACATGTGGAACGTGCCCGAGTACGCGCGCCTCGTCGACATCGAGAACACAAACGTGAACGCAGCCCTCAACGGCGCGAAGAAGCCGAAGGACGCGCTCGACGACATCGCCAAGGAGCAGCAGGGCGTACTCGACTCCAGCAACCGCAAGGGTGGCGGCGGACTGTGAGTGCCCCTGTCCCTCTGACGACCGACGACCCAGGGCAGGTGGCGTCCGCGACGCCACCTGCACCGGGGCGGCCCCGCCGGCTGACCGACCGCAAGCTCGCCGTGGCGTTCATCTCCCCCGCGCTGCTGCTGTTGCTCGCCATGTCGGTGTTCCCGTTGCTGTGGGCGCTGTACCTGTCCTTCACCGACTACTCGGCCACCCGCGGAGGGCCCGCCAATTTCGTCGGGTTCGGCAACTACACGGCCATCCTGACGTCGGCGCAGGTCCACCAGAGGGCCCTCACGACGTTGATCTACGTGGTCGGCGCGGTCGGCCTCCAGACAGTGCTCGGTTTCGGCATCGCGTACCTGATCTCACGGCGCACGCACGGGCGAGGAGCGCTTACCACCCTGTTCCTGGTGCCGATGATGCTGTCGCCGGTCGTGGTCGGTCTGTTCTGGCGATTCATGCTCGACGCGCAGTTCGGCGTGGTCAACAGCATGCTCGGCTCGCTCGGCCTGGGGCAGGTGGAGTGGCTCACCCGGCAGCGAACGGCATTGGTCTCCCTGATCGTGGTCGACACCTGGCAGTGGACGCCGTTCATCATGCTCATCGCACTCGCGGGCCTCACCGCGGTGCCGAAGTACCTGTACGAAGCCGCCTCGATCGACCGGGCGTCCGAGTGGTTCAAGTTCCGCACCATCACTCTTCCGCTGGTGTGGCCGCTGCTCCTCATCGCCGTGTTGTTCCGGGCCATCGAAGCCTTCCGGCTGTTCGACCTCGTCTACATCCTCACCAGCGGAGGCCCGGGTGTCTCCACCGAGACGTTGTCGTTCCACGTCTACAAGGTCGCGTTTCTCGGCTTCAACACCGGCACCGCCTCGGCGTACGGGATCCTCATGGTCCTCGTCGTCATCGTCCTCACGCAGCTCTACCTGCGCTACCTGAACAAGCTCAAGGAGGACTGATGGCAGTCTCCGTCGACGAGGCAGTGTCAGCGGGTCCTGCCCCGGGTCACACGCCGCCCGCGCGCCGCAGTGGCGGCCGGGGCCGCTCCGCGCTGGAGATCGTGCTGCTGATCGTCCTGGCCGTCGTGATGCTCTTTCCGGTGCTCTGGATGATCGAGACGTCCATCAAGGAGAACCGGGACGTCTACGCCATCCCGGCCAAGTTCTTCGGCTTCACGGTCACGATGGACCACTTCAAGGACGTGTTCGTCGCCCCCGGCGGCGGCCGCTCGGCGCTGTCCGTCGCGTTCCTCAACTCCGTAGTGGTCGCCGGGGTCTCGACGGTGCTGGCCACGGTGCTGGGGGTTCCGGCCGCCTGGGCCTACTCACGCTTCGGCGTGAAGGCCAAGAAGGACCAACTGTTCTTCATCCTGTCCACCCGCTTCATGCCGCCCGTGGTGGTCGTGGTCCCGATCTTCCTCATGTACCGGCAAGTCGGACTCATCGACAGCAAGCTCGGCCTGATCCTGATCTACACGGCCTTCAACGTCCCGTTCACGATCTGGATGATGAAGGGATTCGTCGACGAGGTGCCCGCGGAGTACGAGGACGCCGCCATGCTCGACGGCTACACCCGCTTGCAGGCGTTCTGGAAATACACCCTTCCCCTGCTCCTACCCGGCATCGCCGCGACAGCGGTCTTCGCACTCATCTTCTCGTGGAACGAGTTCGTGTTCGCCATCTTCCTCACCTCCAGCGACAGCGTGCGGACGGCCCCACCCGCCATCGCCGGCCTCATCGGCGGTACCACTACGGACTGGGGTCTCGTGGCCGCCGCCTCCGTGGTGTTCGCCCTACCGGTGCTCGTCTTCGCCTACCTGGTGCGCAAGCACCTCGTCGCCGGTGTGACGCTCGGGGCGGTGCGACGCTGATGGCAGGCATCGAGGTGACAGCCCTGCACAAGCGCTACCCGGACGGAACGGTCGCGGTTGATCGCGTTGACCTGTCCATCGACGATGGCGAGCTGTTCGTGATGCTCGGCCCCTCGGGTTGCGGCAAGACGACGACGTTGCGGGCCATCGCCGGTCTGGAGAGGCAGACGACGGGCGACATCCGCATCGGCGACACGCTCGTCAACGACCTGCCGCCCGCCGAGCGCGACATCGCCATGGTGTTCCAGTTCTACGCCCTCTACCCGCATCTGAGGACCCGCGACAATCTGGCGTTCCCACTGCGGGCCGAGGGACTGCCCAAGTCGGAGGTGCACAAGCGGGTCGAAGAGGCCGCCCGGCTGATGCGGCTCGGACCGCTGCTGAACCGGCGACCGCGCCAGCTGTCCGGCGGGGAGCAGCAGCGCGTCGCGCTCGCTCGTGCCCTGGTACGACGGCCGCGAGCCTTCCTCATGGACGAACCTCTCACCAATCTGGACGCGGAGCTGAGGGCGGACATGCGCACGGAGATCAAGCACCTACAGGGGGAGCTGGGGGCGACGATGGTCTACGTCACCCACGACCAGGTCGAGGCGATGTCGCTCGGTCACCGGATCGCCATCCTCAACAAGGGCCGCGTCGAGCAGATCGGCACGCCGCTTGAGGTCTACGACCGTCCGGCGAGTCTCTTCTGCGCCGCGTTCATCGGCTCACCGCCAATGAATCTGATCGAGGTGGAGGTGGAGGACGGGAAGCTGCGCGGTCAGGGCGGACTGGCCCTCACGCCACCGGCAGGCCTGTCGCGCGACCGTCGTCTGGTGGCAGGCGTCCGGCCGGAGGCGCTGGAGGTCACCGAGCCGGGGGCGGACGGTTCGGTGCCGGCCCGCGTGGTCTCGGCGGAATGGCTGGGCGACGAAATCATCTACGTGGTCGACCACAGCGGCCAGCGCGACGTACGGGTTCGGATGCCAACGACCGTCCGTTTCGCCACTGACGCAAAGGTCGGGCTGCGCCACACCGGCGGGACCCCGGCGGTCTACGACGCAAGCACGGAAGAGCTGGTGGCCTGATGGGAACCGTGGCAGCGCAAGGGCTGCGCAAGTCCTTCGGAAAGGTCCAGGCCCTGGACGAGGTGACGCTGGACGTGCCGGACGGCTCGTTCTTCGTCGTGCTCGGGCCCTCCGGGGCAGGCAAGACGACGACCCTGCGAGCCATCGCCGGCCTCGAGAAGCTCGACGCCGGGTCGGTGCATCTGGACGGCAGGGACGCGACAGGTGACACCCCGGCCGCACGCGACCTGGCCATGGTCTTCCAGAGCTACGCCCTCTACCCGCGACACACGGTGTACGAGAACATCGCATCGCCGCTGCGGGCACGCCGCTGTTCTGCGAGCGAGATCGCCGCTGCCGTCGAGCAGATGTCGAGTCTGCTGCACATCGAACGTCTGCTGCAGCGTCGTCCCGCGCAGTTGTCGGGCGGTGAGATGCAGCGCGTCGCCCTGGCCCGGGCGCTGGTCCGTCGCCCGCGCGCGTTTCTCATGGACGAGCCGCTGACGAACCTCGACCTCAAGCTCCGCGTCGAGATGCGCACCGAACTCACCCGCATCCACCGCAGTCTCGGAGCAACCTTCGTCTACGTGACAAACGACCAGGTCGAGGCCCTGTCCATGGCCGACCAGGTAGCGGTCCTCAAGGAGGGAAAGGTGCAACAGGTCGGAACGCCGACCGAGGTGTACGAGCGTCCCGCCAACCAGTGGGTCGCAGGATTCGTCGGGAGCCCGCCGATCAGCCTGCTCGCCTGCCACGCCGAGGGAGATCGTCTGGTCGGTGCGGGAGGCTGGACGCTGCCGCGGCCACGCTGGGCCACGGCTGAGGACGGTCGTGCGCTGCTGCTGGGTCTGCGCGCGGAGGACCTGTCCGTCGAGCAGCCTGGGAGCGCCTCGTTGTCGGGGGAACTCTACGCGCTGGAGCCGCTCGGTGACCGGACGGTGGTCGACGTTCGAGTGGGGACGGAGATGCTCAAGGTCAAGGCACGGCCCACCGTCACCGGTGCGCCGGGCGAGCGGCTGCTTGTCACTGTCGACCTGGACCGCGCGCACCTGTTCGATGCGGGCACCGGACTGTCGCTGTCCGAGGCAGGGCGGTAGCCGCCGCCTGGCAGCGACGGCCACACGCGCCCGGACGTGGCAGCCGTGCTTCGGCGGACCGTCACCGGTGCGTACAGCCTCGGCCGGGTTCGCCGCTCCCCGCGCCGCCGCGTGAGGACGCTGAATCGGCCGTGGCCCGAGAAGGCCATCGATGGCGCGGGGCGTCGCTCTGCAGAGGGCAGGTTCGAGCCGCTCGGCAACCTCGCCCCCGACGAGGGCCCGTGACCGGCCCGTCGGCGCGCGCAGCGCGATCGCTGAGGCACCCGGACATCAAAACGAAGATCACAGGAGGTGGCGCGATGAGTGACCCGATGAACGTCCTGGCCCCCGAGCACCGGCGGCTCCGGATCGGCGACGCCTGGCGTGACGCCGCAAGCGGAGCCACCTTTGCCGTCGAGGACCCGGCCACCGGCAAGACCATCGCCGAGGTGGCCGATGCCGGCGTCGTTGACGGGCTCGCCGCTCTGGACGCGGCGAGCAGGGCGATGGCGGAGTGGGCGGCGACCCCACCGCGGAAGCGGTCAGAGTTGTTGACCGCGACGTACCGGGCACTGACCGAGCGATCCGAGGAGGTCGCCCGGCTGATAACGCTCGAGATGGGCAAGCCGCTCGCCGAGGCTCGGGCAGAGGTGGCGTACGGCGCCGAGTTCTTCCGTTGGTTCGCCGAGGAGGCGGTACGCGTCGAGGGGCGCTACAGCACCGCTCCCGCAGGTGGATACCGCATCCTCACCGTGCCGAAGCCGGTCGGACCGTGCGTCTTCGTGACGCCCTGGAACTTTCCGTTGGCCATGGGCGCCCGCAAGATCGCTCCTGCGTTGGCTGCGGGCTGCACGACGATCACCAAGCCAGCCGCCCAGACGCCACTCACCATGCTGTTCCTGGCTCGCGTCATGGAGGAGGTCGGCGTTCCCCCGGGCGTCGTCAACGTGGTGACCACCAAGCGTGCCGGTGAGGTGGTCTCCGCATTGCTGGCCGACAGTCGGACCCGCAAGCTTTCGTTCACCGGGTCGACCGAGGTCGGGCGCGTGCTGCTACGACAGGCTGCGGACAACGTCCTGCGTACCTCAATGGAACTGGGCGGAAACGCGGCCCTGATCGTGTGTGCCGACGCCGACCTGGACGTCGCCCTCGACGGCGCCATGGTGGCCAAGATGCGCAACATCGGGGAGTCGTGCATCGCGGCCAACCGGATCTACGTCGAGGAGCCGGTGCGCGAGGAGTTCACGGCGCGCTTCGCCGAGCGGATGGGCGCGCTCTCGGTGGGCCATGGTCTCGACGACGGCGTGGACGTCGGGGCGTTGATCGACGAGGCTTCGGTCACCAAGATCGACGCGCTCGTCGCCGACGCGGTCGAACGTGGCGCCCGGGTGTTGGTGGGCGGCGAGCGACCGGACGGGCCGGGCCACTTCTACCCGCCCACCGTCCTCGTCGACGTACCCGACGACGCGCGGATGCTGCGGGAGGAGATCTTCGGCCCGGTGGCGCCGATCATCTCGTTCACGTCCGACGACGAGGTGCTGGCGAAGGCCAACGACACCGAGCACGGCCTGGTCGGATACGTCTTCACCCGTGACCTGCGGCGGGCGCTCCGGTTCACCGAAGGGCTGGCCACGGGAATGATCGGCATCAACCGTGGCCTGATATCGGACCCGTCCGCTCCGTTCGGAGGCGTGAAGCAGTCCGGCATCGGCAAGGAGGGGTCGCACGAGGGCATCCTCGAATACCTCGACGTCACCTACGCGGCGATCGACCTACCGTGACCGGCCTGCAGCCGGCAGACGTCCGCTCCACCCGGGCGGCCAACCTCGCCGACGCCGTCCCGGTCCCGCAGGCGACCTGACACCCACCCAGCACACCGCCGCCGACGTTCCGGAGAGGCACCGACATGCTTGAGACCGTCCGCGGACCACGCCAGCTGATAGTGGGCGAAGGGGTCGCGCAGAACATCCCACGAGTGGTGGCCGAGAGTGGCTCGCGAGTCCTCATCGTGACCGACCAGGTTCTTCTCAGGCAGCCGGGCGTGGCCGAGATCGTGGCCGCCGTGCGGGAGAAGGTCGAGGTCGTCGAGGTGTTTTCCGACGCGACCTCAGACGTGCCACTCACCGACGTCGCCCTGGCCGTCTCGGCCGCCGCCGAGGTGGACGCCGACGTGATCCTCGCCATCGGGGGTGGCACGGTGATCGACCTCGCCAAAATCGTCGGCGTCATCCGGCGCCACGGTGGGACGCCGCGCGACTTCTACGGCGAGTCGAAGGTGCCGGGGCCGACGATGCCCCTCGTCGCGGTCCCGACGACGTCAGGCACCGGCTCCGAGCTCACACCCGTCTCGGTGTTGACCGACCCGGACCGCGAGCTGAAGGTGGGGGTTTCCAGCGTCCACATCGTGCCCGACTTCGCCATCGTCGACCCCGAACTCACCTACACCTGCCCTGCGACCGTCACCGCCCACTCCGGCATCGACGCGTTCTGTCACGCGGTGGAGAGCTACACCGCGCGACCCCGGGCCCACGGACCGCGCGACCCGGTCGAGCAGGTCTTCCTCGGCCGCAACCCCATCACCGACCACTACGCGCTCCTGGCCGCGGAGCGGATAGCCCGTAGCTTGCGCCGCGCTGTCCGGGACGGAGGCGACACGGACGCACGCGCGGACATGTCCTACGGGTCCGTGCTCGCCGGGCTCGCGTTTTCCCACGCGGGCAACGCGGCCCCACACGCTCTCCAGTACCCCATCGGCGCAGCCACGCACACGGCGCACGGCCTGGGCGTCGGGCTACTACTGCCCTACGCGCTGGATGCGGCCAAGGAGGCCATCGGCGACCGGTTGGCCATCCTCGCCGGGGTGTGCGGGCTGGACGTGGCCGACGCCTCGGATGCCGAGGCCGCAGACACGTTCCTCACCTGGCTCCGCGAGCTCCTTGCCGACATCGGCATCCCTCCCACCCTGGCGGACATCGGCGTGGCACGCGCCGACCTCCCGCGCTTCGCGGAGATGGCCAGTGGCGTCACCCGCTTGATCCAGAACCATCCAGGCCCGACCGACACCGCCAGCCTGACCGCGATCCTCGAAACGGCCTGGACCGGGGACCGGACCTGACACATCCTGACTCCGAACAGAGATGGTGACCGACCTTCCACGATTACGTCTTCGACACCCGCAACCGGCAGATCAGGCCGACAGGACGTCGCCAGGGTCCCACCGACCGTCGGGGTCTCCCGTCAACAAGAGAGCGACGTGCTCCTACTCATCGCGACCCGCCTACGCAGGCATGGGGGTTCGTGTCGTGGGGCGACACCACCCATTGCCCCACCGCCGATGACGCTCAGCGCAACTCTGAAGCTCACGCAAGTCTAGCTGTGATAGTGCTCTTCGGCTCCGCCGAAGAGGTCACACACCGAAGTGCCTGTACAGCGCGCGCCGGCTGGTTCATACCGCCCGCCCGAGCCTTTGCCGACCACACGTTCAAGCCCTTGATGGCGACCGCGATGGATGAGTCGACGGCGGTGGCATGGGCCGTTGAGCCTCAGTGACGGATGGTGCGCCTGGTCAGCTCCCCGAGGCACTTAGAGCGTGGCGCCGCTCCCGTCTTGGACATGTAGGACACAGGACGTAGGGCCCGGCGCCGCACGCACTGACGCAGTTACTTGGCCCGGGCAAATCACTGCACGCCATTGGCGTTGGCGCGCGAAGGCACCCGCTTGGGCAACGGTGGTCGCGTCGCGGGCGGATTGCTCGGCCGGGTGCGTGCTGGCGGGCGTCGGAGCAGGGCCAGTTCGTGGTAGGGCGGCACTGGTGGCGGCAATGAGGATGCGCGTCGGCGGCCGGTCGAGCTTGCGGCTCCGCCGCGTTTTAGATCGAATAGAGGCAGCATCCCGTGCCGGTGGCGGACAGCGTCAGGCATCGAGGTGTGGAACCGAAGGGCCGCCATCAATGACTTCCCACGACCGCGACCGCGCAGTCGCGTTCAGCCTGCAACTCGCGCAGGCACATCAAGAACTGCGTCGCCAAATCAACGAGCTCCAGGCGGGCCTGGGGCAGCATCAACCGGACGACGACGTACTCGTAACCCATTGCCTGGCGTTCTGCGCCGCACTGACGTCGCATCATCAGGGCGAGGACACGGGGATGTTCGCCGAACTACTGCGGGAGCGCCCCGACCTCGCGGGGACCGTCGCCAACCTCGTCGAGGACCACGGGATGATCGCATCGATCCTGTCGCGAGTAACCGAACTCGCTGACAACGCCACCAGATCTCACGGTCCGGCGTTGGAAGCGATCGGCCGTGATCTTGACGGACTCGCGTCGATCATGGAGTCGCATTTCAACTATGAGGAACGAACCATCAGCGAGGCGCTCGATGGTGGGATGCCTGACACAGGCTGGTCCGACATGGTGTTCAGGTTCCGCGATGACGTGCACTGACGTGGTCGCTGACTGCGCGTCTTGACCGGCATCGAGGATCGTATTCCCAACCGCGGGCGGCGCTCCAGTTGCGCCCTGTGACAGCCAGGGCCCGGATAGAGCCGGCCAACTGTCACTTCCAAGTGAAGCCGATGTGTCAGGCATCAACTGGAGCCCGACACGGTCCAGGCGACGCCCAGCCCCTCCGGCCACAGCCCCCGACGTGATGTAGGACGAGGATGGCCTGCACGATCGGGGTCGCCCGGTGTGGGCTGCAGCGCAGCCTGGTCAGGACTTTCCAAGTCTTGAGGGTGGCGTTGGCGCGCTCGCCGATGGCACGGATTCGGGCGTGAGCGCGGTTGGCCTTCTTCTGCCAGCGAGAGAGTTTCGGCCGGTAACGGTGGCGTTTGAACGGGGTTCGGATGCTGCCGCGGGCGCCCTGGTAGGCCTTGTCGGCGAGGGTCATCACGTTCGCGTTGGTCAGTGCGTCGATGATGGCGTGGGTGCGGGCTGCGGTCAGGTCATGGACTGAGCCGGGCAGTGCGGGCGAAGCCCAGATCAGTCTGCCTGCCGGATCGGCGATGACCTGCACGTTGACGCCGTGACGGCGATGCTTGCCGGAGTAGTAGGGCTTCTGGTCGCTGACCCGGTCGATCGGGATCAGCGTGCCGTCGAGGATCGCGTAGGCCAGCAGGCGGATCCTGGTCATCGCCGTGGTCAGGTCGTCGGCGGTGACGGCGAGCAGGTCGATGGCCTCTCGGACGTAGCGCCAGGCCGTCGTGACACCGATCTCGAACCCGGCGGCCAGGCGGGTCAGGGTGTCACCGTTACGCAGGTGGGCCAGGGCGAGCAGGGCCTGCCGGCCGGGGTCGAGGCGCCGCCATCGGGATCGCCGCTGGTCACGGCGGGCTCGGATGAGACCGGCGAGGTGGTTCAGGCTGCGGGTGGACAACGGAATCGCGGCAGGGTAAGACAGCACAGCGAGGCTCCCGGTTGGGGCATCTGATCTTGGTCGATTGCTGTCTTACCGGGAGTCTCGTCCTATGTCGACATCGGCCACCCGCACTGCCCGTGACCTGCACCATCACGATGAAAATGGCTCACTAATGGACATCACGCCGGGGCTGCCCGAGACGGACAACTTCCAGCACTGGCCGCCGTGGCGGCAGCTCGTCGTCGAGACCGCCCGCCGCGTGCTCGACTACACCGGAGGCACTCTGGTGATGCCCATGACTGTCCTGGTCGAGCAATACTGGCGCGAGATCAGCACAGGCCTCGCCCATCACGCCATCCCGGTAAGGCACTTCGTCCTCCACGCCGACCAAGACACCCTCCGCGGGCGTATCGAGCGGGAACACCCCGTCCCCTCCCCGCGGTAGTTGTCAAGTCAAACTGAGACGGTCTGTTCCTGCTGGGTCGGCTGGTTGATCCAGGCGTGGTCGGGCAGTTTCGGTGCGTGCGGCCGGCGGTTGAACCGGTCCGGGTGGGTGGCGTGGGCCGCGTCGAGGGCGCGTTGGCGTTGCTCACGGATCTGCTCGGCGGTGCCGTAGTGCACCGACGCCGGGGTGTGCCAGCCGATCCCGGAGTGCCGATGCTCGTGATTGTAGGCGGTGAAGAACCCGTCGCAGAAGGCTCTCGCGTCAGCGAGGGACCCGAACCTTTCCGGGAAGTCCGGCACGTACTTCATGGTCTTGAACTGAGCTTCGGAGTACGGGTTGTCATTCGAGGTCCGGGGTCGGGAATGCGACCGTAGGACACCGAGGTCGACGAGCATCTCCGATACCGGCTTCGACACCATGGCGCCGCCACGGTCGGCGTGGATGGTGTGCGGCTCGATCCCGTTACGGCTGATCGCGTCCGCCAGGAAGTCGCGGGCGACGACCGCGTCCTCCCCGGCCGCGACGAGCCAGCCGGTGACGTAACGCGAGTAGATGTCGATAACGACGTAACACCGGTACCAGAGGCCTTTGACAGGTCCCTTCAACGCGGTGATGTCCCAGGACCACACCTGACCCGGCCCGGTCGCGACCAGCTCCGGACGCACCCGGGGTGGATGGGTCGCCAGCCGGCGTCGTTCCCGGCTCTGCCCAGCGGCACGGGCGATGCGATACATCGTGGACATTGAGCAGTGGTAGCGGCCCGCGTCGAGTTCCCGGGCCCAGACCTGCGGGATCGCCAGGTCGGCGTAGGTCGGCGAGTTCAGCAGAGCCAGCACCCGGTCGCGTTCGGCCGTGCTGAGCGCCTGCGGCGGCGGGGTCCGTGGCAGCCACGGCCCGTGCCGCGGTCCGACCGGCTTCGCCCGCCGGTAGTAGGTCGCCCGCGAGGTCCCGGTCAGCACGCACGCCCGCTGCACCGAGATGTCCGCGTCGCGTAACTCGCCGAACACGGTGGTCAGGATCTCTTCGGCCGGTTGTCGTTGTCCGCGCTCTCGGAGAGTTCTTCCAAGAGCGCGTGCGCTTTTCCCATGATGTCCAACGCCATGCGGGTCTTCTTCAGGTCCGCCTGCAGCTTCTCGTTCTGCCGGCGTAGCTTCTCCAGTTCGACCTGTTCTGCGGACTTCTTCACGCGCGACTCCGCCGCCGCAGTACCGGAATCCGTGACCGGAGCCCCTGCCTGGCCGAGTTGCCCGGCGTCGCGAGCCCGTGTCCATTCGATGATGTGCGACGAGTACAAACCTTCCCGGCGCAGGATCGCACCTTTCTCTCCGTTCGCGGCGTTCTCGTACTCGGCGACCATCGCGAGCTTGTACTCCGGGCTGAAAACCCGCCGTGACGGCTTTGGCGCCGGGTCCCCGCCGCCGGACGCCGGCTGCTTGCCAGATGAAGTGGACACATACACAAGGATCTCCGATCCCGCCCTCAGTAGGTCAGCACCCCACTCACACGGGGTGTCTCACACCATCTTGACCAAGAGGGCCTCGAGGTCGGCCGGGGTGAATCTCCATTGGGTCTGCGGCACAGGTTGTGACAGGTCTCCGGCGCCCGGAAGCAGCGTCAGGTACGCGCCGCGCTCGAGCCCCGCCCTGGCGAGGTCGACAAGATCGTGCGTCGATCCCAACCGCCATCCGGCCCAAGATCAGGTTACGAAAATCGTGGAGGAGTTCAGATTCGGGCACGACCCGACTGGGAGTCGGCAAGGTCCACGGGCTTTCGGGCCCGTGGACCTTGCCTGACCGGCAGGGTCGGTAACTGCCAATGGTGTTAGCGGCGGCACCGAGATGCCGTTTCTCTCGTCCCGTTGCGGTGTGCCGATCTTGTCAGCAGTGCCCGACGACGGTCTGGTTCTCTACCAGTGATGAGTGGATGTAGCCGGTACCGACTGGCGTCGCGCTCCAGAACCAGCGGTTGGAGGCGTAATCGGAGTTCGGCGGGTGGACCCACTGGTTGTCGACCCAGCAGTGCATCGTGACACCGGTGTTGTTGCCGAGGTATCCCAGAGAGCTGCAGGTCGTGCTTGCGCACGTCCGGACGTTTGCGCCGTCGGAGTTCGATCCTATGTAGCTACTGACCGCTTGGGCGGGGCTTCCAACCGCGGCAATCACCCCTATAAATGCTGAAGCGAGGATTGCAAGGTGCCGAGCAAACGGACGCCGCAGGGATGCAAGCACATGTCCTCCTTGGTGGAGCGTGTGGTCAGCCCTCAGCGTTGGGCGGCCTCGGCTCCTAATTGGCTTCCTCCGCCCGAACTGGGTGCGAGGCCATCGACTTGCAACGACGTAGGCATGCGGGAGAGCGTCGTGGAGCCGCACGGAATGGTCAGTTGTGGATCTCGACGCAGGCAGCTGGTGTGACTTGGGCGCCGCTAGCCGTTCGGGCGGTCACGCAAACCCAACTGTGGTTGGCGAGGTTCTTGTTGATGTTGAGGCGCTTGTGTGTCATATCCGACGGCCACCCAACATCCCCGTGACCGCGGTAGTAGATCCCGTCTCCCCAGATCTCGATCTCGAGGTATTGGCCGGTCACGAAGTAGATGTCGGCATCGATGTAGTTCACATACAGGCCGCTGCCCTTCACATACACGCAGCGGTCGGCAGCGCCTCCGTAGTTGCAGCGGCCCGCGCTGGCGGACGCGGGCTGCGCGAATCCGAACAGGACGGCAGTCGCAACTACGAGTGCGGACAGCACCGCCGAGATACCCGTCCTTGACCGCGATCGTCGCGCCGAGGTAGGTGCCTGGGGCGCCGCAGCATTCATGGTCATGGTGGTTTGTTCCTTCCGTTGGTTGACTCAGGGAGGCTGTGATCGCCTAGAACGAAGGTACATTTCGATTTAGAGTAGTCAAAGAAATTGTTTTGGAGACGTCTAAATTCTGGCTGTGGTCGGCTGCCGTCGAGACGACTGAGGCCATAGGGCCGTCTCTCCACCTATTGGACTCCTGCGGGATACCCAGGTACAGGATGCCGCTGGAGTCCGCACAACCCCGTACACCTTCCGCCACGCTTTAGGTGCACTCGACCGGCACTGGCGTGAGGCTGATATGTCATACGACCTGCTAGCGGACGTTGAAAGATCCTTGTTGTGTCAGCGGACGCTAAAAAATGGACATGGCCAGCGACAGTCCGAAGATGCCGCGCCCGACGGAACGGGTTACCCGATCGTCAGAAGGATGCCCGGCGTACCTACCTGACGGTGACGGTGAACTGATC
This sequence comes from Micromonospora sp. NPDC000316, assembly GCF_042898885.1. Classification (NCBI taxonomy): domain Bacteria; kingdom Bacillati; phylum Actinomycetota; class Actinomycetes; order Micromonosporales; family Micromonosporaceae; genus Micromonospora; species Micromonospora sp. NPDC000316. The sequence goes on from NZ_JBIAZG010000022.1 coordinate 43,334, forward strand.
GCGTAGTGCTCGGATGGGCGCGATGAGGCGAGTGTGGGTCACCCCGCTGCGAGGCGACCATCCCCCACACCCTCACCGGCGAAGCCTCGCGGGGGCCATCCAGCGGGGCTTCACCATGCTGGCAACATCGGCGCCCTCAATCGCCCCTTCGTCGGCGTCCTTGCGCCAGCCAACAGGTGGCAGCGATGCGACCGGCGGTGAGATTGGTCAACAGCCGGCAACGTTCGTCTGGTTGTAGACGTAGGACGAATGCACCACCCAATTTCCGACGTACGGAGCGTTGAAGACCTGGAACCAGCGGCTGCTGCTGTAGTTGCCGGTGTAGGGCGGCGGCGAGTCGATCCAGCACACCATGGCAACCTGTTTGCGGTTGGAGACGAGTATCCTCGATCCGGTGGTGCACCCGGTCCCGCCCACGCAGGTCATCGACACCGTGCTGGCGCTGTAGTTGTAGACACAGGAGGTGGTGGAGCAAGGCGCAGCGAGCGCCGCCGGCGGTTTGATCAGTTGGCTCCCAAGGATTGTGGCGGCGATCGCCGCGGTTGCTGCGAGCGCGCGCTTGGCGGTCACGCGGCTGCCGGTGCGAGTAAACCTTTGCAACATCTTGTGAAGTTCCCCTCTTGACTCGGCTTTGCTTCGAAACTCCGACAAACGTGGTCGGCCGACCATCCCTGTTCCCACCATGTCGAACATTCGTACAATTGGGTGAGCTCAGCCTTGTGGCATCCCTTTCTGCCGCCACCCGCTTTCCTTTTAGCGATTCTTGCGCGCCGCCTTTGGTTAGCCGTGCCAGAGGAAGCGACAGGGAGCCACAGCCCCAACGGGCGCTGTGGAGCGAGCGGCTCACGGCGAAACTGCCTCAGCGCGTCGGCGACGAGCCTTAATCTGGACCAGCCCACATCCGCATGGTGCCTACCGAACACCTCTGACCTGTACTTCGCTCCTCCCTCCGCCCATTCCGCTCGATCCGTCATGGGGTGCCGTTGCGACGATCTGAGTGCGCGTGGCCGCACCGCCCATTGGACTCAAGCAGGCGCCGCAAGTACAGCCGCAGCCGAATGTTCGTACAACCCCGCACACGTTTACTGAGCCTTTTCCAAGCTGATCTTGCGGCTCGGGGCGGGCGTGGCGGGCCCGGTGATCGATGGGTGCGAGGCTCCAGGTAGGACAGCTGTCGACCAAGACTCGAAGCCCCGACCGGGAGCCTCGCCATGCTGTCCTACCCCGCCACGATTCCGTTGTCCAGCCGCACCCTGAACCACCTCGCCGAACGCATCCGCTGCCACCGTAAGCAGCGCCGATCCCGGTGGCGGCGCCTTGAGCCCGGCAGGCAGGCGCTGCTCGCTCTGACCCATCTGCGCAACGGCGACACCTACACCGACTCGCGGCCGGGTTCGAGATCGGCGTCGTCACCGCCTGGTGCTACGTCCAGGAGGCGATAGCGCTGCTCAGTTCGGCGGCCGACGACCTGGACACCGCGATGCGACGCGTCCGGCTGCTGGCGTACGCGATTCTGGACGGCACGCTGATCTCGATCGACCGGGTCGCCGAGCAGAGGCCCTACTACAGCGGCATGCACAAACGCCACGGCGTGAACGTGCAGGTCATCTCTGACGCCGCCGGCCGGCTCGTGTGGGCATCACCGGCACTGCCGGTTCCGTACACGACCTGACCGCCGCCCGCGGTCACGGCATCATCGATGCCCTGGCTCTGACGGTTTGAGTTGGCCCCGCCGTGACGGCTTGATTTGGCCCCGGTGGGGGTTGTTCGGGGTGGGTTGTGACGGCTTGATCTGGCCCCACCTGGGTCAGGCGGGGGTGGTTTGGCGTTGTTGGCGGGCGTGGGCGAGGCGGTAGGAGTCGGTGCCGGTTTCGATGATGTTGGCGCCGAAGGTGAGCCGGTCGACGATTGCTGCGCAGAGTCGTGGGTCGGTGAAGGTTTTCGTCCAGCCGGAGAATGATTCGTTGGAGGCGATGGCGACGCTGCTTTTCTCTTCGCGTTCGGTGAGGACTTGGAAGAGCAGTTCGGCGCCTTGACGGTCGAGTTCCATGTAGCCGAGTTCGTCGATGCAGAGCAGGTCGACGCGTCCGTAGCGGGCGATGGTTTTGTTGAGTTGTTTCTCGTCGGCGGCTTCGACGAGTTCGTTGACGAGTTTCGCGGCGAGGACGTAGCGGACGCGGAACCCGGCGATCGCGGCGGCGGAGCCGAGTGCGATGAGCAGGTGTGATTTGCCGGTGCCGGAGTCGCCGATGAGGCAGAGGGGTTCGCCGGCGCGGACCCAGGCGCAGGAGGCCAGGGTGTTGATGGTGGCGGGGTTGACGGCGGGGTTGGCGCAGGGCGATTGCATAGTCGACCAGAGGGCCGTTGACCAGGAGTTTCGAGACGAACTCGGCCTCTGTGGAGGCGCTAGAAGCGGGTGAGGCCGCATCGGTGATCATGGAGTTACGACGCTTCATGACTCCGAGGAAGACCCCACCCGCCGATGGCATCCTCTCTCATCGCTGCACTGGCCGTAGCAGCACCCGCCTCCATCGCCGAGGCCGCGCCCGTCACCGACGGTGAACGCGGCGGGCTGCTGCACGCGCTCGCCGCTGTTCCTGATCCACGCGACCCACGGGGCGTGCGTTACCCGCTGACCCCGCTACTGGCGGTGGCGGTCTGTGCCGTCATGGCCGGGGCGTCGTCGTTCGCCGCGATCACGGATTGGCTGCACGACCTGGACGAACAGGCCCAGGACCAGCTCGGGTTCACCGCAGGAGTGCCGGTCGGTAGCACTGTCTGGCGGCTGCTGACGCGCCTGGACGACACGCTGCTCGGCAACGCACTGGCCGGCTGGCTGCGTACCCGCACTCCTGTCGAGGTGACCAGGCCGAGGCGGTACCGCACGGTGATCGCCATCGACGGCAAGACACTGCGCGGCGCCCGCATCGGCGGCGGCCGCCAGGTGCATCTGCTGTCCGCACTGGACACCACCACCGGGATCGTGCTCGCCCAGGTCACCGTGGACGCGAAGAGCAATGAGATCACGTCGTTCGCGCCGTTGCTCGACGCCGTCGAACAGGTGCTCGGTTCCCTGGCCGGGGTGCTGTTCATCGCCGATGCCCTGCACACCCAGACCGGTCACGCCGACGAGGTCACCGCCCGCCGAGCCCACCTGCTCGTGCAGGTGAAGGCCAACCAGCCGACTCTGTTCAAGCAGCTCAAACGGCTTCCCTGGGCACAGATCCCGATCGGTTACCGGACCCGCGACCGTGGTCACGGCCACCGTGAGACCCGCACCGTCAAAGCCGTCACCGTCGCCACCCCCGGCGGCATCGGATTCCCACACGCCCAACAGGCCGTGCGCATCACCCGAACCCGCATCGTCGCTGGTAGGACCAGCCGCGAAACCGCCTACCTGACCGTGTCACTACCCGCCAGCCAAGCCCAGCCGGTCGACCTGCAGAGCTGGATCCGCCGACACTGGCACATCGAAAACAAGATCCATCACGTGCGCGACGTGACGTTTCGTGAAGACCTCCACCAGGCCCGGACAGGCAACGGGCCCGCCGTCATCGCAACGCTGCGTAACACCGCGATCGGCTGGCACCGCACCACCGGCGCGACCAACATCGCCCGGGCCACCCGCCAAGCCAACCGCCGATCACACGACCTGATCACCGCCGTGACCAGCAGTTACCCGACAACGCAATAGCCCTGCTCCGGAAGTGGGGTCCGAGACTTGGACTTCGCCGAGGCGATGCTCGATCTCGAGCACGTGGTCGCGGACCACTGTGACCAATTGCTGGACATCGACGGCCTCGCCAGCTTGCCCAATCTGAAGAGCGTCAGCCTCCGCGAGAGCCTCGGCGGCAGCCTGGCGGGCAGCGTCGACTTCGTTCAGAGCCGGTCGGCGAATGCCGGCCAGCTGCAGATTCACTACATCCCGGCCCTAAATGACGACTACGCCGTCTCCTGACGGTGCCCCTCGTGTGTCATCGGCGCGGCCACTTGCCCCTGGCCGTGCCCGGAAAGCTCGATGCCGCGACGCTCCGTGGTCGTCGGACGTGATCGATTGAATTGCCGATGTCCTGGCCAGCACCCGCTCGCCAGGGCAGAGCACGACCGAGATCGCATGGCTTTGTCGGGGTACGGCCTGGAGTGCAGAGCTAGGTACAGCTGATCTTGCAGAGGTGCGCACTGTTTGTCCGTCGTCAGCGGGTGACTGAGGGTGAGGCTGCTCGGGTCGTGATCGGACCGGCGTGGGGCGGCTGGCGGTGGGGGCGTTGGATGAGCAGCGGTGGTTGGATGTGCGTCGGTTCCGGGCGTTGCACGAGGCTGGTGCGAGTGTCTCGGAGATCGCTCGTGAGACGGGCCTGAACTGGCGGACGGTGAAGAAGTACCTGGCTGCTGGTGGCGGCGAGGTGGCGCCGCCTGTTCGGGTGCGGCCGGCTCGTGGGCAGTTGATCGACGTGTTCGCGCATGTGGTCGATGCGTGGCTGCGGGCGGAGTTGCTGCTCAAGGGCACGGTGATCCATGAACGTCTTGTCGAGCAGTACGGGTTCACCGGTAACTACCAGCGGGTGAAGTTGTATCTGCAGCAGGCCCGGCCGCGGATCGCCGCGGAGTTGGGGATCAGCCCTGATCAGCTGGCCGGGCTGCACCGTCGGTTCGAGGTCGTTCCGGGTGCGCAGGCGCAGGTGGACTGGGGCGATGAGGGCGGCGTCCTGGCCCATGTCGGGATTCCGAAGGTGTACTCGTTTCACATGGTGCTGTCGTACTCGCGGGATCCGTTCTGCTGCTTCACCACCAGTCAGGACCTGGCCGCGTTCTGGGAGTGTCACCGGCGGGCGTTCGCGCACTTCGGTGGGGTTCCCGGGGCGATCGTCTACGACCGGACCAAGACCGTGGTCCGTCGGCACGTCGCCCCGGGTCAGGCGGTGCCGCTGCACCCGGAAGCGGTCGCGTTCGCCGGGCACTACGACTTCGACATCGATGTGCTGGCCGCATATCGGCCGACTGGCAAAGGGCGGGTCGAACGGCAGGTCACCATCGTCCGTGATCATGTCCTGGCCGGGCGGGCGTTCTCGTCGCTGGCCGAGCTCGACGCCACGTTCGTGGCCTGGGTGCCGCAGCGGCGGGCCGTGCGGCATCGCACCCACGGTGAGATCATCGGCGTGCGGGCGGTCCGTGACCACGCCGCGCTGCGACCCATCCCGGCTAGGGCGTATGTGGTCGCCGACCGGCATCTGCGGCACGTCGGCAAGGACTGCCTGGTCGCCTACGCCGGCAACCTCTACTCCGTGCCGGCCCGCCGGGTCCGCCACCGCCAACTCGTGGAGATCCGAGCGACCGCCGCCACGATCACCATCCACGCCACCGTGCCCGGCCTGGACGGCGCCACGCTGTTGGCCACGCACCAGCGGGCCGTGGGCCGCGGCGCCCGCGTCGTCGACGAGAGCCACTGGGACGGTCTGCCCGACGGACACACCCGTGCCGTCACCACCGGCGACCCCGCCGGCGGGCAGCCAACCACACGCCGACCGGACCGCCATGCAAGCGGCCCGGGACCGCTGCAAGCCCTGCTCAACCGGGCCGCCGCCGCCCAGATCGCCGTCGAGGCCCGGCCGCTGTCGGTCTATGAACAGATCGCCCAGGCCAGCCCGTTCACCAACCGCCCACACCTGAAGGACGTCTCGAAGTGAGTGAGCTGGTCACCAACCGCATCCACGCCAGCGCCACCAAACTGGGCCTGCCTCACCTGGCCAAGACGCTGCGGGAACTCACCGGCCGGGCCGACACCGAGGCCATGGGCTACCTGGAGTTCCTCGACCTCGTCCTGGAAGAGGAGCTCGCCGTCCGCGACGAACGCCGCTTCCGCGCCGGGCTACGCCTGTCGAAGCTGCCGCACCACAAGACCCTCGACGACTACGACTTCAGCTTCCAACCCGACCTGGACCCCCGCAAGGTCCGTGACCTCGCCACGCTCGCGTTCGTGCAGGCCAAAGCCAACGTCGCTCTCCTCGGCCCACCCGGCGTCGGCAAGACCCACATCGCCGTGTCCCTCGCGGTCGCCGCCTGCCGAGCCGGATTCACCGTCTACTTCACCACCCTCGATGACATGGTCCGCCATCTCACCGCCGCTGATGCGATCGGCCGGCTGGCCCGCAAGCTGCAGACATACCTACGCCCCACCGTCCTGGTCATCGACGAGGTGGGCTACCAACCCCTCGAACGCCCCGAGGCCAACCTCGTCTTCCAGGTGATCTCGAAACGCTACGAGAAGGGCTCCACCCTGCTCACCTCGAACAAAGGCTTCGGCGAATGGGGCCAAGTCTTCGGCGACGAGGTCCTGGCCACCGCCATCCTCGACCGGCTCCTGCACCATTGCGACGTCGTCCCCATCAACGGCCCCAGCTACCGACTCAAGAACCGCCTCACCGCCATCGAGAACGTCGCCTGATGCCCACCCGGGCCATCCCGGACGACCCCACGGCCACCAGCGACACCAACCACGGCGATCTCCTGCCACTCCTGCTTGAGATCTGCGAGGACTTCCTCGCCCACACCGGCCCGGAGACCCACCACGAGGTCGACACCCTCCTACGCGCCCGCGGCATCACCGGCGGGCCCGGATGGCTGATCGACATGCTCGGCCTCACCCGCCTGCGCCTGCAAAACGCAACCCACCGTGACGAACAAGGCGCCCAGCACGACACCTGACCTCTGCAAGATCAGCCGTACTCACCTCTGCACTCCAACGAGTACCCCGACACCACGCGGGGTTTCGATCGCGACCGGGATCGGGCAGTCGCCGTCGTCGCCGGCTTCGACCAGCATCGCCAGAAGCGTCTGGAAGCCTTCGACGGACTCGGTGATGCGGGCCTTCGCTACCAGAGTGCCGTTGTCGTCGACGAGCGCGATGTCGTGGTGTTTCTCGGCCCAGTCGATACCGCAGGTGACCTTCAATATGTCCTCCATGCCGGAAGTTGGGCTGGTCCGTGCCCTGACCGGGATCGCGCGGCGCCCTAATGGAAAGGCTCGATCGCCTGACATCCGATGAGCCGTCCTTGATCCCAGCGACCGGCACGGCTCCCCGTCTCACGTCGAGGGCTCCTGGCCCCGAATAACCGAGGGATGCTCCGTGCTGGCGGGCTCGAACCACGAACAGATCCAAACGGACCCGCTCCCGCAGAGCGGGCCGAGCCACGCAGCAGCTCCCGCCTTATCGCGAGGCGTCGAACGCCGGGGATACCAAAGGAGTCGCGGCAAGAGCCCGACCCGCTCTGCACCCATTAGGGCTACCAGGGCGCCTACGGCAGCGTGCGCACCCCGTTCAAGCGGCGCCGCTTCCGGCCGAAGCTGTCCCGCAGGCAGAAGGCCGTGAACCGGGCGCACGCGAAGATCCGCGCCCGCGGAGAGCGAGCGATCGCCACGCTCAAGACCTGGAAGCTGCAGTGCCGCTGCGTGGCGCCCGGGACGGTGGAAAATCTCGTGCAACGGGTTGGCCTGGATGACGTCGCAGGATCTTGGTGTGGTGGAGTCCGCGTGGAAGCTTGACGCGAGGGCTGGGGCTGGAGCCCTGGAGTCTTGCCGTAGAGCACAAGATCGCCAGATCGCTACAACTCAGGCCGGAGGGCTGGTTACCTGGCGCCGGCGGGCTCAAAGCGATGGTCCGACGTGGACGAACGGCCAGCAGGCGGCTTAAAAATAGAGACAGAATGCTCGGTCAAAGGCAGAAATGCCGTACGGTCCCTTGCCCGCGCCATGCTCCGCAGCATTTTCGTGGTCAACGACGCCCGCAACTTCGTCAACTCAGAGCGGCTGCAGCGCGCCTCGATGGTGACGTTCGGCCAAAACAACATCGCCGAGTGCCAGGGTCCACACGTACCGAACGCCATGTGTACAGACTGTCGATTCGCCAGTGCGACCTGATGACAGGTAATGGCCGCGATGACATGGGTGAAGTTTGAAATTCATTCAACTGGCCGTGGCCCAAGGCATGGCTGGCGATATGGCAGGTCCGGTGCATGTTGTTGCCATTCCTCAGGCGTGACCGGGTCGCCGACGACTGAACACAAGCGTTCAGCAATGTCTCCCGGCCTTGTTTGCCAGATACGGACTTTGGTGTCCTGGCTACTAGCAGCCAGGCTGCGGCCATCGCGGTGAAAGGCGACGTCCTGGACTGGTCCTTCGGGGCCGGTCAGGATCGCGTAGACGGTCGGGTTCGTGAGGTCGCTGGTGCCCCAAAGCCAAACCGTGTGGTCGGTGCTGCTGGCGGCGAGGCGGGTTCCGTCCGGACTGAACGCGATGCCGACTACGTAGCCGTTGGGCCCGATGAGTATCGGGCCAGGTGCGGGTTGGGCGGGGTCGGCAAGGCTCCAAAGCCGAACTGTCCCGTCGGCGCTGCTGACGGCGAGGGCGCCGCCGGTGGGATGGAACGCGATGGAGTAGACGAAGTTGTTCGCCCCAGCCAGGGGATCACCAATACGCGCAGGATCCGCCGGGTTGCTGATATCCCATAGCCGCACGACGGTGTCGAAACCGCCGGCGGCGAGCAGGCGGCCATCAGGGCTGAATGCGACCGAGTAGACGTTGCCGGTGGCGTCATCGAGTGTGGTTAGAAGGGTGGGTTGTTGCGGGCCGGTCATGTCCCAGAGGGCGATGGTGCCGTCGCTGCCGCCGGCGGCGAGCAGGCGGCTGTCAGGGCTGAATGCGAGCGATTCGGCGAAACGGGAGAGTCCGGTCAGTGGCGCGTTCAATGGGGACGGTCGGCTGGGGTTGCTGAGGTCCCAGCCCCATACGGTGCCGTCGAATCCGGCTGCGACGAGCGCCCGTCCGTCGGGGCTAATAGCGGTCGTGCCGACGAGAAAGCTGTCCGCGCGAGGGCTGGTGAGTGGTTCAGTGGCAAGCATGGCCCGCTGCGGATCCCCAGCGTCCCACAGGTAGACGGCCCGGTCGCCGCTGGCGGCCGCAAGCACGTCGCCGGGCCAGGCCAGGTCGTGCACGGCATTTGTTGCGGTGGACAGGGTGGGACCGGGCACCGCCCAACGGCGTACCACTCCGTCGCTGGCACCGGAGTACAGGCTGCGGCCGTTCCGCTCGAAGACCAGTTCGGTCACGGGGCCTGGGTGTGGCAGGGTCGCGACCGCGGCGCCGTTGTCGAGCTGCCATAGCCATGCGTGTCCGTCGGAGCTGCCGGCTGCGACCGTCCGGCCGTCTGGGCTGAAGGTGACGGTGTGTACCCAGTTGGCGGGTCCGGACAGCGGCTGAGCGAACTGGCTCGGCCGTGAGGGTTCGGTGAGGTCCCACAGGTACACGTGCCGGTCGGCGCTGGCCGCGGCGAATGTACGGCCGTCCGGGCTGAATGCGATCCCGAATATGGACAGCTCAGGTCCGGCGAGCGGCTTGCCGAGCGGCGCCGGCGCGGCGGGCTCGCGGATGTCCCAAAGGTAGACGCGCCGGTCGGCTCCTGCGGCTGCGAGGACTCTGCCGTCGGGGCTGAGGGCCGCCGCGGGGAAACCATCTGCCGGTCCTGCGATGGGCGTGCCAAGTTCGAGCGGGTGAGCCGGTTCGCTCAGGTTCCACAGGCGGATGGCGCCATCGGTAGTGGTGGCCGCAAGCAGCGCGCCGCCTGCGCTGAAGGAAAGGGTGGTGACCCCGACGCCGAGCCTCGCACCGAGGGCGATTGGCTCGCCAGGCATCAAGGTGTCGTAGAACTGCACTCCCTCGCTACCGCCGGCGAGCAGCAGCCGCTGGTGCGGATGGAATGCGATCGTGTTGATGGCGCCCACGGTGCTGGGCAGACCGTCGGTGATGGCCACCGGGTGGTTCGGGTCAGTGAGGTTCCAGAGCCGTAACCGCCCATCTGTGCCACCGCCGGCGAGCAGGCCGCGATCGGGCGCGACCGCGATCGCCTGTAGGGGGCCGCCGGCACCGAGCATCCGGGTCACGGCCGGGGTCGCCGACGAGTCGAGCAGGCTCGATCGTGCCTCGGTGGTTGGCATGATCTGGTACGCGGCCAGGGCCAACTGCCCGGCCAGCGCCGGATCCGTGCTGCGGAGGCGATCGGCGCGAATGGCCATCAGCCGTGACAGTGCAGCGTTACGTTCGTCAGTCGCCAGAGCCCGCTGCCGCAGCGCTTCGCTGCTCTGCGCGATCGCGACTGCGCCGCCGCCGAGCGCGACGAGGAGCAGCGTGGCGAGCGCCGCCACCGTTTGGTACAGCGTTCGGACGCGTTGGCGCTCCCGGCGTCCGCTCTCCCGGAGGAACACTCGCGCGAGATTGTCCAGACCCGCGTCGTCACGGGCCTCGGTCAGCTCCTGAACCGCCGACAAGCGGCTTCCGCGGTAGAGCAAGGACGGGTCGCGGCCCTCGCTGTGCCACTGCTGCGCGGAATCGCCGACCTGCTGGCGGATCAGCAGTCCCCGCCGATTGGCCTCGATCCACATCCGGAGCCGAGGCCACGCCACGACCAGCGTCTCGTGCGCGAGCTGGACCGCATCCGCGTCGAGCGCTATCAGTCGCTGCGTGACGAAACGGTCCATCACAGCGCGTAGGTCGTCACGCGGCGCGGGCTCGGCCAAGCGGTCGAGTTCGGCCAGGGTGAGGCGACGCCGGGTGTTCGGACCGTCCTCCTGCACGCGTACCAGCCCGACGAACAGCCGTTGTGCGAGTCGGCGGTCCGGATCGGACAGCGAGTCAAGCAGGTTGTCGGCGGTGAGGGCCACGGCGCCTCGGACGCCGCCAACTGCCTGATAGTCGGCCACCGTCATACGCTGACGTGTCGCCTGCTCCCACATAGCCCGCAACGTGTGCGACAGCACGGGCAGTGCACCGGCTTCGTGCGCGCCGTCCCTGGCTACCGCACCCGCGGGTGGGGCCAAGTCGCGCAGCAGCAGCTCCACCAGCCCTTCTTCGACTTCCAGCCCGGCCTTGTGCGCCGGACCGAGGATCGCCTGCCGAAGCTCGGTCTCGCTCATCGGCCCGACCGGCACCTGGGCTTGCTGTAGGACCGGCACCAGCTGTGGCTCGAGCAGCGCCCGATGGTAGAAGTCGGCGCGCAACCCGATGAGCACGGCCGATGCAGGGCGGAGCTGGCTATGCGCGGACGCGGTTGTGGCGCAGGCATGCAGGGCGGCGAAGAACACCCGACGCTCTCCATCGTCACCGCACTCGGTGAACACTTCCTCGAACTGGTCCACCACCACGGCGACGCCCGCTTGGCCGCCGCTAGGCCCGGCACCGACAGCGTCGTGTAATGACTCGAAGTATCCACGGGCATCGCCGCGCAGACTCGCGCCGATCTCCTCGGCATTCATATCTGTTACGGCTGCCAGCGCGGTCGCGAACGCATTCATGGGGTTCTTGCCGGGCGTGAACAGGAGCACGTTCCATGGTTGGGTAGCGCCAGTACTGGGCTTGTCCTCGCGTGGAGCTGCTGCGGCGTGAAGGCCGCCGGCACGCAGAAGCGGGGTTACTCCGGCGCGAAGCAGCGAGGACTTGCCGCAACCCGACGGACCGAGGACCGCAACAGGGCCGCTACCCGTGGCCCACCGCCCCGCCAAAACGTCGACCACTGTTGCGGTGAGTTCCTCACGACCGAAGAACCACTCGCTGTCGCCGGGCTCGTAACTTGATAGCCCCTTGTACGGCGCTGGGGTGCCCGCCGGTCGCGGTCCCGGCAGGCGTCGAACCCGCGACAGCGCCAGCCGCCACCGTTCCACCTCGGCACTCTCGGCCACGCCGCAGGGTCGAAGGATGGCCGCCAGGGCATGGACATCTGACACCGGTGGCAGATGCCGACCGGACATGTAACCACCCACGGTGCTGTAGGGAATGCCGGCCGCCTTCGCCACGTCCCGAATCGTCAGGCCGGCGCGTTCCCGCAGTTGGGTCAGGGCCTCAGCGAACTGCTGGCGGGTCGCGATCGCGTCCACCACGCTGATGCTCGACCTGTCGTGGGGTACCGGCTTGCTGGGCATGCTGTCTCCCGTCGAACCCGACGTGACCACGAACGGCCACTCTCGGTGACGAACAGAATACATTGGAGAGTGGGTTGTTGGATGGCTCTGTTGCATTGAGCGTCGGCAAGATCGAGGCAGACTTGAGCAGTGAAGTCATCGAGCCAGCCTGACCCGTGGCTGCCACCGAAGTCGGCGTTCGCCGGGTTCCGGTTCCCGCCAGAGGTGATCGTCGTCGCGGTGCGCTGGTATCTGCGGTTCAACCTGTCCTATCGCGATGTGGAGGAGCTGCTGGTCGAACGTGGCGTGGAGGTCGATCACGTCACGGTGTTCCGGTGGGTGCAGCGGTTCACGCCGCTGTTGGCCGACACCGCTCGCTTCTGCCGGCACTCGCCAGGCGACAGGTGGTTCGTTGATGAGACGTACGTCAAGGTGAACGGTGTTTGGCGGTACGTGTACTGGGCGGTCGACCAGGACGGGTAGGTCATTGACGTGCTGGTCTCGGCCCGCCGGGACGCTGGCGGGGCCCGGCGGTTCTTCCGACGGGCGCTGTCGACGTTGAAGGTGACACCCGTGGAGGTGGTCACCGATGCCGCCGCGGTCTACCCCGGCGTGCTCGACGAGCTGATCCCGTCCGTGTGGCACCACGTCGAGCAGTACGCCAACAATCCGATAGAGGCTGATCACAGCCAGCTGAAACAGCGGTTGAGACCGATGCGCGGGCTACGGACGGACAAGGCAGCACAGGTGATCATCGCCGGCCACGCCTTCATACAGAACCTCCGCCGTGGCCACTACGAACTCGCCGTCGACGCCCCGCCCCCTCTGCGGGTCGCTGCGGCGTTCGCCGAACTCGCCCAAGCGATCTGACCACGGACCCGACACCCGGCTCAACAATCCGCCGATCCGATAACGCAACGGCGCCTTTGATGTTGCCCACCCGACGGGTTACCGCACCGTCGCGGTCGGTGGTGACGTGGCCGCCACCGCTGCGGCCGCCCGCCCAGTCGCGCGCTCGGCCTCCAAGGGATGGCCGGACATCGCCACCCGCGCGCCGGCGAGGTCGTCGATCGCGTTCCGGACTGATTTGGCGGGCGCGCCCGGCGCCGAATCGAACCGCCAGTCAGATGGTGGGCGCGCGGGAGCAAAGAACTCGCTTATCAGGGCGGCCAAACGTAGATACGGCGACAGGGTTTGCACCAGCATGGTCGCCTCGGACGCCGGACCTTCGATGACCGGAAGGTCCGCGACGTTCATCGCGGCCCGGAGCCGGAGGTGCAGGGGTCCATCCTGCTCGTCCAACAGGTCTCGAAAGGCGATGACGTCCGGTACGAGGGTCGTGGTCGTGCTCTCCGACCGCAGTTTTTCGATCACCGCCCGGAGCATGGCGGACACGTCGTCGGCCAGGACCGCATCGACCACCTCGGCGAGGGGGACGCGCCGGCTCTTCCCGCCATCCTCTCCCTGCTTGGCCCGATATGTGACGCACGCACGTGCCGCCCGGATCAAATCCCGGGGGTGTCCGCCGGACCAGGCATGGCAGAAGTACATGGCGGGGACGGAGAAGTCGGTGGCACGCAACGCGAGCAGTTCCGCCGACTCCTGGTACGTCAGGCGGCTGACCTCGACGACCTCGTCGAACGCCGAGTCGAAGACGTCGCGCACGACCACCCCGCGGGCGGCGAAACTGTGCATGGCATCGGTGGAGACCGACACCAGGACGTGTACCGACCGGATGTGAAAGAGATCCTTGATGCCGTTCACGACGGCGACCACGTCCTCGGGCATGTCCATCTTGTCGAGCTCGTCGACGCAGATGATCACCTGGCTGCCGGTCACGCGGACCACCGCGCGCAGAAAGCGACGCAACCGTTCCACACCGTCGGCTTCGGTCGCGGTTCGTTCGGCGACGCTAACTTGGTCCTCACCGGACAGCGTGAACAGCCCCAGTTTCAGCCGGACGCCGTTCTTGGCCTGGGTGGTTTCGGTGAAGTGCAGATACGCCAACTCGGCCTGGGCCAGCCGCCGCAGCTCCTTTGCCGGGGTCATCGGCCACGGGAACGGAGCGTCCGCTCCCCTCCAGAGGCCTACGAGGACCCGCCCCAGCGATCGGAGGAAAAGACCGAGCCATGACCCGAAGGCGACGATCAGGAACACGGTGAGGGTACTTACCTCCCATTTGGAAGCGCCGGACGAGTCGCTTTGCTTTTCCGACCACAGGAAGAGGAGTACGACTAGGGCGACGGCGAACAGGAATCTCTTGAGCACGTTGACCAGCAGGCTCCGGCGTCCGCGGGCGGGCGTGGTCGACACGTACGTACCCGCGCCTGGTTGCAGAATTTCTTGGGCTAGGGTGCCGTGGATGAGGCGCACCAGCTCGCCCGGTTCGTACCGCTTGGGAGCCGGGACCCGGATGCCGAGCGAGGCGCGGTCCCGGGCGATCAGCTGCTGCATCATGGTCGACTTGCCGACCCCACGCGGTCCCGCGATTCCAATCGCCGACGTTGGGTGGTCGGCGATGAAGCGGACGAGGTCGAGGTAGGTGGTCGACGACGAGGCCTTCTCGATGCCGATGCCCACCAGCGTGGGCGCGAATCGGGAATCGAACAGCGAACCGTACTTTTTTCGTCGGGCGTGCGCTCCAGGATGATCTTTCGCAGGAGGCCGGCGACAGCATCCTCGAAGGCCTCGACCAGCAATCCGTACTTGTCGCGCCGGGCCGCCCACAGTTGCTGGGCGGCACCGTACCCGGTCATCGTAAGGACCGCCGCGACGACAGCGATGGCAGCGAGAGCGGCCGCGACCCACCCGAAAGCGCTTCCCTTGCCCTGCTCCCAAGTGACTAAGGCGACGAGGGCCAGGACGAACCCGCCGGTCGCGGTCAGGGCGGGAATCCAGTACCGCCGCTGAGCCGTGAACGATGCCGCCGCGGAACCTGTCAAGTCAAGTGAGACGTTTTCGTGGTCAGGTGTTCTGTAGTTCGGTGGGTTGAGCTGCTGGTTTGTTGATCCACACCGTGGTCGGTAGGGCGGGTGGTCGGGGGCGTCGGGTGAAACGGTCGGGGTGGGCCTGCCAGGCGGCGTCGAGGGTGGCCTGCCGCTGGTCGTGGACGTCGTCGGCGGTGCCGTAGTGCACTGAGGCGGGGGTGTGCAGGCC
>NZ_JBIAZG010000023.1:0-55968 GCF_042898885.1 Micromonospora sp. NPDC000316
CCAGTCAGGGTTGGCTGCGGTGATCACCTGCACCCAGGGATCCTGACCGACCGTCCTGACTAGACAGACACCGGGGTTACGAGACGTCCCTTAGGTTGAGCATTTCCGCGCCGTGGTCAGCTGGCCCGGCGGCGGCTCGCGATGTCGATTACTTCGGCGAACTCACGTTCCTGCTGTCTCGCGAGGCTCTCGACCAGGGCGTCCAGCCTTTCGTGAAGTGCGTCGATCTTCTGCTCCACGGTGGCCGGGTCAGCTGTGACCGCCTCCTCCGTGCCGGATTTTTCGGTGTTGGTTTCCTTCTCGAAGCTAGCTGTCCCAGTGCCAGTCGTCTCGACGTCGCATTCCTCGGTGCCCGATTCCTCGACGCCGGCGTTCCTGGTGCGAGAACGGGCGCCCGGAGCCCACTTGCGGATCTCGCTGACCTCCTCGTCGACGACGACGTAGCGCTCTTTGACCTCAAGGACCATTTCATAGGGCTGCGCTGGTCTCAGCCGGGCCAAGAGGACGAACACACTGGGCATGACCTCGATCATGAGCAACAGACCCGACACCAGCCACACCGCGAGCTGCAAGAAGTTGCTCTGCTTGCCCAGTTGATCGAGCGCCACCAGCCGATCGAGAATGCCGATCTGCTGCCCGGCGAGGTCGGGTCGAGTGAGCCCGATCTGTGCCTGGATCTCGGTTTCGAAGACACTGAGCACGAGCGGGGTTGCCGTGACCGCCCCGAGCGCGATGTTCATGAAGAGCCGCGGCAATAGCACCCAGAACCGGGAGATCGCCCGGCTGCGCTCGATCGCCGATACGACCAGGCTGCGATCGAGAGTGAGCACGAGAACACCCCAGAAAGCGGCCACTGGGATCGCCAAAGCGATCGACCCTGTCGCGAGGTGGAGGGCTACTCCCATGGACAACGCTGCGAACAACGACGTGGTAATCAGAACCAAGCCAAGCGTCTGAAATCGAGGGCGTTCGCTCGGCAGGCGCGACAGGAGTTCCTGATCAGCGCCGGCAAGGCGGGTGAGTAGCGCGCCGATACCGGTTCGGGGAGCCCGCTGACCGGTGTCGGCGACGGGGGTCTCGGATGTAGAGATCACCTGACGGTCAGGGTCTGCAGTCTTCTCGCGCGCGACCTGCACCAAGCGGGGTGAGGCACCGTATTTCATCAGGAGTGCGGCGAAGCCGGGAGAGACCTGTCCGGTGTAGGTGACGCGGCGGCGGATGCCAACCGGGTTATCAGGCATGTACACTCCACCATCCCGCCGGTGGCGGCCCTACCTGATCGAGCGTGGTCGCCAAACTGTCGATGATTTGGCCCATTTCGTCGCTGACCAGGTCGGCCTCCTTCAATGGGCCACTGATCATGATGCAACCGTTCGGTCGGCCGTTCTCGGCGAACGTCGGGCTTGCTACGGCTCCGTCGTGGCCGCCGGAGCGGCGGAGTTGGCCCCAGCTAAGCCCGTAGCGCTGCTGGTGTGCACGCTGTTTCCACGCCTGCGGGCCCTGCCGGGTCGCGGTTTGGAAGAAGTCACGCCACTGCTCGGCGATCAGCACTTGCTCGGCGAAGGCGGTGCCGACCAGGCCGACGCCGGGCCGGAAGGAGCGCCCAGCGTCGGTGAGGCGCGCGCCCGCACGCACGCCGGTCACCCGGACGAGTGTGGGTCGCAGCAGCAGACGGCGGCTGCGGTAGTACTGCACCGACACCTCGTCCCAGCGCACACCGAGGGCATCGACGATGGACGTCACCGTACTGCTGATCGCCGCGCGCAGGTCCGCGTCGTATTCGCGCATCTGACGTGCTCGAACCGCCTGGTTGGCGGCCCAGAAGGCGTCATACAGCAGGAAGAGCGTGACGACGATGACGCTGACCCACTGCACGGCCTCGAGTCGTGCCCAAAGTTCCTTGTTCGGGAGGTTGAGCTGTGCCAGTGTGACGACCGCCCCTGCGGCCGCGGTGATCGCGGCGCGCACCAGGCGGACAACGTGCATGCCAGCCATTGTGGAATGCCCGCAGCCCGAGACGCCACCGGCCATTGGGTGACTGAGCACCAGCAGTCGGCTGACATCGATGTCGCTGTAGCTCGTTGAGATCGCCCGCGAGAGTCAGCGATCCTCAGCGCAGAAGGGTCGACCGTCCCCTCGTGGACAGCAGACCGACGGTGAAGCGGGAGGGGTCGATTCTCATCCAGCCGTCCTTCGGGTAAGCGTCGCTTGTTGCGTGGTACCGGGTCGTGCTGGCGGTTCGCGCCGCGATGGCGGCAGGTCCCGGCAGGCTCGTGCGCATCCGGCCGGAGTGTGGTGACGGTTGAGGTGTCGCCGCGCTTCAGGCGCCGCGGTCGAGCAGCCCGTGTTGCCACGGTTCGGCCTGTCGGAGGATGCCGGCGTGGGCCTGCGGGTCGTGATCAGGGCGGTGCTCCTTGCGTGGTCCGTGGGGGCTCCAGTCACCGAGGAACGGGCGCAGGTCGTCGGGTCCGGGTTCGCGGTTGTAATCGATGTCGGCCAGCACACGGGGACTGCGGGTGGGGTCGATACGGTCGGCGACGGCCCTGCCCCACACGACCCAGCTGGCGAGGTACCCGCCGGCGGCCCTTCCCTCGGCCGCTTGTTCAAGGGCGGTGCAGAACGCGCGGATGTCAGCTGCGGTGGTCCACGCCTGGTAGGCGTTGCGGAAGGTTTCCGCGCGGATCTTTTCGGCGGCCCGGACGCGGGCGTCGGCCATCGCGGCGTGCCATTGCGCGAGGGTGGCCTCCTCCTGCCGTCTGCGCTCGGCCGCGGCTTCCTCCTGCCGCCGCCGGTGCTCGGCCTCGGCTGTTTCCCGCGCGGCTTCGGCTGCCCGCCGTTGCTGTTCGTCGGCGGTGACGCCAGCCTCGAACCCTTGAATGATCTGCGCGACGCGTTGTTCCAGACGTACGCGTGGGGTGTCGGTCCAGGTGTCCCGGTTGTCGTGTCCGGCCCGGGCGATCTCCAAGCGGAGTCTGCCGGAGTCGACGACGTCGAACTCCGCGGGTTTCATCCACGGCCGCAGGCGCATCACCTTCAGCTCCTCGGCGGTGGGTTCGTGCGGGACCTGGTCGCGTTCCTCGGTCAGGGTGACCGTGCGTCGGACCTGACCGGCCTGGAGGAACACCCGCGGGTGTTTCGCCTTGGTGTTGACCCCGAGCCGGTGCCCACGCCGAGCCGCCTCGCCGGCGAGCTGCCGGATCAGCAGCAACGCCCGGGGCAGTAGGTCAGGGCTGACGGCGAGGTTGGTCGGATTGGCTTCGGAAGCGCTGAACGCCAGATGCGGGTCGGTGGTGACACGTCGAGTGTTGAGCCGGATCCGATTCCAGTCGGTCTCGTCCGGACCGGCATCGTCGTAGAGGCCGATGACGATGTCCCCGGCGTCACGGCCAGTGTGGCGCAGATGGTGACCAGATGGCACAAGTCCCTGCTGCTTGACCGCGTGAATGATCCGGCGGTACCGGGCCCGCGTTCCACTGTCGGGACTCTCGATACGAACCATGCCGCCCTCGTGCTGCAGGCGGTCGAGCAGTTCACGAGCCGACCGCAGCAGCTCCGCCGACGAAGCGCCGCCGGCGATGCCGCCGGATGCCGGCGTCTCCCACCGCGGGAGGGAAGCACGGTGGTCGGGATGATCGGGATGGTGGCCATGCTCAAGGTAGAAGCGACCGGCATCGGTCGAGCACGCCCTCCACACCCCTGCCTTGCGTGTCACCGTCACCAGGTTCCGGTCCTGAAGCGCACGCGCCGACCGGCGGTACTCGACGCCGTCCGGGCCGCTGAGGTCATCGCCGCCGTGGATCCGGCGAAGCAGGTCGAGCTGCCGCTCATTTAGCGAATCCCATCGCTGCACCACCCGACAGTAAGGGGCACCGCGTACTCGATCGAGCTGGACACGGCTGTATATGGCAGCCCCGGTCCGAAGAACGGACCGAACTGTTGGCTCCGCCTGAAACTGACCCGTGGTTTCGGAGCCCGCTTGAGCAGAGGGGTCAAGGTTGAACCCGCGTTGACCACCGAATAGGATCCGGCCGTCTGCGAACTACGAGCCTGTAGGCGGATGGCCCCGCGAGTTTCTTGGCCGGGAGAAGCGGCGCGCTCGTCGTGCGCGATCAGGCTGTGGAGGGTGACGAGCGGTGCAACGCTGGTTGCGAGTGCGGCGCCAGGAAACCAACGCTCCGGCAAACCGGGGGAACCTCAGCTGCGGGGACCCGCGTTGGCACGGGTTGACCCGGGCTGGCATCCGCTGAAGAACACACCGCGCACATCATCGAAGATCGGCGACGTTGCGTCCGCTTACCGTCGGCGCCGTCACCGGAGAACCATGGGGCACTCACCGGGTTGGGGGCACCCGCCGGGAACCATGCCCAGGTGTGCCACGACCGCCGGCCTCGACCGCGACACGGACTTGGCCCGGGCCGGGCACGTCGTCAAGGACAAGGTTGGCGGCCGGTCCGCATTCGTGGAGCCGAATAGCGCTTTTCGAATGTCAGCGGCGTACCCGGCCCGAGCGAGCCGGGAAGAAGCGAGTAGGCCAGGATTTCCGCATGGACGCACCCGCACCGGACGCTCACATCACCGTCCGAGATGCCGTGACCGAGGACGCACCGTTCCTTCGCGAGGTTCTGGCCGACATGTTCGGCAGCACCATGATGGCGGTCCACGACGAACTCCTGGACGCCACCGGCGATGCTGCCGCCGTGGCCGAGCGAGACGGCCGCCGCGTCGGTCTGATCACCTACCGCCGCGACGGCACGGAGACCTGGGAAATCATCTCGCTCGCTGTCATCGAGCCAGGGATCGGCGCGGGCACCGCCCTCCTCGGCTGGCTGCGGGCTGCAGCGGTCCGTCAGAGCGTCACCCTCCTGTGGCTGGTGACCACTAACGAGAACCTCGCAGCGTTACGCTTCTATCAGCGCCGCGGCTTCGACCTGGTACGCGTCGACCGGGACGCCGTGACCCGTGCCAGACAGCTCAAGCCCAGCATCCCGCTAGAGGACGACGGCATCCCCATCCGGCATGAACTGGTGCTCGAACTGCGCCTCTAACTCGGGCGTCAACCGATTAGCCGGCGCAAAGCCAGTGACTGGCGCATACCGCCCTGCACCTCCTGGTTCTGGTCCAAGCCCCGGTTCCACTCCAACGCCAGGTCAGCGGGCGCGAGGGCACCGAGCTCCGCGCTCGCGGCAGCCAGCGCCCGGCCGAGGGTTTCCGCGACCTCAGGCGAGAACGAGCCAGACTCGTCGAGCTGCACCAGGCCTCGCCATTCGGGCAACGCGGCCAGCTTGCGACGGACGGCCCACTGCAGGAGGTCGAGCCAGGTGGGCTGACCGAGGGTGATGTTCATCGACAGCGTCTCCTCGCCCGACCGCGTGCAGTGCCATAGGCCCCTGGGCAGGAAGAGCATCGAGCCTGGCCGTAGCACGACCTGACGTCCGTCCGGCAGACCAGCCGCGGGTGGCTCCCCCCTCCAGACCGTGGTCAGGTCCTCCGGAAGGTACGGATACTGAGCGAGGTCGTAGTGCTGGATCGGCAGGTCAAC
Organism: Micromonospora sp. NPDC000316; assembly: GCF_042898885.1. Classification (NCBI taxonomy): domain Bacteria; kingdom Bacillati; phylum Actinomycetota; class Actinomycetes; order Micromonosporales; family Micromonosporaceae; genus Micromonospora; species Micromonospora sp. NPDC000316. The sequence goes on from NZ_JBIAZG010000023.1 coordinate 5,540, forward strand.
GTTGGCATTGTCCTGTAACCGCCAGACCTTTTCGCCACCGAGCTGGAAGACGAAATTGACATACGCGTCGAAGTGGACCGGGAAACCGCCTCCGCTCTTGGCGGCGTAGATAATCCCCTTCGCGAGCGCGCCCGGCGGCAGGCGGAACTCCTCCCGGGCGCGTCCGACCAGGCGGGCAAGTGCGGGGATGAACTGGTGCGCGAAGTCGAACTCCAGAGCCGCACCCCGGTCGTACCAGTCCATTGCCTCGTCGCGGTCGACGAGCATCCGGTCGATGATGCCGCCACTCGCGTCGATCACCGCCTCGCCGACCACCATGACCGGGTTGTCGTAGAGCTTGATGACGTCCTCGACGGTCTCGACCTTCTGGCCGCCAGTAAGCACACTCAGCCGGTCCAGGGCTCCGTCTACCGCTACAAACCGGCCGGGCCAGTAGTCGTCGCGGAACGCGGCAAGACCCCCGAACGGCTGGAACAGGGCGTCGAAAGCATCAGTCGTGCTGCTGGTCATGCGACTTCTCCTTCGTTCTTCGCAGGTGGTGCGACGGACATCCCAGAGGCGCCCACCGGTTCGACGACGGCGAACTGGGACAGGGTCCGCACGGCGCCGCGAACGGACTCGATGCCAAGCGATGACAGCCGGCCGAGCTCAACGATCGACCGGGGCTCGCTGAACAGTCCCAGCACCTGGTGGAGGGCGGGCTCGTCCTCGTATGCGACCTCGTATGCGACGGTGCCGTCGCGGGCGACGAGGACGACCTCGGCGTCGTCGTGCGCGGGGCGCAGCACCGCGATGTCGGGCCGGAGCCCGAGGAGCACGTCGTCGTCGGGAGGGAGGCCGACACCTTCGATCCGCCGGCGTGCGTGCTGCTCCGGGTCGTCCAAAGGGCCGGAGGCCACGACGATCCGCTCCGCGGTGGATCCGGCCGGTGGCGGAGCAGCAGCGAGCAGGGTCTCCAGTGTGCCGAGCGACAGCAACCGCAGCACCTGCTCGATGCCGGTGTGCTCGGGATCGGCGGTGATCCGGGCCACTGCGGATCGAAGCGCCTCGGCGTCCAGGACCTTGGCTGACACGGGGCCGGCGGTGGCGAGGTTGATGAGTGCATCGCTGTCGTGCCGCAGGAGGTTCGCCATCGAGCGCAGGCCGATGCTGCGATCAGCAGCGTAAAAGAACGGAGCTTTGGGCCGACGTACCAACTCAGGGGGCAGAAGGCCCCTCACGGCGTCGCGAAGGATGCGCTTGTCGTCAAGCAGCCGCGCCCGCAGTGATCGCGGCACCGACAAGCAATGGTTCACCAGGTCGACATCAAGGAACACCGGGCGGCTCTCGGTACTGAAGTACGCCGTGGTTCGATCCTCATGCCAGCAGTTGAAGCGCTGAAGATCGCTTCGCTTGACCGCGATGTAGTCCCGGTAAGACTGATCGGCCGGACCATCGTCGCCGCTGATCCAGGTGGTGCGGACGCACCCTTCCGGCAGAAGATCGTCGAGCGCGGACAGTGCTCCAGGTAGCCGGTCCAGGGCCGTGCGCCGCCGACGAGCCCGTAGTGCCGCTTCGAACCCGCTCCACCCACCGTCGTCGCTGAGGTTCAGCACCGAGCTGTATCCGCCGTTGAACTCGTCGCTGCCCTGCCCGGTCAGCACGACCTTGAACCGGTCGCCGCGGGCGCGTGCCGCTTGCAGCATAAGCATCTTGTAGTACTGCTCGGGGCCGGCCAGGGGGGTTTCTGACCCGTGCAATACCCAGAGCCAGTCATCTAGGCGAAAGGCCCCCTCCAGGTCGCAAGTGTCGACCCAGGAGATGTCGATGCCAAGGTAGCTAGCGGCCTGCTGGGCTGCCCGGAAGTCACCGCTTTCCACTGTGCTGGGCGACAACACCGTCCAGGCCGCCACGTCGGTGTTCTTGGCGGCAAGCGCGGTGACAGCCACCGAGTCGATTCCTCCGCTGAGGAAAGCCGCGAGCGGCTGATCGCTGAGGCAGGCCCGGTCGACCGCCTGACGCAGCAGCGCCCCATACTCCTCGGTGTACTCCTCGGGAGTGACTGCAGTGCTGCCCGTACCGATCGTGGGCGTCCAGTACTGCCAGGTATGCACCTCACTGGTCCGCAGGTCAATGCTCACGCCGCCGCCGGGCGGCACCGTTCGCACGTGCCGGAAATAGGTCTGGTCGGGCACCGGGCTTGATCCGCCGGTCAGGTTGAATGAGCTGTCGGCGAGCGCTCCCGTCCAGTCCGGTTCGACCGTCACCGCTCCGGACGCGAATAGACCCTTCAGCTCCGAGCTGACCAGCAGGTGTGTGGCACTGAGGTGAAACAGTAGCGGCTTGATCCCGAACGGGTCGCGAATCAGGTGCACCTGCCGCGCGCGCTCGTCGTACACCAGGGCGGCAAACATGCCGCGGAGCTCGCCGATCGCGTCCCGTCCCCGCCTCGCGTACAACTCGTGAAGGACATGGCAGTCGCCGCGTGCGGCCGTCAGGCCCTGCCGGTCAGCGATCTCCCGGAAGTTGAAGATCTCACCGTTGACCACGGTGCGCAGGCCGGTGGACGGCTCAGTGAAGGGCTGCGCCGACGCCGTGTCGGCGGCGACCACCGCGAGCCGGCTGAAGCGCAGCACATGACCTTGGCCCTCGTGCCCGTGCAGGCTGTCCGGGCCGCGATGCCGGACGGCGGCGTCCATCTGGTCCGCCATCGCCCGGTCTTCAGCCGAGACTGGTGTGTCACCGATTCGGAAAACGCCTGTGATGCCACACATCAGCGGAGCACCTCCGTGCTCGTGCGATCCTGGCCTGGATCCGCGGGGCCCGGGCTAGCCGGGCCGTCCTGTTCCGGCGACGCTGATGGGTCTGGGGTGGTTCGGCCGCGGGCGGCCAGCGCGAGCAGCGTCGCGACCACGAGAAGGACGGCGCACCAACCGAGCAGCATGCGATATCCGGTGCCGCTGAAGGTGTCGCCTGGTCCGGTCACCAACGATCCGAACAGCGCTCCGGCAATGCCGCCGGGAAGGAACTGCGCCAGCTGGAAGAAGCCCGCGTAGGTGCCGGTGTCCCCGGGCGGCATCGTCTGCACGCCGAGTTTGTTGAGCCCGGGGATGAGGAGGATCGCGCCGGCCGACGAGAGCAGCAGCGCGAGCATAGTCAGGAAGACCGCATTTGCTGGACGGACGAGGGCCAGCACGCCGATCGAGGCGAGGAAGAGCAGGGACCCGATAAGCAGGGTGACAGACATCCGCCGGTCGGACTGCTTGCCGCCCCACCCACCGAAGATCACCCGGAAGATGGCCGATAGCAGCAGGAGCACGCCGACCGCCGACGCAGCCATGCCGCCGGACTCGCGCAGGTAGGACGGCAGAAAGAAGAAGACCCCGTTTGCGGCGGTGAAGACCAGGAGACCGCGCAGCATCGCGACGAGAAAGCCGCGGTGGCTGGTTAGCGCCCGGGGAACGAATCGGCGCCCGTCCGGCACAATGCGTTCATGCGCCAGTAGGGCCAGCAGCGTCACTGCGAGCACCACGCTCCAGAACAAGACGCCGGCTCCGGCGCGTTGCTCGGGCATGACCAGAGCCTGGGCGGCGACCAGAAGACCACCGAAGAGCACTGCCCCGGCCAGCGGCAGCGAGGCCCTGGTCCGCTCTAGTGGGATCACCGGTACGAGCCAGAGTGTCAGCGGCATCAGCACCACGGCGATCACAGCGAGCGTCGCGAAGATCAGCTGCCAGGGGCCGAACTGCAAAACGAGCCCGCCCAGGCCCGGGCCGGCCACGTTGGCGGCCGCGATCACTGACGACATGAGACCGAAGGCCCAGCCGGTGCGATTCTCTGGCAGGTGGTTACGGATGATAACGGACTGCGCGGGCACGATGAACGCGTCGGCAAGGCCCTGCAGCATCTGGAAGGCCAGCCAAAGCCCAAAGTTCGTAGTGAGTGCGCTGCCCGTCGTGGCCACCACGAACATGCCGAGGCCGACGAGGATGAGCGTGCGTGGCTGGACGCTGCGGGCCAGCCGGCCGAGCGTCGGCATCCCAATGCCCAGTGCGGTCCAGAAGACGACGTGCCGCCACTGCAGTGTCTCGTAGTCGACGCCGAAGGCGCGGACCAACTCGGGCTGCGCCAGGTTGAGCATCGAGGTGCTCATCACTCCAGCGAAGACGGTGGCGGAGACGACGAGCACGAGTAAGCGCTGGCGGGACACGTCCGGCGCGGTGGTGGTCACTGAGGGCTCCTAATCGGCTTTCGTGACTCGGAGGGTCGCGACCTCGAGATCTACAGTGTTGTCGAACGTGACTGTGATCCCCTGCAGGGCGAGCTGCCGGGTGGCCAGCAACGCGCCGTACTCGCGAAGGTCGGCCGGGGCGAGTCCGGTGAGGGCAAGGCTTTCCGGCGGGTGGGTGGCGTACCAGACGTGGCTGGTCACTCGCCAGCCCTCATCTACTGGGCCAAGAGTCACCTCGTCGTACAGCAGGCGGCGCCCGTTCGCGAACCGGATCGCCGCGAACCGGAGCCGTTCCGTCGGTTCCATGCGACTCAGTTCGGCGTACAGCCCGAGTTCCTCGTAAGGGCGTTGTACCCATTCCGCGAGACCGGCCAGGGACATCCTGTGGTCGCGGGCGAGCGCAACCAGCAGGGCGACATAGCTGGTGTTCGCGTACCGGCGCGCTGCCAAGATCTCCTCGGGCGATGTCGTCTCCGCGATCACGCGGTACCGGCCGGCACCGCGGACACCAGGGCACCGCTCTCCGTGAGCTGAGTCAGTAGTTCGACGACGTCCTGTCGGCACTCGTCGGCGGGTACGTCGTACTCCTGGGTCATCGCCTCGACGATGCCGGCTACCGACCGGTGGCCGTCGACCAGGCCGAATACGAAGGCTCCGACCTCGTTGAGCGACAGCCCTGGCTCGATCACCAGGCCCTTGAGATACTGGCGGGTCTCGAGATTCTCGGCCGCCGCCAGAACAGTATTGTCATCGATTATCATGAATGCTTCACCTCAAGATTGGGCCGGCGCTGGGTCGGCTTTACGGACAATCAGTTCCCAGGCCACGGCGGTGCCGTCGCCGGCTTCGCCGGGATCGGGCAAAGAGGCGCCATTTGCGAGGTCGTCGATCGCCGCCATAACGTCTTCTTCGTCGATCGAAAACGGGCCTAGGAAGGGATCAGGCAGGTGTGCTTCTGCCACCATCCCGGAGACCTCAGCCGGCGCGTAGCTTTCGTCGAAGGCCTCGGTAACGAATCGCAGGTGGGCGGGATCGCGGACGACGCGCGCGATCCTTTCGACGGCGGACTTTCGGCTTCCGTCGGTGTCCCATATTACCATCATCCCGCCGGGCCGCAGGATGCGGAAGCATTCACGTAGCCCGGTCACCGGATCGGCCCAGTGATGGAAACAAGAATACGAGACGACAAGGTCGGCGTGATTGTCCGGGTAGGGTAGACGGTGCACGTCGCATCGGTCGAACTCAACACGGTCGACGACCCCCATGCGGGTGCAGGTCGATCGGGCGAGCTCGTGCATCGCCGGGTTGATGTCGACGGCGTGCACCCGCCGAGCCAGATCACGGGCGAGATACGCCGTGAGTAGGCCAGGACCGGTTCCCATGTCGACCGCCACATCGAACGGGCCACCCGCCAACCGGGCGACCCGCGCAGCCAGCACCGGGTATAAGTACCACTGGTGCTCGTCCACGAATTCATTGTAAATCTTGCATTCTTCTGCGGTAATCAATGACGCCTCCTGGAGGGGTCGGCCGCCCAAGCCGAGGTTCGTCAACTATCGTGATCAAAATTCAGCAGCGATCAGTGACCACCATCGACGACCATGCGGCGCAGCTCCAGCGCGACCGGCTTGCGGTAAACCTTCTTCATCTTGATCACCTCCCCGTCAGTAATCGCGAACCTCGGCTTGGGCGACTGGATTCAGTTCTAGTCGATTGATCTCCGGCCGTCAACAACTCGCTAACTTGGATCCCCAAGAAGTCGGGTGCCGCTTTTTGGGCATAGAAATAGACCCGACTGGTGCGGGCTTGAGACATGCATCATTCTCGGGCGACAACCCGTCCCGAAAAACAAAAAGCGCGTCGCATCCATGACACGAGGATGCGCGCGCAAGATCACTATTCGATCTGAACAGCCATACCATCCCCCGTAGATCATCAACCGAGCGCTTATTCAGGGTTGCGGATCGATCCTGCCAGTAATCCAGGTGATCGGCAAGGGTGGTTTAATGGATGTACTGAGCGTATCGGTCCCAAACTGGCCTTCCGGATTCGGTAAGGGACCTGGGACGAGCAGGTCAGCTCATGGACCATCACCGCGGATCGGTGGCACGTCGGCTTCTGTGACCTGTCCGGCAGACAAGGGTTACTCGCCTGGGGCGTGTGTCGAAGTCCTCGGGTAGAGGCGAGGGGGAGTCCAGGCGCCAGCAGGTCTATGTGATGGCGATCGACATCTGGGCCGTGTCCAAAGTCGCCGTCCGGCAAGTCCCGCCGCATGCAGCGCTGGTCGTCGACCACTTTCACGTCGTACAGCTTGCCAACCGGGCCGTCACCGGGATCCGCCGTCGGGTCACGCTCACCCAGCGAGGGCGCAGCGGCCGTAGCAGGGACCCGGAATGGCGGATGCGCAACCGCCTGACCCGCACCGCCGCTCGCATGCTCGGCAAGCTATTCATAGACGAGACCACCTTCCAACCTGGCGACGTCGACCTGGACGCGCCCGGCGCGCTCGCCGAGGTGCAGCGGCGACTGGCCCTCGACGAGCCCCGCAACACTCAGATCGCCGATGACGTCGCCGTAGCTCTGACCCGCGCAACTGTCTCGTCCTGACACGGTGGGTCGCCCTCACTTCCACGCCGCATGCCCGGATACCGGGCCCTCGGCTTTACCAGAACATGAGTGCATCCCATCGCGATCACCATGACTGGTCCCGCCGGCTAGGGGATCTGACGAAGCGCCAAGCCTGCTTGGCCTAGCGTATTTGGCTGCGGGCATGGGCCGGTTTTCCGAGGATGAGTTGCACGCGGTTGTCTCGAGGTACGAGGCGACGCGGGCGGCCGCGTTGACGGAGCGGGACGAGCAGCTGCGGGCGTTCCGCGCGGCCGGCTGGCGGCCGGTGGATCTGCAGCGGGTCACCGGGTACAGCCGGGAAACGATCCGTCAGGCGCTACGACCGGAGGTCCGGCGGGCGGCCAACATCAGCCGGCGCCGCACATCACCCCGGCCACCGGCGGACTACCGGCCCTACGGTGACCGGAGGCCCTACGTGGTGGCCGAAACCCTTACCGCACTGCACGGCCCGACCGAAGGCACGGTGACGCTTCCGCGTCATCTTGACTGGTCCGGGCACGCCGAGTACGACCTGAACCGGCCCGCACGCCTGGCCAGCATGTATAAGGTGGTGCTCACCGAGGCCAGTACCGTCGAGGATCTGGACACCTGGCTCGATGCTGACCTCCTCCGGCGGCTCTGGTCCACCCTCTGGCTGCCGCCCCAGCTCCGCCAGCGCTGGGAGGATGCCTTCCCCGAACTCGCCGCGACCCGCAGCAATGCGGCGTAGCGGTGGACCCCTTCCACGAACGTCCCCGCCCATGTGGCCGCGCATATCGAACACCAGATCACCGCATAGCGAACGCGGCTGGTTCCGCAAATTGAAAGATTGACCCCTCGCAGATCGAAAATACGCCCGCTATCATGATGCCGTGCCCACCTCGCACCTGATCCCCCGCCGCGCCGCCGGGCAGGTCAATGCCGCTCTGGCGGACACCCGCGTCGTTTTGATCAGCGGAGCACGCCAAGCGGGCAAGAGCACTCTGGTCCGCCTCGTTGCCGGCGATCGTCTGGCCGAGCGCCGCGATCTTGATCGAGCTCAGGACCGGGCGGCGGCGATCGCTGACCCGGTCGGGTTCGTGGACTCCTCCGAACTCCTGGTCATCGACGAGATTCAGCGCGCTCCGGAGCTCCTGTTGGCCATCAAAGCATCCGTCGACGAGGATCCCCGTCCTGGCCGGTACCTGCTCACCGGCTCATCTCGCCTCTTCGGCATGGTGGCTGCCCCAGACGCATTGCCCGGCCGGATGGAAACCGTCGAACTCTGGCCGCTCTCCCAAGGCGAACTCGACGGAGCCCTGGACGGGTTCATCGACGCCGTCTTCACGCTCGGCCCGGACCTGCGACACGAGTCGGACGTGACCCGCGCCGACTACGCAGCCAGGATCGCGCGCGGCGGCCTACCCGAGGCAACCACCCGCACCGACCCACGCCGCCGCCAACGATTCCTCGACGCCTACGTCCAGGCGCTCATCGACCGCGACGTCCGACAGCTGTCCGACATCCAGCACAAAACCGAGCTCCGCAAACTGGTACGCCTGCTAGCGGCCAGATCCGCAACCATCATCGCCGCCAACTCCCTCGAATCCACCCTCGGACTGAGCCGGCCGACGATCGCCCGCTACCTCCAAGCCCTGGAAGAGACCTTCCTGATCAAACGGATTCCCGGCTGGTCCCGCAACCTCGGCACCCGCGCCACCGCCGCGCCAAAGCTGATCTTCGTCGACTCGGGCATCGCCGCCAACGAAATCGCGACCGACGCCCGGGCACTGCTCCGGCCGGGCGCACCGTTCGGCCCGCTGCTCGAGTCATTTGTCCTGTCCGAACTGTCCCGGCAGCTCACCTGGTCTGAGCAGCTCGTCGACCTGTCCCACTACCGCGACCAGAGCAGGTACGAAGTCGACGCGGTGCTCGAGAACCGAGCTGGTCAGGTGGTCGGGATCGAGGTCAAAGCCGCCACCACCGTCGGACCCGACGACTTCCGCGGCCTACGCCGACTCGCCGACCGCCTCGGCGACGACTTCATCGTCGGCATCGTCCTCTATACCGGAACCGCCACGCTGCCGTTCGGCGACAGACTCCGCGCAATGCCGGTCAGCGCCCTTTGGCAGGTTTCCGCCTCGACAGCAGACTGACCTCGCTCGCAAGCCGCTCCCCAGCCGTCAGGGGAGTGGGCATGCACCTCAGCCGGGCGAGGGCGGTGGTGTGGTGGCGACGAGCAGGGTGAGTTCCCGGACCAGGTCGTCCAGGGACTGACCGGTCTGCGCGCGGACCAGTCCGAGGGCGAGGTCGGCGAGCAGGTAGAAGCCGAGCGTGCGGGCCTGGTCGGTGTCGAACGAGGCCAGCAGCGCCTCCGCGCCGGCGAGGTCACCGCGGTGGCGGGCGGCGATGACTCCGGCGGCGCGCTGCACGAGGTCGGCGGCGACCGGATGCGGGCCGGTCACGCCGGTCAGAGCTTCGGCGCGGCGGCGCGGGCGGCCTCGAACCGGGCGGTCACGTCGGCCCAGTCGACGAGGTTCCACAGCCGATCGACGTAGTCCGGGCGTACGTTGCGGTACTGCAGGTAGTAGGCGTGCTCCCAGGCGTCGAAGACCAGCAGCGGGGTGGAGCCCTGCCCGACGTTGCCGTGGTGGTCGTAGACCTGCTCCACGATCAGCCGCTGCCCCAGCGGCTCCCAGGCGAGGACGCCCCAGCCGGAGCCCTGCACGCTCTTCGTAGCCGCGGAGAGCTGGCCGGCGAAGCCGTCGAAGGAGCCGAAGTGCTCGTCGATCGCCGAGGCGAGCTCACCGTCGGGGCGGTCGCCGCCGTGCGGGGACAGGTTGTTCCAGAAGATCGAGTGCAGTACGTGCCCGGAGAGGTTGAACGCGAACGTCTTCTCCAACCCGACCAGCGCCGCGAAGTCACCCTTGTCCCGGGCCTCGGCCAGCTGCTCCAGGGCGTCGTTGCTGCCCTTGACGTACGCGGCGTGGTGCTTGCTGTGGTGCAGCTCCAGGATCTCGCCGGACATCGCCGGCTCCAGCGCACCGTAGTCGTACGGCATGTCGGGCAGAGAGTAGACGGCCACCAGCAACTCCTCACACCATCGTCGTCGCAGAGTTGGGGGGCACCCCGGCGGTGGTTCAGATCATCGCGTTGCCGGAGCACCCGCCCACTGTTGCCAGCATTACGTAGTTGCCAAGCTTTCGCAATAAGAACGGTCCAAAGTGAGGCGCGGCCCGACGCCGGGCCGGGCGCAGCACGTCGCAGGAGACCGCCACAGCGATCGATGGAAAAGTAGAGCTGACCAGTACTTACGCACTTCGCTGAGCCTCCGCAGGCGATCACAGCGGCGCGCACGTGCGACCGGGCACAGAACCCCTGGAAAGAGAAAGCCGCAGGTCATCAGCCTGCGGACACAAATGGAGCGTCGTCTTAGGAAACCGATGCTCTATCCCCTGAGCTACGGGGGCGCGAGTGGTTAGTCTAGCGACCTGGGGTCTCACCTGGGGTGGCAGGGAGTGGCCCACGTTCACCCACGTCACCCGGACCCGTGTTCGCCCAGCCCAGGAGCACACCCGGAGTCTCCATGTGACTCCCGTTGATCTTGTCAGGCAGGGTGGAGTGCCGGTGCGATGGGGCCGCGTCGGCAGAGATCGCTGCTGATTTGGGCTGCGGCGCGGATTGCTGGTGCCGGCCGACGGAAGGTCTTGCGGTCGCGTACGAGTGCCCAGAGAACGTCGACGCGTCGTCGGGCGAGGGCGAGTATGGCTTGGCGGTGGTTCTTGCCTTCGGCGCGTTTTTTCTCGTAGTAGGCGCGGGAGGTGGGGCATTCTCGGGCGGCGGTGAATGCGGCCATCCACAGGATGTGTCGCAGCCTGCGGTGGTAGCGGCGGGGCTGCCGATGGTTCCCAGAAATCGTTCCGGAGTCGCGGGAAACGGGTGCCAGGCCGGCGTGGGCGGCGAGTTTGGCGGGGCTGTCGTACTCGGTCATGGCGGCGGTGTGGACGAGCAGTTCGGCGGTGAGCAGGTTGCCCATGCCGGGCATGCTGCCGATGATCGGCGCGAGGGGGTGCTGGTCGAGTTGGTCGGCGATGAGGTGGTCGACGGCGGCGATGCGTTGTTCGAGGGCGAGGATCTCGGTGGCCATCTGCCCGAGCACCACGGCGGCGGCGCGCTGGCCGGGCAGGGTGACGGTTTGCTGCCGGGCGGCGGCGACCAACGCCTCGGCGACCTGGACGGCGTTCTTGACGTGTCCGCGGCGGAGCAGGGCGGTGATCCGGTCGATGCCGGCGTGCCGGATCGCGGCCGGTGTCTGCCAGCAGGCGAGGACCATCATGGGCGCCTTCCGGTTCAGGTCCACGGCCCGTTCGAGGGCGGGGCTGATGCCGGTGAGTAGTTCCTGCAACCGGAAGAGGGTGGCGACACGCTGGCCGACGAGGTCGGCGCGGTAGCCGGTCAGGACGGTGAGTTCGGCGAGGAGCCGGTCGGAGGGTTCCAGGATCGGGATGTCAGGGCGCATGCGGATGGTCTGGGCGATGACCACCGCGTCGCGGGCGTCGGTCTTGTTCTCCCCGGCGAACGCAGCAGCCGTGTGAAACGCGACCGTGCCGGAGACATAGCGAACCTGCACCTGCCGCCGCCACAGCAGGGTCAGCAGCAGCGCCGATAGGCCGGTGGTGACATCGACCGCCCAGCAGACCGGCCGCCCGTGCGTCGACACCTCGGCCATGACGGTGAGCAGTGAGGTCTCGTCGTTGGCGACCCGGCGGGAGTAGACCAGCCGGCCGTCGCCGTCGACGGCGGCTACGTGGTGGTGGGTCTTGCCGATGTCCACGCCGATCCACAGCTTCGCCACCCTGGCGCTCCTTCATCTGAGTGGGATGTCTCTATCGGGCCCTCGTCTGCGGGTTCGGGTTTGCCGGCACCTTCTACCGATGCGAACGCAGGTCGCGGGTCTCCATCAGCGGTCTACCGAATCTCGCAGACGACGAAGCGGCGGGTGGCATCTCCTACCGCCAGCCAAGCAATCTCGGCGAAACACACGCAGCCATACCCACCGCTTCCGGGCATCAGGGTCTACGGCCACCAGGGCCGCGCCCGTTCAACCAACGCGCCCGCCAGGCGGGAGCGGGTGGCACCTCGAAGCTCAGCCACGATCACGGCGGAACACACACAGCCATCCCCGCTTCCCGGTCCCGCGGGGGCACGGCAGCGCCAGCCTGCCGCCGTCGCTGGTCGGCACCACGGACACGATGTGCGACCCGCGTGTCAACGCCGGCCGAAGGTTCCACACGGCGTCGACAGGCTGCCCGCTCCCCGGGCGTGGAGCGTGCAGCCGGGCAGGCGACGGGCCTCACGGAAATCGTCCGCGGACTTCGGAGGTTGGATCAGCACAAGGCCGACGCGTGCCGGCGTTCGGCGGAGCGAATGAGCCATTGCCCGACGATCTCCTGATGGGTCCTAGGCTTGCCGGTCAGGATTGACCTTTGTCCTGGCCGGTCCGCGGGCTGGCGGGCCGGGATCGGCGTGTCGGGCGGCTCGTTCTCGCATGGGAAACTCTCGCCGTGAGCTCAGGTGTTCCCCGGACGATCAAGGCAGTCGACACGTCAGAGTTGATCCGGCTCGACACCGAGGCGATTCATTACGGACTGAACCGCAATCACGGGGCAGGGTGGTTGGCCGAGTTCGCCGATCCAACAGCGGTGCACTATCTGTGGCCGGTACTGGTGCACCGGTTGGGGCACCGGCCTGAGTCTTCGCCGCACTGGCGGTGCCTGCTGCTTTTGACGGTGCGAGACGGTCAGCAGATCTTTTCCCTGCTGGATGTCCTGCCCGCCTCGTTCGAGGATCTACCTGAGACGCTGGATGCGGCCACGAAGACCAAGATCGCCCACCGGCTGGAGCATGAGGGCCTGCTGACACAGGCGCAGTGGGCCGACCTCAACCACTGATCCGGGTACTGCTTGGCGGTCATATACGGCGGCTGATATCGGGCGGCGAACCGTGCGTCAGGTGTCGAGGCCTGCGAGGTTGAGGCGTTCGAGCAGGCTGGGCTTGCGGGCGTGCACCGCCCGTAGCTCGGCCAGCCGGTGTCGGAACGATGAGGTGTCTCCGTCGCGTTCGCCGAGGTCGCGCAGGTCGACGAGGAGTTGGACGGCGGTGTCGTACTCGCGGGGTTTCTTTGTGGCGATGAGTTCGTCGACCTGCTGCCAGGCGGCGGGTTGGTCGACTGCGAGGGTGTCGAGGTGCCGTTGCCGGGCTGCTGCGGCGGACCGTTCCTGGCGAGCCTGGTCGCGTTGGCGCTGCTCGGCGTCGCGGCGTTCCCGTTCGGCGCGCAGGTCCGCGGCGGTGGCGAGCAGTTCCCCGGCGGTGCGAGCGGCTACCGCGGTGGGCGCGTCGGTGCGGTGCGCGTCGCGGTAGCGGCGCAGCAGTTGGCTGCGTAGGTGGCTGTCGCCGCCGGTGATCAGGCTGGTCAGAATGGCGTCCTTGTCCCGGACGGGTAGCTGGACGACCCAGGCGCGTAGTTGCGCAGCGGTCGGTTCGCCGGACGTGGACGGCGCCGACCCGGCCGCTGCGGCCACGATCAGGTCGGGGTCGATGCGCAGGAACTCGGCGACGGCGGTGAGGGGCGCGTCGAGGGTGCCCAGTCCGGCGGGTACGGGCGGTTCGGGCTCGTCGTCGGCGACGTCCTCGGACTGTACGCAGCGCAGCCAGGCCAGGTACAGCAGGCGCAGGTCGCCGGCGGCGAGGCCGGCCCGGACCGGAATGATCGAGGCGAGCAGACCATGACCGTCGAGGTCCCACTCGTAGCTGCCGTCCTCGTCCTCGTCGTGGAGGTCGATGATGACGTGTTTGCCGGCGATCCAGGCGGACGCACGGTCGCCCTGGCAGTACTGGGCGACCGTGGCGGGGTCGAGCACCTGTTTCGGTAGCCGCAGCATGAGCTGGCGGGTGCCCCAGTTCGCCAGGTACAGGTGCGCATCGAAGTACCGTTCCATCAGCTTTCGCGGGTCGCCCTTGAAGTTGCCCCATTCGTAGGTGTTGACGAAGCTGGTGGCGGTGATGTCGGCTCGGGTGGACAGTGACCGCAGCTCGGCTCGCTCCCGACCCGTGAGGGGCCGGTCGACGGCGGTGAACTCGTAGTACTGGTACTCGCTCATCGTGGCCTACCGTCCGGCCCAGTGCCGGTAGGCGTCGATCCACGCGGTGCCGTCCGGCGCGAGGGTGGGTAGCGGTAGGTCGAGGAGGTCGATCTTCTGCCGGTGGCGGCCACGGGTGCAGAGCGCGACGATGGTGTCGGCGGTCAGGTCTATCTTGCGCACGGTGACCTCGACGCCGAGGACGGTGGTGGTAAACGGCACCGTCAGATGCTCCTCGATCATGGCGAACAGGCCGGTGAGCTGTTCGTCGTCGCTGTACGCGTCGACGGTGGCTTCCTCGATCATCGCCTCCAGCGCGGCGTTGCCCTTCGATGCCATCGGCGGAGGATAGCGGACCGGTGGTCGAGGTGCGCGGAGCCCGATGCGCGAGGATGGTCGGCATGGGTTCGGTGGCCGAGTTCGTCGATCTTCGGCGGGAGGTGGAGCGGTTACGGGCGGAGAACGCCCGGCTGGCGCGCCTGCTGGAGTTGCGCGGCCAGGACACGACTGCGGCACCGGAGCAGTTGTCCGCGCCGGTTGAGCAACCGGGGCTGGTCACCATGGCTTCGCCGACTCGGGACAAGCTGGCGTTGTTCGCCGACCGGTTCCGGGCCCGGGCCGACGTGTACGCCGTGCGGTGGGACAACGCCCGTACCGGCGCCGCCGGGTGGATGCCCGCGGTCGCCGGGGGTTGGCGTAAAGGTATGGGCCGGCGCGGTGCCGCCTACCTGCCCCGGACGGCGGAGGTCGTCGCGGCGCATCTGGTCGGCGACGTGTTCATGGGCCTCTACCCGCTGATGCCCGGCAACACCTGCCACTTCGTCGTGGCCGACTTCGACGGGCCAACGGCGATGCTCGACGCCCTCGCCTACGTGAAGGCGGCACGAGCCAGCACGGTGCCCGCCGCGTTGGAGATCTCCCAGTCGGGTCGCGGCGCCCACGTGTGGGTCTTCTTCACCGGCGCTGTTCCCGCGGCCACCGCGCGCGCCGTCGGCACCGCTCTTCTCCGTGAGGCGATGGTGCTGCGCGGGTCAATGGACCTGCGCTCGTACGACCGGCTCTTCCCCAACCAGGACGTCCTGCCCGAAGGTGGCTTCGGCAACCTCATCGCCGCACCGCTACAGGGCCGCCGCCGCAAGGACGGACTGACCACCTTCCTCGACCTCGGCACCCTCGAGCCGCACGCGGACCAGTGGGCGTTCCTGTCGACGCTGGACCGGCTCAGCCCCGGCGACGCCGAACGGATCGCCCGGCAAGCGAAGCAAGCCGTCACCGGTGCTGACCTCGCCACGATGAGCCGGTCCGCCGCGACCCAGGTCCATCCACCGCTTCCTCCGGTGGTCCACGCGGAGGCCGGTGCCGGGCTGAGCATCGACGCCAGGCAGCTCACCCCCGCCGCGCTGGCGACATTCAAGCACGCCGCCGCCATGGCCAACCCGAAATTCTACGAGTTGCAGCGACTCCGCAAGTCCACCTGGGACACCCCACGCTTCATCCAGGGCTACGACTTCACCCTCGATGACCGCCTGGTCCTCCCGCGGGGCCTGCGGCACACCATCGCCACGATTGTCGAGCGCGCCGGGTCACGACTGGCCGTCACGGATGCACGAAACTCCGGGACCGAGATCGACACCGCGTTCACCGCCGAACTCACCAGCAGGCAGGCCGACGCGGTCGGCGCGCTTCTCGCCCACGACGACGGGATCCTGGTCGCTCCACCCGGTTCCGGCAAGACCGTCATGGCCTGCGCCGTGATCGCCGAACGCAACACCTCCACCCTTGTCCTCGTCGACCGCAAAGCCCTCGCCGACCAGTGGCGCACCCGCATCCAACAGTTCCTCGACATCAAGCCCGGCCAACTCGGCGGCGGCCGACGCAAGCTCACCGGCACGGTGGACATCGCGCTGCTGCCCTCCCTCGCCCGGCGTGACGACGTCGCCACCCTGACCCAGGGGTACGGGCACGTCATCGTCGATGAATGCCACCACCTCGGCGCCGCAGCCTACGAGCACTCGGTCAAACGGATCGCCGCGCAGTTCTGGCTCGGCCTCACCGCCACCCCCACCCGACGCGACGGCCTCGGCCAACTCGTCACCTGGCAACTCGGACCCGTCCGCCACACCCTGACCGACGAGGAACAAGGCACCCTCGCGGCAGCGATGCACGCCGACGCCGGACCCCGTCGAGCGCTGCACATCCACGAAACCACCTTCCAGCCCGGCGACGTCGACCTGGACGCGCCTGGCGCGCTCGCCGAGGTCCACCGAAGGCTGGCCCTCGACGAGCTCCGCAATGCCCAGATCGCCGATGACGTCGCCGCGGCCCTGACCCGCGGCCGCAACTGTCTCGTCCTGACCCGACGGGTCGCCCAGGTCGAGGCACTCACCGCTCTGCTCGCCGCACGCGGACACCAGCCGCTCGTGCTCCAAGGCGCGATGAGTACCCGCGAGCGGCGGATCATCGTTGACCGGCTCGACGGCGCGAAGGCCGGCGACGGCCTGCTCGTCATCGGCACCACACCGTTCATCGGTGAAGGCTTCGACGCCCCCGCCCTCGACACCCTCTTCCTCGCCGGCCCGATCTCCTACGACGGCCTACTCGTCCAATGCGCCGGCCGCGTCATCCGCGCCGCACCCGGCAAGGACCTTGCCGAGGTCCACGACTACCACGACCCAGCCACACCCATCCTCGCCGCCTCACTCCCACGCCGCATGCCCGGATACCGGGCCCTCGGCTTCACGAGAACATGAGTTCATCCGATCCCGATCACCATGCCTGGTCCGCCCAGTTGCCCCGGGGATGACGAAGAGCCAAGCGTGCTTGGCCTAGCGTAGTAGGCTGACGAGCATGAGCCAGTTCTCCGAGGATGAGCTGCATGGGGTTGTTTCCCGGTACGAGGCGACGCGCGCGGCCGCGTTGACCGAGCGGGACGAGCAGTTGCGGGCGTTTCACGCGGCCGGCTGGCGGCCGGTGGATCTGCAGCGGGTCACCGGGTACAGCCGGGAGACGATCCGGCAGGCGCTCCGACCCGAAGTCCGGAGGGCGACCAACATCAGCCGGCGCCGCACATCACCCCGACCGCCGGCGGACTACCGGCCCTACGGGGACCGGAAGCCCTACGTGGTTGCCGAAACCCTCGCCGATCTGCACGGCCCGACCGAGGGCACGGTGACGCTTCCGCGTCATCTCGACTGGTCCGGGCACGCCGAGTACGACCTTGACCGGGCTGCACGTCTGGCCAGCATGTACAAGGTGGTGCTCACCGAAGCCAGCACGGTCGAAGA
This sequence comes from Micromonospora sp. NPDC000316, assembly GCF_042898885.1. Classification (NCBI taxonomy): domain Bacteria; kingdom Bacillati; phylum Actinomycetota; class Actinomycetes; order Micromonosporales; family Micromonosporaceae; genus Micromonospora; species Micromonospora sp. NPDC000316. The sequence goes on from NZ_JBIAZG010000023.1 coordinate 22,759, forward strand.
TCTCAACACCTGGCTTGACGCCGAACTCCTCCGGCGGCTCTGGCCCACCCTCTGGCTGCCACCCCAGCTCCGCCAGCGCTGGGAGGATGCCTTCCCCGAACTCGCCGCGACCCGCAGCAACGCGGCGTAGCGGTGGATCCCTTCCACGAACGCCTCGCCCGTACCGGGCTCGCGGCGGCCGATCGATACGGCTTCGCGCTGGCCGGCGGCTACGCGGTCCAGGCCGCCGGGCTCATCGAGCGGCCCAGCGAGGACGTCGACCTGTTCACCGCCTGGGACCGCCGCGACGAGTTCACCGCCGCGGTCACCGCCGTCGTGCACGCCTACCGCAACGACGGCCTCACCGTCGAGACCGAGCGGCAGTACGACACGTTCGCCCGGCTGACCGTCACCGACGGTGTACGGATCTCCAAGGTCGAACTCGGCGTGGACTGGCGCGCAACGAACCGATCCTCATGGCGATCGGACCGGTCCTACACCCCGACGACGCGGTCGCGAACAAGATGAGCGCACTCTACGGGCGAGCGTTCGCCCGGGACTTCATCGACATCGACGCCACGCTCCAATCCGGACGCTACACCCGCGACGCCCTCCTCACCCTCGCCCAGCGCGCCGACCGTGGCTTCGACCCGCGCATCTTCGCCGACGCCCTCGGACAAGCCACCCAGCTCGATCCCGACGACTTCGCCCAGTACGGCGTCACCGGCCCAGCGCTGGACGATCTCCGAAGCCGATTCGCCGAATGGCGCCGCGAACTACTCAGCGAAGAGGAACCCCCGCGACCTGACGGCTCCGCCAGCTGATCACGCAGCGCCCGGTAAGGAGGAATCCGCGTAGGAAGCCGCCGCCGATCACCGGCCGCGACGGTGCTCCGTTGGTGCTCGGCGAAACGGTTCTCTGCGCCGCGCCACACGCATCGGGGACACCGATCGCGGTCTCCGTTCTCCACGCTGCTCCCATGGCAGCGTGTCCCGAGCAGGACTTACGCCTGTTCTGCTGATCTTCGGCAAGCGAGCACAGCAACGGGCGCGTACAACCCACTAATCTGAAAACGAAATAGGAACCCGCAGGTCATTAACCTATGGGTACGGATAGAGCGTCGTCTTAGGAAACCGATGCTCTATCCCCTGAGCTACGAGGGCGCGAGGGCCCAGTCTAGCGACCTTGGGGTTCACCTGGGGTGGCAGGGAGTGGCCCACGTTCACCCACGTCACCCGCCTCCCGGTTCTCCCAGCCCAGGACCACACCTGGAGCACACGAAACCCGGTTTGCGACCGGCGGTAGGCCCGCGATGATCCGCGTTGGCACCGGTTCACCCGGGTTGGCTTCCGCTGGAGAGCACACACCGCGCACATCATCGAAGATCAACGACGTTCCGTCCGCATGCCCACAGTCGGCGCCGCCGTCGGAGACCGGGGAGCGCTCACCCCTGGGTCGCTCGGACCGCCGCGATTTGACTATGACGGTCACCCAAGCATCCGCACATGCCAAAGAGCGGATAGCCGGAGCGGCGCCGGGCCGGCCACGCCCGTAATCCGACCCGGGTGATGTGGGGTCACCCGTGGCCGGCTGACACTGCATGGGTTGGCGGTACCTGTGGAGGCTACGGGTGAGCAGGGCGTTCGGCCGGTAGGTGCGGTCTCGGCCGGGCATCGTCTATAGGACCGCTCGAAGGACAAACAACTGGAGGGCTTATGCCTGTATACGACCGAACTTCGATTCCGGAGTCCGTTGGCCGGGGCAGCCTGGACCCTGAGCTCGCCGCCTGGTTGCCGACCGGTCCCACGCTCGGCGCTGACGTGTCGATCGCCCAGGGTCGACGGGATCACGCCGTGTTGGGCAAGGGCCCATGGCCGCCCATCGGAGCGGTCGACACCCTGGTGCTGCCCGGCCCGCACGGGTCGCTGACCGTGCGCCGGCACACGCCGACGCACCCGACCAGCGACCCCATCGGAGCCCTGATCTATATCCACGGCGGCGGCTTCACCTACGGCATCCTGGACGAGTTCGAAAGCGCGATGCGGGTCATCGCCGAGCGCGCCGGAATCGCCACCTACGTCGTGGACTACCAGCTCGCGCCGGAGGCGAAGTACCCGGTACAGATCGAGGAGATCGAGTACTTCGTCCGCTGGCTCTTCGACCATGCCGCCGAGCAAGGGGTGGACCCAGCGAAGATCGCGCTGGGCGGCGACTCGGCCGGCGGCAACATGACGTGCGTCGTCGCGCTGAAGCTGCGCGACGAAGGCGGCCCGCAGCTGGCGCTGCAGGTCCCGCTGTTCCCCGAGGCCGCGTTCCCCGGCGACACGCTCGCCGGCAGCGAGAACCGCAGCGGCCTGTACCTGGAGACCAACGGCATCTATGAGATGGTCCGCAACTACCTCAAGAACACCGACGACGGCCGCGACCCGTACATCACCCCGATGAACGCGCCCTCGCACGCGGACCTGCCGCCCACGATCCTGGTCACCAACGGCTTCGACCCGCTGCGCGACGTCGGCCACGCCTACGCGCGCAAGCTCGCGGCGGCCGGAAACGACCTCACCTACGTCCACAACCCCGACCTGACGCACGGGTTCCCGCAGTTCACCCGCTACTCCAAGGCGTGCCACCAGGCGACCGAGGAACTGGCCGACCTCATCCACACCCGGATCGGATGACCGAGCAGCGGTTCACGCTGTCCCGCTCCTCGACGGCGCTACCCGGCTGACCACCGGGATCTCACGTCGGTATGCAAGGACCTTTACGTCAGTGCACAAACCCGATTGGCGACGGCCGCGGCAGCGCCTGGACTTCGACAGGCGTACGCGGCCGCCGCAGCCGGTGGAAGGGAACCCATCGCGCTCATGGCCGCGACGATGGGCCCCCTGCGATCAGCAGGGGGCCCGGGCAGCGGGCTTCGAACGCCGGCTCACGTCACGATGCGGACACCGGGCCAACGTTCGGTGGGGCGGTGACGGGCGAGTCGTTGCCGGGAGGTCTCCGCGCTGACCCTGGTCGGGTTGCGTCGCCACACCCCGTCGAGCAGGTCGTCGAGGCCGTGCGGCGCGCATACCGTGATCTGCTCATGCACGTGGAGTACGGCGACGGCAGTGGCGTACTCGGGCCAGGTGGCGACCGCGTCGGCGACGGTGCGTAACCGGACTACCCGGTCGCTGCCGAACTTCGCCGAATACCAGGTGTGGACGGCCGCCTGGTTCTTTGCCTCCCCCGGCGGCTCCGGCCAGGCCGCCACCAGCCGCCGGGTGGCCCGGTCGTCGTTGTCGCGGCTCAGGTCCGCCACGTCGAGGAAGACGACGTCGACGTCACGCACCGACGACGGGTCGAAACCGTCGCCGTACCGCTCGCTCCAGACCAGGTCGCGAATGGCTCCCCCTCCGATCCAGGCGTCCGGCAGTCCGGAGTCCCGGACGACGCCCAGCGCCCGCATCAGCCACGGGCTGCGCTGGACCAGGTCCCGCAGTTCCTCTTCCCGCATCGGTTCCCCCGGTTGTCGCTGTTGGGATTCCTGGTCAGTCGAACAACCGGCCCACGAGGGCGCCTTGGCCCGACTGCAGGACTCCACGCTGCCGTTCGGCGGCAGACTCCGCGCCATGCCGGTCAGTGCCCTGTGGCAGGCTCCCGCCCCGCCAGCAGACTGACCTCGCCCGCAGGTCGCTCCTCAGCCGGTCAGGGCCACCGAGGACGAAGGGCGTGGTCTGCTGATCTCCTGCAAGCGATCCCCTGAGCTACGAGGGCGCGAGGGCGCAGTCTCGCGACCCGGGTTGTCCGACCCGATGCCTACGATCAGGCGATGATCGACGCTACGTTGCTTCAGGCCGGTACCTGGCGTCCGTTCGTCACCGCGCTGCGCAGCAGCTTGCCCCCCGAGGCGGCGGAGGCCGAGTTCCGCGGCACGGTGGCCCCGGGCACGTTCGGCGGATCGATCACCTACGACGGCGACCACCGCCTCCACGGGCTGGGCCTGGAGCGAGGTGAGCGGCCGACGGACATGCTCAGATCGCTGGCCGGGCTGACCGGCGGGCAGGCAGTCGCGGTGCGCGGCGTCACGACCCGCTCCGGGGCGGCGGTAGTGAGCATCGTCCCGAGCGCGCCGCAGGTTTCGTTCGGCATGGGCAGCGATCTGCTGCAGAACGTGCACCTGGTCGCCGGAGCACACCCGGAGCCGTACCGCCGCAAGCCGATCCGCTACGACGTGGCCGTTTCCGCCGGCGCCGACGCGGCCACCGTCACCGCGCTGGTCCGACATCTGCTGCCGGACGCACGGCCGGCCGCCCCGTCGGAGGTGGCCGGGGCGGAGGCGGATCTCGGCGTAGCGCTGCCTGACGACGTCCGAGCGCTGTATCTCACCGCAGCCGAGGGCACCCTAGTCCTGCAGCCCGCCGACCAGGAACGCTTCTATGGAATGCGAATCGTGCCGCTGGCCGACGCCGCCGTCCGAGCCTACCTGGAACCGCAGGCCCGATACCTGTCCTGGACGTACGGCGCGACCGAGGTCGTCGCACCCGACCCGCACGGCAGGGTGCAGCCGCTGGCGGCCTCGCCGGCATGGTTCGTCGTCGGAGACGACGGCGGCGGCAACCTCTACGTCATCGACCTCGCCCCCGGGCCGCAGGGGACGTTCGGCCAGGTGCTGTTCGTCGACCACGAAGAGTCGGCTGGCGCCCGCTGGCTGGCGTCCTCGCTGACTGAGCTGCTCACCGAGCGGCCCGCCACCCTGGCGAACCTGGGTCCGGAAGGCGGGCTGCTCGTACGGGTCGGATCGCGCAGCAGCAAGACGCTCGCCGATGTCCGGCCGGAGACCGAGGTGCTGTACGTCAGGGCCGGAAAGGCGCCCGCTGACCTGTCCGCGCTGGCCGGCCACCGTCGGCTGCGCACTGTGGTCACCGAATCCGCCGTCGTCGCCAATCTTCCGGCCGTCAGCGAGCTGCCCGCGCTGGAATACCTGCGGCTCGACGTCGCGGGCTGGCAGCAACTGCTGCGTGCCGGGCAGGTCCCGCCGAGCCTGCTGGCTGCCGGCCTGAGTGGCCGTGCCGGCTGGACAGACACGGTCGAGGTGGTCAACGGTCTGCTGGCGGCCTGGAAGCAGGAACCGATCCAGGTGTTCGACATTGCAATGCAGCCCTAATCGCCGGCCCGGTCAGGCGAACACCAGCCGGACCGCGGGGCCGACGAGGACGGCAGCGGGATCCGGCTGAGCACCCCAATCACGTCGCTGTTCACACGGCCCTAATGGTCGGCAGCCCCAACCGAGAAGCCGCCGCAGCAGCTGATGGTCGCGGACGGTCAGACGACGCGGCCGGTCGCCCGATCGGCGTCGCCCGTCGCCACGTCGACGCCAGGAAGCCGAGGCGGCCCTACGGAAGGGACGCCGCAAGAAGCGATAAGCCTGCACACGCAGGACCCGCAACGCTCCTGCTCATGGACAGGCTATTGAAATCCCATGGATGCACCAGGCGCGCAGGTTATGAGTCCATTGGTGATGAAAATTGCCTCTCTCGCCACGGTGGCAGGCAGTGGTCGACCATGACATCCTCCGTGCGCCCCATTCCCGTCAGCGGACGATGACGAGGTTGGCCATGTCTACCACCGGCCGGTAGCCAAGAGCGGCGTAGATTTTGTTCGAGGTCGGGTTTGCTTGGTCGGTGTACAGGCACACCCGCGCACCGTCGGCCTGGATCCGCCGGGAAACCTCGGCAACCGCGTTGCTGGCCCATCCACGCCCGCGCTGGGCTGGCGGCGTGTACACCGGGCCGATGCGCGCGACCCCGAACGATGGGGGGTTGGCACCGGTTAGGTGCACTCGCTCTCCAGTCCCGTCGACCCAGAACCACAGATGCCCGGCCCGCAGCCGGCGCAGCAATTCCGCACGGTCGGGCAGCTCATGTGCGCTGGTACCGCGTCGGCGGCCCGCCTGTTCGTCAGCGTCGCCCACGAACTCGCCGAACCACTTCATGACCAGCTCGACGTCCTTCTCGACCGCTAGCTCCAGGCTGCCAGGCACTGCCGCCGGATGAGTCAGCTCGCCGAGCTCGTGCAGCCGCGTGTGCTGGTTGACCTGGACCCTGCCCCCGCCGAGCCGGGTCAACTCGGCGGCGCACAGCGCAACGGCAGGAACGGCCCCGTTGACCGCAAGGACCTCCTCCCCGCGCTCGTGCAGAGCGTAGGCCAGGGCCACGGCTGCCTCGTCGGGCATCGGCAGCAGGAACGGCGGATAGGGTGCGAACGGCGCTGCTCGCATACCGGCACCGACGACCGTGCCGGATGCACCCCTAACCACCAACCACCAATTGCGGTCGGGCTGCGCGATTCCATCGGTTTGCTGCGCCAGCAGCCGGTGCGCGACGGTGGTCACGACCGTGCTGACTACCGGGTCGGCGGCCAGATGGTCGCCAGCTACCGCGAGGAACTCGGTCGGGGTCGTGCAGAACTGCAGGCGCGGCGCGGCTACCGAGGTTGCGCTCATCTGCGCAACCTAACCGTCGCCACGGGCCATGGGCACGGGGTTTTCTGCGTCATGAAGGGGACACGCCCCTCATTGCTCAACCGATGTACGGCGTTGCCCGTTCCTTGAGGGCGTGGTCGATACGCAGCCGCATCGAGGGATGGATGTCCAAGTGGTTGAGCTGGGCGGGGTTAACCCAGCGGACCTGACGCGACTCGCTGGAGGTCGTCAGAATGGTGCGGGTCCGCGGCCTTCCAACGACACCAACACCTGCGTGGCGAGTAGCTTGCGTACGCCTGTGACGGCGACAGTCCCCAACCGATCGTAGGGCAGCTCCAACTGCAGCTCTTCGACTGTGTCGCGGAGGTCTGTCGTGATCTCGTCCGGACGGAACGTGCCGCTCCAGCCGTTAAGTCCTCCGCGCTGGTTGGTGCTGAGGGAGACCATGCCGGAGATGCAGGCGCCGTCAACCAGGATCAGCCTCGCAGGACCCGAGTATGTCGTTGTCATAGTCATCAACCCTTCAGTATGTACGCCGTGCTCCCCAGGTCCCGGCTGTCTCACAGTCACCGGGACGTAAGGCGTCGAGTCCGACCATGGTGTGCTCCACCTGAAGGAGAACACGTGGGGGCAATGCCGAGCTGGCTCCACACCGAACTGGTCGTTCTTCTGCCGATCGGGCGGTTTTCGCGATGCCGTGGCATGCGCATGGAACGCCGAACGGCGGCCCGCTGAACCAGTCGGGCCGCCGTTCACAAAACGTGGATCAGAGCGGGCGGATGTTCTCCGCCTGCGGGCCCTTCTGGCCCTGGGTGATGTCGAACTCCACCTTCTGGTTCTCGTCGAGGCTGCGGAAACCGCTCGCCGAGATCGCGGAGAAGTGGGCGAAGACGTCGGCGCCGCCGCCGTCCGGGGTGATGAAGCCGAAGCCCTTGTCGGCGTTGAACCACTTCACGGTGCCTGTAGTCATGTCTGCTCCTTCGCAGGCTGTCAGAGGCCGCACTGTGCGGACCCTTACGCCGCCGCGTTGATCACCCGCGTCGAAACGACACGAAAAACGAAAGGCGCCTAGACGGGTTTCAGATGAACCCATCAGGCGCCGAAAAACGTCTACGGAAATCAAAACTGCAACTCGGTTACGCTAGCACATGATCCGCTGTTGAGGCCATGGCGGTGAGTGGACCTGGTCACTCGCCTGCTTGCCACGCCCGCCTGCCGCAGATCCCTGGGCAACGGGGACACCCTCACCCGGAGCGCCCCTAGCCCTCGGAATCGCGCTGGTCGGGCTGATGACCGCCAGGCTGGTCGACGTAAGACGGGCGGTGCCCGCCCGCCTGTCGACGGTCCCGGTCGTCGCGCTCGGCGACGGCCCCCGCTACCGCTTTTCGTTCTGCCGTAGGGCCTCCTCGAGCTGGTCTTCCAAAATGACGATCCGGCAGGCGGCTTCCAGGGCGGTGCCCTGATCCACCATCTCGCGGGCGCGGGCGGCCAGACGCAACTGGTAGCGGGAGTAGCGGCGGTGCCCGCCGGCCGAGCGGTGCGGGTTGATCAGCCTGGCCTCGTCCAGGCGGCGCAGGAAGTCCTGCGTGGTGCCGAGCATCTCTGCGGCCTGACCGATGGTGTAGGCCGGAGTGTTCTCGTCGCCGAACATGTCGTCGGGGTTTCGCCCCATCTCACCTCCACGTCGAGGGCCCCGGCGCATAAGCGCCGGGGCCCAGGGTTACGGGTCAGAACACCATCTGCCGACAGGAACGTCGGCTTGTCGTATCCGCACCAGCCACTGAAGGCTCAGGGTGCGAGGATCGCATATGCGTGACCGGAGACCACCTCTCGTTCGATGGAAACTGCGGTGTCCGCCGAGCCTGGAATGACGGCTGTTGGCGGGCGATCCAACGGTGTACTTGCCCTCCCTTTCCTCTGCTTCTTCCCTTGCGGTCGTACGGTCTGCCGGCATCGGAGCCCACGCCACTTCATGGCCCCGACACGTGCGGCGAACAATCAGCTGGAGCCCTGAGCAAGCCTCGGCCCCACCTGCGTGCCCCATCACGCATCACGCGTTGGGGCTGACGTGCTTTCACTGCCGTTCTTGCGGAACGAATCCCGCTTCTCGCCGTCCGTCGTGACCTCACGTCCGGGCGGCCCGCCTGCGTCTTGACGGATCTTCTCTCTCGACTTGAAGAAGAGTATGCCACACCACCGAGGATGTCTAGTCGTTCCAGCCTAGATTTTTTGGTCGGCCGTCGTCAGGGTCGCCGGCGTGCCCGGCCGGTGTCTGCCAGCACGCCGCCATGATCATCGGGCCTCCGCGGCCCCTCGGTCCACGACCATGAAGTCGAGATGCATCATGATCGACGAGGTGGGGTCGGGCCAGGCGGGTGGCGTGTATCCGGACACGGTCTAGAAGTTGATCCGCCCGGCCGGGTGCTCGGCCCCCCGCACCGATACGACGACCAGCACGACGGCGCGCTCGACAACTGAACGACGTAACCCAACCCACACGTTGGTCGAGCACGCTGATCTGCCTCGATGCGGGGCGCCATGCGAGCCTCAGCCCGACCGGGCGATCGCCGAGTTCAGGTCACGACGCGGACGCCGGGCCAGCGTTCGGCGGGGCGGTAGCGGGCGAGTCGCTGCCGGGAGATCTCCGGACTGGCCCTGGTCGGGTTGCGCCGCCACACCCCGTCGAGCAGGTCGCCGAGGCCGTGCGGCGCGCACACCACGATCTGGTCGTGCGCGTCGAGGCGTACCGCCACGGCTGTGGCGTACTCGGGCCAGGTCGCGACCGCGGCGGCGATGGCACGAAACGGCGCCACGGGGCCGCCGCCGAACTTGGTCGGGTACCAGGTGTGTACGGCGGCCTGGTTCTTCGCCTCCCACGGCGGCTCTGGCCAGGCCGCCACCAGCCGTTCGGTGGCCCGGTCGTCGTTGTCGCGGCTCAGGTCCGTCGCGTCGAGGAAGACGACATCGACGTCCCGCACCGATGACGGGTCGAAGCCATCGCCGTACCGTTCGCTCCAGACCAGGTCGCGGATGACGCCCGCGCCGATCCAGGCGTCCGGCAGGCCGGAGTCCCGAACGACACCCAACGCCCGGACCAGCCACGGGCTGCGCTCGACCAGGTCTCGTAGCTCGTCCTCCCGCATCGTCTCCCCCGGTTAGGTAGTCGGATGCCTGCTCAGTCGAACCCGGGCGAACGCTGCCGCCCGGCACCTGGATGCCCACCTCCTCGTAGCCGAAATCGGTGTGCCGCAAGACGAGCAGGAATCCTTCCGGGTAGGCCGATCCTTTCCCGTGTTACATCAGGGTGAGCCGGAGATCGGGGACGCGTTCGGTGGCGGCGTTGATGACGGTCTGCGCGAGGGCTGGCGGCAGGCCCGCCGACACGGCAAGGCTTCCGGTGGTGATCCGTTGCTGGTGGAGGAGTTCGGTGGCGTTGCCGAGCAGTGCTGGTTGTTCGCGGGGGCCGAGGTCGCCGGGTTCGGGGTAGCCCCACTGGGCGAGCAGGGCCATTCCGCGTCGGTAGGTATGGTCCCGGTAGATGCCGAGGTCGTGGCTGCGGTAGACGAGGGCTTTGAGGCTGATGCCCCAGCGGCGTTTCAGTTCGTGGAGTCGGTCGAAGTCGAGTCGGGTCGGTAGTTCCTCCGCCAGCACAGTGCTGGGGGCGAGGAGCTCGGAGGCGAACGCCGTGGCTTCGCGTTCGAGGATCTGGCTGCCGGGCTCGGCGTCGTGGTGCAGCAGCAGATGGCCGAGTTCGTGGGCGGCGTCCATCCGCGAGCGGGCCTTGTCGTTCTTGGCCGGGTTGAGGAAGACGAACGGACGCTGGCCGTACCAGTGAGAGAAGGCGTCAACGCGTTCCGACACGTCGGGCAGGTCGAGCACGATCACCCCGTACGCCTCCAGCAGTCGGACGACGTGCGGGACCGGGCCGGTGTCGAGGTCGAACGCCTCCCGTGCCGCCAGCGCCGCCGCCCGGATGTCCTTGGCGCGTACCGGGTCGGGCAGGTCGAGGTGCGGTAGCCGCAACGCGGGCAGCCGCAGGTGTCGGCCGATCACCTCGACGACCCGCCAGGCGACCTCGCCGAACGCCTCGGCCTGGTCGCGTTCGGCCTGGCTGGTCGCCCGGAGGCTGCGGAAGTGCGCGTGGCCGGGTGTGGTGGGTGTCGGAAAGCCGGAGCCGAAGAACTCGGCCGGCACCGACAGAGCTAACGCCAGCCGAGCAAGCACCGCCGCCGAGGGGCGAGCCTGACCCAGTTCGTACTGACTGACCGCCGCCGCCGTCACACCGATCTGCCGGGCGAGTTCGTTCTTACGCATCCGGCGCCAACGCCGGGCCAGGCCGAGCGCGTGCGGCTCGAACGCGGCGGCCACCGCGGCTGCGGGTACCGGCGGTCGTTGCCCGCCGGTCACGCCATTCGGCCGACGACACGACCACCGGTACGACCAGCAGCGGTGCCCGGACGCAGCGTCTCGATCGCCAGCTCGGGGATCGGCAGCTCGTCGTGCCGCGCCACCGGCAGCTCCGCCGGGTTTCCGACGATCGGCAGCGGGCTTCCGACAGCGGCCGGCTCGCCGAACCAAAGCTTCACCTCGAACCAGGGTGAGCCGCCGTCGCGGTTGTCACGCGGCAGGCCGAGGTAGGCGATCGCTTCCCCGGTGGTGATGTCCCCGGTGTGCGCGATGCGGATGTGCCGCTTCGGCGGCAGGACGCCGGCGAACACCTCGGGGAACTGTTCCTCGTCGTCGAAGGCGAGTTGCCCGTCGCGGCTGTTCTCGATTGCCCCGCCGAGCCGGGCCTCGCTGCCCTCCCAGCGGATCGAATCGATCCCGCCCTGCAGCGAATACAGGCGCACGACGTAACCGGCGCAGACGATCTCCAGCGAGTTGTCCTCCAGCCGGACGCGTACGCCGTCGATGCCCTCGAAGGTGGCCTTGCCGAGGTTGGCGAGGTTGCGCCACACAGTGGTGCCGAAGCTCATCGCGTCGTCGCCGAGCTCGGGTTCGTGCCGGTCCGCGGCACGCCTGTAGACCTGCCGGATCAGGTCACCCAGTGGTTCCAGCACTCCGCGCTCGTCCAGCACCGTCACCGCGTCGTCCAGCAGACTCATGCCGCAAAACGTAGCCGATCCCACAGTTGATGTTGCGGAAATCAAGCGGTCGACACGCCACGAATCGACACCGGACCCGCATCCCGCGTGCGCCGCTCGGCGGGGGTCCTGCCCGGCCCGCCTACTTCCGTACCGATAGGTAGGTGCGTCGAAACACCATCTGTACCGAACGGTAGGATGGGCTCATGAGCATCGAGGAGCCGAGGGTCAGGCCGACCGAGGGCCCCCTCGATGAGGATGGCGCGGGCCCTCCACCCCGTCGCCGGGTGCCGCGATGCGGACATGTTGGCGCCGTGTGAGAGGCGCGGCGCGGAGCGCGATCGGGCACGTGGGCAAGGACCGCTGAGGAATTCTTTATGGAGGCATCTGTGACAACGATTGGGATCATCGGCGCCGGCGAGGTGGGGAGCCAGATCGCACGCGCGGCGATAGCGAACGGATACCAGGTCGTCATCGCCAACTCGCGAGGGCCGGAGACTCTGCGACGTCTTGTTGCCGAGTTGGGTTCGGCGGCGCGCGCGGCGGATGCGTCGGAGGCCGCGGCAGCGGCTGATTTCGCCGTCCTCGCCTTTCCGTACAAGCCCGTCGTCGACCTGCCCGTCGAGGAACTCGCAGACAAGATCGTGCTGGACACCAACAACTACATGATCTGGCGCGACGGCCATTTTCCGGTGGTTGACTCCGGTGAGAAGACAGTTCACGAGCTGCGCCAGGAGCAACTTCCGACGTCGAAGATCGCCAAGGCGTTCACCAACATCCAGGCTCCCAGCCTGCTCAGGATGGGGCGGCCGGCAGGTACTCCCGACCGGATTGCGCTCGCGGTCTCGAGCGACTATCCCGAAGCTGTTGCCGTTGTCACGCGTTTGTACGACCAGTTCGGATTCGACACGGTAGACATCAGTCCGCTGAGCGAGTCGTGGCGCTCCGCTCCCGGCACACCCGCGTGGAACCGTTCCGTGCCCGGGCAGAGCCGCGAGGAGCTGGCCCTCAACCTGAAACGAGCGCGGCCCATAGTCATGAGGTGACGGTGTGCAACCCCTGCCGTCCGCGAGGATCAAGTAGGTGCCGTCTCGCTGCGGATTAGATGACAGGCCTCGTCGAAGCGCTGGTGGGGATCGCCTGGCCCGTGCTCAGTGCCAGGACTCGTAGCTGAGGACGCGGCATACCAGCACCACCCGGCCGGTCAGTTGACCCAGCCGCACCGCGTCACGGTGCGTCCATTCAAAGGGCCAAGCCGCACCGACCATGAGGTACCTCTCTTCGGGCCCGTTCGGCGGCACGATGAGTTGATATTCCTGGTACGGGCCGACACTGCGGTGCAGAGCCTGATGCTTCCACTTACGCCGACTGCGCTCCCCGCGCGTAACCACCGCGACCCTTTCCATCAGGAGCAACGTGCTGTAGCCCATGGGGATCGCCCGTGCCAGCTCCGTGCGCTCCGGCTGCTGATCCGCCGGGAACAGCAAGGTGGGCTGCTCGTGCGCCCAGTAGAGCCGACCGGCCTGGGGAAAGCCGCGATCGAACGGGTTCACGCCTCCCGGCGGCCAGTCGAACCCCCGATGTTCAAGGTGGGGCGGCCGCTCCCGGTGATCCGTCACGGTCGCAACTATAGGGAGGCCGACAAGCCATCAACTCCTGCGGCCGCCACAGCCGGAACGGTTGCAGCAGCACGGCACCCGCGATCCGAGTCATCACGGAGCAGTCCATGGATGGCAACGAGGGTGCGCACCGCTGCCGAGATATGAGGGCGCCTGTCCCTACCTCCGAAGTGGACACGTGTCGGTGTGCCGGAGGAAGGCAGCAGGTCATCCACGGGTAAACCTAAACTGCCAGACCATGGACGACTCCCCTCGCTGGTACCGCCCGGCACCCAGCCCGCTGCTCTTGGTCGGCACCGCCACTGCCCTGCTCGGCTATCTGATCCCATGGTTTCGCGCCAGCCGCCGCCACCGGTGGTCGTACTCGGGCTGGGCCTACCTGGAGGAGTCGGACAGCTGGGCCTGGTGGGTAGTGGTATTCCTCGTGATTGCCATCGGTGCCAGCCTCTGGGCTGGCCGGTCGGTGGAGTTCGCGCTGCTCACAGCCGGTGCGACGGTGGCCGGGATGTTCATCGCCGGTGCCGTGGTCGCGGTGAGCCTGGGCATGCTGCCGGAGGGCGCCACCATCGACTGGATCGGCGGGCTGCCTTTCGGGTTGGGCATTCCGCTGATGGCCATCGGATTCGGAACCGTTATCGCCGGAGCGCTGGCTGCCGTTCGCCGTTGACGGTGGGTCCTGGGCGGTGATCGTCCGCGTCAAAGACTGTTGCGCGGGTACGACTATCGTTCTGGCATGGTGATCGATTCGTCCGCCGCCATCGCTGCCGCCTTCCTCGCGGACGGCCCCGCCGAGGGCGTCGACCTCAGCCTGTTCGGGCAGTTCGCCGGGTCCTGGTTGTTGGACTGCACCGAGTACGACCCCGAGGGCCCCTCGACCGTGCGTCGAGGCGAGTGGCATTTCGGCTACGCGTTGGGCGGGTCGGCGACCACCGACGTCTGGATCCTGCCCGGCGTCGAGCACGGCGTCAGCCTGCGTTTTCCGGACCCCACGGCGGGTGCGGGGATCTGGCGATCGACCTGGGTGGGGCCGGGCCGCCGCCGGACGCACACCTTCCTGGCCTCCCGCGTCGCCGAGGAGATCGTGCTCGACGGCGGCGATCTGCGGTGGACCTTCTCCGACATCGAGGCCGACGAGTTCCGCTGGCGCAACGAGGCACGACAGCCCGACGGAGCGTGGCGGCTTCAGCAGACCTTCCGAGTTTGGCGGCAGCGCTGACGGGACCGGCGAAGCCGGCAGCGCTGACGGGACCGGCGAAGCCGCCAACTGAGTATCGCGGGACAGGGAGCGGGGGCCCGGGGGGGGGGGGGGGGGCCCCCCCCGGCCCCCCCCGGGGGGGGGGGTTGGGGGCCCGCCCGGGGGGGGGCGCGGGGCCGGGGGGGGGGGCCGGGCCCCCCCGGGGGGGGCGGGGCCCCCGCCCCCGCCCCTTCTTGGGGGGGGGGGGGGGGGGGGGGGGGGGGGGGGGGGGGGGCCCCCCCCCCCCCCCCCCCGCCGCGGTGTGGGGGTCAGGCGGCCGCGCAGGTGGCCGCGCTAGGGCCGGTGCCGGTGCCCTGGAAGCCGAAGTTGGTCGACTGCCCCGCGCCGACCTGTCCGTTGTAGCCCACGTTGGAGAACCTGACGGTTCCGCTGGTGCCGCTCGCCTGAGCGTTCCAGGTGCTGGTGACCGCGGCGCCGCCGGGCAGCGTGATGGTCACGGTCCAGCCGTTGATGCTCGCCGAGCCGGCGGTGACGTTGACGCTCGCGGTGAAGCCGCCGGGCCACTGGTTGAGCGCCACCGACGCCGAGCAGCCGTTACCGGTCGGCGGCGGCGTGGTGGGGGGCGGCGTCGTGGGGGGTGCCGTGGTCGGAGGCGGGGTGGTGGGGGCAGCCGTGGTCGGGGGCGGGGTCGTCGGAGGAGCGGTCGTCGGCGGCGGGTTTGGCGCGCCGTTGGCCAGACTGAAGGCCAACTCGGGCTGGAACGAACCGGCCGTGAAGCGGCAGCCGTCCGCCTCTCCCGGCGGCTTCACCCAGAGGTACGCGTCGATGTTGGCGTCGCCGGTGTTTGTCGTCGGGTACATCCCGATGCGGCGGTCGGTGTTGTCGTCACCGCACCAGTCCCCACTGGCGCCCCCGTTGCGGCTGGTGTCGATGACCTGGCGCTTGCCCGAGATGCCCATGCCGTTGAGGGCGGAGATGACCGCCCGGCCGAAGTTCGCCTCGCCGGAGGTGGAGTTGAAGTTCGACACGTTCGTGAAGAAACCGTCGGCGTACTGCACGCCGGCCGCCCGGAGCCGGTTGGCCGTCTCACCCGAACTGTTCCAGGTGGAGTGGCCGCCGTCGAGGTAGACCTTGGCGTTGGGGTTGGCCGACTTGATGGTCCGGGTGGCGGTCGAGATCGCCTGGTTGCGGGCGTTGATCTCGGCGCTGCTCAGGCAGGTCAGCAGGGCGAGCGAGTCGGTCTCCAGGATGATGATGACGGTCTGGTTGCCCAGGCCTCGGGAGAAGTTGGTCACCCACGTCTGGTACTGGTTGAGGTCCGGTGCCCCACCCGCGCTGGCCCCGCCGCAGTCCCGGTTGGTGATCTCGTAGACCGCCAGCACCGGGATCTGCTGCGCCGCGTTGGCGGCGTTGATGTGCCCGGAGACCTCGGCCTGCACGGTCGACGGATTGAAGTTGGCGAACCAGCGCGCCTGCGGCTGACTCGCGATCTTGTCCCGGATGACGGCGGTGCGCGAGTCGCCGGGGTTGGCGGCGACCCAGCGGACGACTGCCGAACTCGGGTCGCGGTAGAGCGACCCGGACAGTGTGCCGGCGGAGGCTCCGCCGACGGAGAGGAAGACGCCGACGGCTGTGGCGCCCGCGACGGCCGCCGCGCTGGCGGCCACCGATCTGCGGCGGAGCGAGGAGAGGATGGCCACGACGTGTTGCCTCCTGATCACATAGATGTTACTAAGTTCATGGGAGCGTTCCCATGGACGGTAGCGGAGGCGCGCGTCCCTGCCAAGACATGAAGGCTCGTCGATAAGACCGGCGGCTGTTAGGCGGGTGGCGGTGCTACCCAGCCGGGGGCGGCCGCCGACCGGGCGAGCTGGGGCCCAGGGAGCTCAGCAGTTCGTCGAGCAGTTCCATCTCCGCCCATCCGTTGACCGCGACCTGACCGGAGGCGTCGACGCTGACCTCGATGCGGTCGTGCTCACGTCGCACATCGTCGAGCAGGTGCGGGAAGCGGTCGCTCAGCGCGATGAACTCCTGGTTCGTCGACCCGACCCAGGGCCTGACGATGTCGATACGATCCCGCAGGAACGGGCCGGCGACGAGCAGATCCGTCTGGTCGAGCAACGCGCCGACATCGTCACGACCCTCGGCGACGCTCTCCCGCAGCTGCCGGCTGGTGTAGCCAGTGAAGGTCATTACCGATCGGCCCGCTCGGCGTACGGTGCTCGCGACCTCGGCGAGCACCCCGGCCTGGTCGAACGGCTCGCCGCCCAGCAGCGTCAACCCGTCGGTGCCGGCATCGAGGATGCGGGCTGCCAGGTCGTCTGGTGCAAGCCGCTCGCCACCCCGGAAGGCCCACATGTGGGGGTTGAAGCAGCCGGCGCATCGGATCGTGCAGCCCTGCACCCAGACCGCCGTGCGGTCGCCCGGCCCTTCGGCCCGAGTCGACGCGAGGATCCGTGCCACTGACACCGACCCCGATGTGGGAGGAAGAGGGCGGGGACCGCCTTCAGACATCGAGTACGCGGCCGTAGGGAAGCGGCGGCGACTGACCGGGCGATCCCAGGTGCGGCGGTGCGCAGGTCAGCAGGGCCCTGATGCGGGCGAACTCGTGGGGGGCAAGATTCGCCGCTGCGGCGAACTCCTCCACGCTGCCGAAGCCCTGACGTGCCTGCCGCTCGGTCATCACTTGGTGCACACGGTCGGGGTGGAAGTGCGGGAGTGCGGCGAGCTGCTCGGATGTCGCGGCATTGACGTCGATCGCCGACGGGGGCGACGCTTCGGGGGCCGAGAGCTGCGGTGTCGTTGCTTGTGGCTGCTGCTGCGCCGCCGCAGGGCCTGGACCGAAGTAGGTGCCGGGGTTCGGGAGCATGCCCGCCACCGCCGGCGGTGCGGACGTCGGCGGGTAGGACGGTGGCCCCGTCGGCGCCGGAGTGTAGGGGCCGCCTGTCCAGACAGGCGGCGGTGCCGCTTGCTGCGCGTACCAGGGCACGTGGTTCGCCTGCCACCGCAGCCAGGCCGAGTTGATGAGGCAGGCGTGGAAGATGCTCGCCACCCACATCGCGAGAAGCGTGCCGGCGGCCCAGCCGCCCACTGTGGTCCGCTTGCCCGAGCCGTCCAGGAACGCGAACGCGGCGACACTGACAGCGGTATAGACGATGCCCGGTATCCACCAACTCGCGCGCCGGGCGCGAAGCCCGACGTAGAGGAAGCCCGCTCCGCCCAGGCAGCCCATGCCGACGAGAGGAAGCAGCAACCACCAGCTGTGCAGGATCCGCCACCACAGGCTCGCGCCCGGGTTCGTCGGTGGCGGTGGGGCGGCCCACGCCCCGTCAGGCACGTTCGACATCGAGATCTTCCTGGAGGTTCTGCCTGGTCACGGTGGCCCTGGTGTAGTCGGCGGTATAGGCGCTCTCCACGGTGCGGGCGTCGAGTAGGTCTTCCAACACGCTTATGTAGTCGAGGCAGCCGCTACCCGCCACACCCCTGGTCTCGGCGCTCACCATGCCGTCGCTCGCCACTGTCAACACGATCTGCGGCTTCTCCGTCATGACTGCCGCCCCTCGACCGCGAAGACCATCCGTACGCTCGAATCGTCGGCGACGGTCTCGGACTCCAGCCGAAGCCCTGCGGCCGGGGCGCGCTCGCGGAGCCGGTCGAGGACAGCGCGCTGGACCTGCCGCCCGTATCCGGCGTCGACGGCACGGATGATGTCGACGGCCTTGTGCTCGTCGACATCGCCGGTCAGGTGCGCCGACCACACCTCGTCCTCTCCGCGCCGGAAGTTCGCCTGCGCGCGGTCCCAGACCGCGACGATCTCCTGGTCCTCGGCAGTGACGACGGCGTTGGTCTCGCGCAGGGCGGCGGTCAGCAACGCCTCGTCCCGCATCCGTGTCTGCACCTGGCAGATGACGCGGCCGCGTTCGTCGCGGTCCGCGGTGGCACCGCGAACGGCGGCGACGGTGGCCACGGCCAGTGGCACGAGCACCAGTGAGACGCTCAACGGTCCAGTCCTTTCGTTCGCGTCGGGGGCATCAGAACTCGACGGATCTTTGACCGCCGTTGCGCGGTGGCGGATCGCCGGGCCGGTTGGTGACTGTGGGCGGATCGGGCGTGCCGGCACGGCCACGCAGGTCCCAGTCCTCGGCGGCGGTGGCCGCCACCGTGCGTTCCTCGGCCCAGGCCCGTATGGCGGTGATCCGCTCCGCCTGGGTCACGCTCAGCGGCACCATGTTCGTCACGCCACGTACGAGGTCGTCCTTGCGCAACGGGCGTCGTTCCGAGAACGCGTCGAAGAGACCGGCGATCACCGCCTGCTCGATCTCCGCTCCCGAATAGCCCTCACTCAGCACGGAGAGTTCCTTGAGCAGGGCGTCCTCGACGGCGAGGCCGCCGGCGACAGCCCGGCGTGTCAGGCGCTTTGCGATGTGAACGGACCAGATGGCGACGCGTTCGGTGCTTGTCGGGAGGTCGACGAAGAAGATCTCATCGAAGCGTCCCTTGCGCAGCATCTCCGGTGGCAGGCTCTCGATGTTGTTGGCGGTCGCGATGACGAAGACCGGCTTCGTCTTCTCCTGGAGCCAGGTGAGGAAGGTGCCGAAGACGCGTGACGAGGTGCCCGAGTCGCCGCCGCTGGCACCGCCCGCCGGAAAGCCCTTCTCGATCTCGTCGACCCAGAGGACGCACGGTGAGGTCGCCTCCGCCGTCCGAATGGCGTTGCGCAGGTTCTGCTCACTCGATCCGACAAGCCCCGAGAAGATCCGGCCGACGTCCAACCGGAGCAGCGGCAGCCCCCAGGTCGCGGCGACGGCCTTCGCGGTCAACGACTTCCCACAGCCGGGTACGCCCGTGATCAGCACTCCCCGGGGCGCGGGAAGCCCGTACTCCGCAGCGTCCGCCAACCAGGAGCTGTCCCGCTTGGCGAGCCACCGCTTCAGATTCTCCAGTCCGCCCACGTCGGCCAGGTCGACGTTGACGTCAACGAACTCCAGCAGCCCTGACTTGCGTACCGTCTGTCGCTTCTCCTCGAGCACTACCGCGATGTCGTCGAGATCGAGCACACCGTCGTTGACCATCGCGCGGGCAAAGGCATTCTCGGCCTCCTGAAGCGTGAGGCCGAGGGCCGCCTTGGCCAGCCGTTCCCGGCCGATGTCGTCCAACCCCATGCGGATCCGGCCGTTGGCACAGTTGGCTGCGATCATCCCTTCGAGCACCGCCCGGATCTCCGCGTCGCTCGGGAGCGAGAAGTCGACGATGGTGATGTCTTTCTCCAGCTCGACAGGTATCCGCAGCACGGGAGAGACGAGCACGAGCGCACGAGCGACAGGGCCCGACTTGAAAGCCGCCGCCACGTCCCGCAGCCGCCGGACCACCCCGGGGGCACCGGGCCGATCGCCACCGCCGTGGGCGGGGTGCATGTCCTTGAAGATGAGCACGCTCGGCTCGTCGATCCGAAGCGCCGCGTCGAGCGCATCCTCCGGGTCCGTCGTGCCCTTGCGTGGGGTGCCGTCCGGTTGGACCAGCCCTTCCGTGGCCGACCAGGTCCAGACCGCTCGGGGGGTACGAACGAGGCCCGCGTCGCGCGCCACCGCCGTCACTTCCTGAATGACCCGGTGCTCCTCGTACGACTCGACGTAGAGGATGGGGAAGCGCGCCTTGAGCAACTGCGAGAGCGCGTCGCGGAACGTTGTCGCCATCGCCATCGCCGACTCCCCCTCATCACCTCAGGCCAGCCGACCCTAGCAGTGCTCGTAAAGACCTCGATCAACGGAACCGGACGTGGACTTCGCCGAGCGTGAAGCCCATGTCGGTGACAATTGCCGTGGCCTGGGCGCCTCTGGAGAGCAAGGATCTGTCGATCCCGGCGGTATGACGGACCGCACGTCGCGCGCTCGACGCCGCGCGGCCCGTCAACACCGGTTCAGGCGCTCAGTGCGATCCGGATGGCGAGGACGATCAGGATCAGTCCGGTCAGCCGCTCGATCACCTTGAGCACGGCGGGTCGGGTCAACCAGGGATGCAGCCGGTCGATGAGCAGGATGTAGCAGGCCCACCAGAGCACCGCGAGGCCGATGAACGTCGCGGCGAGCACCGCCGTACGAGCCGCCGCCCCGTCACCGGGCTTGACGAACTGCGGGACGAACGACACGTAGAAGATGACCACCTTGATGTTCAGCAGCTGGCTGGTGATCCCCATGATGAACGACCGCCGCGCCACGTGCGGTTCCTCGTCCGCGGGGGGTTCCACGACAGTCGTACCCGTGCCGTTGCCGCCCGACCCCGCGCCAACCGTGACCGGCTGCTCGGCCGGGGCCACCCGCCGTGGTCGGGTGGCCCAGAGGATGGTGCCGCCCAGGTAGATGAGGTAGAGGGCGCCGGCGATGCGCAGCACCGTGTAGAGCACCGGCGAGGAGAGCAGCAACGCGGACAGACCGGCCGTGGCGAGCGAGGCGTGCACCAGGGCGGCCACGACGAGCCCGCCCAGCACCACGAAGCCAGCCCGCCGGCCGTAGCGGACGGTCTGCCTTGTGACAAGCGCGAAGTCGACCCCCGGCACGATGATGATCAAAAGGCTGGCGGCGATGAAGGCGACGATCTGGATGTCAGACATGCTGCGGGTTCTTTCTCTGAGCGGCGAAGGCTGGTGCGACCTCCTCGATGACGGACACGCCGCTGTCCGGACGTGGACCGTGTCGGCGCCACTCCTCGCGTAGCCGGATGCGGCCGTCCGGAAGGCGCTCCGGATGGGAGACACACTCGCCGACCACGATGGCGCCGTCGGCGAGCACCTCCAGGTAGGCGAACCGCACCACGCCGTCGACGTCGCAGGTCCCGGCCAGCGAGCCGTGTCGAACGCCGCCGCCGGTGATTTCCCCCCACACCAGGTCGCCACGCTGGTGGTAGTGGCCGGACAGGGGTACGCCGCCGGCTTCGGCGTGGTCCACCGAGACGAAGATCTTGTCGTCGTAGTCGAATCTGGTCATCGCGCTCACGCCCACTGCGTGCTCAGGTAGTCGTCGCGGAACGGGCAGACGACGCGGCCCGCGATCGAGTTGAGGATCATGGCGCTGCGGATCGGCAGGATGCTCAGGTTGGAGTCGACGAGCCCCTGCACGTATCGCCCCCGGTTCAGCACGAAGATCTTGTGGTCGTCGGCGTGCTTCCACCGGATCGAGTAGTCCGACTCGATGATCGGCTCGCCGCGCTCGTCGACGTCGACGAGCGCCGACAGTTCCGGGTCGAAGGGCAGCGGCGCGAGCCGCCGTCCCGCCGCGACGACAACGTTCGCCGCACGGTGCCGCTCCTCGCCGCTGCCGGCGGTGAGGCACTCCAGCTCGATCTCGCCGTCCAACTGCCGGGCACCAGTGACGGTCCGGCTGGGCATGATCGTGACCGGGAACCGCCCAGCCCGCAGCCGCTCCTCGTAGTTGTGCTGGTAGATGCCGCGCAGCGTGCCGGGCGAGATGCCGTCGCTTGTGAGGATCTGACCGGAGACGAGGCGTTCGCGGACGTCCCGGGAGAGGTTGAGGAACGCCTCCTGGTACGCGGGCCGGTACAGGTCGTTTGCGGAAGGGGAATCCTCCAACGGCGCGAACCACGACCGGCGGCCGATCCACTTGATGTCGCGGCACCCACGGCCGAGCAACGCCGCGACGCACTCGGCGCTGGTCTGGCCGCTGCCGATCACGATCCACGGCAGGTCGGGTTCGTCGGGCACGGCGGCGAGGCGCTTGTGCAGTTCGTCGGCGACGAAGACGCGTCGGGGGTCGAGGGCGCCCAGGAACTCCGGCACGTAGGGCATGGTCCCGGTGCCGATCACCAGGTGCTGGGATCGGGCGACGGCTTCCCCGCCGCTGCGGCTCACCAGGGAGCTGTCGAACTCGACGCGGTCGATCCGAGTGCCGTAGGTGATGTGCGGCAACTGGCTCGCCGCCCACACCAGGTACTGCTGGTACTCCACCCGCGGGATCGTGTCGAAACCCGCGCCCAGCAGGGCGTAGACCCGGCCCGTGGTGACCAGGTAGTTGAGGAACGACAGCGGATGGGTCGGGTCGTACAGCGAGACCAGGTCCTTGACCCAGCCGGTCTGCATCCGTACGCCGCTGTGCAGCATCCCGTCGTGCCAGCCCGGCTGGTCACGCGCCTCGAACAGGGCGATCTGGTGTGGCGCGAGCACGTCGTACATGGCCGCGAGGCTCAGGTTGGCTGGCCCGGCACCAATTCCGACTGCATGGTATGTCTGCGTCATCTTCTACCTCTGTCTAACCCGTTGGGAGATTGACGGCGGATCGGTTGTCAAGCAGGGCGGCGGCGGCGAGCCGGCTGGCGGCCAGCGCGGTCTTGGCGGCGCCTCCGCTCCCGCCGGTGAAGGTGTGCACGGTTCCCGCGACGGCTCGCAACGCCAGACCGGCGGGCTCGCTGTAGCAGTCGACCGCGCTGACCGGTGGGCCCAGCGGCCGCGGGTCCAGGCCCGGCAGCCGCCGCAGGGCGGTCGCCAGTACCCGCTCCGACAGTTCGGTGTCGGGCTCGGGCGTCGGCGGTTCGACGTCCCAGCGTCCACTGGGAAGGCCGAGCAGAAGACGTCCCGGCCCGGCCGGGCGGCCATACAGACCACTCGTCTCGTCGACGAAACACGGCAGGTCGTTCCGAGCCACGGCGTAGTAGGCGTACTGGATGTGTTTGGTGTGCAGGGTGGTGGCGAACCCGGCGGTACGCAGCAGGCCCGGAGTCCACGGGCCGGCGGCGACGACCACGAGGTCTCCGACGAGTCGTCGGCCGTCGCGCAGCTCGACCGTGCCGCCGTCGAGCCGGGCCATCGGCGTGACCTCGGTGTGGTCCAGGCCACGCAGGGCCGCTCGGCGCAGCAGGTCCGGGACGATGTATCCGGCGTGCCGCTCCCAGACGGCCACACTGCGCTCCGGCAGCGAGCCGAAGCCGAACCGGCTGGCGACCTGCCGACCGGTTAACACTTCGACGCCGGCCCCCTCGACGCCGGCCCCGATGCCGGGGTCGTCGGCGTCCAGCAGGTAGAGCGAGCCGCTCCGCCGCCAGCCGGCATGCTCGGCCAGAGCCGTGTCGGCAAGCAACTCGGCGAGGCTGGCGGTGGCCAGGGATCGGGCGGCCGGGTCCGGTTCGAAGGCCCGTACCAGCCCACCGGAGGCCGCCGTGGCGTCGGCGTACGCACCCGTCGGGCCGTCGACTCCCGTGCCGATCAGCACCACCTCGGCGCCCGCGTCCTGCAACCGCCGAGCCAGCAGGGCCCCGCTCAGGCCGGCGCCGACGACGAGTACCCGTGGCTCAGCCACCGGACTCCGCCGGAAGGGTGCCGCCGACAAGATCCAGGAGCCGGGCCGCCCGATCGGGACGACTGCGATGCGCGACAAGTGCCGCGCGGACCGCAGCGGCGGGATCGAAGTGCTCCAGGCGCAGCGCCTGCTCGCCCCGCGTCAGCTCGATGTCCGCAAGAGCCGCGTCGAGGCCGGGTCCGGCCGGGTCGCGGGCCTCGGCGTATCGCGCCTTGAAAGCCTGGTACGCCTCCGGCTGGAAGTCGGACTCGTAGCTGTCCGGCCGGTCCCAGCAGACGAACGCCCGCACCACCGCCGGATCCTCGCTGGACAGGAACTCGTGCGCCCAGATGGCGTGCTGCCGGCTGGTGGAGAACTTCGAGCCGGTGAGCCGATAGAACTCGTTGACCACCAGACCGGTGGGCCGGTCGGGCAGCCCGGCGGCGAGGTGCAGGGCCGGGATGAGGACGGCGTAGTAGAAGGCGTTGTCGACCCCGAGGAAGATCCACTGCTCGTCGATGCCCTGCCACGCGTCGAGGTAGCCGGCCAGGGTGTCCGCGTCCGGACGCAGGTGGCGGGCGGGCAGGATCAGGTTGGCCAGGGCCATCTCGGCCCACACGTCGATCCGCAGGCCGTCGTCCCACTCGATGCCCCAGTCGGTCGGGTACGCCAGCGGCACCTCCGGCAGCCCGTCATCGAGGTACGCCGCGACGAGCCGACGCAGTCGCGGTGGCAGCACCGCCCGGGACCAGAACTCGGCCAGCCGCTCCCGGTGCTCGGCCAGGCGGAGCACCGGGACCGTGTGGGTGACCGGCTCGGGAACAGCGGAGCAGCAGGTCGACAGCGCCCCGACCAGGGTCGCTGCGGTGCAGAGGCTGCCGCAGCCCTCACACGTGCCGCCGGCCGCTCCGGCACCGCAGACCGGGCAGGTCCCGGCGACCCGGACGTGGTGCAGGACGCGGTGGCAGGTGGCGCACGCGCGCAGCGACACCGGGGCGACCTCGACGACCTTCGCGTCGACAAGTTCACTGAGCAGATCGGCCACGGCACGGCGGTAGCCCTCGTCGGCCAGTGGGTCGACCATGATGTCGTACCGGATGCGAGCCGCGTCCAGGGCAGCACCGATCGACGCCTGGTAGCGGGCGGCGGTGTCCGTGACGGATTCCCCGTGCGCCTCGGCCCTGGCCAGCACGTAGTTCTGGTGGGCGTCCAGGCCGCACTGGGTAACCACCCGGCGACCATCGGCGCGCAGCGCGCGGGCCGCGATGTCCCCGGCGACGTACGGGCCGGAGAGGTGGCCGACGTGCAGTGGCCCGTTCGGTGTCGGTGGCGGGGTCACCACGAGCACCGCACCCTCAGTCACGGTCCACACCATCGGCTTCGGCGCTGTCGACCGGGGGCATCCAGTAGATGCTCAGGATCGTCAGCGACTGTTCCGGTGACGGGTTGTGGATGATGTGCCGCTGCTCCGGATCGAGCAGGATGACGCCCCCGGTGGGCACCTCGACCTTCTGTCCGCCCGCCTCGTAGACGGCCGTGCCGCGGGTCACCACAGCGAACTCGACCTCCGGGTGCACGTCCTCCGCGCTGCTGCCGCCGGGCGGGATCACGCACCACATCGCGTCGAACGGCAACGGCCCCAGGTCCCGGTACTGCGCCCAGCGGCCGATCTGAATGCCGTATTCCTCGGTGAGTTCCGCAACGTCGCTGACATATCTACGCATGGCCATCCTCCCTGGTCGGTTGGGACCTGAAATTTCGCGGAGCAATTACTTCCGGCGATGTCGCGTTGGGGATAAATCGGGCGGTCGTGTGCGTACGAGGCGGGCGGATAACGCCGCCATCCCATTTCGGCTACTTCCACGGCCACCAATGGCGACATGGCCACTGTGGACATAGAGTGATCACGCCAACAGGAATCGAACCGGCAGATCACCGGCAAAGTCGCCGCTGCCACCCAGCCAGCGACGCAAATCCGGCGGTACAGACGGCACATTCAGCCAAATTCGTACGGGGCCGACGAGTGAGGACGGCGTTGTGATCGGCTTCATCGAAACCCTGAGTGACGAGATAATTGCAGCCCGACAACGAGCCAACCTCACCCAGGAGGAGTTGGCCGCCAGAACCGGGCTGAGCGTCCGCAGCATCCGCAACCTGGAGTCCGCGCGGGTGACCCAACCCCGGCCGGCGACCGTCCGACTGCTCCGCGACGCGCTCGACCTGCCTGCCCGTCCGTCGGCATCGGCGCGGATACGTCCGATGCAACTACCACTGGAGACTCCCGGCTTCGTCGGCCGCTCAGCGCAGCTCGCCCAGCTCGACCGGCTGCTCGACGGCGGGCCGCGGCGGATGTCGGCGGTGGTGATCTGCGTCCTCACCGGGCAGAGCGGGATCGGCAAGACGGCGTTGGCCCTGCACTGGGCACACCGGGTCGCCGCGCGCTTCGCCGACGGCGTGCTCCACCTCGACCTGCGCGGCAGCCGCACGGATGAGCAGGCGGTGTCCGCGTCCGACGCGCTGGGCAGCCTCATCCAGGCTCTTGACGTACCCGGAGAGATTCCGTGCGACCTGGCCGCGCGGGCTGGGCTCTACCGAAGCGCCCTGGCCGGACGGCGGATGCTCATCGTGCTCGACGACGCGCGGGACGCCGAGCAGGTGCGCCCGCTGCTGCCCGGCGTGGCGGGATGCATGGTCGTGGTGACCAGCCGGGACCGCCTGTGCTGCCTGGTCGCGGGCGAGGCCGCGCGACCCGTCGTGGTCGACGAGATCGGCCCGGCGGAGGCGTGGGAACTGCTCCGGTCCCGTCTCGGTGAGCGGCGCCTCGCGGCCGAGCGTGAGGCGGTCCAGCGGATCATCGCCCACTGCGCGGGCATCCCCCGGGCGCTGACACTTGTGGCCGCCTCCGCGGCCACCGCTCCCCGACTCTCCCTTGACGAGCTGGCCGCGCAGCTGAGATAGGCGGTCACCGTCGCCCGTCGACGCGGGCTCCGGCGCGGGCGGCCACGTGCGCCGGCACCGGCACGGTCGCGGGCAGCGCAGGGTCGGTCAACGGCTGCTGCCACCTGGCTACCAGGGGCAACTCCCCGGCCCAGTGGCCACGCGCGGCGTCCGGGCTGTCACCGTCGTCCGGCGGGCCGCTGCGGGTCTTGACCGACGCCTCGCTGAGCGGGAGCGCCAACAGGGCGGTGGCCGCCAACTCCTTGCGGTTCGGCTGACGGGCATAGTCCCACTGACCGGGGGCGACATGTTCGGTGAGCGTCCGGAGACCATGCAGCACCTCGTCGGGGTCGGTCACCCAACGCGGACTGCCGTAGATCATCGCGCTGCGGTAGTTGATCCCGTGTTCGAAGACCGAGCGCGCCAGGACCAGGCCGTCGACGACGGTCACCGTCACACAGACCTCCGCGCCTGTGGTGAGGCTCCGGCTGGCCACCGATCCGTGCAGGTAGAGGTGCTGGTCGTCGAAACCGTAGACGGTCGGGACCACCATCGGACAACCGTCCACGAGGACGCCGAGATGGCAGACGAAGCTGGCCCGCAGAACGTCGAACAGGGCACTCCGGTCCCGGTGCCCCTTCTCCTTCATGCGATGCAACGCGGTTCGGGGCGTCGCGGACAACGGCAGGTCGGCGTCGCTCATCACTTGTCTCCCGTCGGTAACCTGTCTCGGCAGCCCCGACCGGCCAGGGGTCGATCGGGTGCTGGCCGGCCCGAGGCTGGAGTGTAGGAGCGCCGCGACGAGACTCGCACGTCCAGAAGTGGGCAGAGGGCCGGGCCGGCGGTGCGGGACGGGACCGGTGTCCGTCGCCCGACCGCAGACGCACCGACGCCAGACCCGCACCGCGGGCCTGGCGTCCGTGGCTACGACGTCAGCTGGTCGCGGCCTGTCGGGCGAGCGTCCGGGCGTCCTCGGCCTGCCGGCGGCGCCAGCCGCGCCACAGGTTCCGACCCCACATCGCCAGGCCGCCTCCGTTGAGCAGCGCGGCGAGCACGGCGACAGTGGCGAAGTCGGCCGACGAGAACCGCGTCGGCTCCCCCAGCGCCAGCAGCACGAACTGCTCCAGATAGAGCCACAGCACCGGCAGGATCGTGAACACCAGGGCGAACAGCGAGAAGATCCGGCCGAACACCCACGCCGCCGCGTACACCCGCACCTTGCGCATCTCTTTGCGCGGGATGCCCTCCTGCGAGACCACCTTGTGCCGGCGGAAGGTCATCCGCCTGATCCCGTTGGCCAGGAACCGCTCGGTGTCCGACATCAGGTTGCGGCAGTTCAGGGCGGTCGCGATCACGTAGTAGACGTCGGTCCGCAGGTAGAAGAAGAACTGGAATCCGATGCGAACCAGGAAGGTGAGCAGGGCCGCGCTGGCCAGCAGGGACATCCAGTTGGGCACGTCGAAGACGTTGCGCCGGGTGGCGAACAGGAACGCGACCAGCAGGGATCCGGCGAACGCGTCGACGAAGAATCCGGCGAGGAATGCCTTGAACCGCGCACGCTTGGACGCCATCCAGATGCCACTGATGTCCGTCTGGGCGACCAGGATGTACATGAGGTTGCTGATGCCGAGCGTCGCCGACACACCCACCGAGCGAGCCGCCAGGGCGTGCGCGAGTTCGTGCAGCGACAGCCCGAGCATCGCCAGTGTGACGCTGATGATGGTGAGGATGGCGAAGTTCCCACCCTCGAACAGCAGCGCCCGGGGGCCGGGCACCAGGCCCGGATCGCTGATCGCCATCGCCACGCCGGCGAGGATGACCGCGAGGCCCGGAACGATCACGGCAGCACCGGTGAGTCGGCGCGCGGTGGCCGGGGAGATCCAGTCGAAGCTCCAGCGCTTGATCGTCCGATGCGCGTGTTCGTGGGCCGGTTCGGTGGCGGCGCTGGGCTCGCCGCCGCGGGTGACGAAGCCCTCGTCGGCCAGCACGGCGACGAAATCCTCGACGTCCACGCTCTCGCCGTGCTTGCGCTCGTAGATCCGGGCGGTTTCGGCGATGGTGCGGCCCTCGGCGAGCGCCTGCAGAATGTCCAGCCCCTCGGCCGGAATGGCGAGATAGACCTTGCGGTCGGTGTCGCCGATGATGACGTCCGCGCCGTCAGTGGTCGAGACGAAGGGACGGACGGTGACGACGGACTCAGCCGTGTTGACGGCCATGGGGCGATTCCTTCCACTTCCGCAGTACAGACGGCGCTCGGCGGGAACCGGAGCGATCACTCACGCCGGTCCCCGCCGATCATGAACCCTTTGTCACAGTGCCGCAGGCACGCAGTCCGCGTTGGCGCTGGTCTTGATCGGCTCGAGCTTGCGAACGACAAGCTTCTTCATGGGGTACCTCCCAGATAGTGGGGTTACTTGGTAATCATCATTCACTGTCGACAGTCGCCGGTCTGCTCACTAATGAGCAGTCAATGCGTTGCGGCGGAAATCCACGAAGAAAGTCGATCCTCGTGGACGGTCAGGTGCGACCGGGGGGTGAATTCCACCATTTCCAGCTCACGGAATCGCTTGAGGAACTGGCCGATGCGGGTCCGTGTGGTGCCCACCATCTCGGACAGGTCCTCCTGGGTGAAGGCGATGTCCACACGGGTGCCACCCGGGCCACGCCGGCCGAAGCGTTCGGCCAGATCCTGGAGTCGCACCGCGAGGCGCAGCTCGCTCGGCATCGTCACCATGTCCGCCACCACCTGCTGCTGGTGCCGCAGACGGATGCCCAACTGACGCGCGAGCACGTCACCGGAGCCGTCCGCGGCCAGCACGGCAGCGGCCCGCGCTGCCGGGATCCGCAGCAGCACGGTACGGGTCAACGCGATCGCCGATTCCAGCCGCTCCATGCCGAGCAGGGCGGTCTCGCCGAACAGGTCGCCTACGACGTACACCGAGAGCAGGCACCGTTTGCCGCTCGCGGCCACTATCTGCGTCTTCACCTGGCCACGCTCCACGACATAGACGTGGTCGTCGCGCGTCCCGCCTCGATAGACAGGGTTGTTACGGGAGATCTCGATGAGCGACGTCCCTGTCACCCGCCCCGCAAGCGCCCGGAAATCCGGGATGTCGAGCCTCTGCAGGGGATTGGCATGTGTCACGTCGGCCTACCTTCCGCCCGGCACAGCACAGCACACATAGAAGGAAACCACATCCTCGCCGTAGACACTAGGCAAGGCTCATGAACACCTGGAAAGGCGAGGAAGCAGCCGAGGTGAGCCAGATGGTCGGCACCCGCCTCACGCTGCGGTGGAGCGTTCCAGCCTTGTGGAGAACCTTTGCGATGACGTAAAAAGGCTTGCACATACGACACATACGATCTCGGGAGCGTCGGCGATGCGACTGGGCATGCCTCTCAACTACCGCGCAGGGGTCATCGACGTCGCCGACGAGTTGGTCGACTTCGAGCAGGCAGGCCTGGACCTGGTGCTGGTGGCCGAGCTGTACACGTTCGACGCCGTGAGCCAGTTGGGATTCATCGCGGGGCGAACCCAGCGGCTGGGCATCGCGTCCGGGGTGATGCAGCTGTACACGCGTACGCCGACTTTGATCGCCACCACGGCCGCCGGGCTCGACCACGTCTCGGCGGGCCGGTTCACACTCGGCCTGGGCGCCTCGGGCCCGCAGGTCATCGAGGGGTTCCACGGCGTGCCGTTCGACGCGCCCCTCGCCCGCACACGCGAGGTGATCGACGTGTGCCGGCGTGTGTGGCGCCAGGAGAAGCTGGTCCACCAGGGCACCCACTACCACATTCCGCTCCCCGCCGAGCAGGGCACGGGACTTGGCCGGCCGCTCAAGATGATCAACAAGCCGGTCCGGGAGCGCATCCCGATCACCCTCGCCGCCATCGGGCCGCGCAACGTCGAACTGGCCGCCGAGTTGGCGGAGGGATGGCACCCCGCCTTCTTCTATCCCGAGCGGGCCGCCGCCGTGTGGGGCGAGAGCCTGGCCCGTGGCGCCGAGCGGCGGGACCCGTCGCTCGGGCCGCTCGACGTAGGCGTCAACACCCTGCTGGCGATCGGCGACGACGTCACACACCTGCGCCGGCTCGCCCGGCAGGAGTTGGCGCTCTATCTCGGAGGCATGGGGGCGGTGGGCGCGAACTTCTACAACACGCTCGCCGAGCGGTACGGGTTCGGTGCGGCGGCTCGCACCGTGCAGGAGTTGTACCTGGCCGGACGACGGGACGCCGCGGCCGAGGCGGTGCCGGAGGAACTGGTGAACGGCACCTGCCTGATCGGCCCCGCCGCCTGGGTGGCCGAGCGGCTGGCCGCCTACCGGGAGGCGGGCGCGACCACCCTCAACGTGACCCCGCTGGCCCGCACACACCGGGACCGACTGCGACTCGTCGAGCGGCTGCGCGGTCTGCTCGACTGAGCGGTGGGCCAGCGGATGGTACGGATCGTCAGGCGACGCTGCGGTCGGCGGCGGGGTCCGCGACGATTCCCGGGAAGATCTCGTCCACGACCGGTGCCAACGGATCCACGTCGCGGCCCGACGCGGCAGCCGCCTCGGCTGCGGCGCGCGCCCCGGCGGCCCGGCGGGCCGACGCGCTGTTGCCCCGGTGGCTGATCGGCACGCACTCCCCAGCCGCGGCGAGGCCGGTCGCCACCGGCAGGTGGTTGTAGGCGGCCTCATACTCACCGTTGCGGACCACGTAGGACTCGTGCCAGATGCCGACGGCGGAGTTGTCCTTCATGCGCCGGAAGTAGTCCTGCAAAGCCTTGGAGTGCGCCAACTCGCGATTGTTGGCGAACCGTTCGAGGTGCTCGATGCTGCGGAAATAGGCGATCATGACCGCCCCTCGATTGCCCCAGTACGCGTGCGCGTGCAGTGCCCCGGTCGCCTCCTGATCGGCGAACATGGTCTTGAGCACACCACCCATCGACCAGAAGGTCGGCAGCCAACGGTTGACCTTGAAGAAGTTGTTGATCCGCATACCCGTCATGAAAACAGCGAAATCGCCCTCGATCTCGGCGGTCATCCTCGGGCCTACGACTGGCTTCCTGCCCATGCCCGGACACCCTTTCCAATGCTGGGTCGAATACCAGCGAACACTAGCAATGACATTCGCAACCCAACAAGATGCTTCAACATACTGCGAAAGTGTCGGTGGGTCGCTGGGCGCGTACGATCAGGCGTCCGGTCCGAAGTAGCGCTGCCGGAGGGTTTCGCCCGGCCGGTACGCGGTGCGGAACATGCCGCGCCGTTGCAACTCGGGGATGAGCAGGTCGCAGATGTCGCCGAGACCGTCCGAAGGGCTGCACGGGATCAGGTTGAAGCCGTCGACGTCGGCGACCTCCAGCCACTGCTCCATCCGGTCGGCGATCTCCTCGGCCGTGCCGAACAAGGTCATCGGCGCGTCTCGACGGGCCCGCCGGGGGCGGGACACCAGATACCGAACGTCGCCGATGGTCCACGACCGCTCGGGGCTCAGCCCACGCAGGAAGCCCAGGAAGGATTGACTGCCCTGATTCTTCACCTCGTCGACAGGGGTCTCATCCGGATACGCGGCCAGGTCCATGTCCATCCAGCCACACCACTTCGCCAGCTGCCCCTCCGGGCTCCACAGCTCGTGGTATTGCGCGGCCTTGCGCTTCGCGTCGGCGCGGTCGGCGCCGACCATCACCATTGTGCCCTGAAGGGCGCGTACGCCCCGCGGGTCGCGTCCCGCCTCGGACACCCGCTGGCGCAACCGCCGGACCGTCTCGGCCCCGCTCGCCGGATCGGCCATCGTCAGGAAGATCACCTCCGCGTGCCGGGCGGCGAACGCCAGGCCCCGACCCGACGCGCCCGCCTGGTAGAGCACAGGTGTGCGCTGCGGGGACGGCTCACACTGGTGCGGACCCCGCACGGTGAACCACTGGCCCTGGTGGTCGATCGCGCGTACCCGGGACGGGTCGGTGAAGACGTCGCCGGCGGTGTCACGCACCACCGCGCCGTCGTCCCAGCTGCGCTCCCAGAGCGCGCGGGTCACGTCGAGGTATTCGTCGGCCCTGTCGTAGCGCAGGTCGTGGTCGAGATACTCGCCGAGCCCGTTGTCGGTGGCCGAGCGCAGGTACGAGGTGACGATGTTCCAGCCGATCCGGCCCCGGGTGAGGTGGTCGAGCGTGGAGAACAGCCGGGCGCACTCGTACGGCTGGTGGTAGGTGGTGGAGTAGGTGACCGCGAAGCCGAGGTCGGTTGTCGCCATCGCCGCCGCGGCGACGACAGGCACCGGGTCGATCGAGGGGATCTGCACGGCGTGCCGGACGGCGGTCGCCCACGACCCCTTGTAGACGTCGTAGGTGCCGTGGATGTCGGCGAAGAACAGCGCGTCGACGCAGGCCGCCTCCAGCCGCCGGGCGACAGCGGCCCAGTAGTCCAGCGACCGGTAGCCGGTGGCTGTGGCGTCGCCGGGCGCTCGCCACATTCCGACGAACTGGGGCGACGGCGAGCATTCGGTGAACACGTTCAGGTGCATGTTTCCCCCTTCCCGAGGGTCGGGGGGGGGGCCCCCCGGGGGGGGGGGGCGCGGCCGCCCCCGGGGGGCGGGGGGGGCCGCCCGCCCCGCCCCCCCCCGCCCCGCGGGGGGGGCGCGGGGGGGCGGGCGCCCCCCGCCCCCGGGC
>NZ_JBIAZG010000024.1:0-41701 GCF_042898885.1 Micromonospora sp. NPDC000316
TTCCGGCATCGCCAACCTCCACAACATCATCCTCGCCGGCTGACCACCGAGCCGGCTCCGGGCAACGCCTTCAACCAGTTACGAGACGTCCCTTAGGCGGGGGCGAGGCACGGACGCCAGCGGAATGGCTGTCGACAGCAGCGCTGACAGCAACCGCGCCGGACGGCGGCACGCTGACATAGTCTGCCGTGGACGAGGCACCGAGCGTGCGGCCGTTCTCGGACGAGGGCGGACGCGGTGCGCAGAGCTTGTAAGTGGCGGTGGCAACAGTGCTGGACGCCCGCTGTCGCCGGCTCTGACAGCAATGATCCCGCACAGCGATGTCGAGACGGGCGCGGAGAAGGCGCTGCTACGAGTGCAAATCCACTCGCAGACGAGCGCGGACGCGTGGTGCACAGAGCTTCCAAGCGAGGGATCGCGGTTGCGGCGGCTGGCTCTCCGGAGGGATCTACTCGGCGACGAAGACGCCAACGCCGGGAAGCGTTTCGGTCATCCCTTTGATCCGTAGTACCTGCATGGCGCGGTCGATCACCGGCTCGGTGACCCCGTAGTGCTCGATCAATTCTCGCCGGCTGGGCAGCTTGGAGCCGGGCTGAAACTCGCCGGACTTGATGCGTTCGGCGAGGTCGTCGGCAATCTGCTCGTAGCGGTAACGCGGCGGCACGTGGTTCTCCTCGGTTGGCAACACGAGTAGACCACCTATGTCAGCCCTTGACTACCCAACGGTACCTATGGGAGGTTGCCGAGGAGGTCGATTCCCTCGGTTGGCGCTGTGGGCCGTCCTCGCCGGCGTGGATGTTCGGCGCGTCCCCCGCGTCCGGGCATCCACGCCTCCAGATTGCTGCGGCACGAGGAGGCGGCAGTGCTCCCTTCGACTTGGGCAGCACGGCAGACCATGGCGCGAGCGCGAGCGGGAGCGGCGAGCTAGTGAAGCGAGTCTCGTACGACGAGTACGTGCTGGCGGTGGCGCTGACCCTGGCTCGCCGGCACCGGCCCGTCTGGTCCTGGCGACACTGGCGGCGCGTCTGCCGCTGCGGAGGCGACCTGCCATGCCGAAGCCGCCACCGCATCCCGATCAACCGCGGCCACTGGCCCAGCCAGGACGGCCCGCAATGACCACTCATCACCCGGTCAAGCCGGCCTGGACGTGCGGCGGCTGTGCGGGGGAGTGGCCATGCCAGACCCGGCGCCGAGAGCTGCGAGCCGAGTACGACCGCGCCCCGGTGTCACTGGCCCTCTACCTGGCCGCCCAGCTCGTCGACGCTGCCCAAGACCTGGCCCACGTTCCCGCCGGCCACTTGCATTACCGCTTCCTCGGCTGGACCCGATGAGCATCCTGCGATCCGGTGACGAGAAGTTCCACTACAGCGACGGCTCGCACAGGTGGATCCCGCCGGACCCGGACTACGACCAGGAGGTCTGGGACGAACAGGTCCGCCAACACAAGCAAGGACACCTGAGAAACGAGCGTCCGAAGGTCCGCATCAAGCGCCCGGTCTGGACGACCTGGTAGGGCTCGTCGGTCGGCGGGAGCATTCCGAAGTCGGCCCTGTCCAGGCGGCCGGCGTGCGCCTTCAGGCCGCAAAGACAAAAATCAAGACACCTCGAAGAACATGCATCCGGTCATGGTGAGTCACCACCGGTGATAACCGGTCACCGACACGAACCCACACCTGGCGCCAGGTGATGACCCGGGCGCGGTGGTGGCGGTCGGCCGAGCGCGATAGCCGCTCACCTCGAGCTCTCGCCCGATATACGACCGGGCGGTGGCGTGCCGCGCGCAGGGACCTGAGCGAGAATGGGCCAGTTCGAACTCTGCGCAACTCTGGAAGGACCCTCCCTTGGCCGGTGGACTCGTAGCCCTGCTGGATGACGTGGCGGTGCTGGCCCGGGCCGCTGCCGCGTCGATCGATGACATCGGGGCGGCTGCCGCGAAGGCCGGCGTCAAGGCTGCGGGCGTCGTCGTCGACGATGCTGCCGTCACGCCGCAGTACGTGCGGAGCCTGGCGGCCGAGCGCGAGTTGCCGATTATCAAGCGCATTGCCGTGGGGTCGCTGCGCAACAAGTTCTTCATCGTCCTGCCGGCGGTGCTGCTGCTCAGTCAGTTCGTGCCTTGGCTGCTCACTCCGATCCTCATGCTCGGCGGCGCCTACCTCTGTTATGAAGGCGCGGAAAAGGTGTGGGCCAAGATCGCCCATCACGGTGCCTCCGGCGCGGGCGAGGAGAAGGTGCAGGACGAGACGACACTGGTGTCTGGGGCGGTACGAACCGACCTGATCCTCTCGGCAGAGATCATGGTCATCAGCCTTAACGAGGTGATCGATGAGGCGTTCTGGTCCCGCCTGGCGATCCTGGCTGTCGTCGCCGTCGTCATAACCGTCCTGGTGTACGGCGTGGTGGCCCTGATCGTAAAGATGGACGACGCCGGGCTGCGCCTGTCGCAACGTTCCGGCGCCGTCGCCACGTTCGGCCGCGGTCTGGTGAGGGCGATGCCTGTGGTCCTCAGCGTGCTGACGGTAGTCGGCACCGCGGCGATGCTGTGGGTGGGCGGCCACATCCTGCTGCTAGGCACGAACGAGCTGAACCTGCACTTCCTGTACGAGGCCGTGCACCACGTGGAGGTCGCTGCCCACGACGCCACGGGTGTTCTCGGCGGGCTCGTCGGCTGGCTCGTCAACACGGTGGCCAGTGCGATCCTCGGGCTGATCGTCGGAGCGTTGGTCGTGCTGGTCATGACTCTCACGCTCCACCGCCGCAAATCCAAGCCTGCGGCTGCGACTGCGGCCACGACTCGTGCTGACGGCACCATCCCCGCGCAGCCCAGCCGTGCAGTTCAGCGTCGCGACGCTCCTGCGGACCGAGCGCCGCGCGGTTGACCGCACAAAATCATCGCACTCGAAGGCCGCGCTGGCGTGCGCGGTGGGCGCGCTAGAGGAGCACCGGGTTCCGACACGTCAACCCGAGGCAGTGCCGGAGTCTGAGTGGCCGTGCGGCCATCCAATGACGCGTTCGGCGGTAACGCGTCGAAGGTTGGCCCCGTCCCACCGGGCCCCGGTAACGTCTGTGCGTCCGTACTCCGGATCGTGAGTCCTCACGTAGCTGAACCGCGCGTAGGACAGATCCGCGTCGCGCAGGTCGGCATTCCGCAGGTCGCAGCCCGCGAAGCTGGCACCCCGGAGGGACGCACCCCGGAGGTCGGCGCCACGGAAATCACAGAACTTGAAGGAGTGTCTATCCAGGGTGCGATGCCGAAGATCGCGGCCTACGAACGACTGCCTCGTCGCGCCGGGCAGGATGCTCATCCGCGAACCGTAGCCGACCGCCCATTGCCGAACCACAGGCTTTCCACGCGCTCAGATGCGACGCGTCAAGCGGCGCAGGACGGCCGCCCGCCGCATGTGCGGGAAGACGTTCTGTACGTCTTCAAGGCGGCACTGAACGGGCGGCACGCGCCGCTGCCTGCGCGCGCGTCCGTCGCTTCGCTGGCACTTCGACTCCGGCCACGAAACACGCTCGGCGGCTGGCGCGAGAGCGGTACGAGCCGTCAAGGTCCGCTTGACCTGGCGGGCCGCGCGGCAGCCCGCTCTCCAGGAGGGCGGGTTGACGGCACACGTGATGAGAAGGCCGTTATGCACTCGCCGCGCCGTCTCACCCGGTGATTAGCCGCCAAGCCGTATAGGCAAACCCGATGAGTACCGCGGCCGCCAGCGAGAGCCGGAACATCGACAGAGTTCCCGTCAACTCGCTGCTCAGCGACTCCACGGTGCCGGGCAGTTCCGGTATCGAAGACGGTCGGAAAATCAGCGCGCCGACACGCCCCTCTGGTACGGGTATGGAGTTGCGGACCCGCCGCCCCAGATTTCCGTTGCGGCGCGGCACCCAGACCACGACATCGACGGACCCGGCTGGGACAGCGATGTCGTACGGACCCCAACCTGGCAACCCATACTCGACGTCCTCAACGGCGACGACCGGCGCGGCGTCGTCGGCATAGGAGTCGTCGAGCCACCACTCGGGCTTGAACGGAATGACTCTTAAGACGCCTTGCCCTGACGCAATCGGAACCGTGACGGCGGCAGCCTCCGTCGCAACCAGGTCGCGCACCACGTCCGGGGTGAGCACCTTGTTGCGCACGAAGAACAGCTTCGTGGCTAGGTTCGGCCCCAACACGCCTATAGGCAAGAGCAGTGTGACGACCAGCGCGCCGCCGGCCGCGAGATAGAACCCGATCATGGCCACCAACCGGCCGACAAGCCAGGTGTCACGTAAGTACTCGGCAAGCAGAAGGAGGCCGACCGCCGAACCACCGAGGACGACGACGGCGGCCAGCATGACAATTGCGGTGCTGCCGAGAACCCTCAGATGGCTCCGGACGGCTTCCACACCTCCGACCCTAACGAAGGTCAGCAATGCGGCCCACGACCAGCTCGCTGCCCGGTACGCATCGGACCCGCGCCACCTGGTGAGGCTCGGTGCGGATACTGGGTGGAGGCGGAGATGCAGGCGACGGAGTTGACCCGGTGGACGATCCACGGCGAGCGGGTCGTGGACGACATCCGCCGGGCGCGGCTGAGCATAGTGGATTGCCTGGGGTCCAAGTGCTCATCCTGCTGCGCTCGTAGCGCGACCAGGGCCTACGGTGGCTGCGTGCCGCGCATCGAGCTGACTACGGACGTTCAGGCAGCCCCGGAAACCGTCTTCGACGCTTGCCTCGATGTTGATACGCACACCGAGTCCATGGGAAGTAGTGCCGAACGTGCAGTCGGCGGCATAACGACCGGCCGCTTGAAGGCCGGCGATGCCGTCACGTGGGAGGCCAGGCACTTCGGCCTGCCCTGGCGGATGACCGTTCGGATCACTGGTTACCGGCGGCCGCACAGCTTCACGGACGAGCAGATCAGCGGCCCTTTCGGCCGATGGCACCACGAGCACAGCTTCACGCCGAACCCGGCTGACTCCTCGGCAACCCTCATGCGCGATGTCATCGACTTTTCTGCGCCGATGGGACCCGTCGGTCGCATCATGGCCAGCCTCATCCTGCGGCCGTACCTGCAACGCCTCATCGCACGCCGCAACACCTACCTTGCTGCCACATTGGCAGAGCTTCCTCGCTCAGCATCGAGGGGAGCGCAAGATCCGGACCATGCGCGGAATGATCAAGATTGCCGCTGATGGAGCATCGGGCGTATGTCCTGGTAGGGGATCGGCGCTCCGGGCGAACTCAACTGCCTTCCACGTCGATCACCACAATGACCATCCGGAGATGGTGACAGACCTGGTTCGATCGGAATAAGAGTTCGAGATCGGGGACGGGGGCGGGCAGGATGTGGGCGTGATCCTGTTGGTTCCTGCGGACCCTCTGCGGCCGCGTCGCCCGGATGAGCATTTCGCGGCGGAGGCACGTGCTGCACGTGCTGTCGGGCTGGACGTGGTGGTGGTCGACCACGACGCGTTGGCGCGGGGCGAAGATGCGCGGCGGGCGGTCGCATCAGTCTCGGGCAGTGGTTTGGCTGTATACCGCGGCTGGATGCTGGGTAGCGAGCAGTACGCCAGGTTCGCAGAGGCCTTGGCCGAGCGTGGTGTGGTGTTGAGGACTGATGGTGAGCAGTACCGGCGGGCACATGAGCTGCCTGGCTGGTATGCCGCTCTGGCCGCGGTCACCCCGCGGTCGGTTTGGACCACCGGGTCGGAGCGGGCCGACTTCGACCGCGTGCGTGTGGGACTGGGCGCGGGGCCGGCGGTGTTGCGTGACTACAGCAAGTCCATGAAGCACTACTGGGACGAGGCCGCGTTCATACCGGACCTCGAGGATGGTGCGGCTGCGTGGCGCGTAGCGAGCCGATTCCGGGAGTTGCGCGAGGACGACTTCGCGGGCGGGTTCGTGCTGCGACGCTTCGAGCAGTTCGCTTCCGCCGAAGTGCGCACATGGTGGGTCGACGGCGTCTGCGAACTGATAGGACCGCATCCTGACAGCCCGAACGATTCGGCGCCGGTGGCGGTTGACCTGGACCTGGTCGCGCCGTTGATTGTCGGGCTCGGTCTGCCCTTTGTCGCCGTGGATCTCGCTCTGCGCGCGGACGGTGTGTGGCGGGTCATCGAACTCGGTGACGGGCAGGTTAGCGACCGACCGACCACCATCGAACCGCAGGCGATGATGAACGCCCTGCTTGCTCATGCCCGCTGATCGGCAGGAGCTACCGTGCCCTGACGGGGCATGTTCTCGTGCCGGGCCTGGCTGCGGCCGTACTCCGACAATCGGGCATGCCCGAGCACCCGCATGGCGACTCTGGGGTAAACGTCGACATCGGTCGGCAGCGTGGCACAAGTGCGCCTGGCGCCTTGGACGGTGATCGGCGGTGCGCGGACAATGAGGGTATGAAGCGAGACGTACACCTGATGCGGTTGACTGGGACGCGCGCCACCGGCGCGGTGGCGACGGGCGCGGCGGCTACCGGCGCGCGGGCTGCGGGGGCGGCGTCTCTCGGTGCCCTGGCTGTCGGGGCGCTGGCTGTCGGGGCGCTCGTCATCGGACGGCTCGCCATCCGCCGGGCGGTCGTTCGGGAGTTGCGCGTGGGCCGGTTGGAGATCGACGAACTGGTGGTTCACCGCCGACCGGGCGCCGAGGGATAACCCGCTCCGCAGTCGACGTCAGCAGCATGGCGGGCTCTCAGGCCTTCACGACGGTAGGCGATGTCGTTTACTGATGGTGCGGCCCCGATGCCTTAGCGGCACTAGACTCCCCGGCCATGGGATTGCTCACTTTCAGCTTCAACGTCACTGTGGATGGTTGCGTCGACCACCAGGAGGGGATCGCCGACGACGAGACGCACGCCTTCTATACCCGCTTGCTGAACGAGAGCGGGGCGATGCTGTGGGGTCGCGTCACCTACGAGATGATGGAGAGCTACTGGCCCGCCGTCGCCCGCGGTGACGTGGAGGCGCCGCCGGCCATGCGTGATTGGGCGGTCAAGCTGGAGGCTCAACCCAAGTACGTGGTGTCGTCGACGCGGACGGACTTCCCGTGGACCAACAGCCACCACATCACCGGCGATCTGCGCGAGGGTGTGCAGAAGCTCAAGGACGCGACCCCGGCCGGGGTCCTGGTCGGAAGCGGCAAGCTCGCGACCGAACTCGACCGGCTGGACCTGATCGACGAGTACAGGCTGCTTGTTCATCCCATGATCGCAGGCCACGGTCCGACGTTGTATCAGGGCGGGCTGCCCGCCACCCGCCGACTCGAGCTGCTCTCGGCCGAGCCGCTGAGCAACGGCGTGATGTCCATGCACTACCGCCGCGCGTGATTGCTTCGGTGCGACGGCAAGGGCACAGATCGGTGATACGTGGCAGGTAGATTCTCGCGTCGTGGTCTGTCTACAGACGCCTGAGGTCTTCGAACGCCGTGAGCCGGTTCTGTTCGTCAGCCACGACGCGGACGACGGAGTCTGGCAATTGATAGGAGACACCGACGCGGGCGGCAGCAACGGCAAAATCGGGCACCTGCATCATGCCATCGACGCGGACCCCAGCCTGATCGACGTTCTCGGCCTGCCGCCCGGAGGCAGCGCGGTACGCGCCGGTGTCGGAAAACCGTGGACCGGCGACGTCTAATCCCGTTCGGCCACTGAACGATGCCCGACGGTCCGGCTGGCCGGAGCTGTCACTGCATCATGGCGAGAAGCTTCTCCACTGTGTTCCAGTTGCGGACGGTGGCCGACGGGCCACCCTTGATCTTGCCCAGGGCTTTCATGAGCGAACTGTCCCGCAGACCGCCCGGGCACCAGATGTACATCTCACTGCCGTCCACGGCATACCGCTCCGCACCGAAGTCGGCGGCGGCCAGGTCGTCGTCGATCGGCCGGTCGAGCGGCCGCGCCAGGAACGACACGACGTACTTCGAGCCGTCGTTGGCCACGTCGGCGAGCGGATTCTTCGCCACCACGCGGGCCAGTTCGTCGCGGCTGCGCAGGATCACCTCCACGGGGATCCCGAACCGTTTCTCAATCGCCTGCTCGATCGCAGGGCCCAGCTTGGCCGGCGGCAGGTCGGCGTCCAGCACGACGTTGCCGCTCTGCAGCAGCGTGGCGACGTTGGCGTACCCCTCCTCGGTGAGCAGTGCCCGCAGATCGGCCATGGCGACCCGGCGGGCCTTGCCCACGTTGATGCCACGGAGAAGGACCGCGTAGCGGGCCACGTCACCCCTTTCGCGCCGCCGGTCCGGCACGAGCCATCCGGCTTCCCGGCCCAAACTGCCCGAGCCGGTGGGACGTGTCAAGCAGCCGCCCCGGCAGGGCCCGGGCGAAGTCGAGGCGGTGGCTCGGTGTCGGCGGATCAGCGACGACGGCGGGCCATCCACTGCCAGATGTGGGTGCCGTTGTGGCTCGGGTCGTTGCGGGCCACGTAGATCCAGGACCAGTGCCCGGGGAACTGGTAGCCGTTCCAGACGACGTGGTCGTACAGGGTGATCAGTGATCCCGGGATGAGGTCGTGGGCGTGGACCGTGTTGGTCTCGGCTGGCACTGTGTCGTCGTCGCGCGAGGTGACAAGCCAGGTCGGGGTGCGGATCCCCGCCAACTCCGCGTCGGTGATCAGCGGCGGGCCGCCCTCGCCGAGCGGCTCGACGACGCCGCAGATCGGCACCGACGCGGCGAACAGGTCGGGATAGGCGACTGTCATCTCCAGGGACATGTAGCCGCCGTTGCTGCAACCGGCCACGTAGATCCGGTCGGGGTCGACACGCTTGCGGTGTACGAGGTCCTGGACCGATCTGGAAGTGCCGCCGCCGCCCGGTGGCGCAGGCGGCGGCGTCCAGGTCTGCCGGCGCGGGTTAGCTCGTGATTCTCGATCCGGAGGAGACCGGGTTTCGCGGGGACTGACCGACGGGGAACTTCACCCCGGTGAGGTCTTCGGACACGGCCCACAGCCGCTGCTGGACGGCCACGTCGTGCGACTTCGGGCTGGAGGCGACCAGGCGCGGGTGGCCCTTGAGCTCGCGGCGTCCGCCGGGACCGTAGTACTGGCCGCCGAGTGCGGCCGGATCGGTGGCGGCGCGCAGCGTCGGAAGCGCGCCCATCGCCGGCTTCTGGCCGACCAGCGGCGCGAGCCAGGTCAGCGGAAGACGGAGGGTTGCGGGGGCGTTGCGGGTGAGTTCGGTGCTGGAGATGCCGGGGTGCGCGGCCAGGGCGACAGTGGTGCGGTGCGCGACGAGCCGGCGCTGCAACTCGTAGGTGAACATCAGGTTGGCCAGCTTGGACTGACCGTAGGCGGCGGCTGGGCCGTACGACCGCTCCCACTGGAGGTCGTCGAAGTGGATCGCGGC
Source organism: Micromonospora sp. NPDC000316 (assembly GCF_042898885.1). Taxonomy (NCBI): domain Bacteria; kingdom Bacillati; phylum Actinomycetota; class Actinomycetes; order Micromonosporales; family Micromonosporaceae; genus Micromonospora; species Micromonospora sp. NPDC000316. The sequence continues at coordinate 9,317 of NZ_JBIAZG010000024.1, forward strand.
CCGGATGCGGTGGCCGGTGCTGCTGACTGTCACCACGCGCGAGCCGGGCGCCGGGAGCATCAGGTCCAGCAGAAGCCCGGTGAGCGCGAAGTGGCCGAGGTGGTTGGTGCCGAACTGCATCTCGAAGCCGTCCCGGGTGGTCTGCTTCGGGGTGTACATCACGCCGGCGTTGTTGATCAGCAGGTCGATCCGGTCGAGCCGGGACCGCAGCGCCGCCGCCGCGCTCCGGACGGAGTCGAGCGAGGTCAGGTCCAGCGCCTGCACCGTCACGTCGCCGGACATGCGGGCCGCGGCCTGCTTGCCCTTCTCGACGTTGCGCACGGCGAGCACCACTGACGCGCCGCGCTCGGCGAGCGCCTTGGCGGTCTCGTACCCCAGGCCGGTGTTGGCGCCGGTCACCACTGCCACCCGCCCGCGCTGGTTCGGAATGTTCGCCGTCGTCCACTTTTCGCTCATGTGAAGCTCCCTACTGTCTAACGTACCGGAGGTATCTTGTGCTGTCGACGTTAAAGTACTCTCGGTACGTTGTCAACGTACCGGAGGTACCTAAGTTAGGCTGGCGAGCGTGACATTCCAGCGGGCGCGAACCGAGGAGCAGCGGGAGATCCGCCGACGGGCGATCCTGGACGCGGCGTCGACGATGCTCGACGAGATGCCCGTGGCCGCAGTCACCCTCAACGAGCTCAGCCGCCGGGTAGGCCTGGCGAAGCCGAACGTGCTGCGCTACTTCGAGTCTCGCGAGGCGGTGCTGCTGGAACTGCTTGACCACTTCCTGCGCGAGTGGCTGACGGAACTGGCAGACGAGTTGGCCGACGGCGTCGACGAAGATCTGCCCATGGCCGAGCGGGCGACAGCGGTGGCCGAGATCCTCAGCCGCTCACTCTCCGGCCGCTTGGTGATGTGCGACCTCTTCGGCGCGCAGGGCAGCGTCCTGGAACACAACGTCTCCGTCGAGGTCGTGGCGCGCTACAAGCGCGCCTCCCTGGAGCGCCTGACAACCATGACCGCCCTGATCGAGAAGTACCTGCCGGAGTTGGGCGACAAAGCCGTGCTGTTCAGCCTGCAAACAATGGTCATGGCTGGGGCGCTGTCGGCGTATAGCACACCCCCGCCCAGCCTGCAGGCGGCCTACCAGGCCGAGCCCGACCTGGCCCGCTTCCACCTGGAGCTGGACGACTACCTGCGGCAGGCATTGACCGCGACCCTCCTGGGCGTGCTGCCCCGCTGACCCGCGTCGCACCGGGTCGGCCGAGTCTCGCGGCCGGTCTCGACCCGCAAACGGTCGGCGTTGGCGACGGTCGACGGCGCTACGATGAGCGCCGTGAGTGCTGACCTCGACACCCTGCCGAAGATCGGTGCGCCAGCGACACGGGCCCTCCACGATGCCGGCTATTCGGCGCTTCGCGATCTTGCGGGGGTGCCACGCGCCGAGTTGGCCAAGCTGCATGGCATGGGGCCGAAAGCGCTCGTGATCATTGAGAGCGCGCTGGAGCAGCACAATCTGAGCCTGGGGTAGGGCTCCGTGCAGCGCGAGGTGCCGCGGCGGCACGCGCATCGGGCCGCGGACCTGAGCGACGACAGCGCATCGGCCTGCCGGGTGTAGGTTCCCGGGGTGGTGCGGCGGTGGAGTCTGGCGATCATGATGGCGGCGTGCGGCGTGCTGGTGGCGGCGTCGCAACTGGCCGACGGGTTGCCCGTCGTGGGCGGCGCCGAACTGCTGATCTTCTTGGCGCTGGCGTTGCTGCTGTCGCCGTGGGTCTTCCCCCGCTCGGTGGACGCCGCCGAAGCGCAGCGGGCCAGCGCGGCGGACGGCCGGCCGATCGTGTACTGGCGTCCCGGCTGTCGCTACTGTCTCCGACTCCGGTTCTCCCTCGGCCGGCTCGCCGAGCGGGCGCACTGGGTGGACATCTGGCGTGACCCGGCGGGTGCCGCCGCAGTCCGGGCGGTGGCCGGCGGCAACGAGACCGTGCCCACAGTCGTGCTCGGCGGCCAGGCCGTGGTGAACCCTGACCGGGCCTGGCTCCGCGAGCAGTTCCGCTCGTCCTGAGCACTGCGGACTTCAGCGCCCGCCCGGTGCCGGTGACGACGGGGGACCACCGGGCGACCCCGACTTGATTAGATAGGGGACTGTCAATAGATTGAGGGCGGGCGCCGCCGGGGTCCGGATGACCGGGCCGTCGGCGACTGACAGGTCCACCCCGAGCCGGGCACGTTTGTCGTACGCATCGACAAGTCGCTGCGGCGCACCGTCGCGCCGCGCGCAGGGCGCGTTGACGCGCTGCGTCTGTGCAGGACGCGCCGCCGCGCCCGCCTCCGTCCGCTCGATGGCAGAAGGACCTTCCATGACAATTTTCCGTGCCCGCCCCGCCCCGACCATCGCTGTCGTCGCCGCGCTGGCCGCCGCCGTGACCGTGACCGGAACGGCCCTGCTCACCGGCCCGGCCACCGCCGCCCAGGGCTGCCGGGTCGACTACACGCCCAACCAGTGGCCCGGCGGCTTCACCGCCAACATCAAGGTTCTTCCCGGCGACAGCGCCGTCTCCAGTTGGACCGTCACCTGGACGTACGCCGGGGACGAGCGCGTCACGAACGGCTGGAACGCCACGGTGAGCCAGTCCGGATCGACGGTGACCGCACGCAACATGTCGTACAACGGCAACATCGCGGCCGGTGGCTCCACCGAGTTCGGGGTGCAGGGCACGTTCGGCGCCAGCGGTGGGGCACCGACCGGGTTCAGCCTGAACGGCGTGCCGTGCAACGGCACCGGGCCGACCCCGACCACCGCACCGCCGACCAGCCCACCGCCCACCACGCCCCCGCCCACCAGCCCACCGCCGACGACCCCACCGCCGACCACCCCACCGCCGACGACGCCACCGCCGACCACCCCGCCGCCGACCACCCCGCCGCCGACGACCCCGCCGCCGACCACCCCGCCGCCGGTCGGGTGCGCCGGGGCGGTGCTCTGCGACGGCTTCGAGAACCAGACCGGCTCGACACCGTCGGGCGACTGGACAGTGGTGAGCCCGGACTGTGCCGGCGCCGGCACGGCCACCATCGACACGACCACCACGCACAGCGGCAGCCGGGCAGTACGGATCAACGGCGCCGCCGGCTACTGCAACCACGTCTTCGTCAGGTCCACGAAGAACCTCAGCAGCGTGGGCAGCCTCCGGTACGCGCGAATCTGGGTGCGGCACACCACCGCCCAGCCCACCGAGCACACCACGATGCTGGCGATGACCGACGCCGCCGACGGCAACAAGGACCTGCGGCTGGGCGGCCAGAACGGTGCCCTGCAGTGGAACCGCGCCTCCGACGACGCGACCCTGCCCGAGCAGAGCCCGGCCGGGGTGGCGCAGAGCCTGCCGCTACCCACCAATCGGTGGACCTGTGTGGAGTTCATGGTGGACGGCTCCACAGGTCAACTGCGTACCTGGGTGGACGGCAGCGCCATCACCGGGCTGACCGCCGACGGCGTACCGACGCACGACATCGACGGCCAGTGGTACAACCGCACCTGGCGGCCGCAGCTCACCGACCTGAAGCTGGGCTGGGAGAGCTACGGCGGCGGGGCCGACACCCTCTGGTACGACGACGTCGCGATCGGCTCCAGTCGGATCGGCTGCTGATCGTTCGATCGAGCCGCCCCGGGTCCTGTGGACCGCGCAGAACCCGGGGCGGCTCGGTCACCGAGCGCCCTCAACCATGGCCGGAACGCGTGAGGGCCGTCGACGGTCAGACAGCGGCGTCCTGGACCTGACGAGCGCCCTCGGTGGTCATGCTCGCGGTGAGCGGCGAGGGCCGGAAGCCCTTGACGATCAGGTAGACGCCCAGCGAGAGCTCCCAGATCGCGATGGGGAGGGCCGCGACCGCCGTCACCGGCGACAGTCGGTCCCAGAGGTCGAACAGGATGCCGATGTCGGAGGCGACGAGCAGGGGCGCGCCGGCCAGCCCGAGCAGCGGGAGAATCCGCGGCACGAGGCGTGCCTGGTACAGCAGGGTACCCAGCAGCAGGGCGTTCACGGCCGGCAGGAAGCTCTGGCTGAGCAGGAAGACCGAGTCGTAGAAGGCGACGAGCATCTGGCCGGTGACCAGGGCCTCGGGGCCGGCTTCGGCCCGCCGCAGCGCCACGATCGTCAGGAGGCTCGCGACGCCGATGAAGATGCCGGCGGCTTCGAGGACGCGTGCGCCGACAAAACCCAGCGCTCGGCCTTCCCCCTGCCGTTTGAGCACCGGGTAGAGCGCGATGGCGGTGCCGATGCAGGCGAGGGCGACGATCGTCTCCAGGATCGCGCCGACGACGACAGGCGTTTCCGACGTGGTGCCGACGATGAAGTCCGCGTCGCGCACCGGCGCGTACAGGCCGATGGTGGGGATCGAGACGAAGGTGAGCACGTAGAACACGCCCGCGACCAGAGAGGTCTTCCTCAGCGAGTCCATCGGGGGTTCCTTTCGTCGCTGTCGCTCAGCCAATGGTGGTCCTTCCGCCACCCTCCTGCGGATCCGGGGCGATGGCGAATAGGCCACTCGGGCAATCCTCGCCTCGTCGACGGAATCCGGACGCCCGATGATCACAACTGCGTCATGGCACGGGCCACCGGCACGGATACCGGTGGCCCGTGGGGGAGAGGCAGAGCAGGTCGCTAGCGGCTCATCACGTACGCCACAACGAGCGCCGCGACAAGCGCCAGCGCGGCGAGCACCGCCGCCGCGATCTTCGCCGCGCTGTACGGGCGTTCGCCGATGACCTCGCCGGTCCGGGCGTTGACCAGGACCTGGTACGACTTGCCGGCGTGCAGGTACGCGGCGATCCACACCGGCAGCAGCACCAACTTGTACGCCACGTCCGAGTAGGCGGTGTCCACCGAGGACACCTGCTGCTCGTCGCCGCCGATGTCCGACCGGCAGTCGCCCTCGATGATGGGCGCCATCCGCGCCTTCGCCTCGACGAGGCCGGCCTCGGGCTCGGTGTCGTAGCGCAGCGCGTGATAGCCGGCCAGATAGTCGCCGTGGTACGCGACAGCCTCGGCCAGCGGCCACGGGGCCAGCTCGTCCAGCTGCTTCGCCGGCAGGTGCGCGGTGGCGGGCACCAGCACATCGTCGAAGTCCCGGCGGACGGTCCCGCTCGCCGAGTGCCACCGGGTGTGGCGCACCTGCCGGGTGCGCGTCTCCTGCCTGCCGTCCACAGTCACCGTGTACGTCTCGGTGACGTAGTAGTACTCGCCGCGCTGCCCCTGGTAGTCCGACACGGTCCGCGCGTCGAACGTCCAGTGCGGCAGGTAGGTGCCCTTGAGGGTCTCCGCCTCGCTGACCTTCTTGAGGCTCCCCGGCGCGAACCAGCGGCTGCGGCACCAGGTGCCCAGGGCGGTGCGCACCCCTGCCCGGTCCACAGCGAACGGCAGCACCGCCTCCGGTGCGATCAGCTCACCTGTCACGTTCTCCGCCACGAGTGGCGTGGCGCAGAACTGGCAGCGCTTGGCGATCGCGTCGCTCTCGGTGTGCGCGCCGCAGGCCGGGCAGACGTACGCGTGCGCGGCGACGCTTGCCGCCGGCTTGCGCGGCAGGCTCGCCAACTCGCTGTACGCGTGCTCGCGTACCTCCCGGCCCGCGCCGGCGATCTGTTGCTGATGCCCGCAGTACGGGCAGCTAAGCGTCGCCGCGCCCGGCGCGTACTCCACCCGGGCACCACAGCCCCCACACCCGTAGGTCGGTGGGGATACGGTCGTGTCGCTCATTGCCTTCTCTTCCCTCGCAGCGTTCCGTCGGCCTGCCGTGCGCTCACTGCGGGGGCAGGGGCGGCGGGACGCTCGCCAGCACCGAGGCCAGCTCCGGCACCTGCCCGGCGGGCTGCCACTGCGCCATGCCGGCCTGCCACACGAGCGTGTCCGGGCCCAGCGCGCCCGCGCCGACCTGCTCGGCCAGCCCGCCGAGGTCGTACGGGCCCTGCCGTTGCCCGGCGACGCCGACGTACCACTGGGTCTGGGTCGGCAGCGGCGGCGGCTCGGCGGCGGCCGGCTGCGCGGGGGTCGGCTGCGCGGGGGTCGGTTGCGGCGCGCCCGAGCCGCCCGCCATCGCCCGGGACATCTGCTGGCCCATGGCCATGCCCATGCCGAGCCCAATGCCGGCGCCCGCCTCGCCGCCCGGGTTCTTGGCCGCGGCCTCCATCGCGTTTGCCGCCTGGAACTGGGTGTACCGGCCCAGGTCGCCGACCGCGCCCATGCTGGTCCGCTTGTCCAGGGCCTGCTCCACCTCCGGCGGCACGGAGACGTTCTCGATGACGAACTTGGGGATGGCGATACCGACCTCGGCCAGCTCCGCGGTCAGCACGGTCGCCAAGCGGCGGCCGATCGCGTCCTGGTGCGCCGCCAGGTCCAGCAGCGGCACGCCCGCCGTGGCCAGTGCGTTGCCCAGCCGCCCCACGATGAGCTGCCGCAGGTATTCCTGCACCTCCTCGGTGCGGAACTGCGGATCGGTGCCGACCAGTTCCCGCAGGAGTTGCGACGCGTCCACCACCCGCGCCGCGTACGCGCCGAACGCCCGCACCCGGACCACGCCGAATTCGGCGTCGCGCAGGATCACCGGGTTCTGCGTTCCCCACTTCATGTCGGTGAACTGCCGGGTGTTGACGAAGTACACCTCGGCCTTGAACGGCGAGTTGAAGCCGTACTTCCAGCCCTTGAGAGTGGACAGGATGGGCATGTTCCGGGTTTCCAGCGTGTAGGTGCCGGGCGGGAACGCGTCGGCGATCTGTCCCTCGTTGACGAACACCGCCGTCTGGGACTCGCGGACGACCAACTTGGCGCCCATCTTGATCTCGTTCTGATAGCGCGGGAACCGCCAGACGATCGTGTCTCGGCTGTCGTCCAGCCACTCGATGATATCGACGAACTCGCCCCGGAGTTTGTCCATCAGACTCATTGTGTCCCCTTCCCTGCCGCCGAGGCTCGGCGTCGCGGGCGACGATAGCAACCCCCCGCCACCTGCGAAAAGATTGTCTGCGGGACCATCGGTCGCCGCCGATAACCGCCTCGACCAACGGATGAGGGCATCCGTGACCGAACGCACCAGTCGATTGGTACGGGTGTCTGCCGGAGGTGCAGACGCGACCGGGCGGCAGTGGCCGATCGGTCAGCGGGCGCTGCCGGCACGGCCCGTGTGCCCGACCGGTGACGCGCCTCGTGCAACGCTCCACATCGGACTGGGTGGCCGCGTTGTGGGCCCGGAGCCGGGTGGCTCCGGGCCCACGGTGTCGCAGTCGATCAGGGGCTGGTGCAGGTGAGGTTGCCGGCCGGCGTGGTGCCGTCGCCGGTGGCGGTGAACCCGAAGGTGGTGGAGGCGTTCGGGCCCAACGATCCGTTGTACGGGGCGTTCCGGACGCTTACGGTGCCGGTGGTTCCGGTGTTGACGCCGTTCCAGAGGCTGCTGATGGCCTGGCCGCCGGCCAGGCTCAGACGCGCGGTCCAGCCGTTGAGCGGGCTGGTGCTGGTGTTGGCCACGGTGACCTCAGCCTGGAAACCGCCGGGCCAGGTGTTGACGGTGCGGTAGGTGGCGGAGCAGGCGCCCGGCCCACCGGTCGGCGGCGGGGTGGTCGGTGGGGCGGTGGTGGGCGGCGGAGTGGTGGGCGGGGCGGACGTGGGGGGCGGGGTGGTCGGCGGGGCGGTGGTGGGCGGCGGGGTGGACTCGAACTGGGTGAAGAACCGCCAGATCTCCGCCGAGGTCCACGTCCGGGAGTCGTTCGGGCTGGACGACCCGTCGACAGGGCTGGGGGTGTGGTCTCCGTCGAAGGCTGCCCACTGCACCGGGTACCCGGCCCGGCAGCCCGAGTAGGTGGTGGTGATGTGGGTGAGGCTGCCTCGGCTCGGCTCGCGCGGGCTCTGCGCGGTGCAGCCGTTGTTCCGGACGAACGTGTCCCGCAGCGATCGACCCATCGAGATGTTGAGCACGCTGTCGTAGATGCCGTGGATGCCGAAGTAGGCGACTGGTTGCGTGCCGCCGTTGCATCCGCTCAGGTTGGCCCCGGAAATCACGGTGACCGCGCGGACGATGTTCGGCCGGGCGCAGGCCACCGCGTAACTCATCGCCCCGCCGTAGCTCCAGCCGAGCGCGAAGCGCTGGGTCGTCTCGACGCAGAGGTCGTTCTCGATCTGCCGGGAGATGTCGTCGAAGAGGGTCAGGTCCCGGCCGTTGGTGTTGGCCCAGCCGTTGTCGAGGCCCTGCGGCGCGACGAAGATCGTGCTGTTGTTCGACAGCGGCTGCAGACCGTAGTAGCCGGCCGAGGCGACGTTGTTGGCCGAGCCGTTCAGCCAGTGGAAGCCGAAGACCAGCCGGTAGGGGTGGTTGCGGTCGTACCCGTCCGGGATCCGCAGGATGTAGCTGCGGTTCTGCCCGCCGCTGGAGATGGTGCGCGTCCCGCTGGTTAGCGTGGGCGCCTTGCCGCAGCCGGCGGTTGCCGCGAGCGTGCCGTTCGTCGCGGCCTCCGCCGTGGCGCCGAGCGCGCCGCTCAGCGCCGCGCCTGTCGTCGCCGCGAGGAGAACGGCCGCGGCGGCGATGGTGGAGAGAAGCTGTGCGCGTTTGACCATTGCTTGCCTCCTTGCCCTTGATCGTCTGGGTCGCCGATGCAGGGGCGCCTGTGCGGGCGTGGGGGCTGGGCATGCGGCCGGGTCGGAGTCGCCCGATGGCCGCCCTGCGGTCAGCCTGCATCGGTAGAGCGGCCCGGACTGGTCGCCGACCGGCCAGGCGTCGAGGCGGTGTGCCCGCCGTGTGCCCTGCCGATTGACGGTGCGACTGGGAGCGTGCCCTGCACTCCCGCGCCGAAAGATAGCAGTTTATCGATAACATCTTCAACCGGAGTCTTGCGGAAAACCCGGCCACGTGTGCCCCGCCCGGCGGCGCGGTCCGGTCTGTCGAGGGCCTTCTGGCGGCACCTCTTCCCGCCGCAACTATCGCTCGGGCAGCTGAAAATTCCAGACGTGCGGTGGTCTGGCTGCCCGTGAGCGCTCACAGCAGGACGCGGCGTGCGGCGAATCGCGCCCGTCCGCGGGGTGGCCGGCCAGTGATGAGCATCGACAACAGCCCCCCGGCGGGTTCGTGACGGGTGGGGCCGCTGGTGAACGTGGTACGTAACGAATCTGTGAACCTTCGTGAACGCTGGCTACACGTTAATCCCGCACTTCGAGAAGGGTTTCGGTCAAAGGTGTCGAGAGGGCCTGTGAACGCCGTTCACCCACTTGTTCACTCTCGCTTAATCCTGTAGAACTCGGGGTGGGTCCGCTGGGCGGCCCATCTCCCCCTGGTTCTAGGAGGACTACTAATGGCTCGTTCGCACCGCCCGGGCGCCTCCTCGCCCGCGCTCTCCCGCCGCGGCGTCCTGCAGTTGGGCGGCAGTGTGGCACTCCTTCTCGCGACCGGCGCCTGCGCCGCGGACAGCGGCAGCAAGTCGAAGGACGGCACGTCGGGCGGCACCGCCGCCAAGACGCTGCGCATCGCCGTCTCGAGCTACCTGTCGAGCTGGGACCAGGACTTCGTCGGCTTCGACCTGACCGCGCTCATGCTCTACAAGAACGTCTTCCCGTACCTGATCGACTACGGGGTCACAAGCGCCGGCGACAGCCAGATCTTCGACACCCAGAACATCACCCCCACGTTCGCCGAGTCGTTCCAGCCGGACGCCGGGCAGAAGGTGTGGACGCTCAAGCTGCGTCGCGGCGTGAAGTTCGGCAGCGGCAACGAGATGACGGCCGCCGACGTGAAGTGGTCGAAGGACCGCGCGTTCGCCGCCCAGGCAAACGTGGCGGGCGTCTACCGCACCATCGGCCTGACCGAACCGGACCAGGTGAAGGTCGTCGACGACTACACGGTCGAGTTCCACCAGGCGTTCCCCAGCGCCCTCACCCGGCAGATCCAGGCGATCTCGCTGTACGTCTTCGACTCCGTCGAGGCCAAGAAGCACGCCACCGCCAGCGACCCCTGGGCCAAGGAGTGGTTCGCGAAGAACCCGCCCACCGGCGGCTACTACAACGTCGCGAAGGCCACCCAGGGGCAGGAGATCGAGCTCAGCGCGAACACCGGCTACCCGGGCCCCGACCCGGCCAAGACGCCGACCATCCGGATCTCGGTCGTGCCGGCCGCGTCGAACCAGCGGCTGCAGTTGCAGGCCGGTGACATCGACATCGCCCTCGGCATCAGCCAGCGCGACATCCAGGACCTCAAGAAGGCCCCCGGCATCAAGGTCATCTCGGCCGCCAGCAACCGCCAGGTCGCCATCCAGATGTCGGTCACCACCGCGCCGTTCAACGACGTGAACATCCGTAAGGCCCTCGCGTACGCGGTGCCCTACGAGCAGATCATCAGCAACGTGTACGGCGGCGACGCCCGCGCGGCGAAGAGCACCGTGCCGCTGGACATGCCCGGACACGACGAGAACGGCTACCCGTTCACCCACGACATCGACAAGGCGAAGGCCGCGATGGCCGCCGCCGGTCGTGCGTCGCTGGACTCCGAGTTGGTCTTCGAGTCCGACAACGAGGAGCAGCAGAAGATCGCTGTCCAGGTGCAGGGCGAGGCGGCGAAGGCGGGCATTCGGCTCAAGCTGACCCCGCTGGACCCCGCGACCCTCGGCGAGCGGCGGACGAAGAAGAACATCCCGATCCAGCTCACCTCCGGTCAGCTCTGGGTCGACGACGTGGAATACATGCTGGCCACGAGCTTCGTCAAGGGCGCCAACCTCAACTACTCCAACTACTCCAACCCGGAGATCGAGGAGATCTACGAGAAGTCGCACACCACCGTCGACGAGGCCGCCCGCAACGCGCTCTGGAAGCGGGTTCAGGAAATCCTCGCCGAGGACGTGCCCTGGGTGGTCATCTGCCAGCCCAACTTCAACCTGCCCGTGCGGGAATCCGTCGCCGGCTGGGTGCAGCCGATCGACGGTCTCGCCCGCCTGCGCTACCTGAGCGCGTCGGACTAGGGACGCCACACACCCATGCGCATCTTCCGGTTTGTCGTCAGGCGGCTACTCCAGCTGATCCCCGTTCTGCTCGGAGTAGTCGTCCTGGCGTTCCTCCTGGTCCGGGTGCTGCCGGGCGACCCGGTGCGGAGCATCCTCGGGCCGAACGCCAGCGAGGAGGACGCCGCCGCGGCCCGGGCACGCTTCGGGCTCGACCAGTCCCTGTGGCAACAGTTCCTCGACTATCTCGGCGGGCTCCTCACCGGCGACTTCGGCACCTCGATCCAGAGCGGCGGCTCCGTGGGCGGGGAGATGGCGCTACGGGTCGGGCCCACCCTGCAACTCGTCGTCATCGCCGTGACCATCGCGCTTGTGGTGGCGACCGCGCTCGGCATCTGGTCGGCCCGGAGGGCCAACCGGCTCGGCGACCACAGCGTCCGGGTGTTCGCCCTGGTCGGCAACTCCATCCCCGAGTTCTGGCTCGGCCTCATGCTGGTGCTTGTCGGCTACAGCATCCTCGGCTGGTTCCCCGCACCCAACGGGCGCGTCGACCCGGACACCAACCTGACCCCACTCACCGGCGCCGATCTCCTCGACGCCGCGCTCACCGCCAACGGGCCGGCCTTCGCCTCCGCCGCGGCGTACCTCGTGCTGCCGGTGCTGACCCTTGTCGTCGGCGTGGTCGCCCCGCTGCTGCGCAGCGTCCGGGCCTCCGCGCTGGAGGTGCTGCACTCCGAGTCGTACGCCGCGGCGCAGGCACACGGCCTGCGCGGCCGGACCCTGCACTACGGCTATCTGATGCGGGCGACGTTGGTCCGACTGCCGTCGCTTGCCGCGTTGGTCTTCGGCACCGCGATCGGCTCCACCGTGCTTGTTGAGTACGTGTACTCGTGGCAGGGCTTCGGCCAGTGGGCCCTGCGCGGGCTGCTCTACCGGGACTACCCGGTGGTGCAGGCGTCGGTGCTGGTCATCGCGTTGTGCTACGTGCTGGTGTTCCTCATCGCCGACGTGGTCCACGCGATCCTCGACCCGAGAGTGAGGCTCTGATGGCCGAGCTGCGTACCACAGTGACCGGTGACTCCGCGACGGCGCCGGTGGTCGTCGCCGGCGGTGACCGGGACAGTCGGTTCGCCCGACGCCTGATCATCGCCGGCGCGACGATCCTCTCGGTGGTCGCGCTTGTGGCGCTGCTCGCGCCGCTGCTGAGCCCGTGGGGCGAGACCGAGATCGACCCGGCGAACACGCTCGTCGGCCCGGGGGGCAACCACATCCTCGGCACCGACGGCAACGGCATGGACATCTGGAGCCGGATGCTCTATGCCGCCCGGCTCGACCTGGGAATCGCCCTGGCCGCGGTCGCGCTCGCCGTGGTGGTCGGCACCCTGCTCGGCCTGGTCGCCGGATACTTCGGCGGCTGGCTCGACGACGTGCTGATGCGGGTGGTCGACATCTTCCAGTCGTTCCCAACGTTCATCCTGGCGCTCGCGGTGGCCGCCCTGCTCGGCAACGGCACGATCAACCTCATCATCACGATCGCGGCGGTGAATGCTCCGGCGTACGCCCGGCTGGTCCGCGCCGAGGTGCGGTCGCTGCGCGAACTGCCGTTCGTGGACGCCGCGATCACCTCCGGGGCGTCGTCGGTGGGTGTCCTGTGGCGGCACCTGCTGCCCAACAGCCTCACGCCGGTGCGGGTGATCGCGCCGTTGAACTGTGGCTGGGCGATGCTCACCCTGGCCGGGCTCTCCTTTCTCGGCCTGGGCGTGAGCATCCCCGAGGCCGAGTGGGGAGCCATGATCAGCCTGGGCGCCGCAGACGTGGTCGGTGGACGGTGGTGGACCTCGGTCCCGCCCGGCCTCGCCCTGCTCGTCTGTGTCCTCGGGTTCAGCCTGCTCGGCGAAGGCCTGCAGGACCGCGCTAACGCGAAGCGGCGGTGACCATGCTGTCTATCGAGAACCTTTCCGTGCTCATCCGCCGGCCCGGCCGGCAGGTGGCCGCGCTCAGCGGAGTGAGCTTCACCGTGCGACCCGGCGAGGTCGTCGGCCTGGTCGGGGAGAGCGGCGGCGGCAAGAGCATGGTGGCCCGCGCCATCGTCGGCCTGCTCCCCGGCGGCTCGCACGCCACCGGCCGGGTGCTCTTCGACGGCTCGGACGTGCTGCGCATGGACGACACGGCGCTTGCCGCCCACCGTGGGCGCGGGGTCGCGATCTGCTTCCAGAACCCGCGCGGCGCGCTCAGCCCCACCCGCACCATCGGCAAGCAGCTCGTCGACCGGCTCTCGACCCACCAGGAGATGTCCGGTGGCCAGGCCCGGGAGGCGGCGCGTGAGCTGTTCGAGGCGGTCGGCATCCGCAGCCCGCAGCGGCGGCTCGACGCGTACGCCCACGAACTGTCCGGCGGTATGGCCCAGCGAGTGATGATCTCGCTGGCCACCGGATGTGCCCCCGATCTGCTGATCGCCGACGAGCCGACCACAGGCCTCGACGTGACGCTGACCCGGGAGATCCTGCGGCAGTTCCGGCACGCCGCCGACAACGACGGCCGTGGCGTGCTGCTGATCTCCCACGACCTCGCCTCCATCGCGGAGGTCTGCGACCGGGTGGTGGTGCTCTACGCCGGAACGGTGGTGGAGAGCGGACCGGCCGCGCAGGTGTTGCGGGAGCCCGCACACCCGTACACCAGGGCGCTGCTGCGCTCGGTGCCGGACGTCGGTGGCCGGCCTGTCGTCGCCACCCCGGGTGCCATGCCCCTCCTGACGGAGGCGCCGCACAACTGTCCGTTCGTCACCCGCTGCGCGCACGCCGACGGCACCTGCTCGTCCCGGCGCCCGGCCACCAAGCCGCTCGCCGGTGGCGGCGGCGACTGGTCGCTGGCCTGCTTCCACCCGCAGACCCGGCCGCTCGACGCCGACGCGCCGTCGACGTCGCCCGCGCAGGCGTCAGCCGACGCGGACCCGACCGGCGCGGACGCGAGACCCGCCGTGCTGGAGATCGACGACGCGCACGTCGTCTATCGCAGCCGGTTCGGCTCCGGCGGCCATCACGCGCTGCGTGGCGTCACGCTGCGGCTCGGTCCGGGCGAGACGCTTGGTGTGGTGGGCGAGAGCGGCTGCGGCAAGAGCACGCTCGCCAAGCTCGTCATGGGTCTTGTCGCGCCCACGTCCGGCACTGTCACCGTCACCGGGCAGAGCCTGGTCAAGCAGCCGGGCCCGCCCCGCCCCCGTGGGCAGGCGCTGCGGCGCGCACGTACCCGTGTCCAGCTCGTGTTCCAGGACCCGATCGGCTCGCTGAGCCCGCGCCGCACCGTCGGAGACTCCATCGCCGAGCCCCTGCGGGCCGTGGGCCTGTCCGCGGCGGAACGGAACGCTCGGGTCGCCGCCGTGCTGGACCGCATGGAACTGGACCAAGCGATCCTCCAGCGCTACCCGCACGAGCTGTCCGGCGGCCAGGCGCAACGCATCGGCATCGCCCGTGCCCTCGTCGGTGAGCCGGATCTGATCGTCTTCGACGAGCCGACCTCGGCCCTTGACGTCACGGTGCAGGCGCAGATCCTCGCGGTGATCGCCGACGTCGCCGCCGACGCGGACCGCGCCTCGGTGTTCATCTCCCACGACCTGGCGACCGTGCGGGGCTTCGCCGACCGCGTCGTGGTGCTCTACCTCGGCCGGGTCGTCGAGGAGGGGCCGGTGGACGTCGTCTTCGACAACCCCCGGCACCCGTACACACGGGCGTTGCTGGGCAGCGCACCCCGCCTCGGCGGGACGACCGGATCCGACGGCGAGACCGTTGAACTGATCAAGGACCTCGAAGAAGCCGATGCCGCTACCGGGTGCCCACTCGCCGCCCGGTGCCCGTTCGTCACCGACAGGTGCCGAGCGGAGCAGCAGGAGCTTCAGTCGTACGGCGAGAGCCGGGCCGCCTGCTGGCGGGTTCCCGAGCTCCCCGCCCTCATCGGAAGGCAGGCTGTCACGCCATGACCCGTCGCCCCATCCGGCTCGCCGTCGACATCGGCGGCACCTTCGTGGATGCCATGGAACTCGACACGCGCACCAACCGGGTCCGCTTCCGCAAGGCGGCGACGACCCCGGCCCGACCCGCGGACGGCGTGCTCGCCGCGATCAGCGCGCTCGGCACCGACCTGTCCGAGGTGGAACTGTTCATCCACGGCACCACCCTCGGGCTCAACGCGGTGCTGGAGCGTCGGGGCGGCCGTACCGGCATCATCACCAACGAGGGTTTCCGGGACATCTTCCTGATCGGTCGCGGCAATGTGCCGTCCGACCACATGTACAACTTCCAGTACCAGCGGCCGGAGAGCCTCGTGCAGCGCCGCTTCACGGCAGGCGTGCGGGGTCGCCTCGACTACCGGGGCCGGGTCGTGGAGGAGCTGGACCCGGAGAGCGTCCGGGCCGCCGCCCGCACGCTCGTGGTGGACCAGCAGGTCACCTCGATCGCCATCTGCTTCCTGCACTCGTTCCTCGACCCGAGCCACGAGCGGGAGGCCGCGCGCCTGATCCACGAGGAGTTCCCCGACGTCAGCCTGTCGCTGTCGACGGACATCGTGCGCGAGTACCGCGAGTACGAGCGGACCAGCACCACGGTGCTGGAGGCGTACATCCGGCCGATCTTCGAGCGGTACGTGGACGAGCTGGAGGCCGGGCTGGCCGAACGCGGCTTCGACGGACGCTTCCTGATCATGCGCTCCGGCGGCGGTTCGATGACCAGCTCGGTCGCCAAGACCGCGCCCACCCACACAGTGCTCTCCGGGCCGGCCGGCGGCATCGTCGGCGCCGCCTACATCGCCTCCGAGCTGGGCCGCGACAACGTGCTCACCTTCGACATCGGCGGCACCTCGCTGGACGCCTGCGTGATCGAGCGCGGCAACCCGGTCGCCGCGTACGAGGCGCAGCTGGAGCACTTCCCGCTGCTCATCCCGACGTACGACATCCGTACCATCGGCGCCGGCGGCGGCTCGATCGCCTGGCTGGACCACGGCCTGCTCAAGGTCGGCCCGCAGAGCGCCGGCGCCGTCCCCGGCCCGGTCTGCTACGGCCGGGGCGGCACGAAGCCGACTGTCACCGACGCCGCCGTGGTGCTCGGCTACATGGATCCGGACCGCTTCCTCGCCGGCACCATGGGGCTGCGCGACGCGGAGGCCCGCGCGGCCATCAAGGAGCAGTTGGCCGACCCGCTCGGCCTGACCGTGGAGAACGCGGCGGCAGGCGTGTTCGACGTGCTGCTGGCCCGCACAGTCGGCGCGGTACGGCAGATCACCGTCGAGCGGGGCCACGACCCGCGGCAGTTCGCGTTGCTCGCGTTCGGTGGCGCCGGGCCACTGCTGGCCCCGCTGCTGGCCCGCGAGATGGGCATCGGCGAGGTCATCGTGCCGTTCGCGCCGTCCGGCTTCTCGGCCTGGGGAATGTTGTCGGCCGACATCGTCAACGACTTCAGCCGTACCGTGATGGCCACCCTGGACGACGCGGACCTGGCCGAGCTGGACGACCTGTTCAAGGGCGTCGAGGCCGAGGCCGTCGCGTCACTCGTGGCGCAGGGCGTGCCGGCCGGCGAGGCGGTGCTGGAGCGGCAGTTCGAGCTGCGCTACCTCGGCCAGGAGCACAGCCTGATGGTCACCGTCGGGCGCGATCTGGACCGCGACGCGATCCGCGCCGCGTTCGACGAGACGCACCGCGGCCGCTACGGCCACACCATGGGCAACCCGCTGCAGATCCTCAACCTGCGGGTGCGCGGCATCGGCCGCACCGACCGGCCCGAGCTGGAGACCCTGCCCCGCGGCGACGGCGATCCGTCGCAGGCACTGCTGAACCACCGGGACGCCTACGACTTCGGGCAGCAAGCGGTCGTGCCGTTCGCGGTGTACGACCGATCTGGCCTGGAGCCGGGCGACACGTTCGACGGTCCGGCGCTCATCGACGAGGGCACCTCCACCACAGTGGTGCCCAGCGGTCAGCGGGTCACCGTCGACGACCACGGATACCTGCTCGTCACACTGGAGGAAGCCGCATGACCACGCTGGACGGAGCCCAGGTCGAGGTTGTCCGCAGCTATCTGTTGTCGGCGGCCGAGGAGATGCGGGCCACGCTGATCCGCACCTCCTTCAACCCGGTCATCTACGAGGTGCACGACTTCGGCATGTCGATGTACGACGCCGACCTGCGGCTCGTCGCCGAGGCCACCGGGCTGACGTTCTTCCTCGGCGCCAACGACTTCTCGCTGCGCAAGGGCGTGGAGTACGTCGGCCGGGAGAACCTGCACCGGGGTGACGTGGTGCTGCTCAACTACCCGTACTGGAACGCGGCGCACGCGTACGACGCGACGCTGTTCGCTCCGGTGTTCCGGCCCGACCCGGCCGACGACGAGGCCGACGGCGACCTCGTCGGGTTCCTCTGCGTCCGCGCGCACTGGATGGACCTGGGCGCCAAGGACCCGGGCTACGTGCTCGACTCCACCGACATGCACCAGGAGGGTGTCATCTTCCCGGGCACCAAGGTGGTCTCCCGGGGCAAGCCGGTGCACGAGGTCCACGAATTGATCCGCTTCAACTCGCGGATGCCCGACGCGGTGCTCGGGGACCTGCACGCGCAGATCGCCGCGCTGCGCACCGGCGAGCGCCGGATGCTGGAGATCATCGAGAAGTTCGGCCGGACCACTGTGGACCAGGCGATCGACCGGATCATCGCCGACGGCGAGACCCGCGCCCGCGCGGCTCTGGCGACCCTGCCGCAGGGCACCTGGACCGCCGAGGACTGGGTGGACGACGACGGCATCAGCGACGAGCCGGTCAAGATGCGCGCCACCGTCACCATCGCCGACGGGCGTTTCATCGTGGACTTCGCCGGCTCGGCAGCCGCCACCCGTGGCCCGATCAACATGCCGTTCGGCGCGACCGAGGCGATCTGCAAGGTCGTCCTGAAGTCGCTCACCTCGCGCGACGAGCCGTCGAACGCGGGCACCGTGGCGCCGCTGGAGGTGCGGGCCGAGCCGGGCACCCTGTTCCACGCCGTCTACCCGCAGCCCACGTTCACGCTGTGGACGGGCATCGTCGCGGTGGAGTTGATCCTGAAGGCGTTGGCGCAGGGCATGCCGGACCTGTTGCCGGCCTCCAGCGGCGGTGACGTGCCCGGGTTCATGATGGTCGGCCTGCACCCGGACACCGGAAAGATGTTCGCGGTGAGCAACAACGACCTGGTGGGCTGGGGCGGCACGTCCCAGCACGACGGCATGGACGCCGCCACCCACGTCTCCGGCAGCACCGGCCGGGGCACCCCGATCGAGGTGATGGAAGCCAAGACCGGGATGTTCTTCGAGCGGTGGGAGATCCGGACGGACTCGGGTGGCGCGGGTCGGTTCCGGGGCGGCTGCGGCCTGCGGCGGGACATCCGCTTCGTGACGCCCGGCGAGTTCCTGACGGTGATCAAGAAGACGAAGAGCGCCCCCTGGGCGTTGGCCGGTGGGTTGCAGCCGGAGCCGAACCAGGTGGTGGTGTTCCCGGGCACCGACCGGGAGCACCGGGTCAGCACCAAGCGCACGGCCGTGGCGGTAGGCGACCGGGTGACGTTGTTGACCGCCGGTGGCGGTGGGCACGGCGAGCCGGGCTCCCGGGATCCGGAGGCGGTGCGGCGGGACGTGGCCGAGGGCTACGTCTCACCGGAGGTGGCCCGGGACATCTACGGAGTGGACGTCGATGGGTAGGCCGACGGTCGACGGGGCGACAGTCGAGGTCGTCCGCAGTCACCTCGTCTCGGCCGCCGAGGAGATGCGGGCCGCGCTGGTCCGCACCGCCTTCAACCCGGTCATCTACGAGGTGTACGACTTCGGCATCTCCATCTACGACCGGGAGCTGCGGCTGGTCGCGGAGTCGACGGGGCTGTCCCGCTTCCTCGGCGCCAACGACTATTCGATGCGCAAGGGCGTGGAGTACGTCGGCCGGGAGAACCTGCACCGGGGCGACGTGGTGCTGCTCAACTACCCGTACTGGAACGCGGCGCACACCTACGACGCGACGCTGTTCGCGCCTGTCATGCTCCCCGACAGCGACGAGTTGGTCGGCTTCCTGTGCATCCGCGCGCACTGGATGGACCTGGGCGCCAAGGACCCGGGCTATGTGCTCGACTCCACGGACATGCACCAGGAGGGGATCGTCTTCCCCGGCACGAAGGTGTACGCCGGTGGCGAGCCGGTGCACGAGGTCCACGAGTTGATCCGCTTCAACTCGCGGATGCCGGACCTCGTCATCGGCGACCTCAACGCGCAGATCGCCGCGCTGCGTACCGGCGAGCGTCGGATGATCGAGCTGTTCCAGCAGTTCGGCCCGACAGTTGTCGACGAGGTGATCGAGCGGGTGATCCGGGTCGCCGCCGAGAATGCCCGCGCTGCGGTCGACGCGCTGCCGCAGGGCAGTTGGACCGCCGAGGACTGGCTCGACGACGACGGCGTCACCGACGACCCGATCCTGATGCGGGTCACCGTCACCGTCGCCGACGGTGAGTTCACAGTGGACTTCGCCGGCTCGTCGCCCGCCGTGCCCGGGCCGGTGAACCTGCCGCTGGGCGCCACCATCGCGACCTGCCGGGTCGCGTTCAAGGGCGTCACCACCCCCGGGGAGCAGACCAACGCCGGGCACTTCGCGCCCCTTCGGGTACGCGCCGAGCCCGGGACGCTGTTCCACGCGCGCTATCCCGCCGCCACGTTCACCCAGTGGACCGGCACCGTCGCCCTGGAGTTGATCCTGAAGGCGTTGGCGCAGGGCATGCCGGACCGGTTGGCGGCCTCCAGCGGCGGTGACGTGCCCGGGTTCATGATGGTCGGCACGCACCCGGACACCGGAAAGATGTTCGCGGTCAGCAACAACGACCCCGTCGGGTGGGGTGGGACGCCGGAGCACGACGGCATCGGACCGGCCAACCACATCTGCCAGACCCAGGCGCGCAACACACCCGTCGAGGTGCTGGAGGCGAAGACGGGGATGTTCTTCGACCGGGTGGAGATCCGGACGGACTCCGGTGGCGCCGGTCGGTTCCGGGGTGGCTGTGGGTTGCGACGGGACATCCGGTTCGTGACGCCCGGTGAGTTCCTGACGGTGATCAAGAAGACGAAGAGCGCGCCGTGGGCGTTGGCCGGTGGAGTGCGGCCGGAGCCGAACCAGGTGGTGGTCTTTCCTGGTACCGACCGCGAGCACCGGGTGAGCACGCGGCGTACCGCGGTGGCAGTGGGGGATCGGGTGACGTTGTTGACCGCCGGTGGTGGTGGGCACGGTGACCCGGCCTCCCGGGATCCGGAGGCGGTGCGACGGGACGTGGCCGAGGGCTACGTCTCCGCGCAGACCGCCCGAGACGTATATGGAGTGATCGCGTGAGTGCCGCCTATTCGCCCGAGCCGTCGAGCCTGCTGCTCGGCAACTGCACAGTTCTGGACGCCCGCGTCGTGGACGGCATGGCCCCGATCGCCGATGCCGGTGTGTGGGTCCGTGGCGACCGCATCGCCGCTGTCGGCCCGTACGCGGCCGTTGCCGCCGAGGCGCGAGCCGCCGGCCCTGTGACAAACGTGGACCTCGACGGGGCGTACCTGACCCCCGGCCTGGTGAACATGCACACCCACTTCTCGCTGTCGCTGCCCGGTTCCGGGGGCGACAACGTCAAGGGGATGGGCCCGTACGACCTCGCCCACTACATGGCCGACGGCGCGCGGCGCACGCTGCACTCCGGCGTGACGACGGTGCGCTGCGTGGCGGAGAAGGATCACGCCGACTTCGCGTTGCGGCGGGCCATCAACGCCGGCCGCACCGCGGGTCCCCGCATCTACACCGCCGGTCGGGCACTCGTCTGCACCGGCGGACACGGCCACGAGAGCAACGACACCCTCGAATGCGACGGCCCGGTCGGTTTCCGCCGGGGCGTACGCAGCCAGGTCAAGGCCGGCGCGGACCTCATCAAGGTGATGATCTCGGGCGGCATCGCCGGTGAGCACGAGAGCATCCACACGCCCCAGCTTTTCACCGACGAGATGACCGCGGTGATCGAGACCGCGCACGCGTGGGGCCGCAAGGTCACCGCGCACGCCGGTCCGGCCGAGGTGATCGGCGCGGCCGTCGAGCTCGGACTCGACTGTGTGGAGCACGGCTACCAGCTCACTCCGGAGGTCGCGGCGCGGATGGCCGAACGCGGCACCGCGCTCGTGCCGACGTTGCTGGTGACCCGGTGCAAGGAGTTCTTCGACGAACTCGGCGTGCCGGAGTGGATGCAGTGCCGCTCGCTCGGTGCCGGCCCACGGCATCTGGAGAGCTTCGACATGGCCATCGCCGCTGGTGTGGAGGTGCTGCTCGGCAGCGACATGCCCCCGTTCTGGGAGTTCGAGGGCACCACCGCCTCGATCCGGGAGCTGGAGTACATGTCCGAGCGGATCGGCACGGCGCGGGCGATCCACGCCGGCACGCTCGGTCCGATCCGGTGGCTCGGCGCGGAGTCCGACCTCGGCACTGTCGAGGTCGGCAAGCTGGCCGACCTGATCGCAACGGACGCCGACCCGCTGGCCGACACCTCGGCGTTCCGGGACGTGCGGTGGGTGATGAAGGGCGGGCAGATCGCTCGCGACGACCGAAACCAGGAGGACGCGCGATGACGTTCGCGGAGCCAGGCGCGGCGGCGATCGCCGCAGGCATTGATGACATGTACGACGCATTCCTCGCCGGTGACACCGAGCGGTTCGACACGCACCTGCACGCCGAGGTGACCACCTGGGAGACGCACCTGCCGGGGCCGCTGCGTACCCGTGCCGAGTTGAACGAATACCGCGAGCAGCGCGACACCGCCGGCCAACGGCCGCAGTTGGCGGTGCTCGCCGCGCGGGACAAGCGCATCGACGTCTGGGACGACTTCGGCGTCGCCCGGTACATGCTCGTCTCGCAGGTCGGTGCGGACGACGCGCCGGAGTTCACCCGGGTCACCGACGTGGTGCGCCGGATCGACAGCCGCTGGGTGATCGTGCACCACCACGCCGAGCTGGTACGGGATCCGGTGGGCGCGGCATGATCCGCCGGCTGGTCGCCGAGCGGACCGGTGAGCCGGCGGACGTGCTGTCGGTTGCCGAGCTGCCCGACGACCCGCCGCCCGGCCCCGCCGAGGTACGGCTCGCCGTGCGAACGGTGGGCCTGAACTTCCTGGACGTCCTGCTGTGCCGGGGCGAGTACCCGGTGCGGCCGGACCCGCCGATGACGCCCGGGGTGGAGACGGCCGGCCTGGTCGTCGCCGCCGGTGCCGGGGCCGAGCACCTGCTGGGCCAGGAGGTGCTCGCCTGCCCGACGCTGCCGCGCGGCGCGCTCGGCACGACGGTGACTGTGGACGCCGCGGTGGTAGTGGCGCGGCCGCCCACAGTCGACCCGGTGACGGCGGCGGCGCTGCCCGTCACCTACCAGACCGCGTGGTTCGCACTGGAGCGAGCCGGCCTCACGGCCGGGCAGACGGTGCTTGTACACGCCGGCGCCGGCGGTGTCGGCATCGCCGCCATCCAGCTCGCCGTGGCCCGTGGGGCACGTGTGTTCGCCACCGCCGGCGGCGCGGCCAAGACGGCCGTCTGCCGGGCCCACGGCGCCGAGGTCGCCATCGACTACTCGACTGAGGACTTCGTGGCCGCCGTACGGGAGGCCACCGACGGGCGGGGCGCGGACGTCATCGTGGATCCCGTGGGCGGCGACGTGTTCGCCAGGTCCTGGGAGTGCCTCGCGTTCGAGGGCCGCCTCGTTGCGGTGGGAGCGGCCGGCGGTCCACCGCCACCTGTCGACCCGGTCCGGCTGATGGCGGCGAACGCGACACTTGTCGGCCTCTCCTGGGGCTCCCGGTATCCGTGGCAGCGCGCCTCGGCGGTCGAGGCGGCGTACCAGGAGCTGTTCGACATGTGCGCGTCGGGAGCGGTCCGGCCGCCGGTCAGCCGGATCGTCTCACTGGACGAGGCGCCGGCCGCGCTCACCGAACTGGCCGAACGACGCACCACCGGCAAGATCATCGTACGGATCGACGAGGGGGAGGGACCGTGAGCGACAGCGCCGACGGCGACATGGAGATCTACGACCTGAAGGTGTCCGTCGACCGGATCGAGGGTCGGTCGGTGTGCGGGATGGACGTGGGCGACTACTTCGAACTGACAAACAGCGCGCACCTGCGGCTGCCGGAGGGGAAGCACTTCTGCGTGTACGCGCTCGCGTCGGTGCTGCCCTTCCTCGCCGCGAAGCAGCGTGACCTGGCGGCGGGGGACTGGCTGGCCCAGGACTCCCACTTCATCTGCCCCGACCCGGAGGAGCGACTCGTCATGAAGGTGGAACGGACCTGCCGGCGCACGATGAACTCGGCGGACCTGACATGACGGTCGAGATCGGACTCGGCCTGCAGAGCGACAAGCCGGCCGGCGCCTACGCCCAGCTGGCCCGCGCCGCCGAGTCGCACGGCTTCGACGTGCTCACCGTCTTCGGTGACCTGATGTACCAGCCGCCGATCTTCCCGCTGCTGGAGATGGCACAGGCGACCAGCCGGGTACGCCTCGGCGCGGCCTGCCTGAACCCGTACTCGATGGCGCCGTACGAGATCGCGGGTCAGCTCGCTGCTCTGGACCTGGCGTCGCATGGCCGGGCGTACCTGGGGTTGGCCCGCGGGACCTGGCTGGGCGCGGTCGGGTTGCCGCAGCCGCGACCGCTGACCACTATCGAGGAGGCCGTCGAGGTCGTCTACCGCCTGTTGCGGGGCGACCGCAGCGGCTTCACCGGCCGGGTCTTCTCGCTGGCACCCGACACCGCCCTGCGCTACGCCGTGCACCGGCCCAAGCCGCCGCTGCTGCTCGGCGCGTGGGGCCCGCAGGGCGCGGCGGTCGCCGGCCGGATCGCCGACGAGATCAAGGTGGGCGGCAGCGCCAACCCCGACATGGTGGCGGTGATCCGCGAACGGGTCCGAGTCGGGGCCGAGAAGGCCGGGCGCGACGTCGCCGACATCGGCATCGTGCTGGGCGCCGTGACAGTTGTCGACACCGACGGCGAGGCGGCCCGGGCCAAGGCCCGCACGGAGGTGGCGATGTACCTCGCGGTCGTGGCGGAACTCGACCCGACGGTGGTGCTGCCCGACGGTCTTGTGGAGCGGGTCGGCGCACTTGTCGACGCGGGCGAGGACGAGGCGGCGGGCCGGCTCATCCCGGACGACGTCCTCGACAGGTTCGCCTTCTCCGGCACTCCGGAGCAGGTCGCCGCGCAGGCCCAGGCGCTCATCGACGCAGGGGTCCGCCGGGTCGAGTTCGGCACCCCGCACGGCCTGACCGACGAGCGGGGTGTGGACCTGCTCGGCTCCGCCGTCCTGCCGCTGCTCCGCAGGTGAGTGGGGAGTCCGCCGTGGATGTTCTCGTCGTGGTCGGCCCCGACCTGGTGGCCGACGACGCGCTGCTGGCGTCGCTCACCGCCGCCACCTGTGCCGAACTCGGTGTCACAGGCCGGGTCGTCACCGCCGGCTCGGCCGGCGAGATCCGGTCCGTGCTCGCCGCGGCGGACCCGCCGGCTGTGGTGCTGCCCGGCCCGACACCTGAGGCACGTGCCCTCATCGGTGCCGAGCCGCAGCACGTGGTCTGGTACGACCCGACTGTCGAACCGCCGGTCCCCGGCGCGGTCCACCTGGCGGGGCGGGGACTGTGGGGCGTGGCGTGGGCCATCCGGCACGCCGTCTACCGCCTCCGCTCACCCGCCACCCGGATCGCCTACGGTCCGCACCCGGACCAGTGGGGCGACCTGCGGCTGCCGCCCTCCCCGTCCACCGATGCGGCGCCGGTCGCGGTGCTGCTGCACGGCGGCTTCTGGCGGTCCGCCTGGGGTGCGGACCTGATGGACGCCGTCGCCGTCGATCTGGCCGGGCGGGGGTACGCGTCCTGGAACCTGGAGTACCGACGCCCGGACCGGCACGGTTGGGACGCGACGACGGACGACGTGGCGGCCGGCGTCGCCGCGCTGCGGGACCTCTCCGGTGACCGTCCAGTGGACGCGGAGCGGGTCGTGATCCTGGGCCATTCGGCCGGCGGGCAGCTCGCCGCGCGCCTCGCCGCGGATCTGGCGGCGGCGGAGCGCGCTCCGGTCTCCGTCGCTCTTGTGGTGTCGTTGGCCGGGGTTCTCGACCTCACCGAGGGCGAGCGGCGCAACCTCGGCGACGGCGCGGTCGCCGATGCCCTGGGCGGCTCGCCGACCACAGCCGGGCGGCGGTACGCCGAGAGCGACCCGATGCTCCGGCTGCCCCTGGGAGTGCCGGCCCTCCTCGTGCAGGGGACTGACGACAGCCTGGATCTCGTCGACACCAACCGGCGGTACGCCCGGGCGGCCCGCGACGCGGGGGACGACGTCCAGCACCTCGAACAGCCGGGGGACCACTTCGCGGTGATCGACCCGGACGCGGCCATCTGGCAGGCCACGATGAGCGCCGTGGACCGCCGCGTCGCTCGGTGACGCCCGCACCTACTCGGGTGCTTCACAAAATTGTCCCTGTGTTCACGTGTGTGAACACAGGGACAATTTTCCGCGAGTGGGATTGGCGTCAGAACAGCCGGGGCGTGACGACCGAGACCACTGTCGTCACCGAGTCGGTGTCGTTGTACATCTGGTGCGGCACCGACGACCGCAGGTGCACACTGTCCCCCGGGCGCAGCCGGTGCTCGACGCCCTCGACCTCGTAGAGCAACTCGCCGGAGATGACGTAGGCGAACTCCTCGCCGCTGTGGCCGTACGGGTTCTCCCGCCGCCCGCCGGGGGCGATGTGCACCATCATCGGCTCGAGCACCAGCTCCGGCCCCCGGTCGGAGAGCATGCGGTAGGTCTGCTGCCCGGAGACGTACTGCGTGGTCGCCATCTCTGCCCTGGTCAGGGTGAAGTGCCGGGGCAGCGCCTCGACGGTGCCGTCGGGGGAACTGGTGCCGGCGTCGAAGAAATCCGCGACCGAGTGGTCGAGCGCCTTGGCGACGCTGCCGAGCGCGGTCAGGCCGATGGAGGAGATGCCGCGCTCGACCTGGGACAGGAAGCCGATCGACAACCCGGCGCGGGAGGCCAGGCCGCGCAGGGTGAGCCCGCGCTCCTTGCGGTACAGCCGTATGCGGGCGCCGACCACACCGGCCGGGGTGCTCTCCTCCGTTGGGTCACGAGGGCCGGCCTGCTCCGACGGCGGCTGACTGTTCAGGGACCGCACGAGGACCTCCTGTCGAGGTGGCGGGACGTCCGCCCGGATGTTCGATGGTATCGAACATCCCGACGGGTGCGCGAGGGGCGCACCCGAAACGCTCTTGTCAACCGTGCGGGCGGTGACTCCATTCCTGCCGGCGGTGCACCGACAGAGGCGCCCCTCCCGATCGAACCCTTCGGGAGGGGCGCCTCGTCATCGGCTCAGCGCGAGGGCTGTGCCGTCAGGGCTGAATCAGGCCACTTCCACGCCGTCGACCTGCGGACCGGTCGGCGGCAACTGGTAGCCGTGCCGCGTCATGCTCCAGTCCGGCCGCACCTCACAGGGAGCACAGTCGTACCAGAAGTTGGCCGGCGTGCGACCTGTCACCGGGTTGCGGTAGTGGAACCACATCGGCACGATGTCCGGCCACTGGATGTAACCCGGGCTGCCGCCACGGAAGCCCCTGGACCGCTCGCCGAGCGCGCTGTGCAGGACGTCCGGCGGGAAGATGTTCACGAGGTTGCTCGGCGCCGGATCGGGCAGACTCGGATCGCGCGGGACCGCGCCACCCCAGCCCTGAGCCCCGTTGACCGACTGCCAGTAGAACTCGTCGATGTCCAGGCTCCAGATCCGCCAAATCCCGTCTTCGAGAACGAACTGGTCGTTGTACATCGCGCCGTTGATGTATCCGGCGTTGTTGGTTCCCGTGTTCACGTGCATCAGCCGGGCACGGACCGACGTCGAGCGACCGTCGTGCGAAACGTCGATCACCGGCTGCGGCCGCCAGTGCAGCACGAGGAAGGACTTCATCGTCGGGGGCGTCGTGTTGCCGTACGTCGCGACCACCGAGCCGAGGATCCGCTCACGCGTGCCGTTCCAGCCGGCGAACGGCGACAGCTTGTGGCCGTCTGTGTGGTGCACGGCCGCCATCTCCTGCCAACGGCTGTCGTCGATGTAGTAGCTGTACGCCGCCGAGACGTTCTCGGACCCGTCGTACGCGACCGAACGGGTCAACCTCCGTTGCAGGTCAGCGAGGTCGCGCTTGGGACCCTTCGGGTCACCGGCCGCCTTGCCGGGCTTCGGTGCCGGCGTGCGGCCGGCGACGTCGAGGAATTTCGGCGCCTTTCCGGACGCGACCGGGCCGGTCCCGCCGTCGCCCCAACCGGCGCCGTAGGGCGCGGTGATCAGGGGCGTGAGGTGCATTTCCTTGAGCTTCCACAGCCCGCCCTGCTTCACGAACTGGTTCGTGAAGACGGAGAACTGCCACGACGCGCCGCTCGCGTCGTTGAGCATGCCGACCTCGATGCCGCGCGTGGTCGCCTTGGTGCCGTTCTTGTCGATGTCGACGATCGTGTCGAACAGCGGCCGGTCGTTGAGGATGCCCTGCGTCAGGCCCTCCGGACCCATGCGCTCCATCGCCTGGCGTACGCCGCTGGCGTTGCGGTAGACACCCACGCCGTCGATGGTGACCTTCGCTCCGTTGGCGAAGAGGTCGACCACGTCGGTCCACATGCGGCGGTCCACGTAGTAGCCGTACGAGTGCTGGAGATTGCGTACCGAGTCCTCGTCGTTGAGCGCCTCGATGCGGTCGGCCAGCTCCTTCGCGTTGAACCCGGTCTTGGGCGCCTGCCCGGTCGGGGCGGGGATCGGCACACCGGCGACGTCGGGAGTGAAGTGGTAGGGGACGACCGGCACCGGCTGCCTGTTGATGGTCCGGAAGCCGGTTGCGTAGTCCCCCTCGTAGAGCGGGTAGTAGCGCAGCAGCGAGATCTTCCACTCGCCGTTCTCGAGCACGTACTCGTTCTGGTAGATGCCGCCGTCGATGCGTGCCGCGCCAGCGCCGTCGCCCAGGAAGCGGATGCCGGACCAGCGGCCCTTCGCGGTACGACCGTCGGCCGAGAGGTTGACAAGTGGTTGGTCGATCACTGTGGTGTGGAGCGCGCCAGGTGTGGCGCCGTTCATCGCGCCGGCCTCGGAAGCGAGCCAGCCCTTGATGGCCTGGTGGCCCGTCACGACCTGGTTGCCCCACTGCAGCGTGCCGTTCCCGCTGAACAGTTTCGCCATGTCCGCCCAGTGCCCGAACTGGGCCAGGTGGGCGTAGGAGCGCTGCACGTCCTTGACCTCGCGCAGCGATTCGACCCGCTCGACGTCCCGGGCCAGTGAGTCGATGCTCACCGGGGCGCCTGTGTTCGCCGACGCCTGCGGTGCCCGCACGGCGACGTTCACGCTAACCGTCAGCAACAGCCCTGTCGCTGCTGCCGTCAGCCGTCTTGTCAGAGGTTTCATGGTGGTCACATCCCTATCCGTGCTGACGCGCGGAATCCCGCGCGGTCGAGGTGGGGGGACATTCGGCATCGCCAATCCAGGGACAGAGGGCGATGCTGTGAAACCTACGCGACATGTTCATGCAACGCAACGGACAAATCGTCTAGTGAACATTGCCTCCTGTCAGTGGCACCGTCGAGGGTTCCCGGGGCGGGCCGCTCTTCGCTCGTTTGGCGACCGTATGCCCGGTCAGGGTGGGAGGTGTCAGGTGCTCGGCGAGACTGTCCTCATTGCCGACCCGAACATCTGGTTCGCTTTCCGCACTATCGCCTCGATCCGACCTCTCGTGCGCTCGAGAGGTATGGGACACCCGAGAGGGGCCCCGGCCGGTACGGTCGTCCGCGTGGATCTGCACGACACCGCCGCCCGGCTCGGGGTGCCCATCGAGGACGTCGAGCGCGTGCACCGGCTCGCCGGAGACCATCCGTCGGCGCCGCTACCCGCCAAGGCCGACGCGCCCGCGATCCTCGACCTGCTCGCGGTTCCCCCGGACGACATCGCCGAGATCATGGCGGGTTGGCCCGATCCGGACTCTCCGCTGTGGACTCCCGAGCTGCGCTGGCTGCTCGACCGCTCGACTGCCCTGGTCCGCGCCGACCTCGGCGGTCACGGCTGGCTGGCGCCCGGCCCGGAGTTGCCCCGCGAGAAAGGCCCCGCCTGGCGGCACCTCTACGTGTACGCGTACCTGGCCCTGGTCGACGTCGTCAAGGGCTACCACCGCGAACACGGCGTCGCCGATGCGGTGTCGTGGGTGACCCTCGCGGACCTGGGCCGCAACCTCGCGATCGACCGGCGGATGCGCGGCGAGGGCTGGCCGGTCATGCAGAGCTGGCTGACCCTGCACGCGCGCGGCGCGGTCTACGAGCTGGGCCGGCTGCAACACCACCGTGGCGGCGCCACCATCGACCTGCACATTCCCGAGGCGGGCCCGCTGACCTCGGCGGCGATCGACGCGTCGCTCGACCAGGCGCGTGTGTTCTTTCCGCGCCACTTTCCCGACGAGCATTACACGGAGTTCGCCTGCGGGTCGTGGCTGCTCGACCCGCAACTACTGGAGTACCTGCCCGAGGACTCCAACATCGCCCGATTCCAGCGACGGTTCGAGCTGGAGCCCTACGAGGAGCCGGAGGGGCTCGACGCCGACGTCGAGGTGCTGCGGTTTGTGTTCCGTACCCTGACCACGCCGCTGGACCAACTGCCGCGCGGCACAGTGCTCCAGCGCGCGGCTGTCGACCACCTCCTGGCCGGCCGCCACTGGCGCTGGCGCCGCGGCCGCTTCCCGATCTAGCCACACCGCCGGGAATGCCGGGCGCCAGCAGCGTCAGCAGTTGTCGCCGGGGTGGTCCCTGGCGTCGCCGCAGTCCGCGCTGAGGGCCGCGCCTGAGTCGTTCGGCAGGTGCCGCCGCACGCTGAGTGGCAAGGTGATGTCCATGAACAGGAACGACGTTGCCGAATGGATCGCCGGCTACGAGCGGGTGTGGCGGACGCCGGGCACGGACGAACTGGTCACGCTCTTCACCGAGGACGCGAGCTACCAGCAGGGCCCGTACTGGACGCCCGTCGTCGGCCTGCCGGCGATCGCCCGGATGTGGGAGAAGCAGCGCCAGGGCCCCGACGAGACGTTCCAGATGACCACGGAGATCGTCGCCGTCGACGGTGACACGGCGGTGTCGCGCCAGGAGGTCCGCTACGGCGACCCGGTCAACCAGGAGTACCGCGACCTGTGGGTCATGCGGTTCGCCGACGACGGGCGCTGTCGGTCGTTCGAGGAGTGGCCTTTCTGGCCGGGGCAGCAGCCGGCCAACTCCCCGGACGGATCGTGACCACCGCTCGGCGACCACGCGCCTGCGGGTGGGTGGCTGCCGTGCCGCTCTACGGCACGGCAGCCACCTCGGGTCACCTGTTGTGCTTCTCCTGGCACGGCACGCAGAAGCGCGCGTGCGGCAGAACCTCAAGCCGCTCGGCCGGGATGGGCTTCTGGCACTTCTCGCAGGCGCCGTAGGTGCCCTCGGAGATCCGGCCCAGCGCACCGGTGATGTGCTCGATGTTGCGGCGGGTGGCCGACAGCAACGCCGCTTGGTGGTGCGCCTCGCTGGGGTCGCCGGTGTCCGCGCTGAGTTCGGTCAGTTCTCGCAGCCGTGCCGTCTGCGTGGCGAAGTCTTCGGCCAGGGACGATCGCAGATCAGCCAGCCAACTGCTGTCGACAGGACGGTGGTCGATGCTCATGGTCTGCCCTTCGAAATGGTCTGGGTAAAGAAAAAAGGGCCGAAGCTTCGATAGCTTCGCCCTTGCGGTCGTTTTGGATGCAACGACTCCGCGGGAGGGCCTCGGCCGCTTCGCGCCGGGCTCGACAGCCCCTGTGTGAGCGCGATGTGCGGCGCGCGGACAACCGGCACCCGCATCGACGCCATCCGACGCGTCGCCGTCGCCACGTGGGCAGCGCCGAGTGCCGTCACCTCAGTGACGGTAGGCGTGCGGAACGTGACCAGCGGCATGCATCCACCATAGGGTGATGTCTGCGCTAAAGCCAACGTCCCTGTGCGGCCGGTCAGCGCGACGGCGCGACCCGTGCGGCGCGCTGGCCGTCGAAGGCGGCCGTCACGGCCGTGTTTGGCCGCCGATGCGAGGTTCGTCCGGGGCGGGGCGGCCGAGGGGCACTGCGGTTCCGGTTGATCAAGTCATGTGCGGGTGTCGATGTTAGCGCCCACCACTGGTCAATTCACAGCCGCCCAGCTCCGACCGGCCCTCCGAGGAGGGGAGGGGGTTGCGGCGGTCGGTGAGGTGCGGTCATGCCTGGGGTGGCCGCCCGTGGTGGCCTGATGATTCCGGAACGTTACGACTTGACGAACGGCATGTTATCGCTCACAGTCGATGTCCAAGGACGACGATACCTGTGGCTTACCGGGCGAGCCTGCTTCGTCGATCTCGATTCAGGCGTGCGCCAGGAGATGCAGACGTCTTGTAACCACTCATGTTCTCGACGCATGCGTCCGGCCACGCGTCGCGGTACGCCCACCCTCGGGCAGACCGTTCGGCTCTTGGTCATGTGGAGGAGGATCATGTCTGCCTTTGGTAGGTCACCGTCGATCACGCCGCCGGCGCGGCGGCGCAGATGGTTGCCGCGCTTGCTCACCGCCGGCGTGGCGGCGGTTCTGGTCGCTGGTGCCGGCGCGGCGGTGGTGTCGTCACCCGCCGCCGCGGCGACTGTCGACACCAACGCGTGGTACGTGCTTGTCAACCGCAACAGCGGCAAGGCCCTGGACGTCTACAACCTGGCCACGAACGACGGTGCGCGCATCACGCAGTGGGCGCGCAACAACGGCAACCAGCAGCAGTGGCAGTTCGTGGACTCCGGCGGTGGCTACTACCGGGTGAAGTCGCGGCTGTCCGGCAAGGTGCTGGACGTCTACAACTTCTCGACCGCCAACGGCGGCAACATCGTGCAGTGGAGTGACGGCAACGGCGTCAACCAGCAGTTCCGGCTGGCCGACTCGGACAGCGGCTACATCCGCTTGATCAACCGCAACAGCAACAAGGTGGTGGAGGTGCAGGGCGCCTCGACCGCCGACGGCGGAAACATCGTGCAGTACGACGACTGGAACGGCGCCAACCAGCAGTGGCAGCTCGTCCGCGTCGACGGCGGGGGCAACCCCACCACGCCGCCGCCGACGACCCCACCGCCGGGAGGCACCTGCAACCTTCCGTCGACGTACCGGTGGTCGTCCACGGGTGTGCTGGCGAACCCGAGGTCGGGATGGGCCTCGCTCAAGGACTTCACCGTCGCGCCGTACAACGGGCGGCAGTTGGTCTACGCGACCACGCACGACTTCGGATCGAGCTGGGGTTCGATGAACTTCGGTCTGTTCACGAACTACTCGGAGATGGCGTCGGCGTCGCAGAATGCGATGTCGTCGGCGACTGTGGCGCCGTCGTT
>NZ_JBIAZG010000025.1:0-37068 GCF_042898885.1 Micromonospora sp. NPDC000316
GGTACTGCACTCGTGAGGGTGTGGGAGAGTAGGACACCGCCGGACAATCTTTCCAGAATGGGTCACCCTCACGGGTGACCCATTCTGCGTTTCTGCTTGGACCCGGCCCGATCGACTCCATATCGGCGACGTGGGTGTATCCCCGTGACGGGGTTACCGCCATCTCGGCGATATGGAGTCGACCAAGGACGCCGGAGCGCCGGCGGACAGGCTCAGGGCCCTTAGCCCGGCGGACGGGCTCAGGGGGCCATCAGTGAATGCCGGTGCCGAGATCACGCAGCGGGACACACCCGCGTGGGAGGCCACACGTGCCCGGACAACCTTCGAAGTGGGATCCGCAGTGGACCGCTAGGGGCTGATCCAAGAGGACATCCAGCTCCACCAGGCGGGACGGTGGCGGCGAGAGTGAATCGTCTCCGCTGTGGACCGCCAGGTGCTGACCACCGGCGGTCCACAGCGTTCGTGTGGCGGAGGTTGCGGCTCAGGAGGGCTTCGGCCCGCAGACGTAGCGGGGCTCGGCGTCGTAGCGCCAGGTGAACTTCTCCCGCTTCACGACCTTGCCGTCCTTCTTGATGACCCGGAAGGCGTCCTGGGTGAAGCCGTTGATGCCGTTCGTCGCGATGCACGTCGGGCCGGGGGGCAGGTGGATCAGCTTCGGCGCGGTGATGTTGCGCCGGGGCCCGTACTCCGTCTTCACGCTGTCGTAGATCTTCGTGCTCCAGATGGACACGGTGATCGTGCTCGACGTGTACGAGGTGTCGATGAGCACGCCGTGCTCGGTGTTGTTGCGGAACTTGAAGTCCAGGTTCGGCCAGAAGATGGTCGACTCGATGACCGCCGGGTATCTGTCGAACCAGTACGAGTGCGGCTTGTGCTCGACGTCCTCCAGCCCGGCGTAGTAGGTGGCGTTGAACAGCGTTGTGGTGAACTGCGAGGTGCCACCGCCCACACCAGGCACCAGCTTGCCGTCGAGGATCACCGGCGCGTCCCGGTAACCCTGCTTGTAGCTGCGTTCCCCGGTGTGCCCGTTGAGCGAGAACGTCTTTCCGGGAAGCACTACGGTGCCGTCCACCTTCTTGGCGATGGTGACGATGTTCTGGCTGCGGGAAGAGGCCAGGC
Organism: Micromonospora sp. NPDC000316; assembly: GCF_042898885.1. Lineage (NCBI taxonomy): Bacteria > Bacillati > Actinomycetota > Actinomycetes > Micromonosporales > Micromonosporaceae > Micromonospora > Micromonospora sp. NPDC000316. Next base: position 1,120 of record NZ_JBIAZG010000025.1, read on the forward strand.
CACCGGTGAACCGGGTGGTGAACGTGGACACCCGCTCCTTGATGCCGAGGCCGGCGAGCTTCTCCGCGGTCAGCTCCGGCGGTGTCTCCTTCACCTCGCCGGTCACCTCGCGACCGTCGGTCTTCGGCAGCACGGCCAGCAGGTCGCGGCCCAGGGCGGCGCTGTCCAGTTGCTGGCCGGCGCGGCCTTCGGTGACCTTGGGCTTTCCGCCGGCGATTGTCATCGTCGCGTCCTTCGGCGGCACCTCGATAGCGTTCAGGCTGTCGCCGAGGGCGGCGCGCAGTCGCTTCACGTCCACGTTCGGGGTGAGCTTGCCGGCGGCGTCGGCCGTGAACCGCAGGCTCTTCGCGATGGCGGCGGGCGGTACCTTCACCGAGCCCTTGTCGGTGCGCAGGGTGACAGGCGCGGCGACGGCAGGCTTCGCCAGTTCGGTGACCAGCCGGTCCAACTCCTCGGCGGTGGTCGCGGGGTGGCTCTCCACGAGCGGCACGGTGACAGGGGTGCCGGCCAGCCAGCCGGCGCGGACGGCGTCGGCGGAGCGCTCCGGGTCGAACGCCAGCCCCGGCTTCGGCTGCACCACCTTCGGCGTGGTGCCCTGATAGGTGATCGCCGGCTTGGTCATCGGGCGGGCCTGGTCGCCGAGCACCTTGCGGAGCGCGGCGTCCAGCCGGTCGGTGTCGACGGTGACCACCGGATCGACGGTGCGGGAGCCGACCAACCGGCTGACCGGGTGCGCGTCGGCTTCGGCAGCCGCCGCCACTGTCGCCGCCACGTCGACGGTCAACCCCACGTCGGCAGGATTGATCTCGGCGGTGCGCTCGCCGACGGTGACCTTCAACGGCGCGGCGAGGGCCGCCGCACGCCGGTCCAGCTCGGCGCGCAGCTCACGGTCGGCGGCGGTGAGGCTCCGGCCGCCCAACTCGGCGCCGAGCACGCTTGTGCCCCGGGGTACGTCCCCGGCGTACGCCCAGGCGCCGGCGCCCGCCGCAGCCGCCAGGACGCCGCCGGTGACGCCCGCCGCGAGCAGCATCCGCATCCGCCGGGGTCGACGCCCACTGTCGGACGGCTCACCGACGGGGGCGGGCGGTGTGGCCGCCTCCGTCTCGTCGTCCGGCCAGGTGACAGCGGTGACCTGAACAGTGGGCCGGTCGTCGGCGGATGGACGTTTTTCGCCGTACAGCGTCACTACAACCTCGATCGCCAGGTGCCACGGGAGGTCTCCCCTCCCGGAGAACACCTACGGTAACGAATGGTCGGCCGTACCTGCCGGCTGCGCCCACCCGCGTCGCCGCCGCGTGTCGCCCGGCGTGTCACGGGAGCCGGGTCGGGGCGGGTGATCGTCCACTGCCGTGGCAGGGTGGCGGAGTGGACGCTGTGGAGCAGGTGCTGGCGTACGGCGGCGGCTGGTTGGACCGGGCGGCTCCCCTGCGCACCGATCCCCACCGGCTGGACGCACTGCTGACCGAGCCGACAACTGTCGTGCTGCCGCTGTGGCAGGACCACTGCCTGGTCGACGGGGGTGGTCCGGTGCGGCTCACGGCGGACCGGGCGTCACTTGTCCGGTCCGCCGCCGACGAAACGGTCTTCCTGGGGCTCGACGGCGACGTCGGTGTGTTCGCCGTGGACCTCTCCACGCTCAGCGAGCGGTCGGCAGTCGAGATGACAGGTGCGGTACGAGCCGTCGACGTGCGGGCCCTGGTGGGGCGGCTCGACCCGGCCGACGCGGCCGCCCAGGCGTACGCCCGGGGGTTGCTGCACTGGCACCGGCAGTCGCGGTACTGCGGCGGCTGCGGTTCCCCGGCCGTGGCGGGCGGTGGCGGCCACGTCCGGACCTGCGGCGGTGAGGACTGCGGGCAGCTCCTGTTTCCCCGCATCGAGCCGGCGATCATCGTGTTGGTGGAGGCGCCCGGCTCGCCGGAGCGCTGCCTGCTGGCCCGGCACGCAGGCGCGCCCGAGGGGTCGTACTCGACGTTGGCCGGCTTCGTCGAGGTCGGCGAGAGCCTGGAGGACGCGGTCCGCCGGGAGATGGCCGAGGAAGCGGGTGTGACAGTCACCGACGTGACCTACCAGGGGTCGCAGGGCTGGCCGTTCCCCGCCGGCCTGATGGTGGGCTTCCGGGCCACCGCCACCTCCGAGGAGATACGCGTCGACGGCGTGGAGTTGCTTGAGGCACGCTGGTTCACCCGGGCTGAGTTGCGGGAGAGGGTTGCGGCAGGTCGTCCGCTCGGCCGGGTGGACGCGATTGATCACCAGTTGCTCGGCCGGTGGTTGACGGCAGGCTGAGGACCATCACCAGCGCGGTCGCCGCGGCGGTGGCGAGAGCGCACCACATGATGCCCTGGAACGTCCGTGGGGCGACGGCCATGGTCAGGATGGCCAGGACGCCCGCGGCCACCCACAGCGGCGCGGAGGGCCAGCGCGCTCCCGCCGCGATCTTCGCGTTGACCGCCGCGAAGACGAGCGCGTAGAGCGCGCCGGTGGCGGCGAAGAACGGGGCGTACTCACCCAGGGACGCGTAGTCCTCGCCGCCCACCAGCCGGAACGCGAAACCGCCGGCCAGGGCCGAGGCGGCGACGAGCACGGCACCACAGCCGGCGACGATCGCGAGCACGACAGTGCGGACCCGGTTGTCCCCCACGGCCAGTCGGGGCAGCGCCAGCACCACGATCACCTGGGGTGCCCAGAGCGCACCCTTTGTGAGCACGGTTCCGACGGCGTACGCCCCGGAGTCCGCAGGTGACAGCAGTTGCCGGGCGAAGATCAGGTCGGCGTACGACACGGCGAGCATCGCCAGCGCGGCGGTGCCGGCACTCGTCACCTGCCGGATGCGCAGGGCGGTGCCGACTGGGCGGTCCCCGTCCGAGGTGGCCCGCCGGGCCGGTCGGGCGATCCAGGCCAGCACGGGCAGCACCAGGTACGAGGTCACCATGCCGGCCACGAGGGTGTGGACGACGCCGGCGCCGAGGACGAGCGCGACGATCATGCCGCCGTACCGTCCGACCGCGACCACCCCCATCGCCCACGCGAGGCGGAGGAAGCGCTGCTCACCCTGCAACTCGCCGAGCCACCGGGCGGCCAGGACGACCGCGACGGTGGTGGCGGCGACAAGCGCCGCGACAGTCAACGACAGCCGCAACGCGGTCATCATCAGCGGCGCGGCCACGACGACGGCACCACCGGCGACGGCAGTGGTGACGAGGGTGACCCGGCTGGTCGGTGCGCCCGGGTGCCGGGCCCGGTGCACGGCGATCGCCATCTGCAGGCCCACACCGGCGACGCCTGCTATCGCGACGAGGGCCAGCACCGTGGCCAGCACACTCAACTCCTCCACCGCCAGGTGCCGGGCACCGAGCATCGGGAGCAGGTAGGCCAGGCCGTTCGTCACCATCGCGGCGCCCGCAACCGCCGCGCCAGCCGCTCCCATGCGACCCGTGCCGGGCCCAGCCGTCGTCTCTGTCATCGCGCCTCATGTCGGTTCGCCGGGGGGAACGGGTCCGTCCCGAGCCGCGCGTCGTCGTCGCGGGCCGCTGGTCGAAGTCGTCTGGGCAAGCTACCGTCCGCACTTGCCCTGTGCCTAGAGTGCTGTCCGGAGCCCCGGGCGCGATGTCGGGCCCGCGTCCCGTCCAGGTCCATGGGGGTTCGTGTGCGTCGACCGTCACCGGAGTTCGGCCCGGCGCTGCTGCGGGCTGCCGTCGTACTCCGTCGGTGGTGGCCGGAGGCGGCACTCGGATTCGGCGTGGTCATCGCGATTCTCGGCGCGGTGCTCCGCCGTGGCTACGTCCTCCGCTACGACATGGTGTTCGTGCCGGACCCGCCGTTCGGCGCCACGGTCTGGGGCAGCGGCTCCGAGTTGCCCCGTGCGGTGCCCAGCGAACTGCTCGCGGTCGGCCTGTCCCAGCTGATCCCCGCCGACGTGGCCCAGAAGGTGCTCCTCGCCGCCTGTCTCGCCCTGGCCGCGGTGGGTGCCGCCCGGCTGGCTCCCGTGAGCCACCCGATGGCGCGGCTCGCGGCCGGGCTCGCGTACGTCTGGAATCCCTGGGTGTACGGCCGACTGCACCTCGGGCAGTGGGCGGTCATCGCGGGCTACGCCGCGCTGCCCTGGGCGTACTCCTGGGTGTTGGGGGTGCTGCGGCCACCGCCCGGCGGCACCGGCCCGGGTCGGCGTTCCGCCGTGGCCGGTGGGGTAGCTGTGGTGCTGGGCGGCCCGGCGATGGTGCTGGCGGCTGTGCTCGCCTGCGCCCCGGCGTTGGCCCTGGCGCGGCGGTGGCGGGCGTTGGTGGCCGGTGCGGCGGCGCTTGTCGGCCTCACCGCACCGTGGTGGTTGGCGTTGCTGAGCCGTGGTGGCGCCGTCGATCTTGACGAGCGGGGGGTCGCCGCCTTCGCTGTCCGCCCGGACACTCCGCTGGGGGTGCTCGGCAGCGTCGGCACGCTCGGTGGCATCTGGAGCCGCAATGCCGTACCGGTCGGTCGGGACCAGTGGCCGGTTGCCCTGCTCGCGCTGGTGCTCGCCGCGGCGGCGCTCTGGGGGTACGTGCTGACCCGTCGTCGTTGGCCGTCGGCGGCGTGGTGGGGCCTGCTCGCCGGCGCGGTCCTGGGCACCGTGATCACCGTGGTGCCGGCCTGGTCGGTGGGTGCGCAGTGGATGGTCGCGCTCGTCGAGCACGTTCCGCTGGCCGGCGCGGTCCGGGACGGCACCCGGCTGCTCGCCCCGCTGGCGTTGGTGCAGGCGGTGGGTCTCGGGATGCTCGTGGAGTCGCTGACGTCTGCGCGGGCCCGGGCCTGGGCGCCGCTTGTGGTGGCCGCTCCGGTGCTGCTCCTGCCTGGTCTGGCGTGGGGTCTCAGCGGTCAGCTCGACACGGTGCGGTATCCGGCCGAGTGGTCGGTGGTGCGCGCCGAGGTGAATCGGGATCCGGCCGGTGGCAGCCTCGTCTCACTGCCCTGGTCCTCTTTCCGGGCCTACCGGTGGGCGGGCAACGTGCCGGTGCTCGATCCGGCGTCGCGGGCGTTCCGGCGGCCGGTGATCGGCGACCAGGACGTGCTTGTCGGTCGGGACCGGATTCGGGGGGAGAGCCGCGAGGCCGATCGGGTGGCGGAAGCGTTGGCGGTGCCCGGCGATCCTGGGCCGGCCCTGCGTCGACTCGGCGTGCGGTATGTACTCATCGAAACCGATCAACCGGACGCCGCCCAGGTGGAGAGCCGTTTCGCGGACGCCGAGCTGGTGCGGCGAGACGGGTCGTTAACCCTGTTACGCCTGCCTGGTGCCGATTTCTCCGAGTCGACCGGGCGTATCGGCATAGTGCCGGTGCTGGGGTATTCGGTACTCGGGGCCACATTGTTGATCGTTCTTTTGCACCGGGTCACTCGGCGGTGACGCATGTTACTCTTCGGTACCTTTTTCCGAAGGGATCATCAATGAAGGCATCCTTCAACCCCCTCCTGACCGCGGTCGTCGCCGCGGCGGTGGGTGCCGTGCTCGGAATCCTGGCCGTCTCGATCGGGACGTCCACAATCACCAACACCAACAGCAAGCCTGCGAACGTCGAGCAGCCCATCATCGTGTACGGCGAGCGTTGACGGCCCTCCATGGAGGTCCTTCCTCCTGACGTGTCGTCAGATGTGGTTGTACTCGACGTCGTGGTGCCCGCGTTCAATGAGGCACTCCGGCTGCCCGACACCCTGATCCTGCTCCGGGCGGCGTTGGCCGACCTCGGTGTGCCCTGCCGGGTCACCGTTGTCGACAACGCCAGCACGGACGGGACCGCCGAGGTGGTGACAGGCGCACCGGCCGGTCCGGTTCCCGTGCGGCTGCTCTGGTGTGGCAAACCGGGCAAGGGTTTCGCGGTGCGTACCGGCGTGCTGGCAAGCGACGCGCGCTACGTCGGCTTCTGTGACGCGGACCTGGCCACCGCGCCGGCCATTCTCGGGCGGGTGCTCAGCCTCCTGACCGAGGGGGCCGATGCGGTGGTTGGGTCGCGGGCCCACCCCGAGTCGATCGTCCAACAGCGGCACAGTCTGCTGCGACGGTGGGGCGCTGTGGCGTTCCGTGGCGCTGTCCGGCAGGTCGTACGCGGCGTGAGCGAAACGCAGTGCGGGTTCAAGTTCTTCCGTAACGACGTCGCGCGGCGGGCCTTCGCACCACTTCGGTGCGGTGGGTTCGCGTTCGACGTCGAGGTGCTGGGCCGCGCCGAGCGGGCCGGCGCCCGATTGGTGGAGGTCCCGGTGGACTGGGTGGATGTGCCCGGCTCCCGCTTCTCACCGGTTCGACACGGCTGGCAGAGCTTCGTGGACGTCGCGAAGATCCAGTGGCGGCTCCGCGGCGCCGACGTCGCCCCCGCGACGCCGATGCTGACGCCGATGCCGGTCGTCACCATTCCGGTCACCCCGGACGTGACAGGTGGCACCGCCACCGTTGGAATGCGGCCGTGAGTGTCGGATCACCCCGGACGACAGCGGCGCCCACGACCGACGCCACGGTCGTGGGCCGCCGGGTCGCGGTGCTCAACTGGAAGGACCCCTGGCATCCGGATGCCGGGGGAGCCGAGGTCTACGCCTGGCAGGTCGCCCGCGACCTGGTGAGCGCCGGGGCGGAGGTCACCTTCGTCACCGCGCGCCCGTCGGGTCAGCGCGGCGACGAGGTCCGGGACGGCATTCGGATCGTCCGTGTCGGCGGCCGGTGGAGCATCTACCCCCGGGTGCTGGGCTGGCTGGCGCGACGGCGGCGTCAGTTCGACGCGGTCGTGGACTGTCAGAACGGCATCCCGTTCTTCAGCCCGGCGGTCCTGCCGGCGGCCGTGCCGGTGGTCTGCGTGATCCACCACGTGCACGACCGCCAGTTCCGGCTGTACTTCGGCCCGGTCGTGGGCCGCTTCGGGGCATGGCTGGAAGGGCCTGTCGCCCGCCGGGTCTACCGCCGTGCGGTGACCCTCGCAGTCTCCCCCTCGACGGCCGTGGCCATCCGGGACCGGCTGCACTGGGCCGGTCCGGTGGTCGTCGCCCCGAACGGCGCCGACGCATCGGCGCCGCCGGCAGCCGGCGGTGTGGCCCGGGACAGCCGACCCCGTGTCGTCTGCGTCGGTCGGGTGACCCGGCACAAGCGGGTGGATCTGGTGCTCGACGCCGTCCACCAGCTCCGAGCCGAACGGCCCGACCTGCGCCTGGACATCGTCGGTGGTGGGCCGGACGTGCCGACCATCCGCCAGCTGGTCGACGAGCGAGGGCTGAGCGACACGGTCACGGTCCACGGGCATCTGCCCTCCGCCGAGCGGGACGCGCTCCTCGCCGCCGCCTGGTTGCACGTCTCCGCCTCGTGGGGTGAGGGCTGGGGTCTCGTGGTGGTGGAGGCCGCCGCCGCCGGGCTGCCCACTGTCGCGTTCGACGTGGACGGCCTCCGCGACGCTGTCCGACCGGGCCGCACCGGATGGTTGGTCAGCGAGGGTGAGAACCCCGCGCAGAATCTCGCCGCCGGTCTCGACAGCGCGTTGGACGCCCTCGCGGTGCCGGCCGAGGCGCATCGGATGGCCGCCGAGTGCCGACAGTGGAGTGGCGCGTTCGGCTGGGCCGACACCGGCCGGCGGGTCCGGGCGGTACTCGGGGATCTGCTCGAGCCGCGTGCGGTGCCGTGGGCTGCGGGGAACGCAGTTTTCGTGGTCCGGACCGACCAGCCGGAGAGCCTCCTCGCCCGGGTGGCCCCACTCCTCCCGCGCACCCGACACGTCGCTGCCGACGAACACGGCCTGTGGATCCTGGTGCCGGGCGCTGACCCGGCCGCGATCCGCCAGGTGCTGCTCGGGGCGGGCATCGGAGCCGAAGACATCAGCGAGCGGAACGCCAGCGGGGACGAACTGCTCACCGGAGTTCCGGTACGGCAGTGCTGACCGCCTGGTCGACAGTTCGTCGCGCCCCCGGAATACCGACCGCCACGGTGTCCCTGGCGGTGTGGCGCCTGCGTGAGCTGCTGGTCTGCCTCGCGCTGATCGGTCTCTGCGTCACCCAGGAGCCCGGGCTCATCGTGCCCGACACGAAGCTGGACATGGCCCTGGACCCAGGCGGGTTCCTCGCCCGGGCCACCCACCTGTGGACTGCGGACTGGCAGTTCGGCACCCTCCAGAACCAGGCTGTCGGCTACTTCTTCCCGATGGGGCCGTTCTTCCTGCTCGGTGAGGCGGTAGGGCTGCCGGCCTGGTTCGTCCAGCGGCTCTGGATGGCGGCCCTGCTCTGTGTGGCCCTCACCGGTGTCGTGCGGCTGGCTCGCGCCCTCGACCTGGGCGGCCCGGCGTCACGCCTGGTGGCCGGCGCGGTGTTCGCGCTCTCGCCCCGGGCGCTCTCCCTCGTCGGCACCGTGTCGCTGGAACTGCTGCCGTACTGCGTCGCCCCGTGGGTGCTGCTGCCACTCGTCAAGGGAGCCGCGGGTGGCTCGCTGCGGCGGGCGGCCGCGCTCAGCGGACTGGCGGTGGTCTGCATGGGCGGAGCGAACGGAGCCGCCGCCGCGTGCGCCGTACTCCCGGCGTTCCTCTTCGTGGTGACCCGCGCGCCCGGCTGGCGACGGATCCGCCTGCTTGCGTGGTGGACGGTTGCGATGGTCGTGGCCACCTTCTGGTGGCTGGCGCCGCTGCTGCTCCTCCAGCAGTACGGGTTCCCGTTCCTGCCCTACACCGAGAGCGCGGCGGTCACGACGAGCGTGACGTCGCTCCCGTCGGCCGTGCGCGGCGCCACCCACTGGGTGGGTTACCTGGCCGTCGACGGGGTGCCCTGGTGGCGCTCGGGATGGGCGTTGGTCACGTCGCTCTGGATGATCGTGCTCACCGGCCTGATCGCGTGCATCGGCCTGGCCGGTCTGGCCCGTCGGGATCTGCCGGAGCGGCGGTTCCTGTTCATCGGGGCGCTGGTCGGGTTGCTGACCCTGACCGCGGGAAACCTGTCGGACGGGGGTGCCGCCTTCGCCTCGACGGTGCGCGAGGCCCTCGACGGCCCGCTCGCCGCGCTCCGCAACCTGCACAAGTTCGACGTCGTACTTCGCCTGCCGCTGGCCCTTGCCACCGCGCACATGCTGCACACCGTCGGCCGGATCGCTGTCATCCGCCGGTTCACGCGTCCCACAAACATGGCACCCCGGCGGGTCGCGTTGGGCGTCACCGCCGTCGCACTGCTCGCGGTCACCAGCGGCGCCGGGAGTGCGGGGCTCGCGGCGAGCGGCGGTTTCTGGGCGGTGCCCGACCACTGGCGGCAAGCGACTGGATGGCTCGACCGGAACGCCGGCCCGGGCACCACGCTGCTGGTCCCCGGCTCCAACTTCGCCGAGTACACCTGGGGACGATCGTTGGACGAGCCGGTCCAGCCCCTGCTGGACTCGCCGTGGGCGGTGCGGTCGCTGGTGCCGGCCGGGTCGGTGGGCAACGCCCGGCTGCTCTCCGCGATCGACGATCGACTCGCCTCCGGCACCGCCTCGCCAGGGCTGGCCGACGTGCTCGGTCGACTCGGCGTGCGATACCTGCTCGTCCGCAACGACCTTCGCCAGCCTGTCGGCGGCATCGCGTGGCCGGTTCTCGTGCACCGCACGCTGGAGAGTGCTCCCGGGCTGTTCCGGGTCGCCGCGTTCGGCCCGTACAGCGGGGCGACGCCGGACTTCGCCGGGGCGTGGGACTACGGGCTGCACAAGCCCTATCAGGCGGTGGAGATCTACGAGGTGGACCGGCCGACCCCTCGGGTCACACTTACCGACGCGGCACAGCCGCTCTCTCTGGTCGGCGCACCGGAGACGTTGCTGGACCTCAGCGACGCCGGTGTGCTCGGCAACCGGCCGGTGATCCTCGACGGCGATGCTCCGTCGGCGACCGGCGGGGGCACGGTGCTCGCCGACAGCCTGCGAAACCGGGAGGTCGACTTCGGCCTCGTCCGTGGCAACACCTCGCGGACGTTCACCCCCGAGGAGCGGCCCCAACTGCCGCGCCTGGAGAACGACATAGTCGACCCCGCGTGGGCGTCGTCGGTCACCTCGTCGGGATATGCCGGGGTGGCCGGTGTCGAGGCGTCCTCCAGCGCGGCCGACGTCGCGGGGCCGGCCGGGTTGCGTGACCCCTCCGCCATCCCGTTCGCGGCCATCGACGGCGACGGCGGCACCTCGTGGTTGTCCGACGGTGCGCGCAAACCCGTGGGCCAGTGGGTGGAGATCCGGTACCAGGACAAGATCCAAGCTGGTTCGGTGGAGTTGCAGGTTGTCGACGACGAGGTTGTCGGCGCACCGGTCACCCGGGTCGAGGTCAGCACCGAGGGTGGTTCGTACGTGCACTCGGTGGTCGACGCCGGGTCGGCACCGCTGCGACTGTCACTGCCGTCGGGGCGTACCACCTGGCTTCGGGTGACGATCGACGGTGTCGGAGGTGCTGATGTGCCGGGTCGCCGCGCGGGCATCCGGGAGGTGCGCGTTGCGGGGGTGAGCCCGCAGCGGTACCTGCAACTGCCTGCGGTGCCCGACGCCGCCGGCGCGCCGGAGGTCGTCGCGCTGACCCGCAGGGCAGTGGACCGGCCGGCCTGCGCTGCCGCTGGTGGCTACTACCTGTGCTCTCCTGACCTTATCCGGCAGGGCGAGGAGAAGGGACTGGTGCCCCGCCGCTTCGACCTGCCGGCGTCCGCCACCTTCCACCTCACCGGCCTGGCCCGCGCCACACCCGCCCTGGCGCGAGCGGTGTACGACGACATGACGGGCGGCGAAACCTTCACCACGTCGAGCTCGTGGTTCGACGATCCGGTCGCCTCGTCGAGGTCGCTTGGCGACGGGGACGACGGCACGGCGTGGTGGGCGGATCCGCACGACTCGCAGCCGACAGTGAAGATGCGCTGGGCCCAGCTCCGTACGGTGAGTTGGGTGCGCCTGCGGTTCGCGGAGAGCCTGGTGGCGGCTCCGCCCAAGACGGTCCGGATCACCGGCGACGACGGCATCCGGGAGGTGACTGTCGACCTGGACGGTGTCGCACGCTTCCCGGCCCTGCGCACCCGCAGCCTCGCCGTGGCCGTGACCTCGACGGTGCCGAGGATCAACCGGTCGACAGCGCTGTTCGAGCCGCAACCGCTTCCGGTCGGTCTCAGCGGCGTGGATGTGCAGGGCGTACCCGAACTCAACCAGCCCCGTGGCCTCGACCGCGAGGTGACGTTGCCGTGCGGCGCGGGCCCGACGATCGTGATCAACGGGGCGCCGATGCCGACGACGGCCTCGGGCACGTTGCGGGACCTGCGGGATCTGCGGCCGCTGCGGTACCGCGCGTGCCTTCTCGAAACCAAGCCGACGGGCCGTGTCACGGCCACCCCGAAGGCGGATGCCGACGTGGTCTCGCTGCGGGGCGGCCCGAACGAGGTCTCCGCGCCGCCGGAGTGGTTCGTCGTGGACAGCGTGATCCTGACCGGCGAGCCGGCAGTGCGACCCGCCGCGGCGGCGGACACCGAGTCGCCCCGTCGGGCCGTTACGGTCCTCGGCTGGGACGACAAGCGTCGGTCGGTCGAGGTCGGGGCGGGTGGCGGCAGCTACCTGGTCGTCCCGGAGAACGCCAACCCCGGCTGGCGGGCAACCCTCGATGGCGTCCAGCTCGTACCGACGCGCCTGGACGGGTGGAAGCAGGCGTGGCTCGTGCCGGCCGGGGCCGCCGGCCGCGTCGAGATGGTCTTCACACCCGGGGAGCAGTACGCCCTCGTACTGCGCGTCGGCGTGGGTCTGCTTCTGCTGTTGGTCGTCGCGGCGCTGATCCCCGCGCGTCGCCACCGGCCGTCGTACCCGGTGGTGCCGTCGACGATGCCGACTGCGCCGCTGCTCGCGGTGGGCGTGCCGGCGCTGCTCGGGGGCTGGGTCGGGCTCGGCTGCGCCGCCGTGGTCCTGGTGCTGCACCGGCGCCGGACGCCAAACCCCGGCTGGATCTGGGTGCCGGCAGCCCTGGGGCTCGCGGCCTACGGGACCCAGCGGTGGTGGCTGCCGCGGGTCGGCTCGGAACGGCTGGCGGATCTACTTGTGGTGCTTCCGACCGGGCTGCTCCTCGTCGCGATCGCCGCTCTGGTGTTGCGTTTCCGCCGGGTCCGCGGGCGGTACGAGCTGCGCCGCGAGGGTCGGGTGCCCGCCGGGGGCCGACGACGCGGCCTGCAGCGCTGGCACTGGCGTCGGCGCCTGGACCAGGGAGTCGGGGTCGACGACCTCGGGCCCGGGGCGGTCGCCCCGCCGCTGCCCGACCCGCCGCAGTCGCCGGGAGGGCCGCTCGATGAGGTAGTAGCTGGCCGCCGCGACCGGGATCGTGAGGGCCAGCGTGATCGCGAGGATAACCCAGAAGGAGCTGTTCATCCGGGTGAATCCGAGCAGGCGGAAGCAGGCCTCGAGGGCGAGGAGGTGCCACAGGAAGATGCCGTAGGAGATCCGGCCGAGAAACTGGACCACCCGATGGCCGAGGAGCGCTCGCGGCACCCCGCCCGAGCCCGGGCCGACGAGGGGGGCGATCAGGCACCAGGCGATGAGCAGGAACGTCAGGTGCTCGACGACCGACTCGATCGACTTCGTGGGTTCGAGCGCGCGCGGGCCGGCGATCGGAGTGCTGACGATCCACAGCAGCGCGCCGGCGATGAGCCACGACGTTCCCGGGGCGAACGCGAAGACGCGCAGACCGCGCGGCGTGGTGGACCACATGTCGTCGCCCTGCCCGGATCTGCTCCCGGCCAGGCCCGCGAGGAACGGGGACGAGGTCGTGCTGGCGGGCCACGAGGCGAGCACGGCCAGCATGATGCCGATGCCGAACCAGTCCAGAAAGGCGGGCAACCAGAGCACCGCAAGTCCCGGTAGTGGCGAGTCGGGACCGTGCGCATACGCATTCCAGGTCAAGCCGGCAAGGACGAGTACGGCACCGAGTATCAGTTGGCGTCGGGCTCGGCCCAGCGGAGTTCGACCGCCCATTCGGCGGCCGAGCATCGCTATCGCGGGCAGCGCCAGGTAGAAAGTCGCCTCCGTAGCCAGGCTCCAGGTCTGCTCCATGCCGACCGGTAGTCGCAATGGCTGATAAATCTGTGCCAGCAGAAGGGGAATTGCCCAGTCCCAGACCGACCTGAGGTAATCGAAGTTGAGCCAGACGAGTCCGACGGCCGCCATTGCCCAGTACCCGGGCAAAATGCGCAGTGCACGATGCCAGAGGTATCTCCGAACAGGCGGGCCGGATTGCCCATGAATGGCGGCGAGCGCGAATGGTCGGTAGAGAAGGAAGCCAGACAGCGCGAAGAAGATCGCCACCCCCACATCCAGCCTGGCCAGCAAACCTGCGAAGCGGGAGAACGAGTTTGTGAGACCGCTGAGGTAGGAGACATGGTGGACGACCACGCCGAGTACTGCCACGGCCCGGAGCCCTTCCAAAGCGGGCAACCAGCCAGCCGAACGGCCAGTATTAGGCGCGGACAGGCCACCCTGGCCGCTGATCGAGTCCGATTTGACAGGTCGGCTCACAGTTCCCTCAACATCCATTCTTGATGCCGCCGGAGGGCGGCTGCGTTCGACCTGAGTCGGTGCGCCTCGAAGGTCGCCTCGGACCATATCCGAAATCGGCCTCGTCATGTACTGTCAGCCGACTAGTCGAGTCTTTACAAGGGGAGGAGTTACATGCGATCCACATCGGGTGCCATCTTGGTGGCGGCAGGCGCGTTCCTGATAGTCGGGGCCGTGGCGACGCCGCTGATCGTCGCGCCCGCTCTGGTCAAGGTGCCCCTTGACCAGAGTTCGGTAACGGTTTCAGAAGCCCAGAACGCGACAGTCCTCGACTTCAGCACCCTGTCGGAGCGGAGCGGCGTCAACCTGACCGCCCACCGCGCCGTGCGGGGCGACGTCGACGACGGCAACGCCGACCGGGTGGTCTTCAACGTCGGTGTCCGGGTGATCGACGACGCCGGCAAGGAGATCACGGTCAGCACGGACCGGGTCGCCCTCGACCGGCGCACCGCCGAGGCGGTCGCCTGCTGCGCCGAGGACATCAACGGCGCGCCCTTCAAGCACGAGGGCCTGACCTACACCTTCCCGTTCGGCACCGAGAAGAAGACCTACCAGTACTTCGACAACACCGCTCGGAAGTCGTACCCCGCCAAGTACCTGGGCACCGAGCAGCTCCAGGGTCTGACCGTCTACAAGTTCGAGATGACCGCCGAGCCGGTCAAGATCAGCGAGATCGACGTTCCGGGCAACCTGATCGGTTCGACCGAGGCCACGGTGACCGCGGGCCGCTACTACGCCAACACCCGTACCCTCTGGGTGGAGCCGGACAGCGGCGTGATCGTCAAGGGTCAGGAGAAGCAGCTCCAGACCCTCCGCGACGAGACCGGCGCGGACAAGATCAAGATCATCGACGCTACTCTCATCTTCAACGAGGAAACCCAGAAGCAGCAGGCCGATGCTGCCAAGGACGCGCGTGGTCAGATCACCCTGCTGACCAATGTGGTGCCGATCGTTCTCGGCATCCTGGGCCTCGCCCTGGCCCTGCTCGGTCTGTTCATCATCATCCGCGCGAGTCGCCGTCGGCCCGACGCGACGGCTGTGCACACCGGCGACCAGCCGACAACCGTGCTGCCATCGCAGGCCTCCTCGGAGCCGGTCGAGGACTCCCCGGGCCCCGCTGGCGGGCGCCACGCTGTGGAGCGCAGCAAGCCGTAACCAACCCCCACCATCACACCACCGCACGCCGACCTGACCGGGCCGGCCGACCCCGAGGGTCGGCCGGCCCGCTCGCTTGCCAGGTGGCCGGGCGGTGGGTCAGGCGCGCCGCACCGCGTACCTGGTGCACACCCAATCTTCGGTGTACGGCAGGTCGGGGCGCTGCCCGACGATGTCCCCGCCGTGTTCCGCCACCAGCCGCACCATGTCGGCGTGCGGCACGGCCGTCATGCTCATCGGCGCCGGATAGTTGAGCAGCCGGCGCTGCGCCCAGCTGATCAGGCGGAACGGCGCGACCTTCCAGATGAGGCCCTTTGCCGTACGCGCCGGCTCGGTCGGCAGACCCACGACGGCGACGCCTCCGGGCCGTAGGACACGCAGGAACTCGGCGAGGTACCTGTCGATCGCCGGGCGGGGCAGGTGCTGCAACACCAGCGCGCTGTAGACCAGATCGAAATGGCCGTCGGGGAACTGGCTCAGATCAGGTGCGTCGTTGAGGACGAAGCGGATGTTGCCGCTGCTCCGGTCCAGTTGCCGGGCCGTCTCCAGCATGGACGGAGCGATGTCGACGCCTACGACCTCGTCCGCGTGCGGTGCGAGGCCCTGCGAGAGCCGCCCGGCCCCGCAGCCGAAGTCCAGCACCCGTTCCCACCGGGTCGGCAGGCCGAGTTGCTCCAGCCAGCCGGTCGTCTCCTCGACGTCGGCGCGGCCGGTGGCGAGGAACTCGTCGACGTCCCACCGCCCGCCGCGCTTGCCGGGCTGAACGAGCACGGCCCACAGCGGATCTTCGGCGCCCAGCTTGGTCCAGTCGCGCCGTACGTCGTTCAGATTCACGCCGAAACCCTAGGGCATCCGGGCGGCCACCGGGATCGACCGGACGCTCGGATGTTCGGTCGGGGGCGACAACCTGAACAGGTGGGTCGCGACCTGCGTACTTTACATTCGTTACCTGATTGTAATCCCTCGATATATGGTCGCCCTCGGTAGTTGTTGTGATGATCAATGCCCGCCCTTGTCATCTTTTCTGGCCTATGCACCTTCGGAAAGTTCGACGCATCGTGATGAACCCCTGTCGATTGGTCACCCTCGTGTTACCGCGCGGTAAGCGGGGGGTTGTGAGCTGCGTCGCAACGGGTGCACCATCAAGCTCGGTCGTTACCCGCCGGTAACAGCGACGGGTCCGGCGCGGGGCCTCCGGTTCGGGACCGGCCCCACGCACATCCACTCGAGGAGGAACCGGTGCAGGACAATCACGGTCGTACCCGGTGGCGTCGGTTCGCCGCCATGATGGTGCCCGCCACGGCTGCCGTCGGCGTCATCCTGTTCGGCATGTCGAGCGGCGCTATCGCGTCCGACATCACCGTGTCCGGGCAGACGTTCAAGATCGGCGCGGACCGCCTGGAGGGCGACGGCTTCAAGCAGTACGGCGGGATCGTCCGCGAGAAGGGCAAGGACGGCCAGGTGCATCCGGTCGCGCTCTCCGAGATCAGCAGCGCAGAGCTGTACAACCTCTGCCAGTCCGTCCGCGCCGACCTGCCCGGACTGCCGGTGGTGCTCACCATCAACGCCGGTGAGGGCAAGGAGCCCGCACGCGCCAAGGACCTGATGATCGCGATGGACTCGCTGAACGGCAATGCGACCTTCTCCAACATTCAGATCGGCCGCGACGCCACCGACTTGAACCCGACGGCGCAGAAGGGCTCGTTCGGCCAGAACTCCGAGCACGTGAGCATCCGCAACCTGCAGCAGGTGTCCCGGTACACGACCGCGGCCACCTTCAACCTGGTCGGCCTCCGGCTCAAGGTCAACGTGGGCGAGGACGCCAAGGGCAAGGAGTGCTTCTGAGCTGAGCGCGGGCCCGCGCTGGCAGACCATCGCGGGCCGCGCCCCTGCCCCCACCCCCGCTCCGGCAGGAGGAGTACGTGACAACCGCCAACCCGTCCCACGCCCGCCCCAACACTGCGGCTCAGGCGTGGCGAAGCTTCCGCCGCTGGCAGCGGAGCCGACCGTTCTGGGGCGGCCTCTTCACCATCCTGGCGGGTGTGGAGATGTTCGCCTCCACGCGCATGACCATCAACGGTCTGAGCTTCCACAGCGGAGCCAGCGGCCTGCTCTCGCTGCTGATCCCGGTCATTCTGGTGACCTGCGGCCTGCTGATCTGGCTCAGCCCTGCGCAGCGGCTGTTCTACTCGATCGTCGCGGCGGTCACGGCGGTCTACTCACTGATCGGGCTCAACCTCGGCGGCTTCTTCGTCGGCCTGCTGCTCGGCATCGTCGGCAGCGCGCTCGCCTTCGCGTGGACGCCCTCCCGCGCGGCGGCACCCCCAGCCGGCCATGCCGACGCCGGCCATGCCGACGCCGATCAGGCCGACGCCGACCAGCCGCCCGCCGACCAACCAACAGCCGAGCAGCCGACCGCCGACCAACCAACAGCCGAGCAGCCGACCGCGGACCAGCCGCCCGCCGACGAACCAACAGCTGACCAGCCGGCCGCCGAGCACCCGACCGCGGACCAGGCGGTCATGGAACCGGACGACGCACGCCCTTCGCCCGTGTGGCCCAACCGATCCGCCGATCCGCGTGCCTTCGGAATCGCACTTGTGGTGCTCGGCCTGGCCACCGCCGGCCTGGCAACCCAGCCCCGAGCGGTGCAGGCCGCACCGGTCCGGCCCGCCGCGAACGCCTGCCCCACTCCGTCCAAGTCGGTCCGGCCGTCGCCCAGTTCGAGCACCGCGACGCCGACCCCGAGCGCGAGCCCCGAGCGGGGCGGCAACATCATCACCGACATCCTGGACGGGATCGGCGACCTGCTCACCGGTGGACGCCGCAAGGCCACCCCGACACCGTCGGCGAGCCCGACCGTCACGCCGACAAGCACGCCGACGGCTCGGCCCAAGCCCACGGCCTGCCCGTCGCCGGCCCAGCCCGGTAAGCCGGGCACGACGAAGCCCGAGAGTCCGGGCAAGGTGGAGCCGGGCAAGCCACTGCCGCGCATCGCCGCCGACCCGGGTCTGCCCAAGGTGGCCCAGACGCCGTCGAAGCTCACCGGATCCAAGGTCACAATGACCGGGCTCCGGTTCGAGGGGATCACCGACCTGCAAACCGAGAAGGGCACCCTGAAGGTGCTGAAGTTCAGCATGAAGGAGGCCGTGACCGACGACTTCCTGCTGACCGCGGACGGTCCCCGGGGGCGCACCCAGAAGTACGCGACCGACCGCCTGACAGTCCGCGGTGATGTGGCCTTCTACTCCACCCGGTTCGTCGGCAAGCTGGCCGGCATCAAGATCACTCTGACCCCGGACCTGCCGTTCCCCGACGGTCTCCCGGTCACGGTGCCCATCCCTGTGTCGTTCACCGACCCGGTCATCGACCTGGCGTTCGTCACGAGCGACACGCTCACCGCCCGGCCGGCGTTGGCACTGACCCTCGGCTGAGCGGCGCGTCCGCCGACTCGCCAGTTCCGGCCGCGCTGACGCTGGACCGCGCCGATCTCGGCCCGGCGTCCTCCACCGCGCCATTGCTTCCGGTCGTACCGCTCTCGTACCGCTTACCCGCAGCGTCGATGCTCCCGCCGTACCCCGTCGAAACGCCGGGGATGGCGGACCGGGACGGCCGGCCATGGTTCCGGGCGCCGGTCGGCGTGCCGCCGGCGCCCGGAACCGTCAGCGACTCAGAGCCGGGCCAGCGCCTTGCGCAGCGGGTCGAGGCCCAGCGCGCCCAGGTCCAACGCCTGCCGGTGGAACTCCCGCAGGTCGAAGTCAGCGCCCTTGCGGGCCTTCGCGTCCTCGCGGGCCTGCAACCAGATCCGCTCACCGACCTTGTACGACGGGGCCTGCCCCGGCCAGCCCAGGTAGCGGTTCAGCTCGAAGCGCAGGTTCTCGTCCGGAACCCGGCAGTGCGCCCGCATGAACTCCCAGCCCAGCTCGGGCGTCCACCTCTCACCCGGGTGGAAGTCGAACGGGTTGTCCTTCGGGATCTCCAACTCCAGGTGCATGCCGATGTCGACGATGACCCGGGCGGCGCGCATCGCCTGGCCGTCGAGCATGCCCAGCTTGTCGCCCGGGTCCTCGAGGTAGCCGAGCTCGTCCATCAGCCGCTCCGAGTAGAGCGCCCAGCCCTCGCCGTGCCCGGAGACCCAGCAGAGCAGCCGCTGCCAACGGTTGAGCAGGTCGGCGCGGACGGCGGTCTGCGCCACCTGAAGGTGGTGACCCGGCACGCCCTCGTGGTAGACCGTCGTCACCTCACGCCAGGTGGAGAAGTCCGTGATGCCCTGTGGCACTGCCCACCACATGCGGCCCGGGCGGGAGAAGTCCTCGCTCGGCCCGGTGTAGTAGATGGCGCCGTCGCTTGTCGGGGCGAGGCAGCACTCGATCCGGCGGACCTCTTCGGGGATGTCGAAGTGCGTCCCGTTCAGCTCGGTGATCGCCTTGTCGGCGAGGGCCTGCATCCAGTCGCGGAACGCCTCCTTGCCCCGGATCGTCCGTGCCGGGTCGGCGTCCAGCTTGGCCACGGCCTCGTCGACGCCTGCGCCCGGGCCGGCGATGCGGCCGGCCACGACCCGCATCTCCGCCTCCAGGCGGGCCAGCTCCGCGAACCCCCAGGAGTACGTCTCGTCCAGGTCGACCTTCGCGCCGAGGAAGTACTGCGAGGCAAGCTCGTAGCGCTCTCGGCCGGCGGCCTGCTTGTCCCGCCCGTGCGGTGCCAACTCGGCGCGCAGGAACTGGCCGAACTCGGCGGTCGCCGCGGTGGCCGACGCCGCGCCCCGGCGCAGCTCCGCGCCGAGCGTGCCGTCCGCACCCAGTCGCTCGACGAGGCCGTGGAAGAAGTTGTCGCCGCTCGGGTCGGTCCAGATGTCGCACTGCTTGGCCACCTCGACCAGCTGCACCTTCGAGCTGACCTGGCCGGCGGCGAGCGCCTCGCGCAGTGTGGTCTTGTAGCCCTCCAGCGCGCCGGCGAGGCCGTTGAGCCGGGCGGCGATGTTTGCCTGCTCGTCGGCCGTCGCGGTCGGCATCAGGTCGAACACCATGCGGATCTCGTGCAGCCCGCTCGTGATGACGCTGATCTCGCTTGTCGACTCGCCGGCGTCGTACCGGGCCAGGTCGAGGCCGAGTCGTTCCTGCATGGCCTCCTTGGCGGTGCGCTCCGCCTCCGTGTCCGGCTCGGTGACCTCAAGCTCCGCGAGGGTCCGGCGGGTCAGGTCGGCGCGTGCCCGGTAGCCCTCTGGTGAGAGGTCGTCGAGCTGGTCGTCGTGGCCGGCGATGCCGACGTAGGTCGCGCCGGTGGGGCTCAACGGCGCCCACTCGGCTACGTAGCGGTTGGCGAGTTCATCAATTTGTCCCACGCTGCGACACTACGTGACCACCCCACCCCGCTGTCGACGCCGTTTGCCGTGTTCAAGCGGCCGATTTGGGGCTCGAAAAGTCCCGCGACTTTGTCACACCGGTCCGGCAGAGTGTCAGGGGTGACCACTGATATCACTCCTGACAAGGCGCCGCTGCGGACGTGGCTGCCGGGGTTCCTCGCTCTCGCCGCGATCTGGGGTTCCAGCTTTCTGTTCATCAAGATCGGGGTGGCTGAGCTGCACCCCGTCCAGCTCACCCTCAACCGGGTCGTCGCGGGCGCGCTGACCCTGCTTGTCGTCCTCGCGGTGCTGCGCGACCGGCTGCCGCGCGAGCCTCGGGTGTGGGCACACCTCTTCGTCGTCGCGGCGTTCGGCGTGGCCGTGCCGTTCACCCTCTTCGGTTACGGCGAGCAACGGGTCGAGTCGATGCTGGCCGGCATCTGGAACGCCACCACTCCGCTGATCGTCCTGCCGCTGGCGGTGCTTGTCTTCCGCACCGAGCGGCTGACCGTGCGCCGAGCGGTCGGGCTCGGGTTGGGCTTCCTCGGCGTACTCGTGGTGCTCGGGGTCTGGGAGGGCATCGGCGGCGCGCACTTCGTCGGGCAGTTGATGTGCTTCGGCGCGGCGGCCTGCTACGGCGTCGCCATCCCGTACCAGAAGCGGTTCGTCGCCGGCAGCGCACACTCCGGCCTGTCGCTCTCCACGGCGCAGTTGCTGCTCGCCGCCGGGCAACTGGCCGTCGTCACCCCGTTCGTGGCGGGTGCCCCGCCGCTGCCTACCGACTTGTCGGCGAAGGTGGTGGCAAGCGTGTTGGCTCTCGGTGCCCTCGGCACCGGGCTCGCCTTCGTGATCAACATCCGCAACATCCGGGTGGCGGGCGCGAGCACCGCGTCCACTGTCACCTACCTGATCCCGATCTTCGCGGTGCTTATCGGCGCCGTAGTGCTCGACGAGCGGCTCAACTGGCACCAACCGGTTGGCGCGCTCATCGTGCTGCTGGGTGTCGCTGTCGCGCAGGGTGTCTTCGGCCGCCGCAAGCCCCGCCCTGTGGTCGGCGTCAGCGCGCCCGCCGCCGACCCCGCCCGCCCCGAGCCGGCCCGCGGCTGAGCCGGCCGAGGGCGGTCAGGCTCGGTTGTGCGTCCACTCCACGAGTTGCTCGGCCGACCAGGTGTTGACCACCCGGTCGGCCGGGACGCCGCAGCGGGCGGCCCGCTCGCAGCCGAACCGTTGCCAGTCGAGCTGACCGGGCGCGTGCGCGTCCGTGTCGATCGCGAACCGGCAGCCGGCCTCCAGGGCGCGGCGGATCAGCCGCTTCGGCGGGTCCTGCCGCTCCGGCCGAGAGTTGATCTCGACGGCGGTGTCGTGCTCCGCGCAGGCGGCGAAGACCGCGTCGGCGTCGAAGTCGCTCTCGGCGCGGGTGCGGGCCCGATGCCCCCGGTCACCCGGGCCGGTCACGCCGGCCGGGCGGGACGACACCATCCGCCCGGTGCAGTGGCCGAGGATGTCCAGGTGCGGGTTGGCGACCGCGGTCAGCATCCGCCGGGTCATCTTGGCCCGCTCGTCGTTCAGGCCGCTGTGCACCGACCCCACCACCACGTCCAATCGGGCCAGCAACTCGTCATCCTGGTCCAGCGAGCCGTCGGCGAGGATGTCCACCTCGATCCCGGTCAGGATCCGGAAACCCTCCGGCAGTGCCGCGTTGACCTGCGCCACGTGGTCCAACTGGCGGCGGAGCCGGTCGGCGGTCAACCCGCGCGCCACCTTCAGCCGGGGCGAATGGTCTGTCAACACCAGGTATTCGTGGCCCAACTCGACCGCGGCCAGCGCCATCTCCTCGATGGGTGAGCCGCCGTCGGACCAGTCGGAGTGCGTGTGGCAGTCGCCGCGCAGGGCGGCGCGCAGCGCCGTGGCCTCGGCATCCAGGTCGCTGCCCTCGGTCGCCACCAGCCGACGCAGATAGACGGGCTCCTCGCCGGCAAGGGACTCCGCCACGCACCGGGCCGTCACGTCACCCACCCCGGAAAGCTCGGTGAGCGTGCCGTTGCCGGCCCGCTCGGCGACCTCGGTCGGTGGCAGGCCGGCGAGCGCCTTCGCCGCCGACCGAAACGCCCGCACCCGGTACGTGGCCTCGTTCGCCCGCTCTAACAGGAACGCGATCCGGCGTAGGTCGGCGATGGGATCCCGGGCGCTCATCCCACCGAACCTAGCGGGTACGGGGCTTGTCAGGGAGCCTTCGGACAGCCGTGTTTCCGCTGCCAGGTGGTCACCTCGGCGGCCGGTTCCCGATTGCCGCCGTGTCGCCACGAGTCCAGATATCGCGCCGGCCACAGCACGCCGCGCCGGATCCACCAGCCGTCCTTGCCGGGACACGGCGGTGAGATGCCAAAGTGCACGTGACAGACGTTGTTGGCGTTGCCGGTGCGGCCGACCTTGCCGAGCTGCTGCCCGGCCCGGACCCGCACCCCCGCGTCGACGCCCGAGGCCACGGCGCTCAGGTGGGAGCCGTAGTAACGCACCCCGTCGTCGCCGAGCAGCGCCACCGACAGACCGCCGTTGTCCGGACCCTGCGGCCCGCGCTTGCGGTACTTGTCGACGCGACTCACCTCCAGCACCGTCCCGTCGGTCACCGCGACGAACGGCTCACCGCAGTCGGCGAATATGTCCGTGGCCGGATACGCCCCGTGCGTCGGGTGATAGGCGACGTCGTCGGCGCGTACCGGAAAGACATGCCGCAGCCCCGCGCGGGGCGCGGTCGACGACGGCCCTGCCGACGACGGCGCCGGGCTGGCCGGCCCGCTCGGGGTGGCCGACGGCGCTGCCGGCTGGTCGGCGGTCTCCCAGACCGACGGCGCCGTGGGCGCGGCGCCGTCCGGCGGCACTCCGGGCCGGGTGGTCGCGCAGCCGGCGGCCAGCACCGGGGCGAGCAGCAGCAGAATCGGGTACGCCGAACGCACGCGGCGGATCGTCGGCGAGGACATCCGGTCATCCTGGCAGACCGGTACGGTGGGCACGAATGACGCGCGTGAGGGGAGGGCAGCGACTATGACCATCGCCCAGCCCGGTCCTGACCCGAATCCCGGCTTCGCCCCACGCCCGATGGCGCGTACCCCCTCGGGGCTCTTTCCGGCCGGGCCACCGACGAGGCCGACCTACCGCGAACCGCACCCGGTGACCGGCGGCGGTGTCGCAATCGGCGGCGGCGCGGCGGCCAGCTGGCTGGTGCTGTTCGGCCTGCTCGGCACCGACGTGGCCAGCTACGCGTGGTGGACGCTTTTCGCCGGTCTGCTGGCCTGGCTAACCGCCCTGGTGTTGGTCCGCTACGGCGATCGGGGGGTGGGCACCGGCGTGGCCATCGTCACCGCCGGTGGCTGGAGCATCGCCGCCGCCGTGGTGGCGGTCCGCTGGGCAAGCAGCGGCGACTGGCCGCTGTGGTGAGTGGGCCGCTGCGGTGAGTGGGCCGCTGCGGTGAGTGCGTCGCTGTGGTGAGTGGGCCGCAAAGGCACCCGTAACGGGCGTGGATGACTGCGTCGAGTGCCCGGTTGGCTGCGTAGCGAACGCCGTCTTGACGTGGCCGCCGAGACTCGGCACGCTCGGCGGTATGGCCTGGACCACCCCGCGGCAGGACCCGGATCGAAGCCGCCGCCGACTCCAGTTGCTCGCCGAGTTGGCAGGCGCGCGGGCGGTACGACAGCGCACCCGCCCGCAGCGCCTGCGCACGGACCGCCTCCGCGAGCTGATCGCCACTCGCCGTCGAGTCGCCGGCTGATCCCTATTTTGTCAGGTTTGGCCGGCCTGTCGGGGCGTTGACCGGTCGCCTGCCGACCCGACCGGCTAACGTGCACGCGTAACGAGTCGGCGCTGTGCCGAGGGCTATTGGGGGGACCGTGTCGTACTTCGCTGCGGCCGTGGTGCGCGACGACAGTGGCTGGACTGCCGCTGAGGTCAACCTGCGGGGCACCACCGACATCGACGAGGTCGCCGATCGGCTGCGCGATGTCGACCAGGAAGCCGACGTGTCGCTGCTCTTCGTCGAGGCCGATGACGCGTACCTGGTGATCCTGCGTCTCGACGAGGGCGAGGACCTGCGGGTCTTCGGGTCGGATTCCGCGTTCGCCGAGGAGTCCCGGCTGGGTCAGTTGCTGGTCGGTGACCTGAAGACCTCGGTCACCGGTCTCGACGGCGACGACGAGCCACGCCCGGCGACCAGCGGCGACGAGGAGAGCGAACAGCCCGCCGTCGACCCGGAGGCCGACCCGGTGGGCGAGGCCGACCTGCTGGCCAACCTGGGCATCTCGGCGCAGAAGCTGCTGAACCTCTGCACCCAGGAGGGGATGCTGCCGGCGGACGTCACCGCCGAGATCTGCGAGGTGCTCGGCTGCGCCGACGAGGTCGAGGAGCTGCGTGAGGTCTGATCCACTCGGGCCGGTGCCGACCGGCGGTACGGAGCCGGCCGACGCCACCGATCCCCTGTTGGAGACGCTTGCGCCGGGCCAGCCGACACCCGGCCTGGTGGGTCGCGCCGGGCCGGGTGCCCACGAAGGGCTGGCCGACGCGGGGCCGACCGGCCGTCGGCAGCGACACGAGCTGTGGATGCGCCGGGCTTTGGAGGTCGCCGTCACCGGCCCGGCCACCGACGCCCCGGGTGCGGCCGATGTCGACGACGTGCCGGTGGGCGCGGTGCTCTACGGGCCGGACGGCACCGAACTCGCGATCGGACGCAACGAGCGGGAGTTGACCGGCGACCCGACCGCCCACGCCGAGGTGCTGGCCCTGCGCCGGGGTGCCGAGCTCGCCGGCCGGTGGCGGCTCGACGGCTGCACCCTTGTGGTCACCCTGGAGCCCTGCACCATGTGCGCGGGGGCGCTGGTGCTGGCCCGGGTCTCCACAGTCGTCTTTGGCGCCTGGGAACCCAAGACCGGCGCGGCCGGTTCGCTCTGGGACGTACTGCGCGACCGCCGCCTCAACCACAGACCCGAGGTGTACGGCGGAGTGCTCGAAGCCGAAACCGCAGCCGTCCTGCGGGCCTTCTTCCGCTGAATCCGGCTGGAGGACGTTGCCGCGGCGCGTCAGGCCGCGGTGGTGGCGGGGCGGAGCAGCGTGGCGGCCACGGCCCGCGCGGCCTCGGTCCAGGGTGCCGGCCGCAGCGTCGTCTGGTCGAGGCGGACGATCGCCCGTCGCCCCTCGGCGTGCACGGTGCCGCCGTCGACCGAACGGAACTGGAAGGCGTACTCGGCGCTGCTGGTGCCGAAGTGTTCGAGCCAGAAGTGCACCGCCACCGGCCCGGTGGTGACGATCGGCGCCCGGTAGCTGATGGTGAACTCGCGGACCGCGTGGAACAGGTCCGGAGGGGTGGCGCTGCCCCGGTAGGCCAGCCCTCGCTCGGTCCAGTACGGCGTCAGGGCCCGTTCCAGCAGCACCGCGTACCGGGCGTTGTGCAGGATGCCCATCGCGTCGAGGTCGTCGAAGTGCACAGTGACGTGCTCGACGTGCCCGAAGTCGACGGCAGGCTGGTCGGCGACGGCGTTGCTCATGAGGGGCCTTCCGTAAGCAGGGTCGGGTCGGGGCAGAGCGCCAGCAGGCGGCTCCGAAGGCCGGCGCGGGCGTGCCGGTAGGCGGCGTCCGGGTCGAGCATCCGGGAGTTCATCGCGGCTGCCATCCCGAGCGCGTCGATCTCGTACGCCAGTTGCGCGACGTCCAGGTCGGCGGGGAGTTCGCCGGCGTCGACCGCCTGCCGCACGAGGTCTTCGAGAAACCTCGTCCACTGGGTGTACGCCTCGATGAGCCGGTCGCGGACCGGGCCGGGGCGGGCGTTGAACTCGAACTGGGTGTTGGCGAAGAAGCATCCGCCGGGGAGCACCCCGCTGGCGTAGAAGCCGAGCCGGGCGTCGTGCAGGGCGCGGAGCCGCCGGACGCCCCGTGGGGCGAGCAGCGCCGGTGCGACGACCCGCTCCCGCCAGAGCGTCACCGCGCGGTCGATCGCGGCGAGCTGAAGCGCCTCCTTCGACCGCCAGTGCGCGAAGAGGCCCGACTTGCTCACCCCGAGCGTGTCGGCGAGCTGGGCGAGGCTGAGCCCGTCCAGGCCGGACTCGGTGGCGAGCACCACTGCCGCGTCCAGCGCGGCGTTGCGGCTGCGCTCTCCCCGGGCGAGGCGTCCGTCGACTGTCATGCGGACACCGTACTCAATAAGCACGATCGGTCGTATTGTTTCGTTCGGTGACCGTCGTCACCCCTCTGCCCCCGCGCAGCACGCCGCCCCGCCGTCCAGACGGACGGCGGGGCGGCAGATGCGACGAAGGGTCAGGCGATGATCGTGTCGAGGGCGATCTCGACCATCTGGCTGAACGTCTGCTCCCGCTCCTCCGAGGTGGTCTTCTCGCCGGTCTTGATGTGGTCGCTGACGGTCAACACCGTAAGCGCCCGAGCCTTGAACCGGGCGGCGATCGTGTAGAGCGCCGCCGACTCCATCTCCACCGCCAGGACGCCGTAGTCGGCGAGCGTGTCGTAGAGGTCCGGCCGGTCGGTGTAGAAGGCGTCCGCCGCCAGGATCGGCCCGACGTGCATCGTGATGCCGCGCCGCTCGGCCACCTCGACCGAGGTACGCAGCAGCCCGAAGTCGGCCACCGGGGCGTAGTCGATCAACCCGTCGAACCGCATCCGGTTCATGTTCGAGTCGGTGGACGACCCGATCGCCGCTACCACGTCCCGCAGTTGCAGGTCGGTGCTGAGAGCCCCGCAGGAGCCGACCCGGATCAGCGTCTTCACGCCGTACTCGTTGATCAACTCGTGGGCGTAGATGGAGGCCGACGGCATGCCCATGCCGGAGCCCTGGACGGACACCTCGACGCCATTCCAGCGGCCGGTGAAGCCCAACATGCCCCGGACCGTCGAGTAGCAGGTGGCGCCCTCAAGGTAGGTTTCCGCGATCCACTTGGCCCGCAGCGGGTCGCCCGGCATCAGGACCCGCTCGGCGATCTCGCCCGGCTTCGCGCCGATGTGCGTACTCATGGCAAAGATCCTGCCAGGCCGGACCAGGCGATACCGGTTGGGCATCGGAACCAGCGGTCCTGTACCCTCGTCGGCGGTGGCGTGTCCGAGCGGCCTAAGGAGCACGCCTCGAAAGCGTGTGAGGGTTAACGCCCTCCGAGGGTTCAAATCCCTCCGCCACCGCTCCGTAGTGCAGAAACGCCCGGTCGATCCGCGAGGATCGACCGGGCGTTCCGCGTTCCGCCCCGCGTCTCAGCAGGGGCCGGCGCCCTCGTCGAAGAGGCGGCGGGCCCAGTCGGCGTACCCGGCGATGGTTTTTTGGACCGTGCGCCCGTCGTGGAGGAACAGGTACGCGCGGTCGCCGGTGCGGGCGAGTAGCCCGTCAAGCCGGTGTGTCCCCTGTGGAGCGGGCAGTCGAGTGACGCTCGGATAGCGGTCCCAGACCTGGTCGACGGGTGAGCCGGCCGTTATGCCCTCGGGTGTCCGCATCGGGTCGCCGGCCCACAGCAGCACCAGTTTCGCCTCCACGAAGACGGGACTCACCGTGTTGTGGCCGGTGAGCGTCGGCCCGCAGCCGTCCAGGTCGGTACGCAGGATGCCCCGGCGGGTCAGCTCGTCCTCGGTGTCGCCGAATTCGATGTTGCGCAGGCCGTTCAGGTCGACGATCTCGTTGGCGGCGGGCCGGTTCGCCGGGATCGGCCCGGGTGGCGGCGCGCCGCTGCCGGCAATCGAGGCAGCCGTCATCAGCGTGGCAATAAACGCGAATTGTCGCAATTTCATGGAATCCCCCAGTCCCCAACGGGACCGGGCCGTTCAGGTTGCTGCCAGCCGCCGGATTACTGGTTTTCCCACTGTTCGACCAGCTCGTCCCAGTAGTCGGCGCTGAGCCGACGCCGCCCGTGCGCCAGCCAGCCGTCGGTGTTGCGCTCCAGATGCAAGCCCACCTCGGCGAACGGGTCGATCCACGTGCCTCGCTCGACGCCGAGCCGAACCAGCGCCCCGTTGATCGGCCACTGCTCACGCGGCGCGTCCAACACGTCGTCGAAGCACGGACCCCAGGACGCCGCACCGCCGAGCCACACCGCCGCCGACTGGTAGCCGGCGCCGCCGCCGAACTCCGCTTCGAGGTACGCCACGGGCCCCAGCGCTGACCACCCACTCAGCACCTCGGTCAGCGGCGGCGACAGCACCAGGCCGAACGGGTGCTCGGCGCTGCGGTCGTCGACCGCGAAATCCGGCAGCGACCCGGTCAGCTCCACCACCAACTGCGGGGTCACCGGCAGGAGCGCGAAGTCCTGCCGCAGCCCACCGAGGACGGCGTGATCCAGCTCGGCGGTGTGCTCGCGGAGCAGCTCGACATCCGCGACGACCGCGCTGAGCTGGTAACCCATCAATCCCTCCGTCGTCCACAGCCTGTGGATAGAACATGTGTACGACGGGTTCCGGGCTGGACCGGCGTCGTCCCCGGACCGTACCCGCCGAGCGGGTCCCCGCTGTAACGTTCCAGGTCATGGCTGATCAACTGACCGTCCCCGGAATGCCGTCCCCGCTCGTGCCCTCGTCCGCGGCACTCTGGCAGGTCGACGAGGAGACCGGCGTCCTGACGGTGTCAGCGCAGCCGCACACCGACCTCTTCATCGACCCGAGTGGCAGCGGCGAGCCCGTCCGCAACGCGGCGACGCTGCTCGGCGAGCTGCCGCCGGAGGGTGACTTCCAGTTCAGTGCCCGGGTGACCGTGGCCTTCGGCGAGACCTTCGACGCCGGGGTGCTTCTGCTCTGGCGCGACGAGCGGTGCTGGGGCAAGTTGTGCTTCGAGTTCTCGCCCGAGGCCGAGCCGATGATCGTGTCCGTCATCTGCCGGGACGTAGCCGACGACGCGAACGCCTTCGTCGTGGCCGACCGGTCGGTGTGGCTGCGGGTCTCGCGGATCGGGCGCGTCTACGCGTACCACGCCTCGATCGACGGCACGACCTGGCAGTTGATCCGCGTGTTCGGCTTCGACGGCGAGCCATCACGCGACCGGATCGGCTTCGCGGGCCAGTCACCGACCGGCGAGGGGTGCACCGCGACCTTCGACGAGATCTCCTTCCGGGCCGAACGCCTCGCGGATCTGCGCGACGGCTCCTGAGACTGGGCTCGCTACGCCAGATCTTGGACAGTTTCCGTTCGCTCTCGGAACGGCAACTGTCCAAGATCTCGTTGAGAGTGGCCTCCGGTCAGGGGCGGCGGGTGAGATGGGCCGACTTGTCCCGTCGATGACGGCCGTGAACTGCGGCGGGTCGTCCCGCCTAAGCAGGCCCTGCCGGCCGGTGTCAGAGACGCCAGATCGACACGGCGACCTCGCGCCGCCGCTCGGCGAACAGGCCATCCCGCGCCGCCGTTTCCAGGAGCCGACGCAGATCCGCCTCGAACGCGGGGAGCCGTTCGCCGAACAGGTGCGGCGCCGAACTGGACAGCGAGAACACCGCCGACATGATCTCGGAGACGGGGCGTTCCACAACCGCCGCCGGGTCGGTCGTGAGATGGATCGGATCGGTGAAGCCCGCCTGCCGCATGATCTCGTCTTCGCCGCCCGGGGTGCCAGCGGGCAGCCACCCCTGCCCCGCCCGGCGCACCTGTCCCAGGTAGCTGGCCACCAGGTCGTCGATCCGCTGCCACGGCGGTCGGGGGTACGGCAGCGGGTCGTCACCGGTCACGCCCTGGTGCGTGTTGGCGTGGACGTGGACCCAGGCCCCGTCGGGCGCGAGCATGCTCCGGACCCGAGCGGCCACGAGCGGCCGATCCATCCAGTGGAACGACTGGGCGAAGGTGACTACCCGGAACGTACCCAGATCGGCCGGTAGGTCCTCGGCGCGTAAGTGCCGCCACTGGATGGTGGTGGCTCCGACCTCGCGGGCTCTGCGCCGCGCCTCGACGAGCATGTCCAGGTCGGCGTCGACGCCCACCGCCGCCTCGAACCGGGGCGCGAACAGCAAGGTCAACGACCCCGGCCCGCAGCCGACGTCCAGGAGTCGGCCGGTGCCGTCAAGCCCGAGTTCCGTGGCGACAGCCTCCGCGAGGCCGGGCGGGTACGGCATGCGCCCGACGCTGTAGTGGCTGGCACTGCCCGCGTACAACGTCTCATCCCACTGCCACGCGGCGTCCGTCACGATGTCGATGAGACCACAAGAGCAACGCCCGGCCGACCGATAAAGGTCTGCCGGGCGTTGCTGCTGCTCAGATGAGCGGAGGATACGAGATTCGAACTCGTGAGGGTGTAAACCCAACACGCTTTCCAAGCGTGCGCCCTAGGCCTCTAGGCGAATCCTCCGCGAGCCAGGATACAGGCACTCGTCGGCCGGGCCACCCCACCACCCCCTGAAGATCGACGGGTCGTCGGGTAGGCTGGGCGGCACCTCCCGTGCGGCGGTATCTCGTGAACCTCCCCAGGGCCGGAAGGCAGCAAGGATAAGCGAGCTCTGCCGGGTGCACGGGAGGCCTTTTTGTCTCCGGGGCCCTGATCCACTCGACATCCGTGATGTCGGGGTGTCCCGGGCCTGCGGACACCCCGGTTTCCAGGAAGCCGAGTCGATCAAGCGCGGCAACCCACGGCAACCCCCGCGCGCCGGGGTGGTGGGTGGTCAGCCGCGCCCGAGCGGCGCAGAATGGCTCGGTCGAGAGGAGGCGGGACGAGTGACGCTGGCGCTCTACCGCAAGTACCGGCCGCGTACCTTCGCTGAGGTCATCGGTCAGGAGCACGTGACCGAGCCGCTGTCGCAGGCGCTGCGTAGCGGCCGGCTCAACCACGCCTACCTCTTCTCCGGCCCGCGCGGCTGCGGCAAAACCACAAGCGCCCGGATCATGGCCCGCTCGCTCAACTGTGAGCAGGGCCCCACCCCCGAGCCGTGCGGCAAGTGTGAGTCCTGCCGCTCACTGGCCACCGACGGCACCGGTTCGATCGACGTGATCGAGATCGACGCGGCCAGCCACGGCGGTGTCGACGACGCCCGCGAGCTGCGCGAGCGTGCCTTCTTCGCGCCGGCCAGCAGCCGCTTCAAGATCTACATCATCGACGAGGCGCACATGGTCTCGACGCAGGGCTTCAACGCCCTGCTCAAGCTTGTCGAGGAGCCTCCGGAGTTCGTCAAGTTCATCTTCGCCACCACCGAGCCGGAGAAGGTCCTCGGCACGATCAGGTCGCGGACCCACCACTACCCGTTCCGGCTGTTTCCGCCGAAGGTGGTCCGCCCCTATCTGGAGCAGCTCTGCGCGGCGGAGGGAGTCACCGTCGAGCCGGCGGCCTTTCCGCTTGTGGTGCGTGCTGGTGGCGGCAGCATGCGGGACAGCCTCTCCGTACTCGACCAGCTCATCGCCGGCGCTGGCCCGGAGGGGGTCAGCTACGCCCGGGCCGCCGCGCTGCTCGGGGTCACCGACTCGGCGCTTATCGACGAGATGTGCGATGCGCTGGCCGCCGGTGACGGCGCCGCCGCGTACGCCACCGTCGACCGGGTGGCCGAGGCCGGGCACGACATGCGCCGGTTCGCGTCGGACCTGCTGGAGCGGCTGCGCGACCTGATCGTGATCCAGCAGGTGCCGGACGCCGCAGCGAAGGGCCTCATCGACGGCCCCGCCGACCAGATCGAGCGGATGGCCGCCCAGGCCGCGCAACTCGGCCCCGGCACGCTCTCCCGCTGCGCCGACATCGTCCACGACGGCTTGGTGGAGATGCGCGGCACCACCGCGCCCCGCCTGCTGCTGGAGCTGATCTGCGCCCGGATGCTGCTGCCCGGCGCGGATGACTCCACCCGCGGCCTGCTCCAACGCCTGGAGCGCATGGAACACCGCCTCACCCTCACCGACGCGCCGCCGGCCGCCGCCGCCAACCATGGGGTACGCCCACAGCACGCCCCTCCGGTTCCGGCTGCCGCCACCCCGGCACCCGCGAACGCCCCGACCTCCGCACCGCCGTGGTCGGTCGACCCGACGGCGTCCACAGCACCGAACACCGCTGCCTCGGGCGCTGCCGGCTCGGGCTCTGCCGCGTCGCATGCCGCTGGCGCAGCCGGCCCGCACGCCTCAGGCCCTGCCGCCGCGCGCGCGGCTGCCGCCGGTGCCGGCTCCCCGCACGCGCCGGCCTCGGGTGCGTCGGGCTCACACGCGCTGGCCCCGGGTGTGTCGGGCTCACACGCCTCGGGTGCCGACTCGCCGATCCCGGTGTCGCCCGGGGCGTCGGCCGCCGCCGGCCAGGCATCAGCCGACCGGGCCGTACCCGTCTCACCCGCCGGCTCACCGTCCCCGCGTCGCGTGGTGCC
Source organism: Micromonospora sp. NPDC000316 (assembly GCF_042898885.1). Lineage (NCBI taxonomy): Bacteria > Bacillati > Actinomycetota > Actinomycetes > Micromonosporales > Micromonosporaceae > Micromonospora > Micromonospora sp. NPDC000316. The sequence goes on from NZ_JBIAZG010000025.1 coordinate 33,389, forward strand.
GCCATCGGCGGTGCTGCCCGACCCGGCCACGCCCGAGCCGCCCCGACCGGGTGCTCCGGCCGCTGCACTGGACGCCGTCGCGGTCCGCCGGGCCTGGCCCGACGTGGTCGGCAAGGTCAACCGGACCAACAAGCGGATCGCGGCCCTCATGCGCGACGCCGTGGTGCGCGAACTCGACGGCGACATGCTGGTGCTGACGGTCAAGTCCACTGTGCTGGCCAAGATGATGGCCGACCACGCTGCGGTGCTCACCGACGCGCTCTACGAGGAGTTGGGCGGCCGCTGGCAGATCCGCTGCGAGGTGGCCGGCGAGCGCGGTGGTGTGTCGTTGTCCGGTCCGCCGCGCTCGCAGGCCGCGGCCCCGGCCCGCCCCGCCGCACCGCCCTCCGTGTCGGCCGAGCCATCCGCCCCGAAGCCGCCTGCCGCAACCGGCCCGTCGAACGTGCACGCCGCTGCAGCCCCGACGGGCACGCCGTCCGCCGCGTCGGACGGGCCCGCCGCTGCTGCCGCGACCGGCATGCAGCCCGCGTCGAATGCGCACGCCGCCGCTGCCGCCGCGGGCACCCAGCCCGCGTCAAACGCGCATGCCGCTGCCGCCGCGGGCACGCAGCCCGGGTCGAACGCGCCTGCCACTGCTGCCGCCACAGGAACGCAGCCTGCGTCGAATGCGCATGCCGCTGCTGCCGCGACGGGCACGCAGCCCGCGTCGAACGCTACGGGCGCGCAGTCTGCCGCGCGGCACCCGGCCGCCGCTTCAGGCCTGACCAACGTGCCGCCTGCCCCAGCGAACCCGACCGGCGCTGCCGGCCCGGGTGCCCGTGATGGTCTGCCTGCTGGAACGGGCGCGCGTGGCGGGGACGGTTCTGGTGGCCAGGGTGCGGGCCGGCAGGGTGGAGCGCCGTCCACCGCGCCAGCGGATGACGAGGATTGGCCGGAGGCGGCCCGCCCCGGCGGTGGCGCTCCCGTCGCCGAAGCGACGGATGACGAGGATTGGCCCGAGGCTGCCCGTCCGGGCGGCGGGTCGGCCGGAGACGGCTCGGGCCCCGGCGCCGCACTGGACGGCTCCGGCTCGGCACCTGCACCGAACGGCACGCACGGCACCGGCACGCACGGCACCGGCACTAACGGCACCGGCACGCACGGCACCGGCACGCACGGCACCGGCACGCACGGCACCGGCACCAATGGCACCGGCACCAACGGCGCCGGCGGCCAGGGCGCCGGCAGCAGTGCGCATGGCGCGGGCGCGAACGGCTCCGGTCCGGGTGGCACCGGCGGGGCGGCGGGTGGCGGTAAGCCGGGCGGGCGGGGCAACTCGACACCTGCGGCCCGGCAGCCGGCGACAGCCGGTACCGCCCCGGTGAGCAGCGCCATCGCCGCGGCTCGCGCGGCGGCGGCGGGGCGCGGTGCGCGTACCGGAGCGGCAGCCCGGCCTGTCGCGGACGCCGAATGGGCCGGCGAGCCTCCCTACGACCCGGACTTCGACGGCCCGGCGCGCGGCGGTCGGCCGGGTGCGGCGGCCCCGGCGGCGACACCGGTCTACGAGGGGTTCGACCCGGGTGACGAGCCGTTGGACGAGGTCATCGACGAGAAGACCGCCCGGGAGTCCAGCGAGGAGCAGGCGGTACGGCTGCTTCGGGAGACGCTCGGCGCCGAGAAGATCAACGAGGTGGACGCCCGCTAGTGACCACCCCGGCGTGCCGATCATGGGTGACAAAGGGCTCGCTGTTGCCCTATTCGGGCATCGCAACGGCATGATCGACGCGAGCGGGGGCGGGGTTTCGCTTCTCGGTTAGCAGGACGCCGAGGCAGCAGGCCCAGAGGGGGAAGGGCAGCACGGCGATCCGTTCCATGCCGCCCACCCCGATCCCGATGCCCTGCTGGGCGAAGAACAACACCGTCCCGACCAGGGCGATGAACCCGGCGGTGAGGGTGAGCGGTCGCCACCGGCCGAGCGTTGTGAAGCCCGCCGCGAAACCGGCGAGGAGCAGGCCGACGTTGCCCAGGCCCATGATCAGGAATGCGCCGAGGACGTGCAGGTTCTCGTCGACGTCGGCCGGGTAGAGGGCCGCCAGGGCATACCCGCCGGTGGCAAGCAGCAGGAGCGTCTGGGCCGAGCGCACCACGCCGCCGCGACCGAGGAGTCGCCAGGTCAGCAGGAGCCCGGCGGCGAGCATCGCGGCGGTGACCAGCATCGCGGCGTTCATCAGCGGATGCCAGGGCGAGCAGACGTAGCGGGGCCTGGTGGTGTCCCAGATGCCGCAGTTGACGTTGCCGAGGTCGCTGATGTTGTGGGTGGCCCAACTGTAGGTGGGCTGCCGCCACCGCAGGCCGGTGACGAGGCTGGCGACCAGGAAGACCGGTGCGGCTGCCAGCCAGCACAGCGCGCCGACCCGTCCGGTGAGGTTGGGGTTCATGCCGTCGAGCAGACCAGTGCGGCGGTGCGCGGCGCACTACGCGCAGATGGCCGGTTGGGGGTAGTGGTAGCCGTACCCGAAGGCCCGGCGTGGGCGGACACCACCAGGCGGGGCGGGGTCGGTCTCAGCGGTTAGGCTGGGCGGCGGCCCAGCAGACGAGTGCGAGAAGGAGCCATCCGTGCGCCCAGGTGGACAGCCGAACATGCAGCAGATGCTGAAGCAGGCGCAGAAGATGCAGCAGCAGATCGCCGCCGCCCAGGCCGAGCTGGCCGAGGCCGAGCTGACCGGCACTGCCGGCGGTGGCCTGGTCACCGCGACCGTCTCCGGTTCCGGCGAGCTCAAGGCGATCAAGATCGACCCGAAGGCCGTCGACCCGGACGACGTGGAGACGCTTGAGGACCTGGTGGTCGCGGCCATGCACAACGCCGCAGAGGCCGCGCGGGAGCTGACCGAGCGCAAGATGGGCCCGGTCGCCGGTGGCATGGGCGGCCTCGGCCTGCCCGGTTTCTGAGCCGGCAGATGTACGAGGGTGCCATCCAGGATCTGATCGACGAGCTCGGTCGGCTGCCCGGCGTCGGTCCGAAGAGCGCTCAGCGGATCGCGTTCCACGTGCTGTCGGCGGATCCGGCCGACGTCAACCGGCTGGCCGGCGCGCTGCGCAAGGTCAAGGAGCTGGTGCGGTTCTGCACGACCTGCTACAACGTGGCCGAGTCCGAGCAGTGCCGGATCTGCCGCGACCCACGCCGCACCAACGAGGTGCTGTGCGTGGTCGAGGAGCCCAAGGACGTGGTGGCCGTCGAGCGGACCGGTGAGTTCCGCGGCCGCTACCACGTGCTCGGCGGGGCGATCAATCCGCTGGAGGGGATCGGGCCGGACAACCTGCGGATCCGGGAGCTGCTGATCCGGCTCGGTGACGGCAGTGTGCGGGAGTTGATCCTCGCCACCGACCCGAACACCGAGGGCGAGGCGACCGCCACCTACCTGGCGCTGATGGTGAAGCCCATGGGGATCGCGGTGACCCGGCTCGCCAGCGGCCTGCCGGTCGGCGGTGACCTGGAGTACGCCGACGAGATCACCCTCGGTCGGGCCTTCGAGGGGCGCCGAGCCGTCTGAATCCTGTCGTACCGTCGCGGGGGGGGGGCCCCCCCGCGGGGGGCCCCCCCCCCCGCCCCGCCCCCCCCCCCCCCCCCCTTTTTATAAACAAAAACAAAGGGGGGGGGGTTTGGGGTGAACATATTTGTAAATGGTGGGCGGATTTTGTGT
>NZ_JBIAZG010000026.1:0-35793 GCF_042898885.1 Micromonospora sp. NPDC000316
CCGACCACGGTGTGGATCAACAAACCAGCAGCTCAACCCACCGAACTACAGAACACCTGACCACGAAAACGTCTCACTTGACTTGACAGGTTCCGGTCCGCCGACGTCGGCCTTGCCTGGGGCGCAGGGGGCCGGGTCGGGTTGGGGTCGTGTGCCGCCGTCTGATCGGTCCTTCGAGACCCCGGTCGGGAGCCCCTGCCAGCGGCGGCGGGTAGGACCCGGCCGAACGCGGGAGATGGCCCACAACCTGGCGGGAATCAGAAGCGGGGCTCCGCCCCGTCATCGCCGGTGCTCGCCCTGGCCGGCGTCTCAACCCCCGCTCGTCACCGTGCGCCAGCTCCAGGTCAACGGCGGACAACTGCCCGGGCACCTACCTGACGGAGAACATCCACAGCATTGAACACAATGGACTCCGGCCGGATGGTCGGGTGTCGGCATCCCGACCATGATCCAGACCAGGCGACACGCATACGCACCGGTCAGCACGCAACGGCACGAACCCCCGCCGGGACAGCACGGTGACAACGGAGCACCAACGGAGCACCAAGCGTCCACATGATGGAAGATCGCGGCACATCCTGGGAAGCGATCAAGGCCATAACCAGCGTTTCGGCTGGTCACGGCCTTGATGACGAAAGTGCGCCCGAAGGGACTCGAACCCCTAACCTTCTGATCCGTAGATTCCCAAGACCATGTCTAGGCCGTCCGGTCCCGTCCGCCTGGTCCTGGTCCTCGGCCCCTCGGCAACTCGATCGGTTCCGGTCCGTCCGGTCCAGTCCGCCCCGGTGGCTCCCACGCGTGGCTCCCAGACTGTCAGCTTGGGAATTGCCAATGTCTGCCTGCCAATCGGGGTGGCGGCCTGGTCTCGGTGGTCTCTCGTGGCCCCGGCTGACCCCGGCTGTCCTCGGCCAATGGCACGCTAATGGCACGCCCGGTTGCCCTCCTCCACTGCGGGCCATGTCGCCGAACGACCCAGAGGCAGTTGCGTGACCGCGTCCCACAAGATCGGATGTTGGTATGAGCAGATTCGCGGAAGTTGTCGTGCTGGCTGCCGGCGCCCATGAGGTCATGGCCCCGCTGACCCGGGACAACGACGGCACACGTCCGTGGAGCAACATCTTCGTGCCAATTGAGAGCGAATGGCCAGGTACGTTCGGCCACGGTTGGGCCGCGGAGTTCACCCACCGGCGCCACTGGACCCACCTGCTGGAGTACCTGGAGTCCCTTCCTTGGCCGCGCCCGGAGACGGTGCAGGTGCTGATACACGACGAGGAGGACGACTGCTTCGGCCTCTGGATGCTGTACGACGGCAAACTCGCCGAGGTACCGCTTCCGCGCACCGAGCGATACATCGAGTCAAGGTCGGGGACCGGGAGTGAGATCAGCTACCTGCACCGGACAGACAGTGGTCTGAGCCTTCCCGAAGGGCCGACGATGAACCGCCCCACGCCATAGCCCTGGCGAAGTCCATGTCGCAACAGTCCTTCGGCTGACTGCCCGGCATGCCCGACAGTTTCTGTTGGCGGTGGACGGAAGCGGGCTGAGGTTGACTGACCTGTGCATTACGAGATCAAGAAGGGTGATCCGACGACCTGCATTTGTACTCGTTCACCTGCGGAAACGCCTCTCGACATCTCTCACCGCTCCCCCGCCGCCCACCGGCTTCTTGCGGACCGGATGCGGACCGCTCAAAGCCGACGGGCTTGCCCCAAGCATCTAGGCTGAGCGGCATACGCTGGCCGGTGTACCTCGCCTATCTATCGACTTTGGCCATCCTGATAGCGGTTGGGCTCTTCCTCAGTGACTGGCCTTGGTGGGCACTCGCCGTAGCCGGTGCAATCTCCACGATCCCTGTGATAGTGGTCGACCGAGCCCTCTCGGCTCGCAGGAACAAAAGCCAACCCAGCTAGTAGCCGCCTGCATTGCCGCATCGCCCCGGTCTACCGCCTGCTTTGAAGCAGATCTCCTCGTCGGGCAGTCGTAGACCGTCCAGCCTCCCCTGACGGGGACAAGGTGGAGCGCGTCTCTGCCTGACGGACCGCCCCACTCTAAGCAGTCGAATTGTTCGATCGGGGCTGCTCTGCTGCCTCCGTCTCCTCGGCCTGCTCGACTCACGGCACGTCCGGGTCAGGGTGCTCGATCCGCCAGCGGCTCGCGGCAGCGTCATCGATCAGGCTGCTGTCGAGCAGCCAGTCAATGGCCCGGCGGGTTGCCCGAGCCTGGTGGAAGGCGTGCCAGACCGTCAGTAGGTGCGGATCCTCGTCGTGCAGTTCGTCCTGAACCGTCGGAAGGCACCCCTGCCTTGGACGGCCCGTAAGAGTCTGCGGCCCGCCTGCTCGTCGCTGACCCGCTCGGCAAAGTCGACCATGTCGCGGTGCCAGACGGAGGGGGGTAACGCCTCGATCGGAACCAGGTCGAGTTCATCCAGGTCCACCGGTGTCTTCCCGTCTATGCCGCCGTCAGCCGTCCACATCATGATTTCGCCGCTGGCCGGGTCGATGAGCCAGCGGTACTCGTCTGCGCTCTGGTCCTGCAGCGCCGTGGCGATCTCCTCGAGATCGAGGTGGCGTACGTCGAGCATGGTGTCCACTCCCGTTGCCGTGGTCGTCGGCAACCACGGTATGTCCGCTTCCCCCTCGGCCGCGAGACTGCCGGCCCAGTCGATTGTCAGCACGGGATCCGGGGCCATCAGGTGACTACTGCTCCAGCAACCCGCAATCGGGAGACCGGTCAGCTACAGCCCGGCGGCGTCGAGGGTCTTGACCAACGTCGGCCGGCGCTTGTGCTCAACCCGCAGCTCGGCGAGGTACCGCCCGAACGCCGCGGTCTCTCCTGCCGCCTGGTACGCCGCCCGCAGGGCCGGGAGCAACGCGACGGCCCGTCGGTAGCGCCGTTTGTCAGCCGAATTGAGGATCGCCTGCTCGACAAGGTCCCGGTACGGCTGGATCACCTCCGCCGGATGCATCACGGCCCGCCTTTCCAGCAGGGTCTGCCACTGCGCCCCGCCGAGCCACCGCCGGTGGCGAAGGGCCTCCTGCCAGGCCTCATCTTCGCGGCCCACCGCCACCAGCACGCCGACCAACTCCGAGGCGTACACCGGCTCCTGGTCGACCCGGTCGCGAAGCACCTCCAACGCCCAACCCGTCGGATCCTCGCCGCCAGCCGCCCCCGCCGTGTCGATCAACGATCGGTGTCCCGCAGCGGTGGGATGCCGGCCGAACTCCTCCCGCCGGACCCGCACGGCACCCGGCGTGTCGCCAGCGGCGAGGAGCATGCCGACCAGGAGGTCGCGGAGTCGGTCGGTGTAGGGCGAGCCAGAGTTGGCGGCCACGCCCCGCCGGGCCCAGTCCATCGCCTCGTCCCGGCGCCCGGCGGCATGTAGCACCTCGGCGATCCGTTGGTACTGCACGGCGTTGGTCAGGTGCTCGGCCAGCACCGCGACGTAGCGATCGACGTCGCCCGACACCTCAGCGAGCTGCTCGCGCAGGTCACGCACCGCGAACGCGCCGGTCCACGACTCCGAGTCGGCCACACGTGCCCGCTCGGCGACCAGCCGCTCCACCTCCGCGATCCCCCGCTTGCCCAGTGCGGGAGCGAAGTCGGCCAGTCGGACGCGGGGCCAGCCGGGACCGTCGCACTCCAGCTTCACCAGCCAGCCGGCCAGGCTGACCGGGTTCGGCAGCGCCGCCGCACACGCCTTCGCGTACAGGTCCATGAGCTCCTGCAGGTCGTCTCCGATGATTCCGGAGGAGTCATCCAGATACATCAGGGCCCGGGTGACGCGGTCGACGCCCTTGCGCAACACCGGCACCGCGAGATCCGCCCGACCGTCGGCAACCAACCGATCACACTCCTCGGCCACCTGGCGGGCGGTCTGCGAGTACTCCCGTCGACCCTGGTAGGGATCCCGCCGGCGGTCCCAGCGCAGCCGGTCCACCAACACCGTCAGATCGTCACCGGTCATCTCTCCATCTCAGCAGACCGCGACCCGGCGTCGGGAACGCACCGCCCTACCGTGTGGGGCGTGCTGAATGACCAGGATCTGGACAACGCAATCGAGGCGATCGTCGTCGACGCCTACGGCGCCGACGAGCAACACAGCGCGTTCCTCGCCGTGATCGAGGACGAAACACTCCTGCCCACCGCGGCCACCCTGCTGGGCACCCCGGTCACCGTCACCTCGATCGACTACACGAACGAGGCACGCGGCCTCGTCGCCACCTGCCAAGGCCCGGATGGCGCGGGCGAGGTCACCCTCGCCGACCTGGCGTTCCCGCCGGACACGGTCACCGCCTGGATCCACGCCGCCTACCGGCGCTACCTCGGCCTCACGCCGTTCCCGGCCCGGCCGAGGCCCGAGTGGGACCTGCCCAGCACCTGACGGTGCCTCAGCGTCGGCGGGCGTAGGCGGCCAGCCGCTCGCTGACCGGGCTGACCCGCGGTCGCGGCGCCCGTCGGAAGTGCTCCGGCTTGTGCGCGCGGAGAAGTTCCTCACCGTCGCGGGTCCAGTCGAAACGGGGCTTCTTCAGCAGCCGCCGGAACACCACACTGGCCCGCTCGGGATCACGCGCGGCCAGCCGACGCAGCACCAACGGGCCGACGCTGTCATCCTGCAGGTACGCCAGCGTGTGCTCCCGGTGGCGGCGGCGCAGCAGGTCCGGATCCGCGAACGCCGCCTCCACCAACCCGAACTCGGCGTAGAAACCCAACCCGTCGACCTCGTCGTAGATCATCGCCACCGTCTCCGCGTCCACGACATCCGGCGGCAACTCGCACACCACCGCCTCGTCACTGGCCAGGACTGAGGACGGCGTGCCAGACACCTCGGCACGGCAGAACGCGTGGTAGTCGGCCATCCGGCCGACGACCTGATCACCCGGCACCACCACCAGGTCGCTACCGAAGAACCGCACGAACCGGTCCCGGTCCTGACGCTGCAACGCCCACGCCTGGGCCAGCTTCTCCGGGTTCCGGTACACCGCCTCCGGTGCGCGCAGCGACATCTCCAACGCCATCTGGTACGCGACGTTCCGCTCTTGCGCCCGCCACACGTTCATCGGGCCGCTGATCATCCACTCCTCGCCCACCGCCACCAGCCGAGCGAGCAGGAACGACCGACGCGGTGACCGCCGGAACACCGACGGACCCATGTTGGAACGAACCCGGTAGGTCAACTCATCCACGAGATTCACCACGACCAGCGCCGGCCCGTCGCGCCCCTGCACCTCGAAGGGCCCCTGCACCACGTCCCGCCACCCGAGCAGCATCTGACGCTCCGGCTCGGACAACTCCGAGTGCGCGGCGACGAATTGCTCCACCACCGTCCGACCGTCACGCAGCCGATGCTCCAAAACGAAGTAGTCCCACAAAATCATCAAGGTGTGTTCGTCGAGCGAAAACCGCCCGTCATGCTGGTCCGCCAGCACGTCGTCGAACGCCCGGTCGTAACGCGGCTGCTGCGAGAACGCCACCAGCTGCTGCTTCAGCTCACCCGCACGATTCAACAGATCATCATCAACGGCGATCGGCACGGCCTGTTCCTACCACGACACGGCATCCACGGGACCTGACCCCCTGCCAACCGGCTCACCGGCTCACGATGCGGCGCCAGCCGACGGCCCTGCTGCGAGAGGAGGATTGCCGAGCCACCCGACGACGCGACATCTGGCAGCAGCTTCAGCACTTGACGCGGAATCAAGAGACCAAGATGCCGCCTCATCCAAGACGCAGATGAAGCGGCAGGTCAGAGCGTTCCAAGCCGAGCAGGCCGGCGGCCAACCATGCACCTGGTTACCGCCAATAAAGATCATCCGTTGCCGGATGTTACCGCCGTTACCCGAGAAGATCTTCATCTCCCCAGGTCAACCAGTCGGGACGGCCGGATTCGAACCGACGACCCCTTGACCCCCAGTCAAGTGCGCTACCAAGCTGCGCCACGTCCCGCCCTCGCGAGGTTTCCCCTGCGACAGCCGCTACAGCTTAGCGCAGCACCCGCCGCTGTTCCGCACAGGCCCCACCCGCATCGCGAGCTCACCGAACCACCGCACAACCCCTAGAGCGTCCTAGGAGGGTGGGGTAGAGATAAGCCGGACGGGCCAGCGCGGCCCATCCGGCTTATCGGACGTAACAGGTCAGCCGTGCGCCTTGCCTCGGCCGCCGGGGCCGAGCTTCTTGCGGGGGCGTACGGAGATCTCGATGGGGCTGCCCTCGTATCCGAATTCCTCGCGGAGCTTGCGCTCGACGAAGCGCTGGTAGCCAGCGTCCAGCGGGCCGGTGGTGAAGAGCACGAACCGCGGCGGCGCCACCCCGGCCTGGGTGGCGAACAGGATGCGCGGCGCGCGTCCACCGCGCACCGGGTGCGGGGTGGCCTGCACCAGGGCGGTCAGCCACTGGTTGAGGTGCGCGGTCGGCACCCGGGTCTCCCAGCTGGCGAGCGCCTTGTTCAGCGCCGGGGCCAGCTTGTCGACGGCCCGGCCGGTCATCGCCGACAGGTTCAGCCGGATCGCCCAGGGGATGCGGCGCAGTTCCCGGTCGATCTCCTTGTCCAGGTAGTACCGACGGTCGGCGTCGACCAGGTCCCACTTGTTGAACGCGATGACAAGCGCCCGGCCGGCTTCGGTCACCATCGACAGGATCCGCTGGTCCTGCTCGCTGATCGGCTCGCTGGCGTCCAGCAGGACGACTGCCACCTCGGCGGCGTCGATGGCCCCGGCGGTACGTAGGCTCGCGTAGTACTCGGTGCCGCTGGCCTTGCCGACCCGCTTGCGCAGGCCGGCGGTGTCCACCAGTTGCCAGGTCTGGCCGCCGATCTCGACGAGGCTGTCCACCGGGTCGACGGTGGTGCCGGCGACCGAGTCGACGACCGCCCGCTCCTCGCCGGAGAACCGGTTGAGCAGGCTCGACTTGCCGACGTTCGGGCGGCCGACAAGCGCGACCCGTCGTGGCCCGCGCGGCCGGTTCTCCACGATCGTCGGCGCCTCGGGCAGCGCGTCGAGGATGGCGTCCAGCAGGTCGCCGGAGCCCCGGCCGTGCAGTGCGGAGATCGGGAACGGCTCACCGAGGCCCAGCGACCACAGCGACGTGGCCTCCATCTCGATGGAGGTGTTGTCCGCCTTGTTGGCCACCAGGATCACCGGCTTGGCGCTGCGGCGCAGCATCTTCACGGCGGCCTCGTCGACGTCGGTGGAACCCACCATGGCGTCGACCACGAACAGCACCACGTCGGCGGTGACCACCGCGATCTCGGCCTGCGCCGCGATGGCCGCGGCCCGGTCCTTCGCGTCGGGCTCCCAGCCGCCGGTGTCCACCACTGTGAACGCCCGGCCGTTCCACTGGGCGTCGTACGGCACCCGGTCCCGGGTCACCCCGGGAATGTCCTCGACGACCGCCTGCCGGCGGCCGATGATCCGGTTGACGAGCGTGGACTTGCCCACGTTGGGACGACCCACCACGGCCACCACCGGCTGCGGGCCGGTCGGCTCCTCCACGGCGACGTCGCGCTCACGCAGCTCGACCCACCCACCGCCATCGGTGCTCATGCCACGCCCCGCTCGGTGAGCAGCTCACGCAGCCGCGCCACGACCTCGTCGATGCCCAGCTCGGTCGTGTCCAGCACGACGGCGTCCGGCGCCTGCGCCAGCGGGTTGACCTTGCGGGTCGAGTCGAGCAGGTCCCGGCGGGCCAGGTCGGCGGCGGTGGCCGCCACGTCGGTGGCGTCCTCCGCGCTACGTCGGGCGGCACGGGCCGCCTCGGAGGCGGTCAGGAAGACCTTCAGATCAGCGTCCGGCGCCACGACCGAGCCGATGTCACGGCCCTCGACCACCATCCGGTTAGCGTTGGCGATCATTTCGCGCTGTCGGGCGACAAGCAGTTCACGGACCGCTGGCACCGCGGCCACGGCGGAGACCGCCCCGGTCACCTCCGGGCCCCGGATGTCCGCGTCCACGCCGACCCCGTCGATGGTCACGGCGTACCCCTGCGGGTGGGTGCCGATGCGCAGGTTGACCTCACCGGCGACCTTGGCCACCGACGCGGTGTCGGTGAGATCCACGCCGGAGCGCAGCACGGCGAACGTGATCGCCCGGTACATCGCCCCGGTGTCCAGGTAGCGCGCACCGATGCTGACGGCGAGCCGCCGCGACACGGTGGACTTACCCGAACCGGACGGCCCGTCCACAGCGACCACACATCGCTCGGCCCGTACGTTTTCCTCCACCGTGTCCTCCTCAGCCCGTACCTCGCGGAACGCCCGGTGATTCGGCGCCGCAAGCGGTTAGTCAATCGTCATCAATCATGCCCGGGGTCCTTGCCGGACCCCCGCGCGACGCCGCCGGAGGCGACCCACGCCACCCAGGCGACCGCGTCTCGGCCGTACCGGAGCCTACCGGCAGCCGTACCCCCGAACTCGGGGGTCAGTCACCCACCGCGTTGAACAGGGCGGCGACCTCCGCGTTGGTCAGCCGCCGGATCCGCCCGGTGCGCAGGTCACCCAGCCGGATCGGACCGATCGAGGTACGCACCAGCCGGGTGACCGGGTGGCCGACCTCCTCCATCAGCCGTCGGACGATGTGCTTGCGGCCCTCGTGCAGGCTCAGCTCCACCTGGGCGGATTTGCCGAGAGTGTCCACCACCTTGAACGAGTCGACCTTGACCGGCCCGTCCTCCAGCTCGACCCCGGCCAGCAGCCGCTTGCTCAGGTTGCGCGGGATCGGCCCGACCACCTCGGCGAGGTAGGTCTTCAACACCTGGTACGAGGGGTGCATGAGCTTGTGCGCGAGGGTGCCGTCGTTGGTGAGCAGCAGCAGGCCCTCGCTGTCCGCGTCGAGCCGCCCGACGTGGTAGACCCGCTGCTCCAGCCGGGCGCCGATGAAGTCGGACAGCTCGTTGCGTCCCTTTTCGTCCGCCATTGTGGTGACCACGCCGCGCGGCTTGTTCATCGCCACGTAGACCAGGCGGACGTCGACCTGGAGGCGCTCCCCGTCCACGTGGATCACCGCGATGGCCGGGTCGACCTTGTCGCCGAGCTTGGCGACGCGCCCGTCGACAGTGACGCGGCGACGAAAGATCAGGTCCTCGCAGGCGCGCCGAGAGCCCACGCCGGCGGCGGCGAGCACCTTCTGCAGGCGCTCCGCCCCCTCGAAGACGGGCGCGTCGGGTTTGGGGGAACGGTTATCGGGTCGCATCAGCAAGCTCTTCTACGTCGTCGGGCAGGAAGGGGGCCAGGGGAGGCAGCTCGTCGACGGTGTTCAGCCCGAGCTTCTCCAGGAACAGTGTGGTGGTCCGGTACAGGAAGGCCCCGCTGTCCTGTTCGGTGCCGCACTCCTCGATGAGACCGCGGCTCACCAGCGTACGGATGACACCGTCGCAGTTCACACCCCGGATGGCCGAGACCCGCGACCGGGTCACCGGCTGCTTGTAAGCGACCACAGCCAGAGTCTCCAGCGCTGCCTGGGTCAGTCGCACGGACTGCCCGTCCAGGACGAACCGCTCGACGTACGTAGCGTATTCCGGCCGGGTGTACAACCGCCAACCGCCGGCCGCCCGCCGCAGCTCGAACCCGTGCCCGGCAGCCGCGTAACCGGCGGCGATCTCGTCCAGCATCGGCCCGATCCGCTCGGCCGGCTGCTCCAACACCTGGGCCAGGACCAGCTCGCTGACCGGCTCGTCCACCACCAGCAGGATCGCCTCCAACGCTCCGCGCAGCTCGGCGTCGGCCAGCTCCGGCGCGGGCTGCGTGACGACCGTCACCCGCCGTCGCCCCGCCACCTCCCGCCGGGGTACGTCCCCACCCCCGCCCAACTCCCCCACCCCAGTCGCCCCGGCACCAGGCTCGCCGGCACCAGGCTCGCCGGCACCAGGCTCGCCGGCATCGGGATCCCCCGAGATCTTGGAAGAATTCGGCCCCCGGAGGGGCGGTTTGCTTCCAAGATCTTCCGAGGCCAGCGGCGGGACGGTGACGGACGCGGGGTCGAGTTGGTCGGTGGCGCAATCTTCGCCATGCTCATCGGGCTCGGCGGTGCCGGGAGACTCGACAGCCTCGGGGGCGCGGGGAGTCTCGGGAGCGCCGAGAGACTCGACAGCTTCGGGAGCGCCCGGAGATTCGACAGCTTCGGGGGTGGGAGGCGGTTGGCGAGGGCGGTCCCATGGGGGGATCCAGGCGGCGGCCTGGTCGGCCAGGGAATCCCGACGCTGCTCGTCACTCATTCCGCTCGTCCTCCGTCGTTCCCGCCCGGTCTGCTCCCCCGGCCCCACCCGCCAGCTCCAACCCCGGCCCGGGCTCCGGCACGAAAGCGGCCTCCGGCAAGGGCCCCGGCCCCGGCCCCGAGTCCGGCTCCGGCTCCGGCTCCGGCTCCGGCTCCGGCTCCGGCTCCGGCTCCGGCTCCGGCTCCGGCTCCGGCTCCGGCAAGAAAACCCGCTCCGGCTCCGGCACGACAGCGGGCGCCGGCCCCGGCCCGAGAACGGCCTCCGGCACCGGCTCCGGCACGACAGCGGGAACCGGCACGACAGCGGGCTCCGGGTCGGCGGGGGTGCCGGCGTACTCGTCGACGTGCAGTTCGGTGTCGCCGTCGGTCGGGCCGGTCCAGCGGACCGTCAGCTCCTCCAGGGCCTGCTCCTGGACAAAGGCCACAAGCCCTTCCCGGTACAGCTCCAGCAGCGCCAGGAACCGGGCCACCACCTCCAGGGTCGCCTCGCAGTCGGCGCAGAGCAGCGAGAACGTCGCCGTGCCGGCCCGGCGCAGTCGGGAGGCGAGGATCGCCGCGTGTTCCCGGACGCTTACCCGGACCATGTGCACGTGGGCGATGGAGACTTCCGGCACGGGCTTCGGGGTCATCGCCCTGACGGCCAGCTTCAACAGCCGCTGCGGGCCGATGCCGAGCACCAGGTCGGGCAGCGCCTCGGCGTACCGGGGTTCCAGGCTTACCGCCCGTGGATACCGCCGACCGCCGACCGCCTCCAACTCGGCGATGTGCGCGGCCGCCTCCTTGTACGCCTTGTACTGCAGCAGCCGGGCGAAGAGCAGGTCCCGGGCCTCCAGCAGGGCGAGGTCTGCTTCGTCCTCCACCTCGGCAGCGGGGAGCAGCCGGGCGGCCTTGAGGTCGAGCAGGGTCGCGGCGATGAGCAGAAACTCGCTTGCCTCGTCGAGGTCCCAGTTGTCGCCCATGGCTCGGATGTAGGCGATGAACTCGTCGGTGACCGTGTGCAGGGCCACCTCGGTGACGTCGAGCTTGTGTTTGCCGATGAGTTGCAGCAGCAGGTCGAACGGGCCGGTGAAGTTGGCCAGCCGCACCGTGAAGCCGCTGGCCGCCGGGTCGGCGGGCACCACACCGTCACCCGCAGGCGGCGCACCGTCAACCGAGGGCGGCACACCGTCACCCGCAGGCGGCGCACCGTCAACCGAGGGCGGCGCACCGTCACCCGCGGGCGGCACACCGTCGACCGCGGCCGGTGCAGCGGCCTCGGACGGGTACAGGGGTGGCGCGGTCACCGGACGACCGTAGTGCACGAAGCGGGCACGGGGTGTTCCGGCTACCGCTCCGACTGGGCGGCGATCACCTCGCGGGCCAGTTGACGGTAGTTGCGCGCCCCGGAGGACGCCGGATCCATAGTGGTGATGGGCGCACCGGCCACGGTGGACTCGGGGAACTTCACCGTCTTGGTGATGACCGTCTGGTAGACCTTGTCGCCGAACGCCTCCACGACCCGCTGCAACACCTGGCGGCAGTGGGTGGTGCGGCTGTCGTACATGGTGGCGAGGATGCCTTCGAGCTCCAGGTCGAAGTTGAGCCGCTCCCGCACCTTGTCGATGGTGTCCAGCAGCAGCGCCACACCACGGAGGCTGAAGAACTCGCATTCGAGCGGGATGAGCACGCCGTGCGCGACGGTCAGCGCGTTGATCGCCAGCAGACCGAGTGAGGGCTGGCAGTCGATCAGGATGTAGTCGTATTCCTTGCGGACCGTGCGCAGCACCCGGGCCAGGGCCATCTCCCGGGCCACCTCGTTGACGAGCTGGATCTCGGCGGCGGAGAGGTCGATGTTGGCCGGCAGTAGGTGCAGCCCCGCGACGTCGGTCTTGATGACGACGTCCTCGGCGATGATGTCGTCCTGCATGAGCAGGTTGTAGATCGACAGGTCGAGGTTGTGCGGGTTGACCCCGAGCCCCACCGAGAGCGCGCCCTGCGGGTCGAAGTCGACAAGCAGCACCTTGCGGCCGTACTCGGCGAGCGCCGCGCCCAGGTTGATGGTGGTCGTGGTCTTGCCGACGCCACCCTTCTGGTTGGCCATCGCGATGATGCGCGCCGGGCCGTGCCGATCGGTGGGCATCGGCTCGGGAATGGGCTTGCGCATCGTGTAGGCAGCCGGGTCCGCAGGACCCAGGTCCGCGCCGAGCGTGGCCTGCTGCTCGCGGAGCTCCGACGTCCAGGTCTCGGCACGGTCACCGTTGCCAGCCATGTGCTCGTTGCCCCCTCCCGACGACCCCACCCGGCGTCGGAGCCGTCCGACGTCCTTCGCGGCGCCGCTGCGCAC
Source organism: Micromonospora sp. NPDC000316 (assembly GCF_042898885.1). Lineage (NCBI taxonomy): Bacteria > Bacillati > Actinomycetota > Actinomycetes > Micromonosporales > Micromonosporaceae > Micromonospora > Micromonospora sp. NPDC000316. Next base: position 12,526 of record NZ_JBIAZG010000026.1, read on the forward strand.
CCCGGTCTGTCGCCCCAGGAGGTCCGCGCCGATGCCGACTGTACGCCACCGACCAGCAGGTCGTTCAGCACCGGCCCGGCGTGTCGGCGCCGACCCCGCCCGGTTCAGCCGCGGGCGCGCGGGTGGGCGGTGGCGTACACCTCGCGCAGCCGCTCGACTGTGACGAGCGTGTAGACCTGGGTGGTGGTCACCGACGCGTGGCCGAGCAGTTCCTGGACCACCCGCACGTCGGCGCCACCGTCGAGCAGGTGGGTGGCGTAGGAGTGGCGCAGGGTGTGCGGGGACACCGCCGCCGGGCCGTCGACCGGCAGGCCGGCCCGCCCGGCGGCACGACGCAGGATCGCCCAGGCGCCCTGCCGGGACAGCGCTCCCCCACGCGCGTTGAGGAAGACCGCAGGGGTGCCGCGGCCGGCGGCGGCCAGGCCGGGACGGGCCCGGACCAGGTAGGCACGGACCGCCTCGACGGCGTACCCCCCGATCGGCACCAGCCGCACCCGGCCGCCCTTGCCGCGCAACAGCACCGTGCCCTCGTCGGTGTCGAGGTCGTCGATCGCGGCGCCGACGGCCTCGGAGATCCGCGCGCCGGTGCCGTACAGAAACTCCAGCAGCGCCCTGTCGCGCAGCGCGAGCGGCGCGTCGTCGCCTGTCGCGGAGACCGGCCCGGCCGTCTCCAGCAGCCGGACCACGTCGTCGACCGGCAGCGCGCGGGGCAGCCGGCGGGGCGGGGTGGGCGGTCGGACGTCGCGGCTGGGGTCGGCGCCGGCCAGCCCTTCGCGCAGCGCGAAGCGGTGCAGGCCGCGTACCGCGCTGGCCGCGCGGGCGGCGGACGACACCGCAAGGGGCGGGTGCGCGTCGTCACCGGCACGCAGCCGGGCCAGATGCGATTCGACGACGCCGGCGCCGACCGACGCGAGGTCCGCGATGCCGGCGGCGGCAAGCGTCGTGAGATAGCGCTCCAGATCCCGACGGTACGAGGAGAGGGTGTTCGCCGACAGGCCACGTTCGACGGTGAGGTGGTCGAGGTAGCCGCGGACGGCACGACGCAGGGCCGGCGCGGGCTCGTCGCCCGTGCCGGCCCTGGCCGCGATGCCGGTCAGTACGCCACCGTTCTAGGCCAGCGCGTCGGCCAGCGGGAGCACGTCCATGCCGTGCGCCTCGGCGACCGGACCGTAGGTGACCCGACCGTCGTGGGTGTTCAGGCCCAACGCCAGCGCCGAATCGCGGCGCAGCGCCTCGCGCCAGCCCTGGTTGGCCAGTTCGAGGGCGTACGGCAGGGTGACGTTCGTCAGCGCGTAGGTGCTGGTGTTCGGGACCGCGCCGGGCATGTTCGCGACGCAGTAGAAGATCGACTCGTGCACCTTGTAGACCGGGTCGGCGTGCGTGGTGGGACGCGAGTCCTCGAAGCAGCCGCCCTGGTCGATGGCGATGTCGACGAGCACGCTGCCCGGCTTCATCCGGGAGACCAACTCGTTGGAGATGAGCGTCGGCGCCTTGGCACCGGGCACCAGCACGGCGCCGATGACCAGGTCGGCGTCGAGCACTGCCCGCTCGACCTCATACGCGTTGGAGGCGACGGTCTGCAGGTGGCCGCGGTAGATGGCGTCGGCCTGCCGCAGCCGGGCGACGTTCTTGTCCAGCAGCAGCACCTCGGACTGCAGGCCCAGCGCGATGGCGGCGGCGTTCATGCCGGAGACACCGGCGCCGATGACCACGGTCTTGGCCGCGTACACACCGGAGACACCGCCAGGAAGCACACCGCGCCCGCCGCCGGTACGCATCATGTAGAAGGCGCCCACCTGCGGGGCGAGCCGGCCGGCGACCTCGGACATCGGGGCGAGCAGCGGCAGCGAGCGGTCGGGCAGTTCGACGGTCTCGTACGCGATGCCGGTGACCTTGCGGTCGATGAGCGCGTCGGTGCACTCCTTGGAGGCGGCCAGGTGCAGGTAGGTGAAGAGCACCTGCCCTTCGCGCATCCGGTGGTATTCCTCGGCGATCGGCTCCTTGACCTTGAGCACCAGCTCGGCGGTCTCCCACACCTCGTCGGCGGTCGCCAGGATCTTCGCGCCCGCCGCCGCGAACTCGTCGTCGGTGATGCTGGAGCCGAGCCCGGCGCCGGCCTCGACGAAGACCTGGTGGCCACTGCGGGTGAACTCGTTGACGCCCGCGGGCGTGATCGCCACGCGGTACTCGTGGTTCTTGACCTCGCGTGGGATTCCGACCTTCACGATGCAGACACCTCTCTTCGGGGCTGCTTCCCCCGACTGCTCGGTGCCGCGGCGGCCCCATTGCCGCCACGGTCCACCGGTCCCGTCGGCGGCAGTCTAGGCGCGCCCGGCCCCACCGAAAGCCAGCACTGTGACATCCGGTGCTCGGGTGTCCTGACGGTGTGTCAGGGCAGCGACCGTTGGCCGGCGGTGTGATCCCGCCTCAGCCGTCAGGACAGTATTCGCCATTATCGTCCCACCTGACGGGCGTGTATGCGGACAGCGGCCGAGTGGATCACTAATGTGTCCGCCCATGACCACTCCTCCTTATCAGCCCGGGTACGCCCCGGGCCAGTCCGACAAGAGCAAGGTCGTCGCGGGCATCCTCGGCATCCTGCTCGGCACCTTCGGTGCCGGTCGGTTCTACACCGGACACACCAAGATCGCTGTTCTCCAGCTCGTCGTCAGCATCGTGACCTGCGGCGTCGGCGCGCTCTGGGGCGTCATCGACGGCATCATGATCCTGGTGAACGGCGGCACGGACGCGCAGGGCCGTCCGCTGCGCGACTGATCCCCCACCCTGAACGTCGAAGGGCCCCGCGGCTTGCCGCGGGGCCCTTTCGCTCGTACCCCTCAGTGGGGTGGTGGCTCAGCGCGGCAGCGGCGCGTCCGCCCGGCGCAGTGCCGAGAAACCGGTGTCGCGGGCGCGGGCCGCGGCCAGCAGACCGGCCACCGCCGAGGCGTTGGTGATCTCGCCGGCCAGGACCATGTCGACCGCCTCGTCCAGGGCGATCCGGACGACCTGCAGGTCGGCCTCCTCGTCGTGGCGCTCGTGGCGCTCGCCCGCCGGCACGTCGGCCAGGTCCCGGGCGAGGTAGACGCGGACCAACTCGTTGGTGAACCCCGGCGAGCTGTGCAGGTCGACAAGCACGTCGATCCGCCCGGCCGTGAGGTCGGCCTCCTCGGCCAACTCCCGCAGCGCGGCGGCCGGCAACTCCTCGCCGGAGACGTCCATCAGCCCGGCCGGCAGCTCCCACAGGTGCCGCCCGACCGGGTGCCGGTACTGCCGGATCAGCACCACCTGCCCGGCCTCGTCGAGCGCCACCACGGCAACCGCCCCGACGTGCCGCACGAGGTCCCGCAGCGCGGTCCCGCCGCCCGGCATGGTCACCTCCTCGCTGACCACGTCGAAGATCCGCCCCCGGTAATGCTCCTCGCGGGAACGCACCTCGTAGCGGTGCTCGACGGCACTCACGCGGTCACCCCGCCGGCGCGCTCGCTCACGACGCCGAACCGGCAGTCGTCGACGCACCGTTGCGGGCGGCCTTGCGCGCCGACGGGGCCTCCGTCGCCGGGTCCAGGTCGACCGGCAACTGGTCGGCCTGCGAGTACGCCACAGCGGCCTTCACGAACGAGGCGAACAGCGGGTGCGGCCGGGTGGGGCGGCTCTTCAGCTCCGGATGCGCCTGCGTGGCCACGAAGAACGGGTGCAGACTCCGGTCCAGCTCGACGAACTCGACGAGCCGACCGTCCGGCGAGGTCCCGGAGATGTGCAGACCCGCCTTGGTCAGCGCGTCCCGGTAGGCGTTGTTGACCTCGTACCGGTGCCGGTGCCGCTCGCTGATGTCGGTGCTGCCGTACGCCTCGGCGACGATCGAACCCTTGGTCAACGTGGCCGGGTACGCCCCGAGCCGCATGGTGCCGCCCAGGTCACCCTTGCCGGCGACGATGTCCTCCTGGTCGGCCATCGTGGCAATCACCGGGTGCGTGGCCTGCTCGTCGAACTCCAACGAGTTGGCGCCGTCCAGACCGGCCAGGTGCCGGGCCACGTCGATGGTCATGCACTGCAGGCCGAGGCAGAGACCGAGCAGCGGGATGCCGTTCTCCCGCGCGTACCGGGCCGTGCCGATCTTGCCCTCGATGCCGCGTACACCGAACCCGCCGGGGATGACGATGCCGTCCACACCGGCCAGGGCCGCCGCAGCACCGGCCGGGGTGACGCACTCGTCGCTGGGCACCCAGCGCAGCTGCACCCGGGCCCGGTGACCGAAACCGGCCGCCCGGATCGCCTCGCTCACCGACAGGTACGCGTCGGGCAGGTCGACGTACTTGCCCACCACCGCGACGGTCACCGTGTGCCGGGGCCGGTGCACCCGCTCCAGCAGGTCGTCCCAGCTGGCCCAGTCCACGTCCCGGAACGACAGCCCGAGCCGGCGCACCACGTACGCGTCGAGCCCCTCACGGTGCAGCACCTTCGGAATGTCGTAGATGCTCGGCGCGTCCGGAGCGGCGACGACCGCCTCGGTGTCCACGTCGCAGTAGAGCGACAGCTTCTCCTTGAGCTTCACCGGGATCTCCCGGTCGCAGCGCAGCACGATGGCATCCGGCTGGATGCCGATGTTGCGCAACTGCGCCACAGAGTGCTGGGTCGGCTTGGTCTTCAGCTCACCCGACGGCGCCAAGTAGGGCACCAGCGACACGTGCAGGTAGAAGCAGTTGTCCCGGCCCAGGTCGTGACGGACCTGGCGGATCGCCTCCAGGAACGGCAGCGACTCGATGTCGCCGACCGTGCCACCGACCTCCGTGATCACCACGTCGGGCAGGACGCCGTCGTCGTCCGGGTCGCCCATCGCCAGGATCCGCGACTTGATCTCGTTGGTGATGTGCGGGATGACCTGCACCGTGTCACCGAGATACTCGCCGCGCCGCTCCTTGGCGATCACGTCGGAGTAGATCTGGCCGGTGGTGACGTTCGCCTTGCCGGACAACGCCCGGTCCAGGAATCGCTCGTAGTGGCCGACGTCGAGGTCGGTCTCGGCGCCGTCCTCGGTAATGAAGACCTCGCCGTGCTGGAACGGGTTCATCGTTCCGGGGTCGACGTTGAGGTAGGGGTCGAGCTTCTGCATCACCACACGCAGACCGCGCGCGGTCAGCAGGTTGCCGAGGCTGGAGGCGGTGAGGCCCTTGCCCAGCGAGGAGGCGACGCCCCCGGTGACGAAAATGTGCCTGGTCGTCCGTGCTGATGGGGCCAAGGCCTGCTCCCGTGTCGTCCGTCGCGGTCATGCAGACCGCCGTGCTTTGACCACCAAAGTGATCACGCGATCCACGGGATTCCACGGTAACACCTCTGCGACGGGTACTCGCAGGCCGCACCCCGGGCGGGCCACCATCGGGCCACCACTGGGCCACCGCGACGATGCCCGGCGGTCAGGGAGCGGCAACCTCGGTCGATCCTCGGTCGGCCCGTGCGGGCGGCGCCGGAGCGCTCGGGAGGCGCTGCGCTGGGTCGCTCGGGCCGCGCTGCGCCGGAGCGCCCGGGCCGCGCTGGGCCGGGGCCACGGTCGACCCGGTCGGGCCGTCCGCCGGGCGCTCGGGAGTCGGCTGCGCGTCGACACCGGACCCGCCCGTGGCCGGCCCGTCCGCGGCGTCTGGCAGGCCCGGGGCGTCCAGGGCCTTCGGCGCGTCCAGGTCGTCCGGGGCGTCCGGCCCGTTCGGCCCGCCCGGGGCGCCCATTGCGTCCGGGGCGGGAGCGGGCGGCGGCATCACGGACCGTGGTGTGCCGGCGGGCGGGCCGCTGATCGGCCGCGGGTGGCCGGCCCCGAGGGGCCCTCCCCCGCCCGTCGGACCGTCGCCGCCGCCGGCCGGGCCTGCGCCGCCGGAGCCTCGATCGTCGTCGGCGCCATCATCACGGGTACGGCCCGTGCCGGGGCGGGTCCGGTCGGCGGCGTGCCCCAGCACCCGCAGCGACGCCAGGGCGGCCATCGGCACCACCAGGGCGGCGGCGGCGCCGGCCACGTCCAGCGCCGCGCCGTCGAGCAGACCACCGAGCACCGCCGCGACAGCTGTGCCCGCCAGCGCGGCCCGCACGGCCGGGTAGATGCCGAACAGCCGCATCAGCCCACCCCAGGGCTGTAGCAGGGCGAACCACACCACCAGGCCACCGACCAGGGCCAGCACGGTCAACGGGCTGTTCACGAGCGTTTCGAAGTTGGCGGTGCTGGACCGGTGCACGGTGAACCCGCCGGTGCCGTCGCCCACGGCGGACAGGAAACGCCCCAGGCTGCCACGCTCGGCCGCCGGGCGGCGCAGGTCCACCACGGCGAAGCCGATCCCGACCGCCAGGGCGGCCATGGCGGCCCACGCCAGGCGGCTGATGGTCAGCCAGCCGCCCGCGCTGATCACCGCGGCCACGCTCAGCCCGGCTGTCAGCGCGATCGCCCCGACCGGGTCGGCGCCCAGGTACGGGCTGCCGACCACCACCACGGCGAGGCCACCCACTGTCACCATCACCGCCGGCCGCCAGCCCCGGTGCACCCGTTGGGCGAGCCAACCGCCGGTCAGCAGGGCGCCGGCGAGGAACACCCCCAGCCCGACCGTGCTCAGCCCGGAGTACCTGCCGCCCTGCAACGCCGAGTAGCCGACCACGCCGTTGAGTTGGAGGCGGGCACCGGTGAACACGTCAAGCCCGACGACGAGGGTGGTGAGGCCGGCCACCGCGCCGAACGGGCCGAGCGTGTTGGCGTACCCGGGGGCGAAGCGGACCGCCGCGGTGCCGCCGGCCACCAGCAACGCCGTGACCCCGGCGAAGATCCAACCGGGGTGCTCGCCCCGCCACCAGGGGACGGCGTCGGCGAGCAGCGCGGCCGGCAGGGTCAACGCGGCAGCGACCAGCAGGACCTCCACCACCCCCGTGACCCGCGCGGACACCCGGGTCGAGCCGGTCGGCCCCGCCTGCGGGCGAGCCCGGCGCAGCAGCGGCAGCACCGCCAGGGCCAGCAGCACCTGCACCCCGGCGAGCAGCGTGAAGAACCCACCGGAGACGGTCCGCTGGGCGGCCGCCTCCCGGTCGGCGTCGGCAGGCGCGTTTATCGCGTCGGTGAGGTCGCCGGTGCGTTCACCGGTGCTGATGGCGGGCCGGCCGAGGAAGAGCCGTTCCGGCATCGGCCGGCCCAACGCGGCGAGCGCGGTCGGCGCGAGGTCGACAAGTTGCAGGTAGCCGTCCCGGCCGGTGCTGGCCGAGGTGAGCCAGCCGCGCTCCCAGCCCGGCCCGTCGGCGACCGCGACGTGCAGCCGCGACGGCGCCTCGGTGTCGGAGATCCCCGCGACCAGCACCAGCGACCGGGGCGGCCGGGCGGCAAGCACCCGGGCCAACTGCGCGTCCGCCTCCCGCGCCTGCTCGGCACGCGCCGCCGGGTCGACCCCGTCCACCGTGCCGAGGTCGACGATGCTCAGCACGCACGAGCCGAGCAGCGCGCTCGGGTCGGACGGCAGCCCGGCGGCGTACCTGTCGACCCGGCCGAACGGTCGGGCGGCCGCCACTGCCGCGCCGGGGCCCACCGCGACCGAGCAGCGCACCGACTCCGACAGCGAGCCGGGAACAGTGCCCCAGGGCAGCCGCTGCTGGTTGTACTGGACCACGCTCTCCTGCTCGGGCAGGTTCGCGCCGATCCCGTCCGGCTGCTCCACGACCACCCCGGCGGGCGGGCAGCCGCCAGCGATTCGGCTGCCGTTCCACCCGGCGAAGCTGCCGGCGCCCAGGGTCAGCCAGCCGTCCACCGGGCAGGTGGGCCGGTGCGCGGACCGCACCGACAGCGAGCCGATCGAGCCGTCCTGCGCCATCCGCCACAGCGTCGGGGTGTCCTGCGCGGACACGTCCTCCCACCGCAGACCGGCGACCCCGGCGAGCACCACGAAGTCCGCCGTGTGCTCCGGGGTGCCCTGCGGCGGTCGGGCGGCCAGCCCGAGGACGCCCAGCGCCACCACGAGCACCGTCAGCAGCGCGGGAGCGAGGCGACGCAGCATCACAGGTGTCCTGTCATCGGCGCGTCGGAGCCCGGGGCCCCCGGCCCGGTGGCGTCCGCCACCAGCTCGGCGTACAGGGCCAGCAGCGCGGCCACCGTGTCGTCCTCGGTCGGCCACGTCGCGGCCCGCTCGGTGCCACGCCGGCCCAGCTCGGCCCGCGCCTGCGGGTCGTCCAGCAGCGCGCGTACCGCCGCGTCGACCGCGTCCACGTCACCGGCGGGGACCAGCGCGGCGGCGTCGCCGACCAGCTCCGGCAGGCCGCCCACCCCGGTGGCCACAAGCGGTACGCCGGCCCGCATCGCCTCCTGGGCGAAGAGCTGCCGGGCCTCCCAGTCGCTTGTCACCACCGCGAGGTCGGCGCCGGCGAGCAGGTCGGCCACGTCGGTGCGGTGCCCGAGCAGGGTCACCGGGGCGCGGGCCGCGGAGGTCCGGGCGGCCAGCGGCAGGTACGCCGGGCCGCTGCCGGCGATCACCACGACCGGCGGTGGGGTACGTGTACGCCAGCGGGCGGCGGCGTCGATAAGCACGTCGTAGCGCTTCTGCGGGTGCAGCCGGCCGACCGAGAGGATCAGCGGCTGGTCCGGTCGTACGCCGAACTCGGCCCGGACGGCGGCGCGACGGCGGCGCGGGGCGGGCAGTGTCGGCGCGGCGACCGGGGCGAGCCGGGCATCGGCGGCGCCCAGCGCGGCGGCCCGCTGCACCAGGTCCGTGGAGGCGCCGAGGGCCACCCGCGCTCCCCTGGCCACCAGCCGCTCGACGAACCGGGACACCCCGCCGCGCAGCCCGGAGGCGAGGACCGCGTTGTGCCAGGTGACGATCAGTGGGGCGCTGGGGCGGGCCAGCACGGCGACCAGCCCGGCGCGCAGGCCGTGGGCGTGCACCACGTCGACCCGGGCGTCGGTAAGGGCCCGCCGCAGGGCGAGCACCGCCCGCGCGTCGCCGGGGGTGGGGCTGGCCGGGATCTCGACCGGCGCGAAGCGCGCACCGACGCCAGTGAAGTCGAATTGCTCCTGGGTCGCCGCCGGCCCGCACACCACCACTGTGGTGCCGGCGGCGACGAGCCCGCGCGCCACCGAGCGGACGTGCTGACCGACCCCGCCGGTGCTGGAGGCGAGCAGCAGCGCGACGGTGCCCGACCAGCCGGCCGGCAGACCTGATTCACTCATCGAGTCGCCGTCTCCTTCCCGTCGCCCCGCTCCGAGGACACCGCCCCTGGTGTCGACCCGCCGCCGCGGCCCCGCTGCCTCCGCCGGGACAGACGCTGCAGTACTCCGGCGAGCAGCGGCTGGACGTCCCGCCGGTCGACGAACCAGACCACAGCGAGGAACACGGCCCCAACCAGAACCCCGGACAGCATGCCCTGACCGAGTGCCGCCACCACCGTCGGGGTGCCGCCGCCCGGCGTGTCGAGCCATCGTGTCAGGCCCAGCCCGGCGAACGCGGCGAGCACACCGGCGAGGCCACCGGCCGCCCCGGCCCGCCCCGCACCGGCCAACGCCGGACGGCCGGCGCCGCGTCGCACCGCCACGAGCAGCAACACCCCGAGCACCAGCATCCCCACCGAGTTGGCGGACGTCACGGCGAGCACCCGGTCGGCGGTGGGGAGCAGGGCGGTCAACGGCCATGCCACGGCCGGAACGACCAGCCAGCCGAGCGCGATCGCCACAGTCGCCGGCCGGGTGTCGCCTCGCGCGTACAGCGCGCGGGACAGGACAGCGAATAGCCCGTAGCCGAGCAGACCGGGGGCAAAGCCCATGATGGCCGCCGCCGTGGACGCCGAATTATCCGGATAGAAGACGGACGCGACAGGTTGCGCGGTGCCGATCAGCGCCGCGACGCCCAGGCAACTGAGCAGCAGCACACCGCGCACCGTCGTCGAAAGGGTCCGTCGGTAGCCAGCCTCGTCTCCCGCGGCCGAGGCGGTGGCGAGCGTGGGATAGGAGGCCACCGCCAGCGGCACGGCGAGCACCGCCCACGGCAGCAGGAAAACGGCCTGGGCCAGGTTGAACACCTGCGGGGAGCCGGTGGGGCCACCGGAGACACGGTTCAGGATCACCAGCAGCGCGACCTGCTGCGCCGCCACGGTCACCGCGCCGGCCGTGGCGAGCCCCCCGATCCGCGCCCGCGCGTCCGGGGTGAAGCCGTACCCGAACCGGGGCCGCAACCGCAGCCTGCGCAGCGGGATCAGCAACGACAGGGACAGCACGACCACGCCCAGGGTGGTGCCGGCGGACAGGAACAGCTCGCCGCCGCGGCTGACCTCCGCCACGGACGCGCCCCGCCCCTGAGTCGCACCGAAGGCGACGTAGACGACGAACACCGTGAGACTGGACAGCAGCGGCGCGATGACGGGCCAGGCGAAACGCCGGTGCGCCTGGAGCACGCCGGTGAGCACGATGCCGATCCCGTAGAGCGGCAACTGCGGGGCGAACACCCGCAGCATCCGGGCCCCGGCGGCGAGTTCCGCCGCCGAGCGTCCCTCGCTGATCAGCGAGATGATCGGGTCGGCGAACAGCACGACGAGCACGGCGAGGGGAACCAGGAGGCTCACCGTCCAGGTGAGCAGGGCGCCGGTGGTCGTCGCCACCGCCCGCCGGTCCTCCGCCGCGACAGCCCCGGCCAGCAGCGGTACGACGAGGCTGGCCAGCGCCCCTCCCGCGACGATCTCGAAGACTATGTTCGGCACCGTGTTCGCGATGACGTACATGCCGCCGAGGTCGCTCTGCTCGACAACCCAGGTGAACACGGCGGTGCGGCCGAAGCCGGCGAGCCGGCTGAGCACGGTGAGGACGGCGATGAGCGCGGCTGCCCCGGCCAGCCGGCCGGCGCCGGCGAGGGGTGCCGGTCTGGTCACGTCAGTCGGCGCGCCGGCCCAGTGCGTCGAGCTCCCGCAGCCCCGGCGTCCGCTGGATCACCGCGGTGAAGCTGACCTTCTCGCTGGCGGCGGTGAGCCCGGCGAGCACGGCGAGCAGCCCGGCGCGGCCCAGCGGGCCGGTGCGGGCGGCGAGCGCGACGCCGAGCAGCGCGCCGAGCGCGTTCGCGCCGCTGTCGCCGAGCATCACGTCCTCGGACAGGTCGTCGGGGAGCAGGCCGGCGGCGGCACCGGCGGCACCGGCGGCGATCCCGCCGTGCGGGCCACCGGCCAGCGGCGCGCCGAGCAGCAGCCCGGACTTGATGGCCCGGCCGGGCCGCAGGTCGAGCAGGTTGAGCAGGTTGGCGGTGCCGGCGATCACCCCGGCGCCGAGCAGCACGTCGACACTCCTGCCGAACGCGCCGTGCCGCTGCCGGCGCGGATGCGCGGCGACCCGGGGGTCAGCGGCGAGCAGCGCGGCGGCGCCCAGGCCGGCGGCGCCCACCCCGACGACCTTGACCATGCCGGCGGTGACCCGACCCTCGCGCAGCGCGGCGAGGTGACCGGCGAAGCCCTTGGCGGCCTTCTGCTCCGGCCGGGCGCCGACCACGTCGTCGTACAGCCCGACGCCGCCGGCACCGAGGCCGGCCACAAGGGCGGCCCCTCCGGAGGCGGCGCTGGAGGCACCGAACGCGCCAGCGGCGGTCGCACCGGCGGCGAGCGCCGGCCCGGCCGCCAGGGTCACCGTCCGGCCCCGGAAATTGGTGCGTTCCAGCGCGGGCCCGGCCGGGGAGGTACGCACCTCGCGCAGCGCGTACCGGGCGGCGGCGGCACCTGCGGCGGCGATCAGCAGCCGACCCAAGGCCTTCACGCCGCCACCTCGTCGGTTACGGACACGGGGGTACGTCGTTCGCTCACTGGGGCAGTCTAGGCAAGAGGCCGGACGTCGCGTTGTCGCCGACGCCGTACTGGCCGGCCTTCTTGTCGGTGAGCTGCTCCGCCAGGGCGAGGCTGCTGACGAACTGGCCCTGCACGGTGTTGGCGTTGTCGACCGTGGAGATGGTCTGGGACAGCACCGGATCGCCCCGGACCACTGCCACGACGTTGCCGCCGGCCGAGCCGTTGCCGCTCACCACGATCGCCCCGGTCCGGTCGAACTGCTCGGCGATCTTGACCACCGACTCGTCCCGCCGCTCGGAGTCCTTGTCAACGTACGGCTGGCCGCTGACCACGACGACGGCCTCCGCCGGCCCGGTGACCTTGTTGCTGTCGGTGGTCAGATAACCGGCGTTGTTGTACGCGGCGAGCACCGCCCGCCGGTCGGCGTCGCTGACCGGCGCGGTGCCCTGCGGCCGGTCCAGCAGGACGCTTGCCAGCAGCGCGCTGGATGTCTCCACGCCGTGCCCGTTGCCGGGCAGCCCGGTGGTCTGCGCGGTCGGACGGGCGGCGGTGACGGCCAATTCCAGCAGGTTGGAGTTGTTGTCCGGGTTGATGAACTTGTCCTGCAGGTCCACGCGGCCGGTGATGGTGGCGCCAGCCGACTGGATCTTCTTGAGCACACCCTCGGTGTGGTCACGGCCGTTGGGGAGACTGAGCACCACCACGCGGCGGCCGGTGAGCATGCCCGGGAGGACGACCTGGGACACCTGCTCGGCGAACTCCTCCTCCAGCGCGAGCTGCTTCTCCATGCTGTTGACCTGCTGGCGCAACTGCTGGTTGTCCTTGCGCAGCCCGGTGACCTGCTCTTTGAGTGAGTCGGCGACCGGGCCGTTGAGGGCGGCTGTGCCGACCACGAGCCCGATCGCCAGAGCCAGGAACACCGCGGTGAGGGACACCACGTGGTAGCGGAAGTTGATCACGCTTGCAGCCTCTTGATCGGTCGGGAACTAGAAGAGCCGGTACAGCTGGAACACGAAATTGTCCCACCACTCGGCGACCACGCCCAGGTACGCCTTACCGACTGTGGAGACGGCCACCGCCGAGGCCATCGCCGCGATCGCCGAGAGCACGAGCAGCAGCAGCGACGACCCGGAGATGCTCTGCCGGTAGAGCCGGCTCACGCCCTTGGCATCGACAAGCTTGCCGCCGACCTTCAGCCGGGTCAGGAACGTCGAGGCCATGCCGCCGCGACCCTTGTCGAGGAATTCGACGAGCGTGGCGTGGGTGCCGACCGCGACCAGCAGGGAGGCGCCCTTCTCGTCGGCCAGCAGCATGGCCAGGTCCTCGCTTGTCGCCGCGGCCGGGAAGGTGATCGCCGGCACGCCGAGGCCGTTGACCCGGGGCAGGCCGGGCGCCCGCCCGTCCGGGTAGGCGTGCACGATCACCTCGGCGCCGCAGCGCAGCACGTCGTCGGTGACCGAATCCATGTCCCCGATGATCACGTCGGGGGTGTAGCCGGCCTCGACAAGCGCGTCCGCGCCGCCGTCCACGCCGATCAGCACCGGCTTGAACTCCCGGATGTACGGGCGCAGCACGTCCAGGTCGGCCTTGTAGTCGTAGCCGCGCACCACGATCAGGCAGTGCCGACCCTGCATCTGGGTTTCGATGTCGGGAACGCCCACGCCGTCGAGCAGCAGGTCACGTTCCTGACGGAGGTAGTCCATCGTGTTGGCGGCGAACGCCTCCAACTGCACCGACAGCCCTTCCCGGGCGTCGGACATCGCCTTGGCGACCGACTCGGCGTCCTGCAGGGTGCCGTGCGCCACCGGCTCGTCACCGGCGTACACCGTGTTGCCCTCGATGCGGACCTGGTCGCCCTCGCGGATCCGCTCGAAGACGCCCTCCCCCAGGTCGTCCAGGAGCGGAATGCCGGCGGCGACCAACACCTCCGGCCCGAGGTTGGGGTAACGGCCGGAGACCGACGGCTTGGCGTTGAGCACGGCCCCGACACCGACCGCGACCAACGAGTCGGCCGCCACCCGGTCCAGGTCGACGTGGTCGATGACCGCGATGTCACCCGGACGCAGCCGGCCGACCAGGCGCTTGGTCCGGCGGTCGAGGCGAGCGGTGCCGAGGACTCGGCCCGGCTCCGTGTTTCGGTTCCGGCGCAACGTGGGTAGACGCATCGTGACCATCCTGGCATGTGAGGCAGGCTTTTCTGTCGCGACATGCCTGAGCAGGGCCGCCTACCCAGGGAAGCACACACCGGCACAAGCCGGTGTGCTTGCGCTCACAATACGCGGTGTCACAACCGCCTTTCCTTCGCCGCGACGGCCAGAAGCTCCTCCGCGTGGGCGATACCCAGATCGGAGTCGGGTAAACCGGCGAGCATCCGGGCCAACTCCCGGGCGCGTTCGGTGTCCTCCACCACACGGACGCCGCTTGTGGTCACCGCGCCGCCAGTGTCCTTCGCCACCACGAGATGCCGGTCGGCGAACGCCGCCACCTGCGGCAGGTGGGTGACGACGAGCACCTGGTGGCTGCGGGCCAGCCGGGCCAGCCGGCGGCCGATCTCCACGGCCGCCTGGCCGCCGACGCCGGCGTCGACCTCGTCGAACACAAGTGTGGGCGGGCCACCCGAACCGGCGAACACCACCTCGATCGCGAGCATCACCCGGGACAGCTCACCGCCCGAGGCGCCACGCTGCAACGGCAACGACGGCGCGCCCGGGTGGGCCAGCAACCGCAACTCCACCTCGTCGCCGCCGTCCGGGGCGACACCCACCTCGACGCCGTTGACAGTGAGGGTCGGCTCGGCCCGCCCGGCCGGCCGGGGCAGCACCGCCACCTCGATCCGGGCGTGCGGCATGGCCAGCCCGGCCAGTTCCACGGTCACCTGGTCGGCGAAGCGGACCGCCGCCTCCCGCCGGGACGCGGACACCCGCGACGCCAGGTCGGCCACCTCGACGGCCAGCCGCTGCCCCTCGGCGGCCAACTCGTCGAGCAGGTCGTCAGACGTGTCCAGATCGGACAGCCGGGTGCGGGCCCGCTCGGCCCAGGCGACCACCCCGTCGACGTCGTCGGCGTACTTGCGGGTCAACGTGCGCAACGCGGCCCGCCGCTCGTAGACGTGCTGCAACCGGGCCGGGTCCGCGTCCAGCGTCGCCAGGTACGCGGACAGCTCCGCCGAGACGTCCGTGACGAGCGTGGCCGCCTCCTCCAGACGGGCCGCCAACTCACCAAGCGCCGGATCGGTGCCGGCCTGGGCCTCCAGGGTGCGCCGGGCGGTGCCGAGCAACGCCGCAGCGTCAGGTATCTCGTCGGCGGCGTCCGCGCCGCCCGCCACGCACTGCTGGGCCACCTGCGCGGCCGTGCGCAGGCCCTCGGCGTGCTCCAGCCGCTGCGCCTCGGTCTTCAGGTCGTCGTCCTCACCGGGCTGCGGATCGACCCGGGTGATCTCGTCGAGGCCGAGCCGCAGCAGGTCGGCCTCCTGGTTGCGCTCGCGGGCGTTGCGCCGCCGGTCGGCCAGGTCGTCGACCACCCGCCGCCACCCGGTGTACGCCTCGCGCAGCGCGTCGAGCAGCTTCTCGTGCGTCGGGCCGGCGAACCGGTCGAGTGCGGCCCGCTGCTCGGCCGGGCGCAGCAGCCGCAGCTGGTCGGACTGGCCGTGCACGGCCACCGCCTGCTCGCCGACCTCGCCCAGCATCGACACCGGCATGCTCCGGCCGCCGACGTGGGCACGTGAGCGGCCCTCCACGGTCACCGTGCGGCTCAACAGCAACGAACCGTCCTCGTCGGGCTCGCCACCGGCGTCGATGATCCGTGCGTGTACGGCGTCGGCGACCCGGCCCCGCAGGCGCAGCCGCCCCTCCACCACCGCCCGGCCCGGCTGGGCACGGACCCGCCCGGCGTCGGCCCGACCGCCGAAGAGCAGACCGAGGCCTGTCACCACCATCGTCTTGCCCGCACCGGTCTCGCCGGTGATGACGTTCATCCCGCCGGTCAACGACAGCGTGGTGTCCTCGATGACGCCGAGTCCGGTGATACGCAGCTCTTCCAGCACAGCACCCGACAGTAGACGCGAGGGGTGACAGTTGACCAGCCGGCGAGCCCGCAGGGGACCCAGTGCATGCGACGCGCTCCTTCACTCCGGGGGCCCGCCCTCCGTAGACGAGGACCGATCGGAGCCTGCGACGCGACGCAGCACCAGGTCACAAGCCGTCGGCCGCCGCAGCGGCGACATGGCGCCAGGTGGACAATCGCCGTGCACCGACTGTGTGCCAGACGGTTACTGGCGGCTGCCGCGCCACCCGTGCACGGGCAGCCCGAACTTGGCGACCAGCCGGTCGGTGAACGGGCGCGGCTGCAACCGCACGATGCGCACCGGCAGGGTGCCCCGCCGCACCGTCACCCGGGCGCCGGGCGGCAGGTCGTAGACCCGCCGGCCGTCGCAGCACAGCACGGCGAGGGTGGTGAACGGGTCGACGGTGATGACGAATGTGGACGTGGGGGCGGTGACCAGCGGGCGGCTGAACAACGCGTGCGCGCTGATCGGCACCAGCAGCAGCGCCTCCACCTCCGGCCAGACCACCGGCCCTCCACCGGAGAACGCGTACGCGGTGGAGCCGGTGGGTGTCGCGCAGACCACGCCGTCGCAGCCGTAGCGCGACAGCGGTCGCCCGTCCACGTCGACGAGCAGCTCGAGCATCTGGGCGCGCTCGCCCTTCTCGACGCTTATCTCGTTGAGCGCCCAGGACTCGATTGTCGGGCCGCCATCGAATTCGGCGGTGACGTCAAGGGTGAGCCGCTCGTTCACCGTGTAGTTGCGCTCGACGACGTCACGGACAGCGGTGTCCAGGTCGTTGATCTCCGCCTCGGCCAGGAAGCCGACCTTGCCGAGGTTGATGCCGAGCAGCGGCACCTTCGCCGGGCGGGCCAGCTCGGCGGCGCGCAGGAAGGTGCCGTCCCCACCGAGCGCGAAGACGATCTCGGCGCCCTCGGCGGCCTCCGGCCCGACGACCGGAAGGACACCGGGCAGGTCGAGGTCGTCGGCTTCCTCGGCGACCACCCGCACCTCGAAGCCGGCGGCTATCAGGTCGGCCGCGACCGACCGGGCGTGCTCGGTGCTGCGTCGACGGCCGGTGTGGGTCACCAGCAGCGCGGTCCGGCTCATCGGCCCGACCACCCGTGCGCGACCGGGCGGCCCGCCACAGTCGTCGTCCCGCCACGGCGGCGCGTCCCGCGCACCGTGGCGGGACGCTCGCTCCACTCGTTCACCCTGGAACCTCCTCCGCCGCCACGTCCGGCTTGTCGCCGGCCGCCAGGCCGTCCGGCCCGGCCGCCACCACGGCCCGCACCCGCTGCGGGTCGGCCGGTGGCGCGCCTCGGCGCAACCATACGAAGAACTCCACGTTGCCGCTCGGCCCGGGCAGCGGGCTCGCCGCCACGTCGGCCAAGCCGAGACCGAGCTGCGCCGCCGCGGCGGCCACGTCGAGCACCGCCTCGGCGCGCAACGCCGGATCGCGGACCACACCGCCGGCGCCGACCCGGTCCTTGCCGACCTCGAACTGCGGCTTCACCATCAGCGCCAGGTCACCGTCGTCGCGGGTGCAGCCGGCCAACGCCGGCAGCACCAGCCGCAACGAGATGAACGACAGGTCGGCCACCGTGAGGTCGACCGGCCCGCCGATCGCGTCCGGTTCGAGGGTACGGACGTTTGTGCGTTCCAACACCCGGACCCGCTCGTCGGTGCGCAACGACCAGGCAAGCTGCCCGTAGCCGACGTCCACGGCCACCACCTCGGCGGCGTCGGCGCGCAGCAGCACGTCGGTGAAGCCGCCTGTCGACGCGCCGGCGTCCAGGCAGCGCCGGCCGGCGACGCGCAGCCCTTGGGGGCCGAATGCCGCCAACGCGCCGACGAGTTTGTGGCCGCCCCGAGAGACGTACTCCTCGGTCGGGTCGGCCCCGGTGACAAGCAGTGGATCCGCGGGGTCGACCATCGCGGCGGCCTTGCGCGCCCGCACCCCGCGCAGCTGGACCCGGCCAGCCTCCACCAACGCGGCGGCCTGCTCACGCGAGCGGGCCAGACCGCGGCGGACGAGTTCGGCGTCCAGCCGGTTGCGACGTGCCATGGGTGGTTCTCCGGTCTGTCAGGCCTGGTCGTTCCGCTCAGGTCTGGTCGATGGTGGCGAGGGTTTCCCGCAGCGTCTCGTAGGTCGCCTCGTACTGCGCGATCTGGTCGGCCGGGGCGAGCGTCGCCGCGTTGTCCATGGCCCGCACGGCGGCTTCCACCGCCGGGTGCCGGGCCGAGTCGTCCCCGGCCTCCCCGAGGTCCGGCGGACCGGGGCGGGCGCCCGAGGGCGGGGCCGGGCGTGTGGCGTACGGCGCGCCGGGTGGCGGGCCGGGCCGGGCGGCTGCCGGCGGCCCCGGACGGATGCCGGGCGGCGGCCCGGGGCGGGCGCCGTCGCTCACGCGTCACCGGCCGGACGCCGCTTGCGGACCGCCTTCTTTGCCGGCATGACCGCTGGGGTCGGGGTGTCGTCGGTGGTGCTGATCGTCGCCGGCGGCTTCTTCATGACAGCCTTCTTGGCGACGGCCTTCTTCGCGACCGCCTTCTTGGCGACGGCCTTCTTGGCCACCGGCGCGGAGACCGGCGCGCCGGCCGGGCCATCCGAGGGCACCAAGCCGGTGCCCGGCTGCGCCGCGCGGGTCGGATCGGGCTGAGGTGTGGGGCCGGCGGGAGGCTCGGCAACGGACCCGCTGGCTGGCGTCGGTGCCGGCTCGGTGGCTCGCGCCTCGCGCAGTTGCCGTTCCAGGTCACGGACCCGTCGGGTCAGCTCGGCCACCTCGTCGGCGGTGGCCAGACCGACAGCGCCCAGGGCCCGTTCGACCTCGAAGCGGACCAGCTTGGTCAACGCCTCCCGGTTGGCCGCGCCGGTGGCGACCAGTTCCTCCCCGAGGGCCTGGAGTTGGGCGGCGGTCGCGCCGCCGGAGTCGACGAGGCGCCGCGCCGCGTCCTGGGCTTTCTTCCGGGGCGTCTCCGCCAGGCCCATGGCCAGTTCGAGGTAGGCGCGCCACGCGTCCTGCATGCCTGAGTCCTTCCATCGGGCGGGGTGTGCAGGTGTCACGCTACCGGGGACCACGGACTGTCCCGTGCGGTACGGTGCCGGGGACGGCATGGTGATCGGCGAGGGGGAGATGTGGCCAGCGTTGACGAGTGCCGGCAGGCGTTGCAGGACCTGGCCACCCGTCTCGATCGCAACGCCGAGACGGTGCGCGAGAAGGTCGACCTGGAGCGGACGCTTGCCTGCCGCATCACCGACCTTGACACGGCCTTCCACGGGCGCATCAGCGGCGGCCGGCTCGTCGAGCTGGCCGACGGCGACGACCCCAAGGCCAAGATCGCGCTGAGCACGTCCAGCGACGACCTGCTCGCCCTGGTCCGTGGCGACCTGGACGTCACCAAGGCGGTCACCTCCCGCCGGGTGTCGATCAAGGCCAATCCGTTCGATCTGATGAAGCTGCGCAAACTGCTCTGACGAGCAACCCTCGTCACTCGCCGGTCGGCAGCCCGAAGCTCTCCAGCGCTCGCGCCGCGTCCGGCCCCACAGGGCGGATCGTCGGCAGCGCCGAGGCCGACCAGGCCGCCGCGCAGAGCGCGGCCAGCGCGTCAAGCGACCGGCCCGAACCAGCCAGCTCCAGCGCCCCGCCGTGGTCCGTCACGGACCAACCGCCGGCGTCCGTCGTGCCCGGCACCCGCACGGCGGCGGCCGGGTCGAAGAGCCCCGCAAGGTCCCGCGCGACGTACGTAGGCCGCCGCTCCGGCTCGGCGGCGAGCAACTCGGGTACGCCGCTGACACCGGTGAGCACGAGCAGGCTGTCCAGCCCAGCGCGACGGGCGCCCTCGATGTCGGTGTCCAGCCGGTCCCCCACGACCAGTGTCCGCCCGCCGTCACCGCGCCGGGCAGCGGTCTCGAACAGCGCCGACTCCGGCTTGCCGACCACCAGGTCGGGGTCCCGCTCCAACGCGGTGCGCAGCACGGCGACAAGCGAGCCGTTGCCCGGCAGCGGTCCGCGCGCGCTGGGCAGGGTCCGGTCGGTGTTGGTGGCGACCCAGATAGCGCCCTCCCGCACCGCGACCGACGCCTCGGCCAGCTCGGCCCAGCCGACCTGCGGGCCGTAGCCCTGCACCACTGCGGCCGGCTTCTCGTCGGCACGGGTGACCGGGGTCAACCCGACCGCGCGCAACTCGGCACGCAGCGCCTCCGCGCCGACCACCAGAACCGGCGCGCCTGCGGGCAGCCGGTCACGCAGCAACTCGGCGGCGGCAGCAGCGGAGGTGAGCACCTCCTCCGGCCGGGCCGGCACACCCATCCCGGTGAGCAGGTCGGCGACGTCGCTGGACCGCCGGGAGGCGTTGTTTGTGGCGTATGCCACCGCCCGCCCCTCGGCGTGCAGGCGGGCCACCGCGTCGACCGCGCCGGGGATCGGCCGGTCGATCAGGTAGATCACCCCGTCCAAGTCGAAAACGACAAGGGTGTACCCGTCGACCAGCCGCTCCCCGGCGTCCGTACTCACCGCTGCGTCGACTCCGACTCGTCGCCCCGCGCCGGGGCTGTCGCGTCGGCGTTCACGGCGTCGCCGTCGGCAACGGCCGGAGTCCGATCGGCGGCAGCCGGCTCGGCCTCCGCGTCGTCCGCGTCTTCGTCGTCGTCGTCTTCGTCGTCGTCGTCTTCGTCGTCGTCGTCTTCGTCGTCGTCTTCGTCTTCGTCGTCTTCGTCGTCTTCGTCGTCTTCGTCGTCGTCGTCGTCTTCGTCGTCGTCCGCGGTCAGCTCGGTGTCGGGCTGGGTCGGCACCGCGCCGGGGGTACCCGGACCGGACACCGTCTCCTCGACCGCCTCGTCCTCGTCGTCGCCCTCGATGACCACGCCGTCGAGTTCCAGCAGCCGCTCGGCGGCGTCGGTCTCGCCCTCGGTGTCCACGTCGGCGGCGCGGGAGAACCACTCGCGGGCCTCCTCGCGCCGGCCCACCGCGAGCAGCGCGTCGGCGTACGCGTAACGCAGCCGCGCCGTCCACGGCACCGTCGCCTCACTGGTGAGGTCCGGGACCTGGAGCATCGCCACGGCGGCGTCCTTCTGGCCGAGGTCGCCTCGGGCGCCGGCGGCGACGATCAACAGCTCGATCGCGACGGCCTGGTCCAGCTTCTCCCGGTCGGCGCCACGGAACAGGTCGATGGCCCGCTCCGGACGACCCAGAGCGCGCTCACAGTCCGCGAGCACCGCCAGGTGGCTCTGCAATCCACTCATCCGGTGGTACGTGCGCAGCTCGGCGATCGCCGTCTGCCACTCCCCCGCGTGGTACGCGGCCAGGCCGACCGCCTCACGAACGGCGGAGATGCGCGACGCGAGCCGACGGGCGGCCAGCGCGTGCGCCAGCGCCTCGGCCGGGTCCTCGTCGATGAGCTGGCCAGTGGCGACCAGGTGCCGGGCCACCGTCTCGGCGACCGGCTTGTTCAACGAGAGCAGCTCAGCGCGGACGTCCTTGTCGAGGTCCGTGGCGAGGATGTCGTCCGGCAACGCCGGGGCCGAACTGCGACCGCCCTCGGGCGACTCGGAGCCCGCGCCACGGTCGTCGCGGCGGAAGTCACCCTCGCGACGCGGCCGGTCGTCGCGATCCCCGCTGCGGAAACCGCCCTCGCGGCGGTCACCGCCACGGAATCCGCCTTCGCGGTCGCCGCCCCGGAAGCCGCCCTCGCGGGGCGGACCGGAACGGCCACGGTCGCCGCCACCCTGGTAACCGCCCTCACGACGGTCGCCGCCCTGGTAGCCACCCTCGCGACGATCGCCGCCCCGGAAGCCACCTTCACGGGGAGCACCCGAACGCGAACCATCACGGTCGCCACCACGGAAGCCACCGTCGCGGTCACCGCCACGGAAGCCACCTTCGCGGGGCGGGCCGGAACGGCCACGGTCGCCGCCACCCTGGTAACCACCCTCACGACGGTCACCACCCTGGTGGCCACCCTCGCGACGATCGCCGCCCCGGAAGCCGCCATCGCGGTCGCCACCCCGGAAGCCACCCTCACGCGGAGCGCGGGAGCCGTCGCGGTCACCGCCCCGGAAGCCGCCCTCGCGGGGCGGACCGGAACGGCCACGGTCGCCGCCACCCTGGTAACCGCCCTCACGACGGTCGCCGCCCTGGTAGCCACCCTCGCGACGATCGCCGCCCCGGAAGCCACCTTCACGGGGAGCACCCGAACGCGAACCATCACGGTCGCCACCACGGAAGCCGCCATCGCGGTCACCGCCCCGGAAACCGCCCTCACGACGGTCACCACCACGGAAGCCGCCATCGCGGTCGCCACCACGGAAGCCACCCTCGCGCGGAGCACCAGGCCGGGAGCCACCTTGGTAACCGCCCTCACGGCGGTCGCCGCCACGGAAGCCACCTTCGCGGTCGCCGCCCCGGAAGCCACCCTCGCGGTCGCCGCCACGGAAGCCACCCTCGCGGGGCGGACCGGAACGACCACGGTCGCCGCCACCCTGGTAACCACCCTCACGGGGAGCACCGCCCCGGAAGCCACCCTCACGCGGAGCACCCGAGCGCGAACCATCGCGGTCGCCGCCACGGAAACCACCTTCGCGGGGCGGGCCGGAACGACCACGGTCGCCGCCACCCTGGTAACCACCCTCGCGACGGTCACCGCCCTGGTAGCCACCCTCGCGCGGCGAGCGCGAACCATCGCGGTCACCGCCACGGAAACCACCTTCACGGCGGTCACCACCACGGAAGCCACCGTCGCGGTCACCGCCGCGGAAGCCACCCTCGCGCGGAGCACCAGGCCGGGAGCCACCCTGGTAACCACCCTCACGACGATCGCCGCCGCGGAAACCACCCTCGCGCGGCGCGCCCGAGCGCGAGCCGTCACGGTCGCCGCCACCCTGGTAACCGCCCTCGCGGCGGTCACCGCCGCGGAAGCCACCCTCACGGGGAGCACCGGAACGACCACGGTCGCCGCCACCCTGATAGCCACCCTCACGGCGATCACCGCCGCGGAAACCGCCCTCACGCGGCGCACCCGAGCGCGAACCGTCACGGTCGCCGCCACGGAAACCGCCCTCGCGGGGAGCACCCGAGCGCGAACCGTCACGGTCGCCGCCACGGAAACCACCCTCACGTGGGGCACCGGACCGCGAGCTGTCCCGGTCACCGCCACGGGAACCGCCGGCGTATCCGCCTCGGTTGCCACCGGCGCTGTCGCGGTCACCCCGGTACGGGGGCCGGTCATCGCGCCGCGCACCGCGGTCGCGCCCGCCGGAGCCCTCGGTGCGGTCTTCGTTACGACGGGGACGATCTCCGCCCTGCGGTCCTGAACTCACAGGTACATCCTTCCTGATTGCGCCACCAATGGCGCCACGCAGTCGAGGGGGGGCCCCCCGGGGGGGGGGCCCGGCGGGGTTTTTTTTTGGTGGGGGGGGGGCGCGGCCCACCCCCCCCACATGGGTTAACAAACCGCGGGGGGGGGGTGGGTAG
>NZ_JBIAZG010000027.1:0-33367 GCF_042898885.1 Micromonospora sp. NPDC000316
CGGCCCTCGTCCTGCGTCAACCGCCGTGCCCGTACCGGCTCGGCCAATCCACCCACCTCACTCTCAACGATCTACATCACCGCCGTCGAGAGTGAACCCCTCACCACCTCATCCGAACGCACGCCGCCCGGCGTGTCCCCGACCCGGTGAACGTTCATGGACAACGCACTAGCGACGGTCCTGCCCGCTCCCGACAGAAAGCAGGTGGCGATCAACGACTCCACTGGCTGGTACACCACGAGCCTCGACGGTGCTTCAAGCCCAGCCCGCCAGCCCCTCAGTGATCAGCAGAATCTCGGCGACATCCTGTTCTGGGCCTGAAGCCACTCCTCGGAGATCGTGACCTGGCTGGTTCGCGACGTGGGCCAGCCAGGGCTTGCTGTCTCGGCCTGCTCGATGGTGCGGCCCCGCTTGTCCGTGCAGTTGCACGGAAGGGCTCAGTACATCGCCTGTCGATCCGCCCGTGGCTATCCGCCATCGGGCGGCTGGAGGGCGAAACCTGTCCATTGTGTACGGCCTGCTGGTTTAGGGCAGGGTTGGACTGGTCGGGTCTGACGGGTGGTGATCGGCCGGCGTAGTTCGGTTACCACGGTCACGGCCCGCAAGGTCACGGACTGGCCAGGTTCACGCTTGACCTCGAACCCACCTGGGTCTACCCGCACCGAGCGGATTTGCCTTCGATCGCCGACTGCTATGCGCTCAACCTGGAGGGGGAGACAGCGTGGAGTTGCGCCTACACCGCCTTCCACCTCGTCGCCGTCCGCGACGACCAGCCAATCGACCATGGAGCGGTCCCCTGCAGGGGAGCAACCGCCCTGTCAATCCCCTGGAATCGTGGAGGGCTCCGTTATGCGGCCTGGGCCTCCAGGGCGCGGGCCTCTGATCGTTCGTAGTCGATGGGCGAGCGTCCGTCGCAGACGGAGTGGCGGCGGCGCCGGTTGTAGAAGTCGGTGATCCAGGTGGCGATCTTCAGCCGGGCCTCGGTACGGGTGCGGAACTGGTGGCGGTGGACGTACTCGACCTTGATGGTGGAGAAGGTGGCCTCAGCGACGGCGTTGTCGAAGCACGAACCGACCCGGCCCATCGACTGGCGTACCTTCCAGCGGGCGCACGCCCGGGCGAAGTCGGCCGAGCAGTATTCGCTGCCCCTGTCGCTGTGGAAGATCACCCCTTCGACGTTGCCGCCGCGGGTGACCGCAGCCATGTTCAACGCGGCGACGACCAGGCCGGCGTCGTGCCGGTCGCCCATGGCGTAGCCGAGGATGTGCCGGGAGTACAGGTCGATGACGGTGGCGAGGTAGAGCTTGCCCTCCTGCGTGACGATCTCAGTCATGTCGCCGCACCAGGCCACGTCCGGCGCGGGCGCGGTGAGCTGGCGCTTGACCAGGTCCGGCCGATCACCTCGGCAGCCACGCGCGACAGGGTGTCGCCGCCAGCACCGTCGAGGAGCCCGGCCACCACCGCGTCGCGGTCGTCGGGTCGAGTACGTCCTCGACGTTGCGACGAAACGTGGCGGCCACCTCGGGCGATGGTTGTTCAGACCGGACGCCTGCGGTCTTTCCACCTTGAGCACTGTCGCGGATGCATGTTGCTGTTCGCATGTTGACGATCGGTGGCAGGTGGCAAATTCCCGGGAGGTGGGATCCAATCATTTGTCGTCGTGGGCACCGTCGCCGGCGGTTCATCAGGTGGCGCTGAGCCGTCCGATCGGAGCTCACGGTAGAAATGTGACCGCTTCGGGTGATCCGATATAGGCGGCCATGTTCGTGGTGATATCAGATTGGGTGCGACCCTCCAATAAATAGTCGGTGTCCTGGCTGAAGCCTCCGGGAGCCCAGCAGTGACCTGGGAATCGTCGGCCGTCAGGCATCGGACGTGGCGGGTGATTTATTGGGTTTCAGGGACATCGTTCCGCGCTTCTGGTGACCGGTCCTTTTCTGCGGATTGTGATGCGATGTCGAAAAGAACCTGCGTCTCGCCCCCCTGTTGAATAGGGGGCCGGCATGTTTCGACATGTGACGGTGCTCAGGTATAGTGCGAACAATTCCCATTGAGAGTGCCGGAAGGCGTATGGTCTGCGTGCTGACACCTGGGCTGGAAAGCGCATCGGGCCCGCGCTTCGTCGGGCGACGAGCACAGTTGGCACGCATAGGCAGAGCCCAGGCAGTCGTGCTGAGCCGTGGCCGGCAATTGGTCTGCGAAATCGTCGGGGAGCCGGGCATCGGCAAGACCCGGTTCGTCCACGAGGCCCTGGAGCGGTGCGCCCCCACCGTCCCCTGGGCCGTCGGGACCTGCTCGCCGGATGAGCGAGGAGTTCCCTTCCACGTGTTCCGACACGCCTTCACGCAGGGGCAGTCACTCCGACGTGGGCCGCGTGCCGGGCGGTCCACCGCGGAGACCTGGGCGGAATCCGCCACCGCGGTGCCAGCGGCGCCAGGACGGGTGTCGGACGCCAGGCGGTTCCGGACCTACCAGTTGGCGCGCCGGCTGATCGGCCTGGCTGCCCGGGACGGTCTGGTGCTGGTCCTCGACGACCTGCACTGGGCGGATGCATCCTCCACCGGCCTGATCACCCACCTCCTTCGATATCCGGTGCCCGCCTCGGTGTTGCTCGTGCTCATCTACCGCCCGCGGCAGATGGCCACCCCGATGCCGTTCGGTCCACCAGATCCCGACGAGCACGCCGATGTGAAGCCGCCGCCACACGACCGGATCGAGCTCCGCCCTCTCAGCCTCGCTGAGGTCGCGCTCCTGCACCCCCACGTCGACGAGGTGGAGCTGCGCGCCCGGTACGACCTGACCGGCGGCAACCCCGGCTACCTGGCTGTGCTGCCGAGCGACTCCACCTCCAGCAGCCCGGACCCGATCCGGGAAGCACAGGGTGCCCAGCTGTCCGACGCGGCGATCGCCGTGCTGCGCCGCGAGTGGACGGACCTTCCCCCCGTCGAGCTGGCCTGTCTACGGGCCGGGGCGATCGTTGATGCGCCCTTCACCGCGGACCTGCTCGCCGAGGTCGCGCAGGTCCCGGCGTCACCGGCGGTCGAGGCCTGCTGGCGGTTGGCCCGGCTCGACCTGATCCGCCGCGTCCCCGGCACCGGACGGTTCACATTCCGGCACCCGGTGCTGCGGATGGCGGTCGCCCAGGACACCGACTCGCAGTGGCAGGTGGAGGCGTGTGCGCGAGCGCTCACCGCGCTGGTCTATCTGGGCGCGCCACCCGCGGATCGGGCCCGCTACGCGGAGCGCCTGCTCGCCCTGCCGAACGCCCGCTGGGCCGACCGCTGCGTCAACGTGCTCTGCCGAGCCGCGCAGGAGGTCCGGCGCGAGACGCCCGACCTGGCCATCCGCTGGCTGCGGCTGGCGTTGCGCGCGCTGCGCCCGACGGCCGGTCTGACGCAACGTCGCCAGGACGTGTCACTCGCGCTGGCCGAGATCACCGGGGAGGCGGGCGACCTGGCCGAGAGCAGGGCCCTGCTCCAGGAGATCGTGCCGCTGTTCCCCGCCGACCCGGTAGGACGACGGGCGCAGGTAGTAGCGCTCTGGGCGCGCGTGGAACGTCTGCTCGGCAACTACGCGGAGGCGGCGGCCATCAGCCGGCGGGAGCTGGCCGCCCTGCCGACCGGTGCCGGACCCAGCGACGGCTACCGCCTCGCCACCGAGATCGGCGTCGCCGGCATCCTGGCCGGTCGCCCCATGACCGGGCTGCCCGACGTGCTCGGCGGAGATCTCGGCGGCTCCGGTGCGGACCGGGCCGGCCTGCTGGCCGTCCGCAGTCTGGCCGCCGCACACGACGGCGCACTCGACGACGCCCGGGGTCTGCTCGATGCCGGCACCCGGATCGTCGACTCGCTGCCGGACCGGGACGTACGGGACCACCCCGACTGCCTCACCGCACTCGGCCTGAGCGAGTTGTACCTCGAACGGCAGGCCGACGCGGTGCGGCACCTCGACCGAGGGCTGACGCTCGTCCGCGCCTCACACCGCGACGACGGGCTGTGCCAACTGCTGCTCGGTCGCAGTCAGGTGGCCTACCACGGCGGGCAGCTGAACACCGCCATCGGACTGGCCACCGAGGCGGGCATCGTCGCCCGGCGCATCGGCAGTCACCACCTGCTGAGCTTCGCCCTGGCGTTCGAGTCGGAGGCGACGGCGTGGCGTGGTGGCCTCCGGGACGACGACCGGGCGTTGGCGCTGGCCCGCAGCGCCGCCGGAATCGCCACCGACCTCGCCACCTGGTGCGGTCGTACGGCCGCGACGGCGCTGGCGACCGCGGCGCTGCTGTCGGGTGACCCGGCGACCTGCGCCGAACTGGTGCGCTCCGCCGGCGGCGACAGCCGGCTGAGCCGTCTCCAGACGTCCCTCCGGCCCCGGTGGTACGAGCTGCTCTGCGCCGCCGCGCTCGCAGCGGGCGAGGTGGCCGACGCCGAGCGGCAGGCTCGAATGGCATTGGCCGAGGCGGATCAGGTCGGTCTGCCCGGACAGCGGGGCTTCGCCGAATCGGCGTACGGCGAGGTGCTGCTCGCCCGCGGCGAGGTCCGGGCGGCGCTGCCGCACCTGGAGACCGCGGCCGACCTGTTCCGTGCCGGCGGGATGGTGCTGAGGCGCAGCCTCGTCCTTGCCTCCCTGGCCCGCGCTGCCGAAGCCGCCGACCAGAGCGGCCTGGCCGCGCGGGCCCGTCACCGGGCGCTGGAACTGGCCGGGTGGTGCGGGACGGAACGGGTCGGGCTGCGACTGGCCCGTCCGGTCGGCCCGCGTGAGGTCGCCGCCCTGACCGACCGGGAGTGGCACATCGCGCGGCTGGCGGCGACCGGGGCCACCAGCCGACTGATCGGGCGGCAGCTGAACATCAGCCCCCGCACCGTGGAGGCGCACCTGACCCGGATCTACCGCAAGGCGGGCGTCGCGTCCCGGTCGGCTCTGGTCGCCTGGGTCGCTCGGCTCGATGACACCGATCGGTGACCGCGATCCGGGCCGGATGACGTCGTTCGGTGCAACGTCGACAGGCCGGGCAGCACGAGGCCGCGCCGCCACCGTCGTGGCCCGACAGCCGCTCACATACTCGACTGCATCGGGCGCGATTCCCGTGGACCGGTGGTGGATGGAGGACGAGATGCTGGGCAGAAGATCCGTCAGGAGCCCGCGTACCCTCGCCGCGCCGCTGCCCGCGATGCCGTTCGCCGCCGCCGCGGTGGCGCTGCTCGTGCTGACCGGCTGTGGCGGCGAGCCGGTGGACGCGGCCACCCCGGCGCCCCACGGTTCGGCCACTTTCGGTCGGGACCGGGCCGCGCTCGTGCTCACCGCCTTCGACCAGGCCGACTCGGCCGCCTCGGTGGCCGGTGACGTCGAGGCGCTGCGGGCCCAGGAGGTTTCGCCCTCGCTGGACCTCAGCATCGCGGCAGCACGTCGGGCCGCGTACAACCAGCGAGCGCAACCGTCCTTCCAGCACATCAACCCGGTCTTCGCGGTGCCACCCGGCGAACCGTCCTGTTTCCTCGCCACGGCCACTCTCCGGCTGACCGGCTCGGAGCTGGCGCCCACCGACGTCAGCCAGTTCGTGCTGGGCGCCGACGGCCAGTGGAAGCTCAGCCACAACGTTCAGGTCACCCAACCTTCGCTGGTGGTCGCCCGGAGCATCGACGGTCGGCCGGCCACCGCGGGCGGCGCCGCCCTGGACGAGACCAGCCGTCGTGCCCTCGCCGCCGAAGTGTTCTCCCGCAGCATCGGGTCCACGACGGGCAACCGGTCCCTCGTCGTGTCGAGCCTGCTGCTCGACGGCCAGTTCGCCGGCGGTTGGGAGGTCTACGGGCAGCAACTCGCCGGTGTCGGCGGGGCGGTGCAGCGGACGATGGACCGGGCGGAGTGGTCGGACTGCGCGGTCGCGGTGCCGACCGGCACGCTCACCTTCCTGACGATCCACGCCACCGACACGCTGCGCCCGGCGCCCGGCGGCCCGGCCACCGTCCGGTTGGAGCCGCAGAGCCCGGACCTGATCGCCACCGGTCACCTCAAGGCGGTCAGCGGAAAGTCGATCCGGGTCACCCGGGTGGAGACCTTCGTGCTGCTCGTGCCGGCACAGACCGTCGGCACATCGGTGCTGGGGCTCAACGACACCGCGCTGACCGTCACCGCCGGCTGACCCTGCCGCCGAGGGCCCACCGCGTCGGCGACGGCAGAAACCGGTGGCATCACTCGGATCGGGGCGCACCGAACCGCGACGATGACAGCAGCCGTGATCACCGGCGGGGCCGGTGGTGCCGCGGTCCGGCCAAGAGGCTCGGGAGGAACCATGTGGCGTCCGCGCTTCCGATCGGACTACGTGCCGGTGCGGCTGCCCGACGGCCCGCTCGTGGTGCTGGGGGAGACCCGCAGCCTGCTCATCGACGACCCGGTCGCCGCGGACCTGGCCGACCAGCTCGACGGTGCCGCGCCGCTGGCCGACGTGGTGGCCCGGTTGTCCGCCCGGCACCCGGTCGCCGCCGTCGCCGCAGCCCTCGCCCGGCTGCGCGACCACGGCCTTCTGGTGTCCGGTCCGACGCACACCTCGGCAGCCGAGGCCGCCGGCTGGGACGCCCGGGGTGTCCCACCCGACGCCGGACGGCGTTGGATGGCCGGAGGAACGGTCACCATCGTGGACCTCGGCGCACCCCGGGTGGCCGAGACCGTCGACGCGCTGCGCGCCCTCGGGCTCGCCCCGACAGTGATCGGGCCGGACGCACCGGACCCCGGCCCGGGCACCGCTCAGGTGCTGGTGCTGCCGTCGTCGATGCTCGACCCCCGGCTGGCCCTGCTCAACGACCGCCATCTGGCCGCCGGTCGCGCGTGGACGCTGGCCCGGCCCCACGGCAACGTCGTCTTCCTCGGCCCACACCTTGTGCCGGGGCGCACCGGCTGCTGGGTCTGCCTGCGGCAACGCTGGCAGGAGAACGAACAGGTGAACGCCTTCCTCGACGGGCAGGGCCTGACCGGTCCGCTGCCGCAGCCCGGTCGTGCGGTCCTGCCCGGACTGGCCACCATGGCCGCCGGGCTGCTGGCCGCCGAACTCGCCGTGCTCGCCGTCCGGGGCGGGTCTCCCCGCCTCACCGGCCGGATGGTCGCCCTGGACACCAGAGACCTGA
Organism: Micromonospora sp. NPDC000316; assembly: GCF_042898885.1. Taxonomy (NCBI): domain Bacteria; kingdom Bacillati; phylum Actinomycetota; class Actinomycetes; order Micromonosporales; family Micromonosporaceae; genus Micromonospora; species Micromonospora sp. NPDC000316. The sequence continues at coordinate 7,116 of NZ_JBIAZG010000027.1, forward strand.
GCACCGAGAGCCACCAACTGGTACGCCAGCCGCAGTGCCCCGCCTGCGGCGACCCGGACCTCGTCCGCAAGGCCGAGCCGCGGATCGACCTGCCCCCCAGCGGCACCCAGCCCAGTCGGGCCGGGGACTCCCGCATCCGGGAACCCGCCGAGACGTACGCCTCGCTCGTCCACCACGTCAGCCGGTATCTGGGCGTGGTGAGCCGGCTGACCCCGCTGGAGGCGACCGACAACGGCGTCACCCACACCTACTCGGCCGGGCACAACTTCGCCCAGCCCCGCCAGCTCGCCGCGTTGCGCCGCAATCTGCGCGGGCAGAGCGGCGGCAAGGGCCGGACCGACCTGCAGGCCCGGATGAGCGCGGTCGGGGAGGCGGTGGAGCGCTACTGCGGGGTGTGGCGCGGCGACCGCCCGGTGCACCGGGCCACCTACCGGCAGCTCGGCCCGGACCGGGCGGTGCACCTGCGGGATCTGCTGCTCTTCTCGGAACGCCAGTACGCCGACCGGGACCGGCTCAACCGCGACCTCGGCCACCTGCACCGCGTTCCCCGCCCGCTGCCCGACGACGTGAAGCTGGACTGGACCACGGGGTGGTCGCTGACCCGGCAGACACCACGCGAGCTGCCCGCCGCGCACTGCTGGTACGGGCATCCGGAGCTGACCGGGCTGGGGGCGTGCTCGGCCGACTCGAACGGCTGCGCGGCCGGCGGCAACCTGTCCGAGGCGATCCTCCAGGGCTTCTGCGAACTCGTGGAGCGGGACAGCGTGGCCCTGTGGTGGTACCACCGGTCCCGGATGCCCGGGGTGGACCTCGCCTCGTTCGGCGACCCGTGGACCGCCGCCTGCGTCGACCATCACGCCACCGCACTCGGCCGCGAACTGTGGGCCCTCGACCTGACCGCCGACCTCGGCGTACCCACGTTCGCCGCGGTGTCCCGGCGGGTCGACCGAGGGCCGGAGGACGTCCTGGTCGGCTTCGGCGCGCACCTGGACGCGCGGGTCGCGCTGACCCGGGCGCTCACCGAGGTGAACCAATTCCTGCCCGCCGTCGCCGGACCCGCCACCGCCCGCAACCGGTACGGCGTCGACGACCCGGACACCGCGCGCTGGTTCGGCACCGTGCGGGTGGCCGACCAACCCTGGCTGGCCCCGGATCCCACCCGGGCGCCGCGCACCGCTGCGGACCACCCGGCGCTGACCACCGGCGACGTCGGGGATGACGTGCGTCGTTGCGTACGCCGGGCGGAGCGGGCCGGCCTGGAGGTGATCGTCGTCGACCAGTCCCGTCCGGATGTCGACCTGGCGGTGGTGAAGGTCATCGTGCCGGGGCTGCGGCACTTCTGGCGCCGGCTCGGTCCCGGCCGACTGTGGGACGTGCCGGCCCGCCTCGGTCGGGGTCCGGTGGCCGTCGACGAGACGTCGGCCAATCCGCTGAACGTGTTCTTCTAGCCGGCGCTCCCGGGCAACCGGGACCGTGGGGAGGATGTGGGGATGGCCAGCGTGGTGGACCCGGTCAGTCGGCGGTCGTCGTGAGCGGCTCCGTCGGCGGTCCGCCGATTCAGGAGTCGTACCGGCTGCGCCGCGACGCGGAGCTGCGGCTTGGTGAGGACGGCTCGCTGACCCTGCGGCAGACCCGCTTCCAGCTCACCCTGGAGCAACCGGGCATGGGCCGGCGGGCCCTGCTGCTGCGGCTCGCCGCCGACTGGGTCAACGACGTCGAGGTCGGCCGGCTGATCAGCGGCCTGGAGGGGGAGAACCGGGTGCTGCCCGCGCAGTTGCTGCTGCGCCGGCTGCTCGCCCACTCCTGGCTGGAGCGCCGCGTCCAGGTCGACGATCGGCCGCTGCTCGACCTGGTGCCCACCGGCCTGGGTCGGGGCAGTCTGCCGCAGAGTCGCCCGCACACGCCCGGGGCCTGCTACCGGCTGTCCCGCTTCGCCGCCCTCCAACACGAACGGGGCGTGCTGGTGGCCGCTTCACCGCTGAGCACCCTCGTTGTCGGCTGCGCGGACGCCGCCCTCGGCGCGGTACTGGCCGCCGCCGCGCCGGGCGTCGGACCGGAGGCGGTGGCCCGCACGCTCGGCGTGCCGCCGGAAGCCGCCGGACGGGTGCTCGACGAGTTGGCCACCGCCCGGATCCTGGTCACCGACGCCGAGTTCGAGGCGGAGTGTGACGACCCGCCGCTGGCCTACTGGTCGCCGGAGGAGCTGCGGTTGCACCACCGATCCCGGGCTGGCCGACACGCGCTGCCGGTGGGCGGCACCTACCGGATGCGGGGGAGCTTCGCCCCGCAACCGCTGCGCCGCCCGTACGACGGGGGCCGGGCGGTCGACCTGCCGCTGCCGGACCTGGCGACGATCGCCAAGGCGGATCCCGCGTTCAGCCAGGTCGTCACCGACCGGCGCAGCGTGCGCGAACACGACGACGCGGCGCCACTGCCGCTGGAGCGGCTGGCGGAATTCCTGCACCGGTCGCAGCACACCAGTCACGTCGGTGAAGCCGGCGGGCAGGAGATCGGCCACCGGCCCTACCCGGGCGGCGGCGGCGTCTACGAGCTGGAGATCTATCCACTGGTCGCGCGCTGCGCCGGGCTCGACCCCGGGCTCTACCACTACGACGCCGTCGGGCACCGGCTGGAGCCGGTCGCCGCCTGGGGACCGGCCGCCGACCGGCTGCTGGCGTACGCCCGGGCGTCCGGCGCCCTGCCTCGGCCGCCGCAGACGGTCCTGGTGGTGACCGCCCGGGTCCAGCGGCTCATGTGGAAGTACGAAGGGATGAGCTACGCCATGATTCTCAAGGACGCGGGTGTGCTGACCCAGCAGATGTATCTCGTCGCCACCGCCATGGGGCTGGCACCGTGCGCCCTCGGTGCCGGCGACTCCCAGGCCTTCGCCGAGTTGTCCGGGCTCGACCCGCTGGTGGAGCCGAGCGTGGCCGATTTCCTGCTCGGCTCCCGCCGCGCCACCGGCCCGGCCGCGACGGAGGGCCGGCCATGAAGTTCCGGCGGCAGGCTCTGCGCCAGTTGGAGGCGCCCGAGCAACTGGACCGGGCGGTCCGGCTGACCACGGTGCCGAACTGGCTGGCCACCACCGCGCTGGTCATCGTCGTGGTCGCCGCGGGTGTCTGGTCGGTACGCACGGTGGTGCCCCGGACCGTGGAGGCGGCCGGTGTGCTGATCCACTCGAACGGGATCTCGGCCCTCGACGCGCTCGACAGCGGCCAGGTCACCAAGGTGTGGGCGTCACCGCACCAGCGGGTGCCGAAGGGCACCCCCCTCTACAGCCTGCGCACCGCGGACGGGAAGGTGCGGGTGGAGACCGCGCCGGGTGACGCGTACGTCGTCGCCTGGCTGGTCTCGGAGGGCGAGATCGTCACCCCGGGTACGCACCTGGCCGACCTGGAACGGCTCGACACCGCCGGGGACGCGTTGCAGGCAGTCGTCTACGCCCCCGCCGTCGCCGCCCCGCTGCTGCAACCCGGCGTGTCCGTCGAGGTGGCCGCAGCGGCCGCGCCGCGCAACGTGTTCGGCACCCTGGCCGGCCAGGTGACCACTGTCGGCGCCTTCCCGGAGACCGAGGCCTCGCTGCGCGCCTTCCTGGGCACCGGGCCGGACGTCCGGCGGCTGCTCGCCCGCGGCAGCGTGGTCCGGGTGACGGTCGCCTTGGAGCCCGACCCGGCCGCCCCGGGTGGCCTGCGCTGGACCAGGTCCCCGCCGCCGTTCCAGCTCAACTCGGCCAGCGAGGTCACCGCCTGGTTCACAGTGGACCGGGAACACCCGATTGACTGGTTGCTGCGGCGATGAGCGCGCCGACGACCGCCGTCAGCGGCACACCGGAGCTGCCCAGGATCCGGCGTCGACGGGTCCGCACGCCCACCCTGATCCAGATGGAGGCGGTGGAGTGCGGTGCCGCCGCGCTGGGGATCCTGCTCGCGCACCACGGTCGGCACGTGCCCCTGGAGGAGTTGCGCCGGGTGTGCGGCGTCAGCCGGGACGGCTCCACCGCGGCCACCGTACTCAAGGGTGCCCGCCGGTACGGCATGGTGGCCAAGGGCTTCCAGATGGACCTGGCCGGCCTAGCCACCGTGGCGCTGCCGGCGGTGCTGTTCTGGCGGTTCGAGCACTTCGTGGTGCTGGAAGGGCTCGGCCGTAAGGTCTTCATCAACGATCCGGCCACCGGTCCCCGTGCGGTGAGCTGGGAGGAGTTCGACGGTGCCTTCACCGGCATCGTGCTCACCATGGAGCCCGGCCCCCAGTTCCAGCCCGGCGGCACCCGCTACCGGCTGGTGCGAGCGTTGGCCGAGCGGTGGCGCGGCCCGGGCTCGGCGATCGCGCAGATGCTGCTGCTCGGCCTGCTGATCGCCGTGGTCGGTCTGACCATCCCGGTGATGGCCAAGGTCTTCGTCGACCGGGTGCTGTTGCAGGAGGACCGGGCGGCGTTCGCCGGCCTGGTGGCGGCGGTGGCGGTGGCCACCGTGCTGACCTTCCTGGCCAGCCTGCTTCAGCAACGCCTGACCGTACGCGCGGAGACGGCACTCGCCCTCGCCAGCGCCGCCCGGTTCTTCCGACATCTGCTGCGGCTGCCGCCGACCTTCTTCGACCAGCGGCAGGCCGCCGACCTCAGCCAGCGGGTCCGCGGCAACGAGGTGGTCGCCGAGGTGCTCACCCGCCGGACGGCCACCACCGTGGTGGACACCGGCCTGGTGCTGGCGTACGGGGCTCTGCTCTGCCATTACGACCTGCTGCTCGGACTGTGCGCCGTGGTCCTCGCCGGGCTCAACGTCAGCGTGCTGCGCTATGTCGCCTCGACCCGGTCCACCGCTGTCGCCGGTCTTCAGGCGGACCGCAGCAAGCTGGTGACCACTGTGTACACCACGGTCCAGATGATCGAGACGGTGAAGGCCGGTGGTGAGGAGGAACGCGCCGTGGCCCGGTTCGCGGCGCGCCACGCCACCGTCGCCACCCGTCAGCAGCGGCTCGGGGTGCCCACCGCGGTGCTTTCCGTCCTGCCGGCGCTCCTCGCCTCCGGGACCACCGCGGTGCTGCTGGGGTTGGGCAGCCGGCAGGTCGTGGCGGAGGCGATGAGTGTCGGTGTGCTGGTCGGCATGCAGAGCCTGGCCGCCGCGATGAACCGCCCGCTGGGCAATCTGACCGCGCTGGGCTCGCGGTTGCAGGACATGAGCGCCGACCTGAATCGGTTGCGTGACGTGGAGCGGTACCCGCTGCCGTCGGCCCAGGACCGACCCGCCCGCCCGATGACGCCGATGGAGGGGCACCTGCGCATCGAGGAGGTCACCTTCGGCTACAACCCGTTGGGTCGTCCACTGCTGGAGAACTTCAGCCTGGACCTGCCGCCGGGTGCCCGGGTGGCGCTCGTCGGGAGCTCGGGCAGTGGCAAGTCGACGGTCGGCCGCCTGGTCGCCGGGCTCTACCGTCCCTGGACCGGACGGGTCACCGTGGACGGCCTTGAGCGGGCGGCGGCCGACGACGGGCTCTGGGCGGCGACGGTCGCCATGGTGGACCAGGACCAACGGCTGTTCGAGGGGACGGTCCGGGACAACGTCACCATGTGGGACCTCACCGTTGCCGACGAGGACGTGGTCACCGCGCTGACCGACGCGTGCCTCTACGACGAGGTCGCGGCCCGTCCGGGTGGCCTTGGCAGTCCGGTGCGGGAGAACGCCCGCAACTTCTCCGGTGGGCAACGGCAGCGGCTGGAGATCGCCCGAGCGCTCGTGCGCAACCCCCGGGTGCTGGTGCTGGACGAGGCCACCAGCGCGCTGGACGCCGAGACCGAACGCCGGATCGACCTGCACCTGCGCCGGCGGGGGGCGACCTGCCTGATCGTGGCCCACCGCCTGTCCACGGTCCGCGACTGCGACCTGATCGTCGTGCTGAACGGCGGTCGGGAGGTGGAGCGCGGCACCCACGAGCAACTCGTCGCCCAGGACGGGGCGTACGCGCGCCTGGTCCGGGACCACTGACCACGACGATCCGAGGAGACGCTGATGAGTGGCGCGGTGGAGGATCCCCCGGCCGGCGGCCTGATCGGCTTCTGCTCGGACGGCGTACGCCAGGTCTGTCGCCTGGACGGCCCGGCGGCCGGCTGGCTGGTGAGCGGGGGTGAGGCCGACCTGTTCGCGGTGCGCCGGGCCGGGATGAGCCCCTCGCGTCGTCACCATGTGGCCCGGCTGCCTGCGGGTGGCCTGGTGCCGACGTCCACCGCGATCGGTGCGTGGCAGTTGATCCTGGTGCCGCTGCCCGGCACCGAGCTGCGCGGGCTGTCCCGGCGTCACCTGTCCCTGCTGGAGCGACACGTCCGGCTCGGCCCGGTGGCGGACGAGGGGGCGTCGCTGCGCGCGCGGACCGCCGCGACGGAGCTGGTCGCGGCGGTGGACCTGGTGCTGGTCACGATCGCCGACGCGCTGCGCCGCGGGCAGGCCCCCCGGGAGGCGTCCACGCTCTCTGGGCGCGAGGTCATCTCGCTGGCGCAGGGGAGTGCCCTCACCTCGACCGGCGGTGCGTGGTGGCTGCGCAGCGCCGGTGGACAACTGCGACGCAACGACGGTGGCCCGGCGGAGATGTCCGGGGAGCGGGAGCTGCTGCTGGTCGCCGAGCGGGACTGGGTGGTGGCTGAGTCGCCGTGCGCGGTGGAGAGCCACGGCAGCTGCGACCTGCTGGTCAACGGTCAGCTGCGGTCGGCCGTGGACCAGCACGTGGCCCGGCTGCTGCGGATGGTGGAGACCCGGATCGAGGAGGCCGACGCGGCGTTGCTGGGCGCCGTGCGGCGGCGCCGGGAGACCGACGCGGCGGTGCTCGCCGCGGCGGCTCGCCGGTCGATCGGGGTGATCGGCGCGGGCGGTGCGGTTCCGGTTCCGGACGGCGAGGCCGGCTTCGACCGGTACGGGCGGGCGGCCTCGGTGGTCCGGGTGGTCACCGAGGGGATGGGCAGCCCGATCAACGAGCCGGCCGACCGCAGTCGCGCGCCGCTGGACGACCGGGCGGCGGTGCACGCGGTGACCCGCGCGTCCAGCCTGTTCCTGCGTGAGGTGCGGCTGCCGGAGCGGTGGTGGCGGCGGGACCTGGGGCCACTGGTGGGGTGGCGGGCCGGCGACGACCCGGAGCGCGCCGTCGCGGTGCCGCTGGTGTTTCGCCGGGGCCGCTACCACCAGGTCGACCCGGACACCCGGGCGTACGGGCCGGTCGACGCGGCGGTGGCCGCGACGTTCGCCGCCGAGGCGACCGAGGTGCAGGCGCCGCTGCCGCCGACCGCTCGGATGCGCCACCTGCTGCGGGCCGGGCTGGTCGGTGCGTCCCGTGACGTGCGGGGCCTGCTGTTCGCCGCCACCTGCGTGGCACTGCTGGGCCTGGGCGTGCCGCTGGCCACCGGCGAGGTGCTCGGCCAGCTGGCCCGGCAGGGCGAGGTGAACGGCCTTGGCGGCTTCCTCGCGCTGATGCTCAGTGCCGCGGTGGTCGCGGGGCTGGTGGGTGTGGTGCAGAATCTGCGTCTGCTGCGGTTGGACGGCCGGATGCAGTCCGGCGCGCAGCTGGCGATCTGGGACCGGCTCATGCGGCTACCGGCCCGGTTCTTCGCCGGTCGCAGCAGCGGTGAGATCGCCAACTCGATGTTGGGGATCTCGTTCGTCGGTGAGGCGCTGAGTGCCCTGCTGCCGCAGCTCGTCTCGGCCGCCGCGATCGTCGCGGTGACCCTCGGCATGCTCCTGCTGGTCGAGCCCGTGCTCGGGCTGTGGGCAGCGGGGATCGTCGCCGTCACCATGCTGACGTTCGGCGGGTTCGCCGTGCTGATCGTCCGTCAGCAACGGTCCGCGTTGCCGGCCGAGCACCGGGCGGCGGCGATGACCAACCAGCTGCTCGGCGGCATCGTGAAAATCAAACTGGCGGCCGCCGAAACCCGTGCCCACGCACGATGGTCGGAGGTGGCCGCGACGGCCCGGGCGGCGCTGCAACGGGTCCGGCAGAGTCAGGCGGGCCTGGTCGCCTTCGGCACCGTGCTGCCGGTCGCCGGTCAACTGGTCCTGTTCGCCGTGCTGATGGGGCCGCTCGCCGGACGGGTCACGCCGGCCGACTTCTTCATTCTCAACGTCGGTTTCGCGATGCTGCTCGGTGCGCTGCTGGTGCTGGTGTCGGCCGGGGTGGAAGTCATCGCGGCAGTGCCCCGGCTGGGCAGCCTGCGGGAGATCCTGCGCGCCGACCCCGAGGCGCGCCCGGACCGGGTGGACCCGGGGGAGTTGCGCGGCGAGATCGCGCTGCACCGGCTCACCTTCGCCTACCAGCCGGACGAGCCGCCGGTGCTCGTCGACATCGACCTGCACATCCGCCCGGGTGAGTTCGTCGCCATCGTCGGGCCGAGTGGTTGCGGGAAGTCCACGCTGCTGCGGTTGCTGCTCGGCTTCGAGCGCCAGCAGCAGGGCGCGGTGCTCTACGACGGCCAGGACCTCTCCGAACTCGACGTGCACGCGGTCCGCCGGCAGTGCGGGGTGGTCCTGCAGGATGGCCAGCTCTTCGCCGGCTCGGTCCGGGACAACATCTGCGGCGCCGGCAGCTTCCCGCTCGACCAGGTGTGGGAGGCGGCGCGGATGGCCGGCCTCGCCGACGACCTGGAGGCGCTGCCGATGGGCATGAGCACGATGGTGCCGTTCGGCGGCGGGACGCTCTCCGTCGGGCAGCGGCAGCGGGTGCTGATCGCCCGCGCGCTGGCCCCGCTGCCCCGGATCATCTTCCTCGACGAGGCGACGAGCGCCCTGGACAACCGAACCCAGGAGGTGGTCAGTCGGAGCACCGCCGCCCTGGCCGCGACCCGGGTGGTCATCGCCCACCGGTTGTCCACGGTCCGGGCGGCGGACACCATCGTGGTCCTCGAGGCGGGGCGGATCGTCCAGCGGGGCAGCTTCGACGAGTTGATGGACCACCCGGAAGGGCTGTTCCACCGGTTGGCACGGCGTCAACTGCTCACCGAACCGGAACGGTCCGTGGCGGAGAGCCCGCAGGCGGACGGGCAGCCGGCAACGAGCTGACGATCCGGTCAGCCGTTGTCGATGTCGGTGCTGTCCTCCAGGCACACGTCCGCGTCGAGGTGGTTCTCCAGCAGTTCGGCGACGTGCGCCTCCGACTGGTTCTCCACGGCGAGCCGGAACGCCTCGGTGAGCACGTTGACCACGCCCTGAGTCAGCAGCAGGGTTTCTCGGTCGAGATCGGCCCAGGACGACCGGGCGCCGCCGGGTACCAGCTCCGGGGCGAGGGTCAGCAGCCGGGCGGTGACGGCGGCGACCAGCTCGTCGGCCACCGGACGGAGGCTGTCCAGCACCTCGCTGAGGGTCTGCAGCGCCGGCACCGTGCCCACCCGTACCCGATGCAGGTCCAGGGCTGCGCGCAGCGGGCGTGGCCGGACGGTGCGGACCGTGCCGTCGGTGGTCCGGCCGATCACGCCGTGCCGGGTCAGCGCGTGGGCCAGCGCGGGACGGTCGGCGGTCAGGCGTTGCAGCATCGCGGTCAGCCCGTCGGGCGCCTCGTCACGGGCCCGGACCCCGAGCATCGCCTCGATGGACACCAGGTTGAAGCCCTGTCGTTGCAGGGCGAGGATCGCGTCCAGGCGGCGGACGTGGGAGTCGTCGTAGAGCGCCGCCCGACCACGCCGTGCGGGCGGGGGCAGTAGTCGCCGGGCCTGGTGGGCGCGGATGTTGCGGGGCGACATGCCCACCTTGCGGGCGAGTTCCTCCACGCTGTACCCGCCCGGGCCGCCGGGCGTCGTCGTCGCCTCGTCGATGCTCACGGTGGCCTCCGGCAGCACTCGGTGACGGAACACGGCAACCCCGTCGAACCGCTGTGGCGCTGTGCGGTCCGCCGATCGCAGCGTAGGTGTGCGCACCGGGCGGGTGACAGACGAGGAATTACTACTTGTTCACAGTGGTGACAATCATTAGGATCGCCATCTGTCGCAAGTCGCTGATTCCCAATTACCCGGCTTTCGCCGCAGCGCGACCTTTTCGCGGCCACATTCGATGAAATTCCCGCTCCCTGGACGGGCCAGATCCACCGGTGACCCACGATGAAGCGAAACCGGCGGCCCGGAACCTCCCGCGCTGCCCGTCGCCGCCACCGGCGGTCGACCATCGAAGGGAGCAGGGCGTGACACCTGTCGATCGAGCGGTCTTCGTGGCCGCGTACAGCCGGCTGGTCGCCGACGTCTGGGCCGACCCGGTCAAGGAGCAGGCGCTCGACCGGGACCCACGCGGGTTCCTCGCCGGCTACGGGCTTCACCTGTCGGAGGACGTGCAGGTCCGGGTGGTGCGGGACGTCGCCGCCGCCGATCCGGACCTTGAGGTGCAGGTCGAGTCCTGGCAGCAGGCGGGGACCACCGGCACCTTCGTGCTCTTCGTGCCGTCGCTGTTGCCGGTGGCCCAGGCGGAACTGGCCGAGGACGAACTGGATAGCGTCGTCGCCGGCCTGGACCCCAGCTGCGCCTGCTGCTGCCCGTGCTGCTGCACCTGACACCGAAGTCTGCCGCCCACCGTTCGGCGCGGCAGATTCTGATGGCACTCAAGCGAAATCGTTGATTGTCGAACCTCGATCTTCGTAGCGTTCTCGCCACAGCGATCACCCCCGACTTGCAGCGACCCCCGAGGAAAGGACCGAACGATGAGCAACGACGAACAGGAATATGGCGCGAGGTTCGTGACCAAGTACTCGGAACTGGTCACCGCGGTATGGCGCAGCGACGAGGAACTGCAGCGCCTGCTCGCCGACCCGACCGGCTACGCGACCGCGGCCGGCCTGCCGGTCGCCCCCGGTGCCCGGGTCGAGGTCGACCGCGCCCAGCCCGCCACGCTCTACACCAAGGACCAGATCGTCGCCGACTGGGCCGGCACGCCCGGCCTGCACGTGCTGCACGTGCCCGAGGTGCCGCTGGTCGACCTCAACGAGCTGACCGAGGCCGAACTGGAGACGGTCGCCGGCGGCGTGGCCCCGATCGCCGACAACAACGTCAACATCATCGCCGTCCTCATCGTCTGAGTTCCCCACCCCCCGCCGGGAGCCTCGATGACTGACACGACCGAGACCATCGCCTTCCGATCCGGCACCTACCGGACGGCCACCGTGGAGCAGACCTGGGAGCGGGTCGGTGGCATGCTCGACCGGTTCCGGATCACCCGGGTCGCCGACATCACCCGGCTCGACGAGATCGGGCTACCGGTGCACGTCGCCTACCGGCCGGTCGGAGCCACCATGGCGGTGAGCGTCGGCACCGGTGCCACCGCGACGCAGGCCCGGGTCAGCGCGGTCATGGAGAGCATCGAGTCCTGGCATGCCGAGAACCTCCGGCCGGGGACCGTCGTCCGGTCTCCGGCGGAGGCGCTCGACCTGCCGTACGACGTCCGTTGGCTGCACCTGGCGGAACGGTCACCCCTGACCCCCGCCGTCGAGCTCGACTGGGTGGTCGGACGTGGGCTGGTGACCGGTACGCGTTGCCTGGTGCCGCGCGCTACCATCGAGCTCGACTTCACCGTCCGCCGCGGATGGGACCGCGCCCTGTTCACCCCCAGCAGCAACGGGCTGGCCACCGGGAACACCTTCGCCGAGGCCAGCCTGCACGCCCTGCTGGAGGTCGTCGAGCGCGACTGCATCGCCCCGTACTGCACCTCACCGTTGGCCGAGCGCACCTACGCCGACCCGGGCACCGCCACCAACGCGATGACCCGCACGGTCCACGAGGCGCTGCTGCGGGCCGGTTGCTGGGTGGAGGTCTGTGACATCACCAACGCGGTCGGCGTGCCCTGCTACGCCGCCTCGATCTGGTCGGAGGACCTCCCGGTCACCTTCGGCGGCTTCGGCTGCCATGTGGACCCGGAGATCGCCGTCGGCCGGGCCATGTCGGAGGCGGCGCAGTCGCGGCTGGTCATGGTCTCCGGGGCCCGGGACGACATCGACGCCACCGCGTACCACGACGTCGGCGCGCCGCCGGTGCCACCGCCCACCGTCGACCGGCCCGTCCGGCCGGTCCGCCGGGACTCCCCACCGGTGGGGAACGTGACCCAGGTGCTGCGCGAGCTGGCGTCGCGGGTGCAGCGCGTCACCGGCGTCGAGCCGTTCAGCGTCGACCTGACGCACGACGACATCGGCATCCCGGTGAGCAAGGTGTTCGCCCCCGGCCTGCGGATGTTCGACGAGCGGGCCCTGAGTACCCGACCGGGAGTGCCCCGTGACTGACGTCGTCTTCATCGGCCCGAGCCTGCCGGCCGACGAGGTCGTTCGGCTGCTGCCCGAGGCGGTGGTGCTGCCGCCCGTCGCGCACGGCGACCTGCTCCGCCTGGACGTCGCACCCGGCGACCGGGTCCTCGTCATCGACGGGTTCTTCCTGCAACACCCGCCGGTCCGCCATCGGGAAATCCTCGACCTGCTCGACCGTGGCGTGACCGTGGCCGGCGCCGCCAGCATGGGCGCGCTGCGCGCCGCCGAGCTGTGGCCGTTCGGGATGCGCGGTGTGGGCGAGGTGTTCCAGCTCTACCGCGACGGGATCGTCACGGGCGACGACGAGGTGGCGGTCGTGCACGGGCCCGCCGAGGAAGGCCACCGCGCCTTGAGCGTCCCGCTGGTGAACATCCGGGTCGCGCTGCGGCGTGCCGTCGCGGCCGGCGTGCTCAGCGACGCCGAGGCGGTGCTGCTGCTGGACATCGGCCGGGAGTTGCCCTTCCGGCGGCGGTCGTACCGGGCGCTGGAGCGCAGCGCGCCACCCGAGGCGGCAGGGGTGGTGGACCGGTTCCTGACGTGGCACCGGCAGGACCCCTGCGACGCCAAGGGCGCCGACGCGCGGATGCTGCTGTCGATGGCCGCGGACAACGATCCCGAGCTGTGTCCGGCGCACCCCGACGATCAGCCGATCGACAACCTGCACACCCGATTCCTGGACAGCTGGCGGTCGCGGTTCGCCGGAGCGTCGGTCGGCGGGCACCGGGTCAGCGACCGGGAGGCCGCCGCGGTGCTGATGCTGCTGCACCCCGAGTCGGCGGCCTGGCACCGGCGGGGGGTACTGGCCGGGCTGGCCGCTGTCGACATCGCCGACCCGATGGTCGAGGACCGCGCCCGCGAGGTCGCCCGCCGTCGAGGCCTGACGACGGCGCCGCCGACCGGGTGGGACTGGCTGACCGACCGGGAACGGGGACTCGACGACCGCGAGGCGGTGCTGCGGGTGCTGGTGCGGGCGTTCGGCACCACGCCACACCGCAGCCTCTCGCTGTGGATGGTCGCGGCGCCCCTGCGTACGCCCGCGGTGCTCACCGCGGCGCGGCGGGTCGCGGCGACCGCCGCGTCGCTGAACGAGACGCTCGTTCCGCGTACGACGGGGCACCGCCGACCGGGTGGTCGGCTGCACTTCCGCACCGAGGTCGTCGACGCGTGCTTCGCGAAGCTGTGGGGCTGTGCCGTCGACGGGCTGGAGGCGGCGGCGTGGGACCGGGGGTTCGTCGACCTGGCGTCGTTCCGGTACGCCGCCGAACCACTGGTCGCGTACGTCAAGGCGTTCGGTACCCCGCACCTGCCTGCGGTGGCCACGCGCGCGCACGAGGACACCCTGGCCGGTTCACCGGCCCGGGTCGGCTGAGGAGGAGTCGATGAGCGGCACGGTGAAGGCGGCACTGATCTACCCCCCGCTGACCGATCCCACCTCGGGATACCACTCCCTGAACTACCTCGATTCGTACGCCCGGGCACAGGGGCACCGGCCGGCCGAGATCATTGACGCGAACATCGAGGCGTTCCACCACTCGTACACCCCGTCGGCCTACGAGTGGCTCCAACGGGAGCTGTCCCGGCTCTCGATCGCCGACCTCAGCGGCCCGGACGCGCTGATGGCCCGGGCGAATCAACTCGGCTTGCCCGACCCCGATCCGGAGCGGCTGCGCCGGTCGGTCGGGGTCCTTCAGGACCCGACCCTGTTCTACGACTACCGGCACTACCAGGATGCCGTCGAGGGCGTGATCTCCTGGATGGACGCGCTCGGCACGGTCGGGTTTCCCGGGCAGTTCCACGCCGGCTTCCGGCTGCACCCGCCGCCGATGATCTCGATCGGCTCGGTGGCCGCGCTGACCGACGAGGCGCTGCTCGCCCGGCTCAACCGGCCCTTCCTGCCCTACTACGAGGACGTGTTGATCCCACGGCTGGCCGCCGGCGGGCACCAGGTGATCGGCATCAGCGCCACCTACCAGTGGCAGTTGCCGTTCGCGCTCTGGATCGCCCGACTCGTCCGCCAGGCCTGCCCGGACGTCTTCCTCATCGCCGGTGGCACGGAGATCTCCGACGTCTGGAAGTGCGCCAGCAAACCCGAGTACGTCTTCCAGGTGCTGGCCGACTTCGACGCCATCGTGGTCGGAGAGGGGGAGAGCGCGTACACGGAGATCCTGGACGCGGTGCAGACCGGCACGCTGCCGGCTGGGCACCCCAACGTCCGACTGCACCCCAAGTACGGCCGCCAGCGTCAACTGCCACTGCGCTACGAACGCCTGGCGCAGGTGCCGGTGCCGGACTTCTCCGGCCTGCCCTGGGACCTCTACCTCAGCCCGGAGCGGTTCGTCTACTACTCGCCGACCCGAGGCTGCTACTGGAACAAGTGCACGTTCTGCGACTACGGCCTCAACACCGACGGTCCCACCAGCCCGTGGCGGCAGGACACGGTGGACACCATGGTCGCGGACGTCACCGAGCTGTCGAAGTTCGCCAAGTTCATCTACTTCTCGGTCGACGTGCTCGCTCCCGCGACCATCCTGCGTTTCGCAGAGCGGGTCGTCGAGCGGGAGCTCGACTTCCGTTGGGGCGCGGAGATCCGGCTGGAGAAGTACTGGTCGGACGAGCGCTGCGAGCTGTTGAGGCGTAGCGGCTGCGTGGCCATCTCGGTCGGCTTCGAGTCCGGTAACCAGCGCATTCTCGACCTGATCGACAAGGGAACGAAGCCGGAGCAGGCACGACGCACCATGACCGCGATGACCAAGGCCAACATCGGTGTGCAGATGATGGGCTTCACCGGTTTTCCCACCGAGACCCGTGAAGAGGCTCTGGACAGCGTCAATTTCCTGCGTGACAACCCGGACCTGTGGACCCTCGGCGGGCTCGGCGACTTCATGCTGACCCCGGGTGCCATCGTCGCGAAGGAGCCGGACCGGTTCGGCATCACCAACGTGCGGCCGGTGGAGGGTTCGGACATCGTCCGGATGCTCAAGTACGACGAGCCGGTGACCGAGGCGGCGCAGGCCGAGGTCGCCCAGGCCAAGGCCGGTCTGAACCCCGGGCACTACCACCGTCCGTGGCTGGGCAGCACCGACACCCCGCACACGTTCTTCTACCACGACCGGTACGGCACCGCGGTACGTGGCGTCCTCGCCCACGACCGGGTCCGGCACGACGCCGACGACCAGACCGAGTTCCTCGCCAACGGCTCCTTCGTGGACCGTGACGACGAGCAGGTCTGGGAGGCGTACCGGCGGATCCGGTCCGACGAGCAGGAGGGTGTCCCGGGCGACCTGCCGGCGGACCGGCACCTGTTCCGCCGGGTCGACGGTCAGGTGTTCGCGCTCAACCGCAGCAGCCGGCTCTTCCTGGATCTGTTCAGCGCGCCGCTCACCCTCGCCGAGGCGCAGCGTCGGCTCTGGATCGTCGAACCGACCGTCGCGGACCGGGTCTGGCGGACCTTCATCGGGCAGCGGCTGATCCGTCGGCACCGGCTACCGGCCGAGCCGGAGCGGTGACCCGCCCGCCAAAGCGGCACAGCTTGACGGATCGGACCACCGACGGGCGTACTCTGACCACGGCGTTCACCGCGCCTGGTCGCCACTGCACCTGGCCCACTCCACCTGGCCCACGCCGCTCAGCGCGGCGCCGCGCAGGCGCTGAGCTGTGCCGAATTCAGAACTCGGGAAATGGTGACGGGAGCAGATGGGCTACCTTCGGATCGGCGATGTCGACCTGTATTCGGAAGTCGCCGGCGAGGGCGATCCCGTCCTTATGCTGCACGGTGGCTTCTGCTCCCTCGAGTCGATGCGGTCGCAGGCCGACGCGCTCCTGCCGGATCACCGGGTGTTCGCCTTCGAGCGTCCCGGGCACGGCCGGTCGGCCGACATCGAAGGGGAGTACGGGTACGCGCGCGGGGTTGCCGACACGCTGGCCTACCTCGATGCCGTTGACCTCGAATCGGCGCACATCGTCGGCTACAGCGACGGCGCGATCATCGGGCTGCTGCTCGCCCTCGTGCTGAGGGCGGTTGGTGCAAGTCGTTCAAGGACGTCTGACACGTCCGGGGCTTGGGCGGGTTTGGCGATGTAGCACGTGGCGTCGACCTCCTTGCTGGAGTGGCCGAGCTGTGCGGGGGCGGTGCAGGGATCGTCAAGGGAGGTTCGCGCTGACGGCGATGGCGATCGGCGTTGATCCTTGAGTGAGTTCGAGGATCTGACGCCGGATCCGTGGTTCGTGGAGCAGCGCTGCTAGCGTGGCGGCGACGTCCTCGCGCGCGATCTCGTCGTGCGGCTGGGCTGGGCCGAGGGACACGCTGCCGGTTCCCGGCCGGTTAAGCAGCATCGACGGCCGCAGGATCAGCCAGTCGAGGTGGCTCTGACTCACCACGACATCGACGATCTTTTTGACCGCGAAGTAGAATTCCTCGTCGTCGCTGAGGTCCTGGTCGCGCCCGGCCTCGGGCATCACGGACACCAGTGTGAAGCGGTGCACCCCCGCCAGAGTTGTGGCCTCAAGAACTCTTATGACGCCTTCGCCGTCGATCGCTGCCGTGACATCCCTGGCGCCGCCGTTCGATCCCGCTGTGTACACCACTGCATCGACCCCACGGAGCATCGATCCCAGGGAGTCCACGGTCATGTCCGCGAGCTGACCTACGGATGCGTGGACGCCCCGCCTCATGAGCTCGAACTTCTGCTCGTCCCGACGCACCAAGCCGGATACGGTGTCGCCGCGCTTGGACAGGTCATCGGCGAGCAATCTGCCCACGGCGCCACTGATGCCCAGGATGAAGACCTTCATCGCGGTCCGATTGGGCCGCCATGCGGCGCTTGGAGCGTGGTGACGACTGGCGCTTCCTCAAGGACGAAGGATGTGCCTGCCGGGAAGGGCGATTCGGATTGGAGCATCTCATCAGGCTCGCAGCAGCGGTGCGGCTTCGCGTCGGTAGAAATCACCGATACTCGTGATGCCCGCGCCCGCCCGGTCAGGGAAGGTGCAGCTCCTTGAGTTGACGGCGTGAGGTGATGCCGAGCTTGCGGAAGATGTTGCGCAAGTGGGCCTCGATGGTCCGAGGGCTGAGGAACAGCTGCGCGCCGACCTCACGAGATGTCGCTCCGGTGGCCACCAGGCGCGCGACGTGCAGCTCCTGGGCAGTCAGTTCGTCGGTCGGCTGCGCGGATCGCGTGCTGGGGTGCTCGCCGGTCGCGCGCAGCTCGCGTGCGGCGCGGGCCGCGAACGCCTCCGCTCCCATGTCGGTGAGGAGTTGGTGGGCGGTGCGGAGCTGATCTCGGGCGTCGCGGCGGCGGCCCTCACGACGTAGCCACTCACCGTAGACGAGGTGGGCGCGGGCGAGGTAGCCGCGCATCCGGCTGTTCCCGAGGTGTTTGATCGCCGTACGGTACTGATCTTCGGCCGACGATCCGGTGCTCATGAGCGCCCGTGAGTTCGCCGCCAGCCCCAGCGCCCACGACGTGCCGCTAGCGCGAGCCCGGGCGTCGAACTGCTCCATCGCCTGGGTCGCGCGCTCCGGCTGCCCCGCACGGACGCAGGCCTCTATGAACTCCGTGAGGCTCGCGCCGATGATTGGCATTTCACGCGACGTGCAAGCCTGGGCCGCAGCCTCCTGGGCCACCGAGTAGTTCCCCAGCCCGTTGTGGAGCACCGCCATCGCGTACTGGGCCTGGGACGCGTCAGTGCTCCCGTCGGGATAGGCGACGTCTTGGGCGGTGCTGGCGCTGAGCGCTGTGGTCTCGGCCTGGTCGCCACGCCAGCCGCCCAGGATGACGCGAGCATGCCGCAGCTCCACGCCGCTGGTGGCTTGCATGATCGCATCCGCCTCGGCGGCGAGCTGTTCGGCTAGGGCGAGCTCGCCCATCAGGACCGATGTGATCGAGAAGAGGTTCAGCGCGGTGGGGAGCGTCGCCAGCGCGCCGGCCTCACGAGCCAACTGGACGTTGCGGCTTGCCAGGAGGTAAAGCAGCTCGTCGTCGAATATCGCCACTGCGCTGCGGCCGGCCAGCCACAGCCAACGGTCGCTGTGAGGGTCCCGCCCAGCACCGTCGTACGAGCTGTCGCGAATCGCTTCAATGGCGCGCCGTAGCCCGGGTGCTCCCGCCGTGAATCCCCTCGTCAGAGCCGTCGCGAGGCCGTCGAGGAGCAGGTCCATGGACCGAGCCGGCACGTCGGCTGGAGGAGCGTCCAGGGCCGCTGCGGCGATGTGCGTCGCGTCGTCGCCGCCGTTGATGACCGCCGCATCCAGCGCGTGCAGATAGGTCTCGCGGGAGAGCGCGGTGTCCAGCGGGGCGAGCATCTTGGCCGCGTCCAGCAGCCTCCGTGGCACGTCGCTGTCTCGTGTCAGGTGGAACCCGATCTGGGCGCGGAGCAGTTCCAGCCGGGCGCGTGGCAGAGGGTCCAGAGGCCCGACAGCCGCGACCGCCAGCAGCTCAAGGGCGGCCTCGGGCGCACCGGACTCGTGCTTGGCGTGCGCGCCCGCAAGCGCCCGCCTCGCGCGGGCGCCGGGCTCAGGGGACAGCTCGGCTGCGCGCTGCAGGAACGCGGCCGCGGCGGCCAGGCCCCCGCGGGCACGCGCCCGATCGGCCGAGCGCTCCAACCCTTCAGCTACCTCTTCGTCAGCTCCGGGCACCGACTGTGCGCGGTGCCGGGCACGGCGATCAGGGTCGGCCTGTGGGTCGGTTGCTTCGGCCAGCGCGCCGTGGGCGCGGCGACGGTTCGGGAGGGTGGCCGCCTGGTACACGGCGGACCGCACCAGCGGGTGACGGAACCGTACCCGGACGTCGATCTCCAGCAGCCCGGCGACCTCCGCGGGTGTCGCAACCTCGCGAGCCAGGCCCAGGTGCGCGGCCGCACGCCACAGCAGGGCCACGTCGCCTGTCGGCTCGGACGCGGCGACCAGCAGCAGCAGCTGCGTCTGCGGGGGCAGGCTCGCTGACCGGCGTCGGAAGCTCTCCTCCAGGCGCCGCGGGACGCTCAGCGCGTCGGGCAGCTCGAACCCGCCGGCCCAGTACGGCGACCGTACGTTGCGGGGCAGCTCCAGCAGCGCCAACGGGTTGCCGCCCGCTTCGGCGAGGATCCGTTCGCGCACACCCTCGTCCAGCGGTGTGCGTACCGCAGCGTTGAGCAGTACCCGCGCATCGGACGCGCCGAGCCGCTCCAGGCCCAGCTCTGGTAACCCGGCGAACGGAAGGCGGTCGCCGTCGTCGGAGTCGCGCACCCCGAACAGGAGGGCCAACCTTTCGGCTCCCACCCGTCGGGCCACGAAGGCCAGGACCTGCGCCGAAGCCTCATCCAGCCACTGCGCGTCGTCGACGAGACACAGCAGCGGTTGTTCCTCGGCGACCTCGGCCAACAGGTTGAGGACGGCCAGCCCGACCAGGAACCGGTCCGGTGCGGCGCCAGCGTGGAGTCCGAACGCCACCCCAAGGGCGGTCCGCTGCGGCTCGGGCAGCGTGCCGGTGCGTTCCAGCAGGGGAGCACACAACTGGTGCAGCCCAGCGAACGCGAACTGCGTCTCGGACTCGACGCCGGCCAAGGGCTCCACCCGGAAGGCCGAGGCGAGTGCCGTCTGGTGGGCGTGCTCGAGCAGGGCGGTCTTCCCGATGCCGGCTTCTCCGCGCACCACGAGAGAGCCGCTGCGCCCGAACCGAGCCAGAGAGAGGAGCTTCTCGACCGCGTCACGCTCTGAACGCCGGCCTACGAGATCCGTCACGTTGTGCCTCCCGTCAACGCGCCAGATGTAAGTAGCCGACACCGTAGTCGTCCCTGATGCGAAGTGCGGAAGCTGCAAGTTAGCACCTGCCACCTCAGTGGTTCTCGGTGGCGCTGGGCCGTGAGGACCTACGTGGTGGTGACCGACGCGAGGGCTCGGCCTGCGGTGCGAGCCTGATGACGTCGCCAGGATCGGGCATCCGGACCCGGCGTACCCGGAGTTGATGGACTCCGGAGCCCGTGGCGGGCGTCTGAAGACCAGACGTCGAACCCGTTCCCGGTACGCACCGACAACGAGAAAGTTGGGAGGACCCATGAGTACGGATCGTGTGCTTGGCGGACGCTATGAGCTCTGCGACGTCCTGGGCAGGGGCGGCATGGCCGTTGTTCACCTGGCTCGTGACATCCGGCTCAAGCGCTGGGTCGCGGTCAAGGTGCTCCGCGCAGAGCTAGCCCGCGATCCGCTGTTCCGGTCCCGGTTCCGGCGGGAAGCACAGGCCGTCGCCCGCCTCAATCACCCCGGCATCGTCGCCGTTCATGACGTCGGACATGAGAACGTCGAAGGCAGCCGGGCGGACGAGCCGATCGTTCCGTACATCGTCATGGAGTACGTCGCCGGCCAGTCGCTGGGGGCCCGACTCCGCGAGGGCGCGCTCACGCTGGAGGAGTCGATCCAGCATCAGATAGCGGTCCTGTCGGCACTCGAGTTCAGCCATCGTGCAGGCGTTGTCCATCGCGACATCAAGCCCGCCAACGTCATGGTCACTCTCGACGGCGCAATCAAGGTCGTGGACTTCGGCATCGCGCGTGTCGAGGGTGGTGCCGCCCCGGCAACGCAGACCCACGAACTCCTCGGAACCGCCCAGTACCTATCTCCCGAACAGGTGCGCGGTGAGGTCGCCGACGCCCGCAGCGACCTGTACTCCGCGGGTTGCCTGCTCTACGAGCTGCTGACCGGACGGCCGCCCTTCGTCGGTGACAACCCGGTTGCCGTCGCCTATCAGCACGTGCACCAGGAGCCCTCGCGCGCCAGTGCCTACCGCACCGAGGTGACTCCGGCGCTTGACGCGGTTCTCCTCACGGCGCTCGCCAAGGACCGAAAGGACCGGTTCCAGAGCGCCCGATCCTTCAGGGAAGCGCTCCAGTCCGCGGCGAAGGGCCTGGTCCGTGCGCACGAGCGCACCGCCATGGACGCGTTGGACAACGCGATTCCGGTCCACCCGTCGTGGCGCACTGCGCTGACATCGACGATCTCCACCGCATCGCCATCGGACCACTCGCCTCGTCGACCCGCCCGTGACAAGGACAAGACCACCCTGTGATCCACCTAGGCAACGGTCCGCGCTGGTTCACCACCTCTGGCCGCTCTGGACGCACGCAGGCGAGGTCAACGCCACCTGCGCACCTTTCGTGACTCCCTCGACGGCGAGGACTGCCGCGCCGCCACACGACGCACCCACATCACAGGAAAGTGAGGACCAGACATGAGTCCCATCGAGCAGCTCATCAGCAACTTCCAGGAGCTCGTCGCCCAAGTGCCCGGGATCGTCCAGCCGTTCATCGTCATGCTGGCGGGCGCGATCCCGTTCGTCGAAGGTGAGGGAGCGGCCATCATCGGCATAGCCGGTGGTCTCCATCCGATTGTCGCAGGCGTCGCAGCAGCCGCGGGGAACTTTCTGTGCGTGCTGCTGGTCGTCGCGGTCACCTCACGCGCCAGGACGACCATCGTCGATCGCCGAGACAGCCTGGTCGGGGTGGGCGGAGGCGCAGGAGCGCGATCGAGCGCCCTCGGGGAGACGTACCAGGAGACGGCAGCCACGAAGCCGGAGTCGAAGGGGCGTCGGCGCTTCAACAGATGGCTCGTGCGTTTCGGCGTCCCCGGCGTGAGCATCCTCGGTCCTCTCGCCATTCCGACCCAGATCATGTCGGCGATCCTCGTGGGCGGCGGAACTCCACGCCGGTGGGTCCTGCTCTGGCAGGCCATCTCCATCGTCATCTGGACGACGTTTGGCACCCTCTTGGCGTGGGCCGCGCTCACCTACGTCGTCGAGGTGGCGTGAGCCATGACCGAGCAAACGCATACCGTTCCGCACGATGTCGAGTACCACAGGGTGCTGGCCGGGGAGAGACGTCGTATCGGTCGTGGGATCCTCGCGATCGTGCTTCTGATCGGCGGGATGACGCTGTCCGGCGTCGCTCTCAGAGCGTGTTTGAGATGGGTTGATTAGACCCAGGTGAAGGTGCGACGGGCTTGACGTCGTGCGGGTTGGCCGCGGCTGATGCGGCGTGTCATGCCGGCGATGGCGGCCCAGCGGATGAGGGCTTCGGAGACGGCTGGGTGGCGTTCGTAGTCGCGGGCGAGCCGGCGGCAGGCGGTGAGCCAGGCCAGGGTGCGTTCCACGACCCAGCGGCGGGGGTGGACGGCGAAGCCGCGCTGGTCGGCGGGTTTGCGGACGATCTCGAGGGTGGTGCGCAGGGTGTCGCGGGTCCAGTCGACGAGTCGTCCGGTGAATCCCTGGTCGGCGAAGACGTGCCGGATCGAGGCGGTCATGTAGGCGCTGAGCAGGGCGGTCTTGGCGCCGTCGCGGTCCTGCCAGCTCGCGGCCAGGACGGTCACGGTGACCAGCAGGCCAAGGGTGTCGGTGATGATGAACCGCTTCCGTCCGTTGATCTTCTTGCCCGCGTCGTAGCCTCGGCTGCCCCGGCCCCACGGTGTCGGCGCCTTTCACGCTTTGGGAGTCGATGATCCCCGCCGACGGCTCCGGGGCTCGGCCCTGCTGCACCCGGGCCTTGATCCGGAGCGTGGCCAGGAGTTTCTCTGTCACGCCGGCTTCTTCCCACCGGGTGAAGTACCAGTACACCGTCTGCCAGGGCGGCAGGTCAGCTGGCAGGTAGCGCCACGGGCACCCGGACCGCACGACGTACAGGATCGCGTTGACGATCTCCCGCCGCGGGTGCTTCTCCCGCCGACCGTCCGTGTTCGGCTCCGGCAGCAGCGGCTCGATCAGCGCCCACTGGGCATCGGTCAGGTCCGAGGGGTAGCCACGACGAGCAGACACCCGAGCCACCCTGCCCGCTGAAGATCCTCGGCGCTATGCCAACACGCCGTCCACAACAGACCTTCTCAAACACGCTCTCAGCCTGATGGCGGCGTTCGTGGATTCCGCCGTCGACACCGACGGCCGCACCGAGTGGACGCCTCTGATGCACACCGCCGGCATGGTTTCCGTCGCACTGATCATCCCGTGGAGCATGCTCATCCAGCGGTGGCTCTACGGCGTGAGAGGCCCGTCGCTGCACTCGGTGATCTCGCGGTTCCGGTTCGACATCTTCGGGCGCGCGCTGCTTCTGATAACCCCCGCGTGGGTTGCCGTCATGGCGTTCCACTACTGGGTCCCGCTGCCGCAGACCGAATGGAGTTACACCGACGTCCTGTGGATACTCCTCGCCACGCTCCTGCTCACGCCCCTGCAGGCCGCGGGTGAGGAATACGGGTTCCGTGGGCTCATCTTCCGCGTCGCCAGTGGCTGGACGCGCGGAGCGCGGACGGGCCTCGCCGCCGGTGTGCTTGTTTCCAGCGTTGCCTTCGCGGTCGTCCACCTGTCGACCGACATCTGGCTGAACCTCTGGCACCTGAT
This sequence comes from Micromonospora sp. NPDC000316, assembly GCF_042898885.1. Taxonomy (NCBI): domain Bacteria; kingdom Bacillati; phylum Actinomycetota; class Actinomycetes; order Micromonosporales; family Micromonosporaceae; genus Micromonospora; species Micromonospora sp. NPDC000316. The sequence goes on from NZ_JBIAZG010000027.1 coordinate 30,710, forward strand.
CTTCGGCATCGGGCTCACGCTCATCACCTGGCGCAGCGGGGGTATCGAGATCGCAGTGGTGCTACACGCGGGGTACAACACCCTGTCCTTCGTGTTCGATGCTGCGCTGCGCACCGATATCGCCAACGTCGTCACGGATCGCGCAGCGGGCGCCGCGACGATCGGTGTCCTCGTTCCCAGCGCAGTTGTCGTCATCACCGCCTTGGTGGTCTGGGTGCGCACCCGACGCAGCGGCCCCACGCGTACACCGCACTCGCCGGCCGTTCGATCCGCGTCCGCGCTCTCGGGGGCCGCAGCTCGCGGGTAGCCAACGATGGCGCCCTCGTGACGTTCTCGTCGGAGGGTTTCGAACCTGATCAACAGCGCACGCCGTACCCCGTCCAGGTTTCCGAGTTGCGAGAGACACGGAAACCGAAGATCGGGGTACGGTGTGCGCTGCTGAGCGGGTACTGACCCGCAGGTGAGCGGTTCGCTGCGGCGTTCACCGCGAGGGACAGGCCGGTGGAGTGCCACTGAGTCGGTCCTACGGAGGGCTCGGCCAGCGCAGCTGAGCAGGGCCGTACGTGGCAGGGCCCCTTGCCGGCAAGGGGCCCTGCCACGTAGCTCAGTCGAGTAGTTCGGTCACGGTGCCGGCGGCCACGGTACGGCCGCCCTCCCGGACGGCGAAGCCGAGCCCGACATCCATCGCGATCGGCCTGCCAAGCTCCACCGACAGGTCGACGGTGTCACCCGGCAGGACCATCGTCAGATCACCGAGGTCTACCGACCCGACCACGTCGGTGGTGCGGAAGTAGAACTGCGGCCGGTAGTTGGCGAGAAACGGTGTGTGGCGCCCGCCCTCGGCGGTGGTCAGCGCATAGAGCCTGGCCCGGAACCGCTGGTGCGGCGTGACGCTGCCCGGCAGCGCCACCACCTGACCCCGCTGCACCTGGTCACGCTTGACCCCGCGCAGCAGCACGGCGGCGTTGTCCCCGGCCTCAGCGGTCGCCAGGGACTTGCCGAACGTCTCCAGCCCAGTGGCCACAGTGGACAGGGTTGGGCTGAGACCGACCACCTCGACCGGGTCGCCGATACGGAGCACGCCCCGCTCGACAGCGCCGGTCACCACCGTCCCCCGGCCGGAGATCGTCAGCACGTTCTCGATCGGCATGAGGAACGGCTCGCCGAGTTCGCGGGGTGGCACCGGGACGTACCGGTCGACCGCGTCGAGCAGCTCCATGACGGAGGAAACCCAGCGTGGGTCGCCCTCCAGGGCCCGCAGCGCCGACACCCGTACGACCGGAACCTCGTCTCCGGGGAACCCGTACTCGGACACCAACTCCCGCATCTCGAGTTCAACCAGGTCGAGAAGTTCCGGGTCTTCGACGGCGTCGGCCTTGTTCATCGCCACCACCAGGTAGGGCACGCCGACCCGCCGAGCGAGCAGCACGTGCTCGCGGGTCTGCGGCATCGCCCCGTCAAGCGCGGAGACAACCAGGATCGCGCCATCGACCTGCGCCACCCCGGTGATCATGTTCTTGACGAAGTCGGCGTGGCCGGGCATGTCCACATGGGCGTAGTGCCGGGTCTCGGTCTCGTACTCGACGTGGGCGATGTTGATGGTGACGCCGCGCGCCGCTTCCTCCGGCGCCCGGTCGATGCCGTCGAAGGACACGAACCGGTTGACGGCGGGGTCGCGGTCGGCGAGGACCTTGGTGATGGCGGCCGTCAGGGTCGTCTTGCCGTGGTCGACGTGACCCATCGTGCCGATGTTGAGGTGTGGATTCGCGCGCACGAATTGGCTCTTGGCCATGATGAGCTCCACACTGGAGACGAATTGGCGGACGACGAACGCGGGCGGATGCCACTCCGCGAGAAACCGCGCCAGAACCGCATGTCACGGCGCGCTCACCAGCGCGCCGGACCACCGGGCCACCTTCCTCCGTGGTTCTGCCGGAGCGGGAGGAGGGTCAGCCTCGGGTATCAGCCAGCCATGCGCACACGTCAGCGGCAGCCGGCAGGTGAAAACCTGCGGGCCGCACGGAGCCGACGGTGCCGAACATGGCGATCACGCTAGCTCTGAACCTCGGGAGGGGCGACTGATATTCCCGGCCCGTCCCCAGCACAACTAGTGCCTCGTCTTTGAACGTTGATCGTGTAATCCGTTGGTTCTGAGGATGTGTCGGGCAGGCTGTCTCCCATCGTTTCTGGTCTGGGAGGTGGTGGCGTGGGTAGGCGCCCGGAGGTGTTCGTCCGGCAGGTGTCGATGGTCGAGGGTCAACGGTTGCAGCGGATCACTCGGACGGCGAAGGACCCGGTGAAGCTGCGGCGGGCGATCGTGGTGCTGATGTCCGCCCAGGGACAGCCGGCCCCGGACATCGCTCATCTGCTCAAGGCCAGCGAGGACTACGTCCGCGACGTGATCCACGCGTTCAACGATCGGGGGTTCGACGCCCTGGACCCAAAATGGAGCGGGGGCGCACCGAGACGGATCGATGAGCAGACCCGCGACTGGATCTGCGTCATCGCCCGGTGCGACCCCCGTTTCCTCGGCCGACCCTTCTCCTGCTGGTCCCTGACCAAACTGCGCGACTACCTCATCGCCGCCGGCCACGTCACGACCATCAGCGTCGAGACCGTCCGCCGGATCCTGCACGAACGCGGCGTGACGTGGCAGGC
>NZ_JBIAZG010000028.1:0-28112 GCF_042898885.1 Micromonospora sp. NPDC000316
GACACGCCGCATCAGCCGCGGCCAACCCGCACGACGTCAAGCCCGTCGCACCTTCACCTGGGTCTAATCAACCCATCTCAAACACGCTCTGAGAGGGCAGGTGTCCCCTGCTCGTGGGGCGTGTCAGCCACCCACGCCACGCACCGCTTCGATGATCGTCTCGGCGACCTCGCTCGGTTGGGACACCGCCATCGCGTGGGACGCGCCGGCGACCTCACGCTGACCCTGCGGTGCCGCCCGCTCGGCCATGAACCGGTGCGCGGCGACCGGGATGTTCATGTCGGCGTCCCCGAACACGAACCAACTGGGCAGCGATCGCCAGGCGGGGTCGCCGGAGAGCCCATCCCCCAGCGCCGTTTCGGTGATCGGCCGCTGGGTTCGGGCCATCAGCGCGGCCAGGTCGGCGGGCACGTCCGCGGCGAACTGCGCGTGGTAGGCGTCCTGGCCGATCGCGACCTCGTTGCCGCCTGTCGACAGCGGAGACTGCACAAGCGTGTCGGCGAGCGTGCTGCCGGGGAACTGCCCGGACAGCGCCAGCGCCGACTCGCCGGTGTCCGGGCAGAGGGCGTTGACGTACACGAGGGCGCGCACCGTCGGATCGCCCGCGGCGGCCTGCGTGATCACCATGCCGCCGTACGAGTGGCCGACGAGGATCACCGGACCGCCGATCCCGCCCATCACGTCCCGCAGGTACGCGGCGTCGGCAGCGACGCTGCGCAGCGGGTTCGCGACGGCGACCACGTCGTACGCGGCACCCAGGCGATCAATCACACCGTTCCAGCTCGCTGACTCGGCGAACGCACCGTGGACGAGGACGACTGTGGGCTGCGGATCGGGCATCGCACGCACTCCTTATTCCGTGGCTGTTCACCCACCGGCGAGGCGGTCCGCATGAATACCCGGCACGCGGACGTGAAACATCCACCTGCCTCTGTGGGGCACCCCATGTCAGCGCGGGCGACACACCGTGGCGGCGTGTCGCCCGGTCAGGGCCTTCCCGGCTGCCGCCCGTCGGGGGGACGCCGGGACGGATCCTGCGGGACCGGGACCACCCGTTGGTCCCGTTCGGTCGACCGCGCCGAGGGCTGGGTCGGCGGCCGTGACGCGTCGCCGGCCTCCGCGACCACACGCTCGGTCTCCTGCACCAGGTAGTGGGGTCGGCGCTTGGTCTCGTAGTAGATCCGCCCGATGTACTCGCCGATCACGCCCAGGATCGTCATCTGGATGCCGCCGAGCCCGATCACGCTGACGATGATTGTGGTGTACCCGGGAACGTCGATGCCCTTTTCGATGGCATCCGCGACCACCCAGGCCATGTAGGCCACCGCGATGAGGGTGAGAAACAGACCCCCGTAGATCGCCAGACGCAGCGGCCGGTTGTTGAACGACAGCAGGCCGTCGAACGCGTAGTTGAAGAGCTTGCTGAGCGTCCACCTGCTCTTGCCCGTCTGCCGGCTCTCGTTGTGATGCGCCACCACCACCGTCCGGAACCCGATCCAGGAGAACATTCCCTTCGAGAACCTGTTGTATTCCGGCATCGCGAGGATCGCGTCCACCGCCAGTCGGGACAGCAGCCGGAAGTCACCGGCGCCGTCCTGGAGGCGCACGTCGATCCACCAGTTGACCACGCGGTAGAAGGACCGGGAGGCGACCATCCGTATGAACCTGTCGCCGCGTCGGTCCCGGCGGGCGATCACCTGGTCGAAGCCCTGCCGGTACAGCGTGACCATCTCGGGCAGCAGCCGTGGCGGGTGCTGCAGGTCGGCGTCCATGATGACTACCGCGTCGCCGGTGGCCCGCTGCAAGCCGGCGAGCATCGCCGCCTCCTTGCCAAAGTTGCGGCTCAGCGACGTGTAGCAGACGACGGGGTCGGCGGCGGCGAGCCGGCGCAGCGCCGCGAGGGTGCCGTCCTCGCTGCCGTCGTCGACGTACACCACCTCGATGTCAACGTCGGTCAGCTCGGCGAGGGCTGCGGTCACGCTCTCGTGCAGCCGCTCGACTGACGCCTCCTCGTTGAAGCAGGGCACCACGATGGACAGGCGCAACGCCGTCACCCCGCCCGGCCCGTGACCGGGCGTCCGTCGACGCCGGCACGCCCTTGCTCAGAGGCGGTAGACAAGCACACCATCAAAATCCTCTCGCGTGATGCCCAGCCCGTCGACGGGCCGGGCCTCGATGCCCTCCCACGGCGTGCCCGCGGCGCGGCTCGGCACTGCGACGACCGACCGCACGCCGATCCCCCGCAGGTACGTCACACTGCCCTGGTCGGGGAACGACGCCACCGCGACCCGGGTCTGCGCCTGGGTGACCGGCTCGAACCCGCCCAGCCCGTTCGTCACCCGTGGGAACCCGTCGGTCGTCCACAACATGTAGTTCAGGTCGCCCACGCCGCCGGCGGGGAGCACCAACATCGGCTCCTGTGCTGCCCGCATCGCCGCAGGTGGCGGTGGCACGGTCGGGTGGGGCGTCCGGTTGACGCCCTCCAGAGTGACAAGGGTCAGCGGCACCAGCAGGACCACCGGCATGACGATCCGCGTCCAGCGGCGCGGCGAGGGCTGGTCAGAGGGCTGGTCAGAGGGCTGGTCAGAGGGCTGGTCAGAGGGCTGGTCAGAGGGCTGGTCCGCCGATCGGCTCGACGGCTCGGCAAGCGCCGTCACCAGGCCCGCGGCCAGCACCGCCAGCAGCAGGCTGATCCAGTGCATCATCCGACCCGGTGTGCGCAACGCATCCCAGCCGGGCAGGTGCATGGACAGGGTCAGGTAGCCGGGATCCCCGTCCCCACCGAGTGTCGCGCCCAGGCCGAGCAGCACCGCGCCGAGGACGCCGAGCCCCAGCGCGACCCGGTGCCAGGGCCGGTACACCGAGACGAACAGCCCCGCCGCCGCCAGCCCGATCAGCGTCATCCCCGGCAGCAGCGCCATCTCCGGTGGCCAGGTCAACTGCTCCCGTGCGGCGGCGTGTGCCTCGCCCCACATCCACGAGTCGGCCGGCGCGGTGACGAACCCGATCAGCGGCGGTGAGAACATCTTCGTCCAGTCAAGCGTCCGCTCGGCTTGCGGGTTGAGGTCGACGACGCGCAGGTAGACCAGACCGAGCAGCAGTGTCACCGCGCCGAACACGGCCCCACCGGCCAGGTCGGCGAGCAGCAGCCGTCGGCCGAACGGCGGGCGTTCCCGCTTGCGCCACCAGGACCAGCCGAAGCAGCCGGCGGCCACCAGCACCGCGGCCAGCAGGAAGTAGACAAGCGGCAGACCGATGCCGAAGCCGAGGGTGATCTGCCAGGCGGCGACAAGCCACCCGGCCAGCGCCCAGCCGGGCCGTCGTCGCTCCGGCCGGTATCCGTGGCGCAGCGACCAGCCGTGACCACGGGCCAGCATCGCCAGGGCCAGCGCGATGCCCCCGCTGGACAGGATGTTGAGGTGCCCGGAGTGCGCCAACCGCCAGGGCGCGTACGCCCACGCGATGCCGGCGACCGCCCCGCCCCACCGGTTCGCCCCGAGCTGTCGGGCCAGCGCGTACGCCCCGAGGAACGCCAGCGCGTGCAGCAACACGTACAGCACGTTGTAGCGGATCACGGCGGCCTCGAAGCCGGAGCCGAGCATCCCGAACGGGGCGTAGCCGAGCAGGGTGTCGCTGTAGGCGTACGTGTATCTCTCGGGGTAGAACGTGTTCGAGTGCCAGAGGCTACCGGGGTCGGTGAGCAGGGCGTGTCCCGACCAGGCGACCTGCCACGCCTGCAACGTCGGGTCGCCGAGGTCGCCGGGGATCGTGCTCGCCGGATGCCGCAGTGTCGGCCAGGTCAGCACCACTGCCAGCAGCAGGCTGCCGAGTATCGCCAGGGTCCATTCGTGGCGGGGCCAACGCCAGCGCCATCGGCCCCGTTCGCCCGGAACCTGGTCGTCTGACGTCTGTTCGGGGCTCGCGCTCTCGATGGTTGGTCGAGCGCCGGTGGACCGGATATTCACAAGATGGATGTTCTCCAATATTTTTGGCGTTGTCCATCGACTGTCCGATTCGTGGATCTACGCGCGGTAACGCCGGGGCCCCGAGGCACGTGCGTGACTGTCGTCGGTGCGGATTCACGATTGTCGCGCATAGGTGCCGCCGGGTCGGGAAGTGCCGGTAGCGAGTACCGAAGCCCACGCCGGCGCGCCGGACCACGTGACTGGGGAGCTGCAATGGAGTACGCCGTTCATCACATACGCCGGCCCAGTCTGACTCGTGATCTGCCGTTCGGCCCGCAGGACCTGCTGTGGGTCACCAACACCGCCACGCTCGTGATGGGTGAGAGCGATGCGGTGCTCGTCGACACCTACGTCACGGTGGAGCAGAATCAGCAGTTGATCGACTGGGTACGGTCGTTCGGCCGCCGGCTGACCCACGTCTACGTCACCCACGGCCACGGCGACCACTTCTTCGGCCTCGGCCAGATAGCGGAGGCGTTCCCAGGTGTGCGGGCTGTCGCCACCGAGGCGACCGCGGCCGCGGCTGAGGTCCAGGCCGCGCCCGACATGGTCAGTTCGTTCTGGGAGCGGCTGTTTCCCGGCCAGCTCCCGGCCCGGCTGACGACTCCGCAGCCGCTGGCCGACGATCACCTCGAACTCGAAGGTCAGAGGCTGGAGATCGTCGAGACCGGCTTCAGCGACACGGCGGGAAGCACTGTGCTCTGGGTGCCCGACCTCCGGTTGATCGTGGGCGGCGACGTCGTCTACAACGACACCCATCCGTACCAGTCCGAGAGCACCGCCGCGACACGCCAGGAGTGGGCCGCGACGCTCGATCGGCTGCGTGAGCGCGACCCCGTGGCCGTGGTGGCCGGGCACAAGAACCCGGCCCAGCCCGACGACCCGCGAATCCTCGCCGACACGGCCGCCTATCTGCGGGAGTTCGCCGAACTCGACGCCGACACCGACACCGCCGAGGAGCTGTACGCCGTGATGCTCGAACGGCATCCCCGGCGGGTCAACCCCGGCTCCCTCTGGGGTGCGGCGCAGCAGGCGAAGCAGGCGTCCTAGAGCTGGATGAGGAGGCACCGGCCACGGGACGACCCCGCGCGGTCGCTGGCCGCGCTCCCCGCCGGCCGGGCGTGCAGTGCCGCTGTCGACCGAGCGCGGCCGGGTGACAGCTACTCGAACACGCTGCTGTAGGCGTTGATGGCCGGCTGGCCGCCGAGGTGGGCGTACAGGACGTTCGAGTCACGGGGGATGTCGCCGTCGCGAACGAGGTCGATCAGCCCGGCCATCGACTTGCCCTCGTACACCGGGTCGATGATCATGCCTTCCAGCCTGCCGGTGAGTCGGATGGCGTCCACCGTGGACTGCACCGGAATGCCGTATAGGTCGCCGGCCCAGCCTTCGAGCACGGTGATCTCGTCGTCGCGCAGCTCACGGCCGAGTCCGATGAGGTCGGCGGTGTTGCGGGCGATCTTCGCGACCTGCGTCCGGGTCGCGTCGATCGTGGCGGACGCGTCGATGCCGAGCACCCGCCGTGGCCGGTCCTGGCCTGCGAACCCGGCGATCATGCCGGCGTGGGTGCTGCCGGTCACGCTGCACACGATGATGGTGTCGAAGAATACGCCGAGTTCCTGCTCCTGTCGCTGCACCTCGTAGGCCCAGTTCGCGAAGCCGAGGCCGCCGAGCGGGTGGTCGGACGCGCCGGCCGGAATGGCGTACGGCGTGCCGCCGGCGGCACGGACGTCGTCGAGCGCCTGGTGCCAGCTCTGCTTGAAGCCGATGCCGAACCCGTCCCGCACGAGGCGTACGTCGGCGCCCATGATCCGCGACAGCAGGATGTTGCCGACCTTGTCGTTCACCGGGTCCGGCCAGTCCACCCAACTCTCCTGCACGAGGACGGCCTTGAGCCCGGCCCGGGCGGCGACAGCGGCCACCTGACGGGTGTGGTTCGACTGGATGCCACCGATGCTGACAAGGGTGTCGGCGCCCTGCTTCAGCGCGTCCGGCAGCAGGTACTCCAGCTTGCGGGTCTTGTTGCCGCCGAAGGCCAGACCGCTGTTGCAGTCCTCCCGCTTCGCCCAGATCCGGGCGCCGCCGAGGTGTTCGCTGAGCCGGTCCAGCGGGTGGATCGGGCTGGGGCCGAACAGCAGCGGGTAACGCTCGAACGCGTCGAGGGGCATGGGCGTTCCTTCCTCAGGGGGGTCGAGCGGGGAGCGGCGCGCGCTACGGGGAGGCCAGATCGGGCCAGGCGGCCTCGACATGCAATATATTGCGTACTGCTCGCGTGGCTGTCAAGGAACTGTCGGCCCTCGACGTGGAGGGACCGCGATCAAAGGAGATCGGGAACAGCGCGCCGGGCGCTACGAGCAGCGGGCGTACCTCAGCGACGCCGAGGGCGACGGACCCGATGCCTCACCGCGCGGGCGCGTCGTCGGACGCCCCGACGTCGAAGAGCGGGTCCAGGCTCAGCCAATTGTCCCGGGCGGCCAACGCGGCCCCCTCGGCATCGCCCGCCTCGCACAGAGCGATGATGCGGTCGTGCAGGGCTACCGAATCGCGCCCGCGCAGCGAGGAGAAGCGAAGCCGTTCGAGTCGGCGCAGAATCGGCGTGAACTGCTCCAGCACCGACCTGATCGCCGCATTGGCAGAGGCCGTGACCGCTATGCCGTGGAATTCGTCGTCCGAGGCGATCGCCGCATCGACATCGCCCGTCCGCAGAGCTGCCGCGAACCGCCTGTTGGCCGCCCGCATGGACTCGATCTCCGCGGCGGACAGATTGGGCACAGCCTGACGTACGGCCAACTCGTGCATCGCCGCGGTGACCGACTGCGCCGCCCGCGCGGCCTGGACGTCAAGCGTCGTGACCATCGTGTAACGGCCGGGTTTGGTCTGGACCAGGCCGGCCTCCTCGAGCCGGGCCAGCGCCTCGCGCACCGGGGTACGGCTCACGCCCAGCCACTGCGCCAGATCCGCATCGTTGAGCCGCTCCCCCGGCGCCAGAGTGCCATCGACGATCGCGTCCCGGATGGTGCGGTACGCGTTGTCCCGCAGCAGGGCACGCGGGATCACACCCTGACGCTCGGGGATCGGCATGCAACATATCCCACACGGCGTCGGACCGGCCGTCAACGAGTGACGCGCCACTGCCGGCGCTCGTCATCCATGCCCGGCTGCCTCGTACGCGACTTCGCCCCCAGGACCAGCGCGGCGGGCACCAGGGCGACGCCGGTCAGGACGATGGAGGCGGCCACGCCTATTTCGCTCGCGACCACGCCGCCGACCAGCACGCCGATGATCACGAAATTGACCATGACGGAGTTGAGCAGGGCGATTCCCCGGCCCCGTAGCTCCTCGGGAAGGTCGCGCAGCAGGATGTTCGCCACCGGCACCTGGACGAGGCTCATGCCCAGCCCGGCAAGCGCGCACCACCCGGCGACCACTGTCACGCCACCGCCCGGCCAGTTGTGGTCGATCGGCCACAGCACCACGAGCGAGACGGCGAACAGGCCGACGGCGCCGGCGAGCAGGCCGATCAGGGAGTACCGCTGCACCAGCACCGGGCCGAAGATCGCGCCGATGATCGCGCCGCCGCCGAGCATCGCCTGGGTGAGGCCGAACTCGAAGGCCGGCAGCTCGAACTCGGTGAGCAGTTGGGTGTTCACGTTTGTGGTGAAGAGCCCGATCGCCAGCATCACCGGGATCATGGCCCAGGCGACCAGGCGGAGCGACCTGATGCTCAGCACACCTGTGACCCCGGTGCGCAGCGACGACCAGTACTGCCCGGGCCCGGCGGCCGTCACCGTAGCCTCCTTGAGCACGGCGATGCTGCCGAGCAGGATCGCGGAGACCGCGAAGGTGAGCGCGTTGACCACGAGGGACAGTCGGACCCCGGTGAGCGCGATCAGCAGGCCGCCGATCAGCGGGCCGATCAGGTTCAAGGTCTGCACCGTGCTCTGGAACAGGGCGATCGCGACCGGGATGCTGTGCCCGCCGACGACCTTCGGGATGGCGGCCATGCGGGCCGTCTCGAAGACCGCCTTGCCCAGGCCCTCCAGGAAGATCAGAACCAGCAGCAGCCACGCCGAGTTCACCGCTGTGATCATCACCAGCACGATCACGACGCGGGCGAGGTCCGCGCCGACAAGCAGCACCCGCGGTGACAGCCGGTCCACAAGCGGGCCGATGAACGCGCCGAGCACGCCGGAGGGAAGCATCTGGGCGACGACGACCGCAGCGATGAAGAGCGCCGGCGCATCGGTCAGGTCGGCCGCCACGAACAGGACCGCGATCCGAGCGATGCCGTCCCCGAGGAACGAGGTCACCACCGCCAGCCAGTAACGGACGTAGATCTTGTCGCGCAGAAGTTCTCTCACGTCTGAGCTTCCTTGTCAATGTTCTGCGGCATCACTCACGACCTGCGCCACCACCCTGACATGGGGCCAGCGCATACCCGAGTAGTGATTGCCCGGGCTCGTACCTCCGGAGGGGACGAAGGTTCGCCAGTCGCATCCGCAGGGCGATGCAGCGGGCGCGCTGCTGAACGGCAGGTGGGCAACCTCCTTGCGCCGGTGCCTCGTCGTGGGCCATAGTCGTGCCATGATCTCTTACCGGAAGGGCGGCGACGCCCCGGCGCTATGAGCGCCCCCGCGCGGCGCAACGACGCCGCGACACCTCCACAGGCCGTTCGCAGCGGCAGCCCTCACGACCTGTGGCAGCAGACCGTTCAGATCCGCCAGGAATGGCTCGACCACGCACTGTCCACGCAGCCGGCAGACAGGTCGACCGCCGAGCGTTGCCTGACCGCCATCTACGCCAGGGCGTCGCGGCCCCGACCTCGGTTCGAATGGGTCGACTCGCCGGACAAGGCGCTCCCCCTGATCACCGGCTGGCCCACCCTCGACCAACTCTACGAGCGCATCCGGGACCCTCGGCCGCAGGGAACGCCGCCGCTGGCGAGCGGCATTGCCATGATCGCCTCTCAGTTGCGCGGAGCACTGAGTGCGGGCGTCACCCACACCGATCCCGAGTTGTCACCGGTGCGCGCGAGCAAGACCAAGGAACCGTGGCCCGAACTGGCGCCGCTACACGCGCTCGACAGGGGCGTTCCGCTCGCTGTCGTGCTGCACCAGGGTGTACGCACGGCCATGCACAGGAGTCTCGCGCAGGGGTACTACCTACCCGTGCGTGCGGCCCTCGCGGGCGTTGCTCCGGTGCCGGTGGGCTGGTACGGGCAGCAGGACGCGTCCTGGATCGCCTACTACGACGTACTGCATCGGCTCGGCCTTGCCAGGTATGGGCCGGACGAGGCCGAACATCTCGACGCCTGGGCCGGCCTGGCCCGCTCCTGCGGCTGGTGGTGGCCCGGCGAGGATGTCTGCGTCGTGGTGGACCGGCCGCAGGCGATACGAACCGAGCCGGTCTCCGCACCAGCGCACGACCAGTTCCGGCTGCAAGCTCGGGGCCTGCGCTACCGCGACGGCTGGCAACCACTCCTGACCAGGTGATCTGAACCGAGAGCCGGCCGGGACGGGCGTGTGCCCGTCCCGGCCGGCCCGCCGGAGATCTTCGCGCGTCAGCTCGGAACGTTGGCAGACATACAAGCGCGGTACGCGGCGACCCGAATACCCTGCCGACGCGGAACTGCGTCGCCGCGGGTAACAGGGGCGCACAACCTGGAGTTGGCGGCGGAGGCCTGGCGCAGTCTGGCCGAGACGCTGTCGGCCCCGGCCAGGCTGCGGGGAATGAGCGCGCGACCACCGGGGAACAGCGGAAAGGACGGGGAGATCATGGGAGAGATGCAGATCAGGCCGATGCGTGTCGAGGACGTGCCAGCCGCCGAGCGCGCCTCGGCGGTGACCTTCTTCGAAGGCGACCGGCTCAGCCGCCGTGTGAGCGAACCGGAGGTCCAGCCCCGGTCCGCCGCGGTGGGCAAGCAGTGGATTGATCGGATGTCGTACCTCGTGGAGACCGATCCGGGCGGCTGTTGGGCGGCCATGGATGGTGACGACATGGTCGGCTTCGCGATCTCGCAGAACCGGGAACAGGTGTGGTTCCTGGCCACGTACGGCGTGCTGCCCCAGCACCAGGGGCGCGGGCTGGGCCGACAGTTGATAGACGCCGTCCTCGCCCACGCCGATGGGCGGCCGGGACTCTTCTCGTCGACAGTGCACCCGGGGGCCACCCGCCGCTACCGGATGGCGGGCTTCCTGCTCTATCCGCAGATGCGGATGGTGGGCACCGTGGACCGGTCCACGCTGCCGGTGGTCTCCGGGCTGAGCGAGGGCGACGAGAGCGACATCGAGTGGATGGATCGGCTGGACGAGAGCCGGCGCGGCGCCGGGCACGGCCCTGACCACGAATACATGATCCGCAGGATGCGTCTGGTGGTGTCCCGGCAGCCGGGCCGGCACGGGTACGTGTTCATCGACGAGGACCTCGGGCAGGCAAAGCTGCTGGCAGCCCAGGACCCGCAAACGGCGTCCTCGCTGCTGTGGGAGGCGCTGGCCTCGTCGCGCGGGCCGACCCTGATCAACTGCATCACCACCGGCAACCACTGGGCGATCGACGTGGGGCTCGCCGCCCGGCTGGACATCGGCCAGGAGGGCTACCTGGCGCTGCGGGGCCTTGCGGAACCGACGCCCTACCTGGCCAGCGGCCACTTCCTCTAGTGCTCAAACGTCACTTGGCTTCGGCGTTGGGCGTGGCGTGGGCATGAAGACGGCCACCACGTCTAGGGCTCGAGCGTGGCGGGCATGCTGAAGGCGGCGACGTGACGGGCACCGATGAAGGCGTTGCTCTCTACGATCTTTCCGTTCTCGATCCGGAGTACGTCGACGACCAACGCCTCGTAGTGCGGGCTGCCGGGCCGGCGGAGATAGTTGATCAGTGCCGGGCGCCCGTTGGCCGAGGTGGGGAACGTACGCCAGTCGAGCGGTCGGCCGAGGAACTCCGCGGCCGCGTCGATCCCGACGACCGGCGGGTCGGGCGGCATCGTGATCCGTACGTCCTCGGCGAGCAGTGCCCGGATCGTCTCCGGGTCCTTCGCGTTGGCGTAGCGGCGCAGGATCTCTTCGTCCTCATTGGTGAGCTGCGGGCGGCGCCAGTCCTTCGGGTCCGACGGAGCGCGCCGCCGGAGGGTGTGGCGGGCCCGCTGGAGGAGGCTGTTGACGGCCGCTACAGCGGTGTCGAGTGCGGCGGCGATCTCCTGCGGCGTCCAGCCGTAGACGTCGCGCAGCACGAAGGCCGCCCGCTGCCGCGGCGGCAGGTACATGAGCGCTGCGATCACGGCCAGCTCGACGGTCTCCCGGGCGGCGAGACCGGTCTGCGGATCGTCGGCCAGCAGGGCGTCGGGATAGGGACCGAGCTCGGTGGACCACTCCAGCGGGTCACCGTACGGTACCGTCCGGTTACCGGCCGCCTTGCGGCTGTCGAGGAAGACGTTCGTGGCGATCCGGTAGAACCAGGTGCGCGCCGACGCCCGACCCTCGAAGCGGTCGCGAGCCCGCCAGGCACGCAGGAAGGTCTCCTGCACCAGGTCGTCCGCGTCGGCGACGTTCCCGGCGAGGCGGTAGCAGTGGACGTGTAGCTCACGCCGGTGCTCGTCGAAGGCGCGCTGCAGCCAGACCGCCTGCTCATCAGGCGAGTCGGACATGTGATTTCTCCAGGGCTGAGTGGTTCTCACAACCGTACTGACGACCGCGGACCCATCCGTCATCGGTCACCGATGACGATCGCCGACTCGGTCGTCTGTACCTGTGACCGATCCCCACTCCGCGAAGGAGATAGCCATGACGGCAACCCCCGCGTCCAGCGCCGCCGCGCCCCCGGTCGTCGACCGGGAGACCTGGCTGCGCGAGCGCGACGAACTGCTGGTCCGGGAGAAGGCCCATACCCGCGAAGGAGACGCGATCGCAGCCGCTCGTCGTCAGCTGCCGATGGCCCTGATGCCGACGGTGACGGTGCGGGGCCCTGGCGGGGACACCCCGCTGGTGGAGGTGTTCGAGGGCCGCCGGATGCTCATCGCCTACTTCCACATGTGGCACGACGGCAACCCGTACGAGCATCAGTGTGAGGGGTGCACCTTCTCGACCTGTCACATGCAGATGCTGGACTACCTGCACGCTCGGGACGTCACCTACGCCGTGTTCTGCCAGGGTCCCTACGAGGAAAGTGCCCCGTTCGCGGAGTTCATGGGCTATAGGTTCCCCTGGTATTCGGCGAAAGACTCCGACCCGGCTCTGGCCGACGGTCGTGACTTCGGGTTCATCGCGTGCTACCTGCGCGACGGCGACAAGGTCTACGAGACCTACTGGACCACCGGGCGGGGCGTGGAGGCGTTGATGACCACCTACCACGCCCTGGACCTCACGGTGTACGGCCGGCAGGAGAACTGGGAAAACTCGCCTGAAGGCTGGCCGCGGGTCACCGGGCACCCGTGGCGTCTCAACGGCCGGCCCACCGCGCAATGGTCACGCCCCAGCGTCGCACCGCGATGACGTCCTGATCGAGCCGAGCAAGCCAGTCGGCAGGTCAGATGACGTTGGGGTACTCACACCACCCCTGCGCCAGCCGGCAGCAGGTAACCACCGCTCCATCAAAACGGGGGAAACTCACCTTCATTCAGAACCTACGACGTGGCCCCTACGAACTCGCCGTCGATGCCCCGCCGGCAACGCGGTTGTCGACGGCGGTTGCTGAGCTCGCTCAGGCGATCTGACCTGGCCCCCACAGGGGTACAACGCGTTCATCGATCCGGCAACGCAACAGGACCCCTCACAACGTCGAACCGAATGAACTCGCGCGCCTCCCGGCACGTCGTACGCATCATGAACGATTCGATCTGGCGGCGGGAATCCTCGGCGCCCCTGGTGATCCGCACTGACTTCGCTCACGACGACGAGTGGACGCGGTTGATGGCGGCCGTCGTCGAGCCGCAGACCGAAGACGAGTTCGAGGCCGACGTCGAGTTTGTCGACGACAAGGCGTTCGAAGGAGTTGCCGCCGCGCAACTACTGCAGCTCGTGCCGGCGGACTCGCGTGAGAGTTTTGCGTTCCTCGCGGACACGCAGACGTTCGCCCATCCCGACCGACCGATCCTCGTGGTGAATCTCTACGACTGGGAGGAGGGCATCGAGGAGCAGGGCAGAGGGCCCAGATACGGCACCACCTTCCGGGTCATCCCATCCGAGATGTACTCCGTTGAGAACAACCTCTCGCTGGCGAACATGGATTGGGAGGAGTTCGCGGACGCCGTCGACGACGACGGGATCTTCCGCGGCTTCCCGGAGTAGCGGGAGACGAGGCTCCGGCGTCGATGATCTGCGTCTGATGCCGGCTCATCCGCCCCGGCTGCCGGATCATTGACAGGCCCAGGCAAGGCTTCGTGACGGGCCCGTAGCCCCGCATATGGTCCGCCAGCCCGTCGTGTCGACCCGTGCGGGTCCCACGCGTCTTCGCCGAGGACACCTGAGTACGCCGACTCATGCCCGGCCACGTTGAGCCGTCCACGCTGGACCGCGTGAAGGCTGAGGTGAGTGGCACAGGGCGACGGGGTGGCTCGATCGTGGGGCTCCTGGTCCTGGTCTGGGTCTGTGGACTTGTCACGGCGGCCGTGCGGGTGGTGGGCATCGGCCTGGAACAGTGGAGCGTCAGCTACGGCGACCAGCCCGACGCGTTCGAGGACCTCAGACGTCGGGTGAGCGTGGCCCTGCTGGTCGCCGCGATGGTGGCGACGGCCGGGCCGGCCGTCATCGCGCTCGTCGCGTACCGGTTGCGACTGGTACGCACCGCGGTTGTCTTCCTGGTGCTGACCGTCGTGATCGCCGTCCCCGCCGTGCCGTTCGCCGTGATCACCGGCCAGGACCTCGATCCGGGGCCGACACTGACCACGCCCGGCCCGCCGGGGCACTGCGTGGAACTCAGTGGCGGGGACACCCGCTGCCCCGGCGGCTGACGGGCCGGTTCCGTCGGACCGTCATGCCATGATGCCGCTCACCCCAAGGCAAGGAGCACCACGCAATGGCCACGGTGACGGTTCGGGATGAGACAGCGACGGGCAGGGCGATAGATCAGTGGCCGTTGACCGGGCTGCCGGAGCGCATCTCTGCGCGGGAGCTGGTTCGGTTGCGCGTACGCGAGGAGGTGGCGCGGTTCAACGCCGACCAGGCCGAGGTCTTCCGGGGTCTGGTGCGACCGACCGATGCGGAGGCGACGTTTAACGGCTATCGGGTCGGTCGGGGCCGGCGGCTTGACTGGGAGCGTCAGGCGGATGCGGCGTGCGCCGCCTTCGCCCGTAACGGTTTCGTGCTGCTGGTGGGTGACCGCCAGGTCGAGGATCTGGACGAGGAGATCGACCTGCTCGCGGATCCCGAGGTGGCCTTTGTGCGGCTCGTCCCGCTTGTGGGTGGCTGACGTGGGTGACTGGACGTCGTTGCTTCCCGCCCTGACCGCGTCGGAACGTCGGGAGGTGGAGGCCGGCCTGGTGGAGGCCGATGCCCGGGTTCGGCCTCTGCTCCAAAGATCGGCTACCGATTACTGGGCAGCGCAGGTCACCAACACGCCGGAGTGGGCCGTCACCGAGTCGTGGCCGGCCGAGCTTCGCCGCCGCGCCGCGCTGGCCATGCACCTGGAGACGGCGACCAGTTCGACACCGAGCGCGCTGAACTACGTCGTGCGGAGTCTCGCCGACGGCGTGCAGGCCTGGACCCGGGCGGATCTGGTGTGGTGCCTGGATGTCGCCGGACGGGGATGGGGTTACCAGAACGCCGCCGATCTGGAGTTGCCGGCGTTGATCGCCGGGCGCCTGTCCCCTGCGGACCTGGCCGACCTGGTGCCCGCGCTGTCGGCCCTGTTCGACGAGCTCGCCACTGACCACTTCGTCTCGGCCGGCCCTCGGCTGCGCGTCGTCACGCTGCTCGGGGAGGCGCTCGACCGCGCCACCGGTCGCCGCGTGCCGTCCCGGTTGCTGCACAACGGAGACGAGTTCGGTCCCCTCGTCCGCGCCAACCTGTGTGACATCCTCGCCGCGCCGGGCGTACCCGAGCTGCTTGTGCACTGCGCCTCGCTCGACAAGCCGGTGGCGCCGGCGGGATGGCTGCGCGGTCTCGACGGGCACCTCACGACCGCGACCGAAGGAAAGAAGGCGGTCCGCCGGGTCCTGGAGGCGTTCGCCGCCCACCGGCACTCCGTGCACGACGACTCGGACCGCCTCCTGCGGGGCCTGGTGTGGGCGCTGTCGCGCGAGCCGGACGACGACGCGACGGAACTGCTGGCGCAGGTCACCGCCACCGCTGCGGCCGCTCCCCGGCACGCCTCCGGCTACCCCCACGCCCAACGCACCGCGATCGCCGCCGTGCAACTGCTGGCAGGGCGCGACGGTGAGGTGCCGGTGCGGACCCTGGCGCGGCTCGCGGTGACCGTGAAGAACAAAGCAGTACGCAGTCGGGTGCACAGCGCGCTGGCCCGCCTCGGCGCCCTGCGGGGGTGGTCGCTCAGCGAGGTGATGGAACTCGCCATCGACGATCACGGGCTCGACGCCGCCGGGAGCCGGCGGACCCAGATCGGCCCGTATGAGGCGACAGTGCGGGTCGTGGGCGAGAAGGCGCGTCTGACCTTCGCTCGCGGTGACGTCGGGCTCAAGGGCGTCCCGGCCGCGGTCAAGGAGACCCACGCCGACGAGCTGAGGCAGCTGCGCGAGCTGGTGAAGGGCATCAACGCGACAGTGGCCGCCGAGCGCCAGCGGGTGGAGTCGCTGCTGTCCGAGGAGCGCACCTGGGCGTACGCCGACTGGGTGTCCCGCTTCCTGGACCACCCGATCACCGGGACGTACGGGCGACGGCTGCTCTGGGAAACCAGCACCGAGGGGCGCTACTGGTCGGCGGGCCTGCCCCGCGAGGACGGCGACGGATGGGCGATCGCCGGTCTCGACGGGCGGCCCGCCCGCGGTGACCGGGTCCGGCTGTGGCACCCCCTCCGCGCCGGGGTGGCCGACACCCTCGCCTGGCGTGAGCGGGTGCACGCTACCGGCCTGACACAGCCGTTCAAGCAGGCGTTCCGTGAGGTCTACCTGCTCACGCCGGCCGAGGAACAGACCAGTTCCTACTCCAACCGGTTCGCCGCGCACATTCTGCGCTACCGCCAGGCGAACGCGCTCATGCGCACCCGCGGCTGGCAGGCCAGCTACCTCGGCACGTGGGACGGCGGATACGACAGCGAAGCCACGAAGCTCTTCGGCGGTGGTGCGTGGCGGGCGTCCTTCCACCACCAACTGGTCGACACGGACAACCTGGGCGACGACGACGTCCAGTACTGCTCCACGGACCAGGTGCGCTTCGCCCGATCCGACGGCGCGACCTGGCAACCCGCACCGGTCACGGACGTACCGCCGCTGGTGTTCACCGAGGCGATGCGCGACGTGGACCTGTTCGTCGGCGTCACCTCGATCGCGACCGACCCGCAGTGGGCCGACCGCGGCGAGGACCGGTTCCGGGACTACTGGCACACCACGGTGGTCGGGGAGCTGACCCCGTCGGCGCAGGTACGCCGGGACGCCCTGGCCCGGCTGCTCCCCCGTATGGCCATCGCCGACCGGGTCACCCTCGCGGACCGATACCTGCACGTACGCGGGAACCTGCGCGGCTACCGAATCCACCTCGGCTCGGGCAACATCATGATGGAGCCCAACGACGCCTACCTCTGCATCGTCCCCGCACCTGGCGGCACCGGGCGGCTGCACCTGCCGTTCGAGGACGACCCCATGCTGTCGACGATCCTGTCGAAGGCGATCATGCTCGCCGCCGACGACACGATCACCGACCCCACTGTGGTGCGGCAGCTCGCCTCATGACCGACTGCTACTAGTCCCTTGTGCTCGCTGCGGTACGGCTCGGTCCTGCCAGCGGTAGAGGTCGCGCAGCAGGGAAATCTCGGCACCGTGATGGATCAGCTCCCTGTTGACGTGCAGAACGATGCCCTCCATGGGAAACCGCTCGGGACCCACCGCGGGCGGATTCTCCAGGTCAGCGTCCGACAGCTCGCGGACCCCCGCGTTCCATCTCCCATACATCTCATCGAGCTGACTCAGCGCCTCGTCAGCCGTCCCGGCGTAGGCGAATGTCTGGGAGTCGACCTCCTGGCCGCCGAAGTGCCATCCGACCCGATAGCCCAGGCACGAGACGATGATGTGCGCCAGCCGCCAGGCGATCGTGGTCACCGGCGCCGGCACCGGGGCGGGGGACGCAAAGTCCATCGCCCATTGCCCCGAACCTGCCGACACCGGTGCGGCCGACGTGCCACGTGGGCGGACGCTCCAACAGCCACGCACCGGCTCCCAGAAGTACTCCTCATCGGCAAGACCGTGCAGCCGCGGCCGCAGATTCTTGTGCCAGTGCCGGTCCAGCTGGTCCGCGAGTCGCTCGCTTCTTGCCATTTCCGCACGCTACATGATGGAGGCCTGGCATGATCAAGACTGCGGACTCCCGCCCGAGATCAGCCGGGCATCCCGAGCGAGCGCCACGCCAGAGCATCCGGCCTGACTTCCCACCACACGCGGGTCAGTCGGGGCGACGCTCGCCGCCCGCGTCGTTCAGGCCGTCGACGAGCATCTCCGCCTCGCCTGCCGAGATGGTCATCATGGTGCTGAGCAGCTCGACCGCCTGCTCGCGCTGCCCGGCTTCCACGAGTGCCGCGATCCGGAGCCAGGCGAACGCGTCGGCAATCGCGTCGTCCTTCCCGCCGGGCGCCGACGGCCACCCGTCCGGCGGAGCAGTGGCGTCCTGAGCCGACAGGTCCCCCGCCGCGGCATCGGGAAATCCCACGTCGAGTGACGCCGTACCCGCAGCAGCGGTCAGCGCGTCAGCATTGGCCTCATCAGGGGCGGGAATACGGGACGTGGCTTCGTTGCCACTTTCCCACCGAGACGTGGAGGAGTTGCTGGGCGAACACGGCGTCGAGGTGGATCACGTCACGGCCTACCGGCGGGTGCAGCGACGAGACCTACGTGAAGGGCCAAGGGCATCTGGCGGTACGTCTACCGAGCCGTCGACCAGCACGGCCAGATCAACGACGTCCTCGCCTCGACGCGGCGGCACGCCGCCACAGCCCGGCGATTCTTCCACGGAGCGCTGACCACGCCGAAGGTCAAGCCCAGTCAAGTCGTCACCGACGCCGCACCCACCGATGCGCGGGCTACGTTGCAACCGCTCCCGTCCAGACGATCGTCACGGGGCACGCCGTCGTCCAGACCTCCCACGCGGTCGCGATCGAGGAAGTTCCCCGGCCGGGTTCGACGACTCACCGGAACTCGGCCGAGCCTTGGCGCAGTTTCGGAATCTGAAGGTCGATCGTTGCGGTCAGATGTCCCACTCCCTCTGCCAGTAACTGTTACGGGAGTCGACCCGCTCGTCGCTGCGCTGCCTACAACCCCCGCCGCAGACCGCGTCGGCCTCGGCGGACCATCACCGCCCGCGCGAACGTCCTGATCATCGCAGCAACAGATCCGTCGGCGCCCGCGATCTGCTCGCGCAGCAGGTCAGCAGGGGGTTCCCACTCTCAGATGTGGTCATCCCGCATCACACTCCTTTACTCGGACTTTGCCGTCTGAAGTACCGCGCGGTGGCCGTCTCTTATCTACGCAACAAGCCCATCACGGGCAAGTCGTACATCAGTTCTGTGGACACAACCTGTGGCCCATTGCATAACAGTTAACTAAGTCGATATAGACGCCACTCAAACCGCTGCTGGTGGACCGGTTTTGCCCCCTTGACGAGGGACTTCTGTCGCAGTCTAATTTGGTGACCATATAGGGAGGCCCACTCGTGGGAGCGTTCCAGTTCGCCGTTCTGACGTGGCAGCGGCTCCTTCTGATCGCGGCTACCGCCGCGAAGGTGCACGCACCGCGTCGGTTAGCAATGGCCGTTGCCAATTACCCGCCTACGCTGTCTGCGTCGCTACTGGCATTGAGCGTTGCCGGCGTCGAAGCAACCCTCGGCACCGGCCCCAATAGCGGTTGGCACCCGACATTAATGCTGCGGCTCGCACCGCAGTCGGATGCCGGAACAAAGTCGTCGACATCCGCAGCCTGGTAGAAGCGTCAGAGCGGCGCATTACTTGTGTCGACCAGCCTGAGTAGGCCGCGGCGCTGGGACGAACAGGCCACCCCGGTCCATTAGAGATATCGACCCATTGAAGGGAATCGGAGTGAGCATAAATTCCGCAAGTCGGCGGCAGTTTCTGCGTCGGGTGGGAGGTGTCCTTGCTGCCGGAGGAACCATCGTGTTGTTTCCGGCCGATTTCGCCTCGGCATCGCCCAAGGGCGGCCCGAAACCGCCCCCCGGCCAACCGAGCGGCGGACCGGCGTACCCGGGAGACCCCGGTTTCGTCGCCAAGAGGCCAGGGGAGCTAAATGCCGCTAAAGCCAGTTGGGAGACGCCGGAATATGGTTACTACACCGGCCATAATCCTTCCAACCCTGGCACAGCGATCGATTCCCCATGGCAGCTCGTCGCGGTAAACGCGTCCACCGCCTATGCCCTGGGGTACCGCGGGCAGGGCGTCGCGCTGGGCATGATGGATTCGGGCTACAGGCCTACGCACGAAGGATTTCAGACCGGGCTGATCGTTGCGGTAAAGGCTGAGGGTGTCTACGGCACGTCCGGCTTCGGGTACCGAAACTCAGCAACCCCGGGGAATCCGTTTACCGCGGGCGCGCCGTTCACTGTGGCCGGTGATCAGCCGAGAACAAGTGACTGGTCGCACGGGACCGGCATGCTCGGGGTCACCTCCGGCATCCGCGACGGTAAAGAGCAGCACGGCATCGCCTTCGGGTCGAAGATGTATGTCGCCATGACCGGCGGCTCCGACACCCAGTCCCACGGCCCCTTCCACGATTACGTGTACTGGCATACCGCCAATAGGGCCCTCGTCGACGCAGGTGCCCGGGTCATCAACAGCAGCTGGGGCTCTTATGTCCAGACTCTTGACAGGACCCGCTTTGACGCCCTAGGAAACGACCTTGGTGTCGGTGGCAACCTCGCCAACGCCTACCAGGTGCGTGGCAAGGACAGCGCCAGCGCCACGGCAATGGCGACCATTGTTCCCAGCGAGTACCTGAAGGACCTGGAGTACCAGTACTTCCTCTTCAAGAAGAGCTACTCGAAGGGCGGCATTCAATACAACCCTAAGTACCCCGGGCGGTCCTTCATGGATGCCATCTGGGACGCTATCAAGGACAGCGGTACCGTCAACGTAAGGTCGGCCGGCAACAACGACTGGAGCAACCCGTACTTCCGCCCGGCGTATCCCGTCTTCAACCCCTCGGCGGAGGGGCAGTGGGTATGTGTCGGCGGGGTGCAACCGCCCACCGCGACCAATCCCGAATACACGAAGCAGTCCGGATACAACGAGGCGGGGCTCGCCAAGTGGTGGACCGTGTCCACCCCTTCAAACAGTGTTCGGACCACGAACAGCGGTGGTGACACCAACTATTCGAACTCGAGCGGCACGTCTCCGGCGACGCCCGTTGCGACAGCGGTGATGGGGGTTCTGCTCTCCCGCTACCCGAACATGAACGCCAAGCAGGTCCGTGAGCTGATGTTCACCACGGCGAACAACAAGATGTCCGACGGTGTGAGATTCCTCGGCACCGGGCAAACCTCCGCCTCCGGAGCATCCATCGCCTGGACCGCTCCCGACGGTCTGCCGGACGAGCGCTGGGGCTGGGGTATCCCCGACCTGGCCAAGGGCATGTACGGCCCCGGCCAGTTCCTGAGCCCCATGGTCTACAACATGAACAAGGCGCCCCTGGACGTCTGGTCGAACGACATCAGCCAGATCGCGATCAAGGAAAGGGAAAGGGAGGATCTGGAGTGGCTGGCGGGCTACAAGAAGCACGGAGTTGCCTACGCCGGTGAGTTCAGCCCCAACGTACTGAGCCCGGACGGCACGCTCAGCGAGCAGGCCTTCATGCTTCAGGGCATTTTGGCTGATCCCTACGTCCAAGCTATTACCAACGGCCGTCCCGAGTTGTACGACAAGATCACCCACAAGGACGCCGTCAAGTGGCGCAAGGAATGGATGGACCAGCGCGCCGCCTACATTCAGAACAACATCAAAAAGAAGCTCTACACGGCTTCTCTGACCAAGCAGGGCGCCGGAACCCTGATCTTGACGGGCGACGATACCTTCGAGGGCGGCACGACGGTTGAAGGCGGCAAGCTTTCGATCAACGGCTCGCACGCAAGCTCGATCGACGTCAAGGGCGGCACGCTCGGCGGCAACGGTTTCGTGGCAGGCAGCATCGACGTCGACCGCGGCGTGCTGCGGCCCGGCCTGTCGTCCGAGGAAGCGGCGTCCGCGGTGTCCATCACTCTCACCGAAATCACGCCGGGCAACGTCCTGAACGTCGGCGGCGACGTGACCGTCAGGCGAGCGGGCAGCCTCGCCATCACCATCTTTGGCGAGCACGACTACACGAGCGTGCGGGCTGCGGGTGACCTGGTGCTGGACGGCAAACTCACCTTGGACGTTCGCGCACCCCTCAAGCCGGGCACGGTGCTGACGATCATGAGCGGGGACTCGATCAAGGGCAAATTCCATTCCCTGCCGGAACGGCGGGTCCTGAACGTGGGCCACCACATGTTCAGGGTGTCCTACAAGAACGGCAACGTGACGCTGACCGCCGAGCGCACGCTGCCCAAGGCCGGCCCCGGCCGCGGCTAGCCACACTCGGCCCGGTCGGCCAGGATCAGGTTCGCCTGAGCCTGGCTGGCCGGGCCTTCGCCCAACCAGTACGGCTCATGCGTGGGTACCACTACTGCCAGTTCTGCCAGGCAGCCGTCGAGCCCCAGCGCGTGATTCGGGCCGACATTCGGCTCTACAAAGCTCCCGATGTCGCGCACGGGAACGGCGAGATCTGACTCACCGGAGTGGACGGGACGAACTTCGCCGCACCGGCGCTGATCGGCCACCACGTAGGAGCACCGAGACCTGCCACCTGATGGCTTCATCGAGGCAGTTCGGACCGGTGTCCACACCCCCTGCGTCGCATAGTGGGAGCCGGCTTCTGCCGCACCCGGCTGGCAAGTGAAGGTCAAGGCCGACGCCCTTGCCACGAACCTCGTCGAAGTGGTCCATCGCCAAGCCCTCAAGCGCTGCTGATAACCGCGCAGCCGTCTCCGTCTCGGGCCGCGTCGGCACCGACCTGACTACCGCTCGAGAGGAACTGCGCTCCTCGGTGTGGTCACGCGTGCTGCCCGTAGCGCTGGTCGCCTTCGCTTACCTGGTGGTGATCGGCGGCCTGCAATCGGGCAGGGTAAGGCGTACCGGCAGGTGATCTGCATTTCGGTGATCGTGCTGCTCGGCACCGGCCTGACCCTGTGTCAGCCGTTCCCTGGTGGGTGCGAGCGGTCGACGATGCGAAGGCGCTCGTGGTGGTCGCGTTGCTCTTCCTGGCGAGCCGCCCCGAGGTCCGCAGTTGGTTCCCCCGCGACCAGCCAACCCGACGTGGTTGATCGACTCGGGTAGAAACCCAGTCCTGTTGGATTACTGGCCGAGGCGGGGCCGCGCTGGCAACGGTCCCGCCAAGATGCTGCCCCGCCGGCGCGGGAGTGTCGTCAGCGACAAGCTTCGCGAACCCTAATCAGCCAGGTTGGTACATATACCTCACGATCACTTTCTGCGCATCTGCCCACTGCGGTCGGCCTGCCCTTCGATTCAGGCGGGCCGCCTCGGCTTCGCGACGCACGAGAATTTTTGTTGCTGAAGCAAAAATTCGACGATCATCTCTGGCATCGAGAGTGGTCGTGCGTTCATGATGTTGGCGGTACGGCTGCCCGGAGATCCGCCCGCCCTGTCGGATGACGTACCCGACAGGGTCGGATGACCCGGCACGTCGCCTTCGACAGGGAGGTAAACATGACACCGAGGGGACCACGCAGGCCCGCCCTGCTCCGGTCCGGCATCGTGGCCGCAGCAACCGTGCTGGCTCTTGCCGCGAGCACCGTGCCCACGATGGCCGCCCCGGCCGAAGGTGACATCCTCGCCGCGGGCGGCCCGACCGCCGTGGCCGGCTCCTACATCGTCGTGTTGCGGGACTCCGCCGTCAAAGCCACCGCCGTGGACACCACCGCCAGTGACCTCACCGCACAGCAGGGCGGCGGCGTCGGCCCCGTCTACCGGCACGCCCTGCGCGGCTTCGAGGCCCGACTGTCCGAGCGCGGCGCCCGCCGCCTCGCCGCACATCCGGCCGTCGCCTCCGTGACGCAGAACCACACGGTGTCCGTGGCAGACGTCCAGAGCCCGACACCGTCCTGGGGCTTGGACCGGATCGACCAGCGCGCGTTGCCGTCGGACAACTCGTTCACCTATCCTCGCGTGTCACCGGGCGTGCGGGCGTATGTCATCGACTCCGGGATCAACCTGAGCCACACCGAGTTCGGCGGGCGGGCGGTGTCCGGCTGGGACTTCATCGACAACGACGCCGACGCCACCGACTGTCAGGGGCACGGCACCCACGTCGCCGGCACGGTCGGCGGCACCACCTACGGGGTAGCCAAGAACGTGCAACTGGTGGCCGTACGCGTCTTCAACTGCGACGGCCGCGGCACCACCGCGAATGTTCTTGCCGGGGTCGACTGGGTGACCGGTGATCATGACCCCGGGCAGTTGGCCGTGGCGAACATGAGCCTCGGCGGCCCGCCGTACGCGCCCATGGTCGAAGCCGTGCGGCGGTCGATCGCAGACGGCGTCACCTACGTGGTGGCCGCGGGCAACGAGAGTGGTGCCGACGCGTGTTCCTACACCCCGGCCTCCGTCCCGGAGGCGATCACCGTCGCCGCCACCGACGCCACCGACGTCCGCGCATCCTTCTCCAACATCGGTACGTGCGTGGACCTGTTCGCGCCGGGCGTCGACATCACCTCGGCCTACATCGGCAGCAACACCGCAACCCGCACCGCCTCCGGAACCTCGATGGCCACCCCGCACGTAACCGGGGCGGCGGCGTTGATCCTGGCCGAGCACCCCACCTACACCCCGGCACAGGTGACCCAGGCACTCCTGGCCAACACCACCCCCGGCGTGGTGACCAATCCGGGTGTCGGTTCGCCGAACCGGCTGCTCCACATCAACGCCACCACGCCGGCCAACGACTTCGCACTTACCGCTACCCCCGCCAGCGGCACCGTCACCGTCGGCAACACCATCTCCACCACCATCACCGCAACCGTCACGAACGGCACGGCCCAACCGGTCTCCCTTGTGGCCCGCGGCCTACCCGACGGCGCCACCGCCACATTCCAGCCCGCGAGCGTCTCCTCCAACGGCAGCACCACCCTCACCATCAACACAGCATCGACAACCATGGCCGGCGACTACACCATCACAGTGATTGGCACAGGGACCGGTGCGACCCGCGCGACGGCATTCCAGCTACGCGTTAACGACCCGGCCGGCTGCGTCGGCTCGAACGGCACCGACACGACGATCACCCAGAGCACGAGCGCCCTGGTCCCCATCACAATCACCGACTGCCCCGGCGCTGCCGCTCGCAACAGCACCATCGAGCTGCACATCGACCATTCCGGTATCGGGGACCTCGACATACGGCTGCTCGCACCCGACGGCACCTGGTATTACCTGCTGGACCGCACCGGCGGCGACAGCGACGACATCGACTACACCTTCACCCACGACCTGTCGTCCGAGACCGCGAACGGCACCTGGACGCTATGGCTCAACGACCTCCTGCACTCGGGCACCGGGTTCCTCGACTCGTGGCGGATCAACCTCGCGGGCGCTGACCTGCCGGCACCGGCATGCGGTGGCCGCACCACCACCAACCTACGGATACCGGCCGCCGGCACTGTCGAATCGCCAATCAGCGTGGCCGAGTGCGGCTTGGCGCCGTCGACCAAGAGCTACATCGAGCCCAACATCCGTCACCAGTACGGCCGAGAACTCCGAGTCTCCCTCATCGCGCCCGACGGGCAGGCAATCCTGCTCAAGGATGCCTACGTCGGGTCGTACCGGGCTAACGTCCGCGAGACCTTCATCATCGATCTGTCGAGCAAGCCCGCAGCCGGCACGTGGAAACTGCGGGTCGAGAACGTCGCCGACTATGAAGGCGTGTTCGAAGGCTGGAAGCTGACCCTCGACGGCGGCACCACACCACCCCCCACCACGCCGCCTCCGACCACGCCTCCCCCCACGACGCCTCCCCCCACCACGCCGCCTCCGACCACGCCGCCGCCGACCACGCCGCCGCCGACCACGCCTCCTCCGACGACGCCTCCTCCGACGACGCCTCCCCCCACCACGCCACCGCCCACCACCCCGCCTCCCGGCGGGAGCCCCGCCTGCACCGCCGTCTACTCCGTGCAGGACCAGTGGAACGGTGGGTTCGTCGGCAACGTCAACGTCACGGCAGGAGCCACACCGCTCGTCGGATGGCGGGTCACCCTCAACCTGCCGGGCGGCGCCTCGGTCACCTCGCTCTGGAACGGTGTCACCAGCGGCACCAGCGGGACCATCACCGTCGCGAACCAGAGCTACAACGGACGGCTGGCCGCAGGCCAGACCACCAGTTTCGGATTCCAGGGCACCGGAAATGGCAACGGCGCCACCGTCACCTGCACGGGAGCGTGAACTAAGCACCTGGCCAGGGGTTCGTCCGTACCCCACCCGAATTGATGTTGACGTCGACGTGAAGACCTCGTCGGGAGTTTGATCGAGTTTCCACACAAGACCAGCCCCGACGAGGTCTTCGCAGGTCTTACCCACCCCGGCGTCCGAACCCGTGCGGGTCCTCGAAGTGCCTCGCACCATCACCAAGGCCATCGCCCGGCTCGAGGTCCGCAACCGGAACCTCCACGGCGTGGCAGCGACCGGACCACAGAGACGTCTGGGCGTGGGACGCGCTGCCGTGGTCTTCAGCCGACAGGTGTGCCGACACCGCCGTACTCCAGGGTGGCGCGCAGCCGTTGCAGCGTTTGACCGAGTTCCGCCACCCGGGCCGGGGCGATAGACCGGCCAATATGCGTGGCCAGGTGTTCCTGGAAGGTGCCTTCGGCGTCACCGACGAGTTCCGCGCCCTGCGGGGTCAACTCCAGGAGCAGTGACCGGCCATCGGCGGGATTCGGCACCCGCCGAATCCAGGCCCGGGCCTCGAGCCGGCCCACGCCCTTACTTGCCGCTCCGACCCCGATCGCGAAAAACTCGGCGAGATCGGCCACCCGCGAACCAGGATGGTCACGTAGGTAGCGAAGAAACTCGAACTGCGAAGCCACGATGCCGTGTTTCCGACGCAACGTCTCGTTCAAGGCGTTGTAGAGCCGCGTCTCACAGCGGACCAGATCACTGAAGACCTGAGCGAGTGTGACGGGCTCGGCACCGGAAAAAGATGCCACGGCAGGTATATTAGCTTCCACGGCATCTACTTTATCGCCTGTGGAGGCGTCGAATATGAGCAGGGAACAGCGCGCGGCAATCAGCGCCATGCTGGGTAACGGGCCGAAGGACTTCGCGCCGGAGCCGGTCGAGACGATGCGGGAAAATTTCGCCGCGCTCATGGCGATGTTCCCGGTTCCTCAGGTGCGGACCTCGAACCTGACCCTGGGTGGCCGCCCGGCGGTGCTTGTCGAACCGGAGGGCGAGACCCGCCCGGGCACCATCCTGTACTTTCACGGCGGCTCGTTCGCGCTCGGATCTCCGCAGACCGCGATGGGTCTGACCGCGAGTCTGGTCAACCGAACAGCAGTGCCAGCCTTCTCCCTCGACTACCGGCTGGCCCCGGAGAACCCGTTCCCGGCCGCGATCGAAGACTGCCTCGCGGCCTATCGGTCCCTGCTCGACAGCGGCATCGCCGCCGAGTCGATCGCGTTCGCGGGCGATTCCGCCGGTGGTGGCCTCACGGTGACCACCACCCTCGCCGCCCGAAACGCCGGACTGCCCCTGCCGGGCGCGCTGATCGCATTCTCACCCGGCCTGGACCACACCCGCACGGGTGAGTCGATGCACACCAAAGAGGGCATCGACCCGTTCTTCACCCGGCAGGGCATGGCCCACACGGCGGGGTTCTACCTCGGTGGCCAGGACCCGAACCAGGAGCTCACCGCGCCCGCCGTACTCGCCGACCTGACCGGGTTCCCGCCGATCCTGCTGCAGGTCGGCACAAACGAACTGCTACTCGACGACTCGATCCGGCTGGCGAAACGCGCCCGCGACGCCGAGGTCGACGTCATCCTCGACATCACCGCGGGCGTCCCGCACGTCTTCCAGTCCTTCATCGGCCAGCTCGACGAAGCCGACCACGCCCTGGACCGCGCCGCCCTCTTCATCACGCAGCGACTACAAAGCCGCTGAGCGCACGATCGCGCCGGACGAGTGCGCTCACTGAGCAAAGTGGCATCGTCCTGCAGCCAGGTCGTAACCAAAGTCCACCCGGCCGGGCGGTGCGGCGGCCACCAACCCGCCAACTCCGCCTGGTCGGTGACGTCGTCAAGGACGACCAGCCAAGGGCGCAGCGCCCCGACCACTTCGGATTCCCCGAGGAGGTCCTGCGTGGCGGTCGGCTTCGACGTGGTGCAGGACGAGGATGGCTTGCACGATCGCGGTGGCTCGGCGTGGGCAGCAGCGCAGCTTTGTCAGGATTTTCCAGGTCTTGAGTGTGGCGATGGCGCGTTCGCCGCGGGCGCGGATCTTCGTGTGGGCGCGGTTGACCGTCTTCTGCCGGCGTGACAGCTTCGGCCGGAAGCGGTGCCGCTTGAACGGGGTACGCACGCTGCCGGGGGCACCTTGATAGCCCTTGTCCGCGAAGGTCATCACGTCGGCGTTGGTCAGGGTGTCGATGATGCCGTGGGTGCGGGCGGCGGTCAGGTCGTGCGTCGAGCCGGGCAGCGCGGCCGAGGCCCAGACGAGACGCCCGGCCGCGTCGGCGATGACCTGCACGTTGACTCCGTGCCGCTTGTGCTTTCCGGAGTAGTACGGCTTCTGGTTAGCGGCCCGGTCGATCGGGATCAGGGTGCCGTCGAGGATTGCGTAGGCGAGCAGCCGGATCCTGGTCATGGCCGTGGCTAGTACGGCAGCCGCCGTTCGGGATCATGGCTGGAGTTCGAGGCTGAGGCGGTGTGTGTAGTGCGATCGTCGGGCTCGGGCTTGATGCCGGCG
>NZ_JBIAZG010000029.1:0-23555 GCF_042898885.1 Micromonospora sp. NPDC000316
ACCTGAACGTCCACCGACACGACCGACTCGGCGGGCTTCTACATGAGTACGAGAATGCGGCCTGACCAGCCCGGATATGGTTTTCGGCACCCGCAACGTCACCCACCGAGTCCACCAACGCCACCTGATCCGCGGCTTCCTGCTCTGGGCTATCGAACATCACCACCTGCCCCGGCACCTCATCACGCACCGGGTCTCATTCCAGCCCGGATCCGCTCTCACCCAACAGCGCCGCCTGGCCCTGCTGCACCGCTACCTCAGCGACGACACCGCCCCCACGCCGGCCCGGACAGCAGCGGTGCTGACGCTGCTCTACGCCCAACCCTTGAGCCGCGTCCAGCACCTCACCCACGACGACCTGCTCGACATCGACGGCGAGCCGCACCTACGTCTCGGCGAACCACCCAGCCCGCTCCCACCCGCCGTCGCGCAACTACTAGACCGCCTGATCAACGAGCGCCGCGACGACCAATGGCTGTTCCCCGGCCGACTACCCTGCCAGCCCGTCGCCTACAACACCCTGCACCGATGGCTACGCCGGCTCCAGTTCCCACTCGTCGAGGCCCGCGTCTCCGCGCTGCGCCAGCTCGTGCTCCAAGCACCTGCACCGGTCATCGCCGACGCACTGGGTTTCCATCGAACCACCACCACCCGCCAGCACGCCTACGCTGGCGCCACCTGGAGCCACTACGTCCCTAGCAGGAAGATGACGACCCGGCCCTTTCCTGCCGACTGAATCGCCTACCTACACGGCAGTGATCGTAATAGAAGGGCTGGGCCAGCCCGGAGCCGCAGTTGCCGCGGAGCTCCCTCGTCAGATCCTCGTTCGGTGCAGCCAGTCCTGGGTCAGCGACCGCAGCAGCGCGGGTTGTTCGAACGGCAGGTAGTGTCCGGCCGCGTCAACCACTGTGAAAGTGCCTCGGGGATAGTGGCGCATAGAGCGGAACTGGTCGGCATAGCCGACTATCCCGTCCTGGCGCCCGGTGATCACGCTGACCGGACCGCCGAAGACGATGTCGGCATCCTCGTCGGGAAGCGCGAAGTCACGGCCCCCTCGTAGCTCTTCTTGGAACTTCTCATCGCCAGGCCCGCCCGAGTGCAGGGCCGAGAGCACCGTCGCGACGACAGTCGACGTGCGATGACCCAAAGCCACGTCAAGGTGTGGGCGCAGTTCGGCGGGAGCGCCGTCCAGCCAACCCGTGGGTGCTTCGGGCGGCTCAAACTCAGGCAGTGCCCGGCCTTCTAGCGAGATTTTGACGCCCGGGCAGACGAGGAGCAGGCCGCGGACAATCTCGGGCCGCTGGCGCGCGATCCCGGCGGCGAGGTAGGCGCCGTAGGACGCACCAGCCAGCAGGACCGGCGCGCCGACGTGGCGGTCGAGCCACTCGCACACGGTGTCCAGCATCGCCTGGGACGCGGCTGGGCAGTTCGCTGGAGAGTCTCCGTGGCCGGGCAGATCCAGGTACACCTCGCGCAGGCCGGCACCTGCGAATGCAGGGGTGAAGGCGGCAGCCATGGCGGCGCGCGTCATGCCAAACATCGGAAGGCACGCGACGACCGGTCCAGCTCGCCCTGATTCATCAACCGCTATGTTCATGTCAAGATCCCAACAAGTGTCAAGCCCCGGGTTTGATGGAGAGTTGGTTAGCTGGTTTCCAGGGGTGCGGTGACCGGGTGGGTCATCGCGTGTAGGGCCTCGTGTTCGGCGGGCGGGACGTGTCCGAGTTCGCCGTGTAGGCGGCGGTTGTTGTACCAGTCGATGTACTCGACGGTGGCCATTTCCAGGTCGTCGAGGCGGCGCCACGGACCTCGGTTGCGGACGAGTTCGGCCTTGTAGAGCGAGTTGAACGCCTCGGCCATGGCGTTGTCGTACGAGTCGCCCTTGGAGCCGACCGAGGCGACGGCGCCGGCCTCGGCGAGCCGCTGGCTGTAGCGAATCGCTCGATACTGGACTCCCCTGTCCGAGTGATGGACCAGTTTACGCAGGTCAGCGCCCTGACTCTCACGGCGCCAGATCGCCATCTTCAGCGCGTCGAGAGCCAGATCCGCGTAGAGCGACGTGGACACCTGCCAGCCGACGATCATGCGGGAGAACACGTCGAGGACGAACGCGGCGTACACCCAGCCCACGGCGGTGCGCACGTAGGTCAGGTCGGCGACCCACAGCTGGTTCGGATGTTCCGCGGTGAAGTCCCGTCTGACCAGGTCAGCGGGGCGGCCGGTCTCAGCCGCCGGCCGGGTCGTGCGCGGTGACTTGTCGCGCAGCAGCCCGCGTAGCCCGGCCTGGCGCATCAGCCGCTCGACGGTGCACCGGGCCACCGGCATGCCACGCCGGCGCAGCTCGTGCCAGATCTTGCGTGCCCCGTAGACGCCGTAGTTGTCCGCGTGGACCTGCTCGATCATCGCGGTCAGCTCCTCATCGCGCCTCGATCGTGCGCTGGCGGGGCGGGTCTTGGCGGTGTAGTAGGTCGACGGTGCGATCTGTGCCGGCGTGCCTTCGAGCGCCTGCAGGACCGGCTGGACACCGTGTTCGGCCTTCTGGGAGTCGACGAAGCCGACCCTCACCGCGACGGACGGTCCAACTCCGCCGCGAAGAAAGACGCCGCGGAGCGCAGGATCTGATTCGCCCGACGCAGCTCACGCACCTCCCGTTCCAGAGCGGCAAGGCGTTCCGCGTCGCTGCTGGTAGTACCCGGACGCTGGCCGGCGTCGGTCTCGGCCTGCTTCACCCACGTCCGCAACGCCTCCGGATGGACTCCGAGCTGGTCGGCAATCCGCCGGATCGCGCCGATCGTGCTGGCCGGATCCCGGCGGGCCTCGATCACCAACCGGGTCGCACGCTCACGCAGCTCATCGGGGTACTTCTTCGGTGCCGGCATAGCTTGATCTTCTCCCAGGTTTCGATATGTCCATCAAACCCGGTACGGGACACCGACTTGCAGGCTCTCCGCCTGAACTGTCCTGTCCAACAGTGCATCCTGTCTTCGCCGAGGGCTTCCCGGCCACCGACTTCCATCGTTTACCGCCAGTTTGGAGGGTCGAAGATCACGGCGGACAAGGACCTGGTGGGGCGGGCCAACCGCAGGAAGTGGAGACCGTTCGAGCCCGCTGGTGACCGCCGAAGGTACGGGCTACTGGCACGTGGATGGCACGGATGACCTTCGCATTACGAGTCGGCTGCCCGGCGCTGGTTCGCCGCCTAGTCATCGCGCTACACCTGGTGTCCGGGTCCGTCAATCGTCCGTCGATGATCGCTGGTTCGGCTGCTCACTTGGCTGGACACAGACTGTCAACAGGTGCCGGAGGCTGGCGAACTGAGGTTCCCCCGGTTTGCCGGAGGGTTGGTTACCTGGCGCCGGTGGGTCAGGCTGAACGAGGACGCCCGTACCAGCCGATGCCCGTTGAGCCGGGGAATCGAGAGCGGCGCCTCGTTGAGGATCGTGGCCGCTGCTGACGCCTGTAGAGGGGCGCGTGGCGGTCACGGTGATCGACGGGGATGATCGTTTCGTGGTTCGCCGGCGGGCTGAGCCTTGGTCAGTCGTAGGCCTTCGCCGAGGCTTTCGACGCCGAACTCGACGCCACGGCCGCCGTCGAGGAACACACCACTATGTGGGCGCCCCGTTTGGCGGCTGCCGGTGAGGACATGCTGAAGGACCTGGACCTGCTCGGGCAGCGTTTCACCGCCATCGTGGAGCGTATCGGGTTGGACGCGGACTCTGAGTCGTCGCCGAACTGGGTGGCACGTGCCATCGCAGATCACTTCTCGGGACGGCGGCGATCCCCGTGGCGGCACGTGGCCGAGGTCTCGGCTAGCGGACCTCCTCGTCGGGCAGTCGTAGGCCTTCCAGCCTGGCGGTGTCCGGCGAGGTGAGCCGCGGGCGGCATCTCTGAGGAGGGTCGGGGTTCGGGGCGTAGCCCCTAGGTCTTCGTGGTCCTGGTCGTCCCCAAGCGTGGTCGGCCGGCCCGGCCGATGCCGGCCGAAGGTCGCCAGCAGGCCGGGGCCGGCCGGCGCGGCCCGCTTGCGGGCCGCCTTGATCCAGAGAACGAGCCATTCGGCAGCCATCCCGGCTGGACACTTGAGACTTGACCGTCGGTCAAGCAGCGCTAGGCACGCTTCAACTTGACTGATCTTGGTCCCCAGAACGGCGAAAGGGCCGACCCGACTTCCGGATCAGCCCTCTGACCTGCGTCGGGACGGCCGGATTCGAACCGACGACCCCTTGACCCCCAGGACGATTTGCTAAGCGTTCCCGCACGTCACGCACGCTGTCCCCAAGATCAGGGCGTGTAGTCGAGGCCATGTCGTCCACCATCGCGCACGACGTGTGGTCCCCTCGTGGTCCCCGCTGGCACGTCCAAGAGTTGAGCGCCGTTGACTGTCGCCACACGCCCCATCGGACACTGAGCGGGCACGCCTCGCTCCCCTGCTTTGCAAAGATCAAGACTACTGTCGGCCGGCGTCGATCATTGCCGATGACCTGCTCGCGGTGCTGGCCACCGTCGGCCCCGGACCGTGTACAACGGCCGGCTTGGCTGGTACGGATGGCTGTACAGCCACCTTCTGATCCGTAGCCAGAAGGGGAAGGTGAGCCTGACCTGCACTTATGTCAGTTTGCCCGGATTTACTATGTTGCATTGTCGACGGAACGTGACGCTAGACGGCAGTTCCGTCGCCCAAGGTGCCCCCCGGGGGCACGGTTCCTGCGGTCCAGGTCCGGTGCCCGCATCTTGATCTGCTGGCGGGCTATCCGCCGCTCGGCGTGTTTGACTTGCCAGGTCCTCGATCACCACCGACGGGTTGCCGCCGCAGCGGTCGGCTTCCATGGCCACCGACATGCCGTCGGCGGGATGCCCGTTGCCCGACCACCACTCGCTCTAGCCGTCAAACGGACACCTGCCGCCTGCGCTGCGGTCTCGCCACCTGTCCGCCGAGGTCTTCATCATCCGGTGGATCATCCCGCCCGGTACGGATCCGACCCGATCCGAGCCAGTCGCCTGGGCGGATCTCACCGAAGGCTACCTCTGGTCGCTCTTCGTTACCGTCGACCAGCATCAGCGGCGGACGTCCCCCAGAAGGTACGAGACACCCCGCCCGCTGAGGATCAGCTAAGCCCCTCGACTTCGGCTACGACTGGCACGGTGAGTTGTACGGCGATCGGTGAGTACAGGTCGACGTCCTGCGTGGCTGTGCGAAGCGAGACGATGAGGCTGTAGCGCAGGGGTAGGTTTGCTCGGTCGGCGCGTTTGTTGTTCTTCCACCAGCCTCCGACCGGATGTACGGCGATGAGGCTGCAGTCGGCGAGAGCCGCGCCATCTCCTTCCCAGATGTCTTGGTGGAGTGAGCCAAGGTCGCGCTGGTTACCCCCGACAAGCCAGCGTTCCGATCCGCTGGGTGGGCGGGCGCCTGCTTCCTCGTCCTGCGCTTCGCGATTGATGCGCGCGACAAAGGCATCGACGGGCTCGAGGGGTGCATTCAGCTCGAACCTTAAGCCGTGGGAGGCGTAGGCGTAGCGCCGACGCCAGCCTCGTCGGGATGCAGTCGGTTCGATGAAGTAGGACAAGGTGACGCGGAGTTGGACGGTTGCCTCGGCGAGTTCGCGAAGCGTCTCAGCCGGCCACGGCAGCCGGTGCAGCCGAAAGCGTCGGGCAGCGTGGTCTCGGCCGTCGAACGGAACGAATTCGTCCTGGGTCACGAGGGTGACAGCGTTGGTGTTGGAGGCGAGGACCGAATTTTCGGTTGGTACGCCCCAACCGTAGCGGCGCAGCATCGTCTGCCGGACAGCCTTCGTTGTTGCGCCCTGCACGTCGGCTTTCATGGCCGGCGTCCACTCGGCCGCATGGACCAGCAGGCCTCGAATAGTCTCCGGCCAGTAGGACGGATACGCCGCCATGGCCTTCGCCGCGAGTCGGGCCGCTTGCGCCGTAGCGGCACTCGTGGCGTTCGCCGAGGCGAGGGCGAGGTCGTCCCGGGCCGAGGTGGTACGGACACACACAATCGGATGTTTGTCGTGAAAGTCGACGCCGTCACTGAGGACGTTGCCACCCTCCATACAGATATCCGGTTTGATTGGCCAGGCTCGGCTGGCGAAGGACACCGACGTGCGGCTATGCGGGGAGAGTTCGCCTTCGCCGGCGAGCGCCGTCCAGTTGTCGAAGGTTGGGTCCGTCGGAGGCGCGGTCAGCTCGGTGTATGCGCCCACGGTGAGCGCGTTCCAAGCATGCGCCGGGTCCTCAATCTCCGAGATGTCGCATAGTTCTCGGTGGTCAAGCCCCCGCGGCCGGTCACGCACGTTGCCAGCCGAGATCAGGAACAAGCGGGCGGCGCTGAAATCGGGCTGACCGAGGAGCGCAATCCCAGTGTCGGACTGACCGATGTCGGTGCCAAAACCTGTCGCACCTGCTGTGAGCTGGGGAATCGCGAGTTTGGGGCACCGTCGTGGTCATGGTGTTCCAACTGAGCTATCTGGTCACGGTTCGCATGTTCGACGCCCTGCTGTACGCGGCTCGGAGCGACAAGGTCGTGCTTGCGGAACTGTTGGCCCTGCGTCATGAGGTGGCGGTGCTGCGCCGTCAGGTCCGGGGCCGGCCGCGGCTGTCCTGGCCGGACCGGGCGATCCTGTCGGCGCTGTCCCGCTTCCTGCCGCGCGTGGTCCGTGTCCGTCGGATCGTGACCCCGGCGACGCTGCTGGCCTGGCACCGACGGCTGGTCCAACGCCGCTGGACCTACCCCCACCGTGGTGGCCGACCACCGGTCAGCGATGAGATCCGCGAACTCATCCGCCGGATGGCCCGGGACAACCCCCGCTGGGGCAACAAGAGGCATCCACGGCGAACTGCTCGGACTGGGCCACCGCGTCGGTCTCGGCACCATCCGTCGAATCTTGGCCAAAGGCCGCCTCGGCCCCGCACCCCGCGACACCGACACCTCCTGGCGGAGGTTCCTGCGTACCCAGGCCACCGGCCTACTGGCCGCCGACTTTCTTCCACGTAGATACCGTCTGGCTACGCCGTCTGTACGTGCTGGTCGTCATGGAGCTCGCCATCCGACGGGTCCACCTGCTCGGCGTGACCGACCACCCGAGCCAGGCATGGGTCACCCAGCAGGCCCGCAACCTCCTCATCGACCTAGGCGAACGCACCAGCGACTTCCGGTTCATGATCCGCGACCGCGACACCAAGTACGCCTTATCGTTCGACGCCGTACTCGCAGACGAGGGCGTGCAGGTGGTGAAGACGCCACCGCGTACACCGACGGCGAACTGTTTCGTCGAACGATGGGGCCGCAGCATGCGCGAGGAGTGCACCGACCAGGTCCTGGTTCACGCCAGCGGCATGCCAGGGTAGTGCTGACCGAGTATGTCCGACACTTCAATGACCATCGGCCCCACCAGGGGCGCGGGCAGATACCGCTAACCGTGAGCCGGGCATCGTGACGCCGATCGAGGGCGTTGTCCGACGCCGCCGACGACTCGGTGGCGTCATCAACAAGTACCACCGTGCCGCATAAACCGATCTACGAATCCGCAGGTCAAAGACCGGAACCTCGTTTTGGCACCCTACAGGCACCGCCAGCTTCGACAGCAACCGGGCCGCCCCACGCCCGGCCAGCTCTCGGGCCACCGTACCGACCAGCGCCTGAGACATCACATTTGTCGGGCTGACAGGATTTGAACCTGCGACCCCTTGGAGCCGTCAGCCACCTCGCCGACGTCTCCGATCAAGTCGGAAAACCTGCGATCCACTCGTAACGAACGGGTTTGGGGCCCGCGGACACCTCTCACCCTAGCCCGTCAGATACCGCTCGTTCTCACGGTTTCTGGAGGGTAAGTGGAGGGGTGTCGAATCCGGGGGAGGCCTCAGCCAAGCAGGTATCCCGGGCTGCCCCGACTCTGCTCGAAGGTGAACGCGGATGCGTTGGGACAGGCGCCTCGCGCCGGTGGGCCGCTCCCCCCGGGAGAGAGTCGAACCCTCCTGCGATCGAACTGATACGCCGAGATCCGATTGGCTGGCGACATAGGGCACACACGCGGTGGGCCTCATCTTGCCCACGACAACCCGGCGAACCGCAACGCGGCTTGGAGTCATGTCCCCAGCCGGTTCACTCTCCCGAACTTGACCTCTTGGGGCGGGTCACAGACACCCGCTGTTCCTGCACGGCCACTTCGTCGAGGTCCCGCACGACGGTGACCTGGCCGCCGTCGCCCGGATCGGGGTCAGGGAGGACCGACTCCGGGTCCAGGAGGTAGACCACATGACCTTCCAGCGTCAGCCGCCGCACCACCTCCAGCAGCATCCTGCGGGCCACGTCGTCGATCGAGTGGACCATCGTGAGGTCCAGGACGACCCTCGCTTCCGCGAGAGCAGTGTTCACGATCTCCCGCACCACTCTCTCGGCGCCGGCGAAGCGGATCCCGCCCTGCAGCGCGAAGACGTGGATCGCGTCCGGTCCCGCGCCGACGACGTGGCTGGAGCGCACGACCGCGCGCGCCATCGGCGGCACCTCCATCACGTGCAGCCCCATGTCGGCGGAGAACCGCTCGAACAGGGACACGCCCCGCACGCTGGTCCCGTGGGGGTCCAGTCGGGGCGAGAACGTCGCGATGCCGATCTGGCCGGGAAGGGCCCCGATCAGTCCCCCGGCGACACCGCTCTTCGCCGGGATGCCCACCTGGGTGGCCCAGTCGCCGGCGGCGTCGTACATGCCGCAGGTGGCCATCACGCTCAGCACCTGGCGCACCACCGGCTCCGGCACCACGCGCTCGCCCGAGCGCGGGTTGACCCCACGGTTGGCCAAGGTCGCTGCCATCAGTGCGAGGTCGCGTGCCGTGACGAGCAAGGAGCACTGCCGGGTGTAGCCCTCGACGACCGTGGCCGGGTCCTCGGTGAGTACGCCGTGGCTGCGCAGCAGGTGTCCGATGGCGAGGTTGCGGTGCGCGTTCGCCAGCTCCGATGCGCACACCGCCTCGTCGACCTCCAGCCGGCGTCCGGCGAACGCCGAGAGACCGCTGACCACCCGCTCCAGCCGCTCCCCCGGCTCCAGCCCCGGAACCCCTGCCAGGGAGTGCGTGGTGATGGCACCCGCGTTGATCATCGGGTTTCGCGGACGCCCGGTGCCGTCCTCGAGGGAGATCTCGTTGAACGCCTCCCCGGACGGTTCCACACCCACCTTGGCCACCACCGCGTCGAAGCCCCTGTCGGCGAGGGCGAGCGCGTAGGTAAACGGCTTGGAGATCGACTGGATGGTGAACTCGACATCGCTGTCCCCCGCGCCGTAGACGACGCCGTCGACGGTGGCGAAGACCGCGGCGAGGCGATCGGGATCGGCCGCCGCCAGCTCCGGGATGTATCCCGCCCGCACACCGGACGTGTCCGGCGCGACGTCCTCGAGCGCCTCGATCAGGTAGTCAGGAATCGGTGATCGCATGGCCTTCCTCTGCCCGAACGGCGTGGGTGACGAGCTGGAGGTCGGCAGGTCTCGGCCGACGGAACTTGCCGCCCATCGCGACGAACTCATCGCCATGTTCTTTTAGGTGGGCCGCGAACAGCGGGCAGACGGGGACGACGGTGATGTTCGTCCGAATGCTGTCTTCGAGCACTCCGCGGACGAGCAGTCGCGCCAGGCCCCGCCCGCCGAACTTTCGGTCCACTTCGGTGTGGAAGAAGATCCGCTCACCGTCCACCGCGGGAGGACGCACGAAGTCCGCCCGACCGACGACGGATCCGTCGGCAAGGTTCACCGTGTAGGTGCCGACGGGGCGAACGTCCTCGAGCCTGATCGTCACAGACGCATCGGTGTCGTCCTTGATCTGCTGAGTCATGTGATCGCCTTCTTCTCTCATGGTCGTGATGGCACTCATCGTGGTGCTGAGCCTTGCGGGTGGCGCTTGGCGAACTCCCAGAGGAGGACGCTGGCGCCCGGGCCCGAGCGATCGGTGAAGAGACCCTCGCCCGCGGCACCCGGCCAGGCATGTCCCATGCCGTGGACGAGGTACAGCTCGACCACGGACCTGCCGTCGGGCGTCGAGACTGCGGTGTGCCTGTACGTGCGCCTGTCGGGTCCCGGATCCACCCAGGTCGTCTCCTCGACTAGGTCCAGGCTGGTGTTGAGCAGGCCGTCGTCGACGAGATCGTGCACG
This sequence comes from Micromonospora sp. NPDC000316, assembly GCF_042898885.1. Taxonomy (NCBI): domain Bacteria; kingdom Bacillati; phylum Actinomycetota; class Actinomycetes; order Micromonosporales; family Micromonosporaceae; genus Micromonospora; species Micromonospora sp. NPDC000316. Next base: position 10,137 of record NZ_JBIAZG010000029.1, read on the forward strand.
GCCGTCCAGTGCTCGACGAGACGGGTGGCCACCAGCGGCGGGACGACGTCGTCGTCCTCGCCCTGGATCACCAGCATCGGCACCCGGCGTGCCCGGTCGCCCATCTGGGACCACGCCTGGCGCGCGGTGTACGCCGACGGCGTGGAGCCGGGATCGTCGGGGTCCACCTGGTTCAGCCCGTACTCCCCTCCCGCCACCGACGTCACCGTCGCGAACACGTCGGGATGGGTCACCGCGAGGATGACGGCGGTCCCTGCGCCGGACGACGCACCGGCGACGTGCACGCGATCCGGGTCCGCGTCGTACTCCTCGACCACCTGCCGGGCCACGCCCGCCAGCAGCGCAGGCTCTCCGGCGTGACGGTGTTGTTCTCGCGGGTCATCAGAGTTCCAGCAGTTGACTGCACTGCGGAACATCCGCTGCGTCGGGTAGACGACGATGAAGCCCTCACGGTCGGCCAGGTCGTTGAGCTGCGTGGTGGCCTTCATCGAGTTCCACCCGTAGCCCGTCATCGCGCAACCGTGGATGGCCATCACCACCGGGAGCCGTGCCCTCCCGTCGTGCTGCGGGGGAACGTGGACCTGGTAGCGCTGGGAGCCGGCGTCGCTCTCGTAGACGTGGTTGCGATCTCCTTCCCCCATCGACCAGGGCGGGCCGAACTGGATGACGACAGCGGCCAGGGCGAACAACGACACGACCACCAGCCCGGCGGCCGGGACGATCAGGGGCCATTGCCGCCGGCCGGACCCGGGGTCGCGGTCCGACGCAGTCATGTGTGCTCCTCTCCCCTTGGCGCTGCTCAGCCGAGGAAGGTGCGCAGGGCGAGGTTGACCTCGTCGGCGTGCGTCCAGAGCAGGCCGTGAGGGGCGCCCTCGACCTCGACGTAGTCGGCGTCCGGGACGAGGTCCCGGAAGCGCCGGGCGGTGGCGTCGATCGGCAGGATGTTGTCTGCGGTGCCGTGGAGGATCAGCGTCGGCAGGCCGGCGGCGCGGACCGCCTCGACGTCGTCACGGAAGTCCTCGATCCAGCTCGGGACGACCGCGTAGGCGGCGACAGGGGCGCTGGTTGCGGCGGTGCTCCAGTTCGCCCGCACGACCTCCTCGCTGATCCGCGAACCGAGGGTCTCGTCGAGGTTGTAGAAGTCCCGGTAGAACTGGGCGAACCAGCTGTAGCGATCCCCCTTGGCCGCGGCGACGATGTCGTCGAAGACCTGCTGCGGCACGCCGTCGGGGTTGTCGTCGCGCTGCACGAGGAACGGCTCGAGGGAGGCGAGGAAGGCGAGCTTGGCGACGCGCTCCGTGCCGTACGCCGAGACGTAGCGGGCGAGTTCACCGGTGCCCATCGAGAACCCGACCAAGACGACGTCGCGGAGGTCGAGCGTCTCGAGCACGGCGGACAGGTCGGCGGCGAACGTGTCGTAGTCGTAGCCGGTGCCGACCTTGGTGGACTGGCCGAAACCGCGGCGGTCGTAGGTGATCACGCGATACCCGGCGGCGAGCAGCTCGCGCGTCTGGCGCTCCCAGCTGTGCCCATCAAGCGGATACCCGTGGATGAGGACGACGGGCTGCCCCGCGCCCTGGTCCTCGTAGTAGAGCTCGATGGAGGTGCTGTTCTCGTTGCCGACGTTGATGAATCCCATGGTGTGGTCCTTGTCTCGTTGTGTGTCCGGTGGTGTGGTCAGCACGCGACCTGGGCCAGGCCGGCGTGGTGCCCACGGCGAGTGCGACGCGCGCGTCGTTGCCGAAGGTGCTTGCGAGTGCCCCGTTGGGGACAGGCTGTGTGTCCTCACTGCGGACAGGAGGGCTCGAATGAAGGAGGTCGCGTCCTGGAACCGGTCGTCCCGATCCTTGGCGAGAGCCTTCGCGAGCACCGCATTCAGTGCCGGAAGGTCGGTTCGGACCAGCACTGGCTGCTCGTGGAGGTGCTGGTACACCACGCAGACGGGATCGTCTCCGACGAACGGTGGCTTTCCGGTCAGCAGCTCGTAGAGCACGCAGCCCGCGGAGTAAAGGTCCGTGCGGGCGTCGACGGTCTCTCCGCGGGCCTGCTCCGGGGAGACGTAGGACGGGGTCCCGAAGAGCCCGGAATCCTGACTCAGGGTGGCAGCTGGATGCCCACTGGCACTGGAGAGACCGAAGTCCACGACCTTCACGGCACCCTCCGGCGTGACCATCACGTTGGCGGGCTTGATGTCGCGATGGACCACACCGGCCCGATGGCTGCACTCGAGCGCCGAGAGGATCCCCAGCTGGTACTGGATGGTCTCGTTGAGCGTGGGCAGGCGCATCCTGATCAGGTCCCGCAGGGAGTGCCCCGCGACGTACTCCATGACGATGACCGGGACCCGGACCGTGTTCGCAGAGCCTGTGTCGAGCTCCTCGTGGCCGGTGTCGTAGACGGCGACGATCGCAGGATGGCGCAGTCCTGCCATCGTCAACCCTTCGCGCCGGAACCGGGTCCGGGACACGGGATCGCGCGCGAGGTCGGCGCGCAGCACCTTGATGGCAACCGCACGGCCCGTGACGACGTCGTGACCACGGCGGACGTCCGACGTAGCGCCCCACCCGATGACGTCACCCACTTCGTATCGGCCGTCAATGACTGCGTCCAGGCTCTTCCTTGGGCTCATCGTCGGGGCTCCCAGCGGAAGAGCCGCTTGGCCAGTGCGACCGCGACGAAGACCCAGGCCACGGTGGGGGCCAGCAGGGGAAGGGAGTCGGCGAGGGGAACTCCACCGTTCCAGGCGTTCATCACCAGCTCGGTGGCCGAGCCGCCGGGGAGGAGTCGCTTGAGGTAGGCGAGCTCCTCGGTACCGGAGATTCCTACCCAGCTGGCCACGGCGATCACCGCCAGGCTGATCGGCAAGGTGGTCACCTGGGCGTGCTCGGGGGAGTTCGTGAGGCCCGCAGTGGCGAGAGCCAGTGCCAGCATCATGGCCATCGTCGCCACGATCGCCACCGCCAGCAGCGGGATCTCGGCTGGGCTGGTGGTGACCACACCCAGCACGACCAGGATCGCGACCACCTGGACGAGGGCGATGACCGTGATCGGCAGGACCAGCCCGACGAGGATGCTCTGGTCGCTCGCGGCGGTCGAGCGCAACCGCTTGAGGAAGAGGTTCTGCCGGCGTGCGGCCAGCGTGGTCACCGCGGTGGTGTAGAGCCCGAAGGCCAACACGGTGAACATCACGATCGCAGCGACGTAGCCGAGGCTGGCGAGATCGGCGAAGGTCTCGTGCTGGTAGACGAGGTAGGCGCCGACCGCGACCGGGATGACCAGTCCGCTGACCATGACCAGCCGGTTCCGGAAGATCTGTGTCAGCTCACTGCGAGCGATCTCGAGCATGGGGTGATTCCTTTCAGGATGGGGCGACGTGGTCTTCGGTGCTGGGCTCATGCGGCGTCGATGGACCGGAAGACGTCATCGAGGCGGGTCGGCCCGGCCGTAAGGTCCTGCAGCTCCACATCGGTGTCGTGCGCCCAGCCCAGGAGCCGGTAGAGGTCTGCCTGCAGGTTGAACGTCTCGACGTGGAAGGAGCCGTTGCGCGCACCCACGATCGGCGGCTCGGGCGCGCCGGGCGGCAGCGCGAAGCTGATCACCGCCGGCATCGCCTGCGTCAGCTCGTGCACCGTGCCCTCCCGGCGGAGCGTGCCCTCGTGCATCAGCCCGATCCGGTCGGCGCGCTGCTGCGCCTCCTCCAGGTAGTGGGTGGTCAGCACGATCGTGGATCCCTCTTCGCGCAGCCTGTCCACGGCGGCCCAGAGCGCGTCCCGTGACTGGATGTCCAGGCCCGTGGTGGGTTCATCGAGGATGACCAGCTCGGGCCCGCCGTACACGGCCGTGGCGAAGTCGAGGCGACGCTTCTCGCCACCGGAGAGCTGGGAGACCCTGGTGCCCTTCTTGCGGGTGAGGCCGGCGACATCGAGCACCCGGTCCACGTCGTCCCTGCGCCCGCTCAACGCGCCGATGAGGCCCACCGACTCCCGCACCGTCAGATCCGGGGAGAAGCCGCTCTCCTGCAGCATGATCCCCAGTCGGGGCCGGACCGCGTCCCGGTCCTGCGGGCTCTCACCGAAGATCCGCACCGTGCCGGACGCGGCCGTGCGGTGTCCTTCGATGACCTCCAGGGTCGAGGTCTTGCCGGCCCCGTTGGTGCCGAGGAGGGCGTAGAGCTCGCCGCGCTCGACCTGGAATGAGAGGTTTTTCACTGCGGAAAAGTCCGCGTACGTGACGTTCAGGTGGGAGACGTCGATGACAGGGCTGGCAGACATCGGGATCCTTCGGGTCGAGGTTTCGGTGTCATCAGGCTCGCCCCGACGGCGGCCCCTTCGCGTCGGTGAAAGTCCCGTAGGTGATCGCTGTATCGTTGCTCGTCAGGGACGGGATGCGAGTCGCGGACCCACGTCGGGTCGGTGATACTCACCAACTCCCAACCGAGGACCGGCGGTGGACTCAAACGTGACGAACCTTCTGGGCCGGCGCGAGGAGCGCGAGACGCTCGAGCACGTGCTCGCCGGGGCGCACTCTGGTCGCGCCGGAGTACTCGTCGTGCACGGGGAAGCGGGCATCGGCAAGACCGCGCTGGCCGAGCACGCCTGCGCCACGGCATCCCGCTCGGGGTTCAGGGTTGCGCGCGCTGTCGGGGTGGAGGCCGAGGCGCAGTTCGCGTTCGCGGGTCTGCACCAGCTGTGCGGACCGATGCTGGACCGCGCCAGCGCATTGCCCGACCCGCAGCAGGCCGCCCTCGGCGTGGCGTTCGGGCAACGGGCCGGCGCCGCACCGGATCCGTTCCTGGTGGGGCTAGCGATCCTCCACCTGCTGGCCGAGGTGGCCGAGGAGGCACCGCTGCTGTGTCTGATCGACGATGCGCAGTGGCTGGACGAGGCGTCGGCGCAGGTCCTGGCGTTCGTGGCGCGGCGGGTGGCAGCCGAGCGACTGGCGTTGGTGTACGCGGTCCGCGACTCCGGCACAGGCGACACCCACCCTTTCTCGAGCCTGCCTGCGCTGCGCCTCGAGGCGCTGGGCGAGAAGGAGGCCCGCGCCTTGTTGGCCTCTGCGTTCCACACCACCCTGGACGCCGCAGTGTGCGAACGGATCGTCGCGGAAGCGCGCGGCAACCCCCTGGCCCTGCTGGAGCTGCCGCGCAGCATGCAGCTGGCCGGCGGGTTCGAGCTGCCGGACGCGGCGAGCATCCCGCGCCGCATCGAGGACAGCTTCCAACGCCGTTCGGCGAGCCTCCCGGTGGAGACGCAGCTGCTGTTGCTGACCGCCGCAACCGAACCGACCGGAGACGTGGCGCTGCTGTGGCGTGCGGCCGCACACCTCGGGATCGAACCCGAGGCGGCCGCACCGGCCGAGAATGCCCGGTTGCTGGAGATCGGCGCCCGGGTGCGGTTTCCTCATCCACTGGTGCGCTCGGCGGTCTACCGCGCCGCCAAGCCCCCGGACAGGCGCCGCGTGCACCGCGCGCTGGCCGCCGTCACCGACCCGGTGTCCGACCCCGACCGGCGCGCCTGGCACCACGCCCAGGCGGTGCTGGGCACCGACGAGCGCGCCGCCGCCGAGCTGGAGCGCTCTGCTGGTCGGGCTCGTGCCCGTGGCGGGTTGGCGGCTGCGGCTGCGTTCCTGCAGCACGCGGCCGAGCTGACCCCCGATCGTGCCGTCCGAGCGACGCGGGCCCTCGCCGCCGCACACGCCAAGCACGACGCCGGCGCATCCGAAAAGGCTCTGGAGCTGCTGGCCGTCGCCGCGGCCGGGCCACTGGACGCCCTCCAGCACGCCCGGCTCGAGCTGCTACAGGCTCAGATCGCGTTCCACACCAAGCGTGGGAGCGACGAGCCGAAGACGCTTCTCGAGGCTGCCAGAACGCTGGGCCCACTGGACGCCGCGCGCGCACGCGAGGCCTACGTGCAGGCGTTCGAGGCTTCCTTGCACGCTGGTCGGTTCGCCGCGCGAGGCAGCGGGTTGCGAGAGGTGGCCAAGGCTGCCCAGGACGCGCCCCCGCCGCCGTCCCCGCCCCGGCCAGTAGATCTGCTGTTGGACGGGCTGACCACGAGGTTCACGCACGGCTACGAGGCAAGCGTTCCATCCCTGCAGCGGGCGCTCGAAGCCGTCCGACATGACGATTCGGGACCAGACCTCGACAACGGTCGCTGGCTGTGGCTTGGCTGCCATGTATCGGTGATGCTGTGGGACGACGAGTCGTTCCATGCCCTGGCCAGCAGAGCCGTCCGGCTCGCCCGCGAGACAGGCGCGCTGTCCACACTTCCCGCTGCGCTCGATGTCATGGCTGTCTATCTGGCGCTGACCGGCCAGCTCTCCCGTGCCGGTGAGCTCCTCTCGGAGGCGGATGCGATCTCGCGGGCGACCGGAGCCCGGCCGCTTCCCAACGCCCGCTTCTTACTGGCCGCCTGGCGCGGCCGGCAGCCTGAGGCCTCGGACCTCATTGCCGCGGTTGTCGCGGACGCGACCACGCGGGGTGAGGGCACCACGCTCGGCTCGAGCCAGGTCGCACTGGCTTACCTGTACAACGGCCTGGGCAACTACGACGCGGCTCTCGCCGCCGTGACACCGCCTTGGGAGTACGACGAACTCCCGCACAGCACCAATGCGGTCCCCGAGTTCATCGAAGCGGCGTCCCGTGCCGGTGAGCCGGAGCACGCGGCCGCGGCGTTGGCGCAGCTCAGCTCCCGGGCCCACGCCAGTGGGACGCAGTTCGCGCTGGGGCTGGCCGCGCGCTCACGTGCGCTGACCATCGCCGGCCCCGACGCCGAGGAGCACTACCACGAGGCCATCGAACGGCTCAGCAACTGCCGGTGGGTCCCCCACCTCGCCCGCGCCCACCTCGTCTACGGCGAGTGGTTGCGCCGCGAGGGCCGCCGTCAGGACGCCCGAGAACAGCTCCGCACGGCCCACCAGTTGCTCTCGGACATGGGCTGGGAGGCGTTCGCCGAGCGGGCCGCCCGAGAGCTGCGCGCCACCGGTGAGCATCCCCGCAAACGGACCGCGCAGCCGACTGATGCCCTCACCGCGCAGGAGGTGCAGATCGCGCGGCTGGTGGCCACCGGAGCGACCTCCCGGGAGGTCGCTGCGCAGCTGTTCCTCAGCCCCCGCACGATCGAGGCCCACCTCCGCAACATCTTCCCCAAGCTGGGCATCACCTCTCGCCGACACCTCAAGGAGATCCCGCTTCCCTGACCGGTCAGGCTGCCCAAGGTTCGAACCAGGTTCGAACCGGGCTCGGCAGGACTAGGCAGGACTCCCGGACGCGAGCAGGCCGTCTGCTGCGCAACTCTGAGACATCGCAGAGATGCGCACCATCGAGGCACACGACCTCGTCCATCCCCCTTCGGCCAGGAGGCCCACGACCATGTCCCTCGGCGTCAGCGTGATCAGGAATCCGGACCGGCGGCGGTACGAAGCCGCCCTCGACGAGACGACGGTCGCCGGGTTCGTCGACTTCCAGGAGGCCAGCGCGCTCGTCGTACTGACCCACACCGAGGTCGACCCGGCCTTCGAGGGTCGAGGAGTCGGCAGCGCCCTGGCCCGCGCCGCTCTCGACGACATCCGCGAACGACACCTGAAGGCACTGGTGATCTGCCCCTACATCCTCGGTTGGATGCGCAAGCACCCCGAGTACCGGGAGTTGCTCTTCAACGCGCCACCGTCCAAGGTCAGCGACTAGGTGACTGACATGACCGACGCGACCTCTCCCGGCCGACGTGGCCCGGCGCCGATGCGCCCCTCCCCCAAGACCTACACCGGCCCCCTGGTGGACGTCTCCTTCGACGCAGCGTTGTGCCGGCACGCGGCGGAGTGCGTGCGCGGCATGCCCGAGGTGTTCATGCCCAGCAGGCGACCGTGGATCGACCCCACCCGGACCGACACCGATGTCACCGCCCAGACCCTGCGGGACGTGATCGCCCGTTGCCCCAGCGGCGCACTGCGCGTGGTCGAGCACGAGCGCCGGTGAAGAGTTCGAGGCGCATGCGCCGTGGGCGATGGTCCGGAGACGCGCCAGAGCCTGTACCGTTCGGAAACTCGGTTATGGCCTGTGAAGTGCGGTTTTGGCGGTGTAGAGCTTGGGTCGACCTGGGTCGGAGTTGCCGCCCCGTTGGATGACTTGGTTTCGGCTACGCGGCCTGTTCGTACTCGTTGATCAGCCCGTGGACGGCCTTCCTGCGTCGTACTCGGGCGGCATCCAGGTTGGTCACCGGGGCTGGGACTGTGTCGCGGTCAGGTGGGCGTTGTCCGCGGCCCTGATGCGGGCGATGCCGGTTGTAGTGCGGCAGGTATTCGGGCAGCACGGCGAGCAGATGTCGGGTGTTGTAGATCAGGATCCGGTCCAGGCACTCCCGCCGTACCGTGCGGACCCAGCGCTCTGCGAACGCGTTCGCTCGGGGCGCCTGCGGTGGTGTTCGGAGCACCTCGACACCCGCGGCGTGGAAGACGGTGTCGAACGCGGTGGTGTACTTGGCGTCCCGGTCCCGAATGAGGAACCGGAACTGGCCGGCTTGCTCGCCCAGGTCCATCATGAGGTTGCGAGCCTGCTGTGCCACCCACTCGCCGGTCGGGTTCGTGGTGGCGCCCAGGAGATGGACTCGCCGGGTCGTGATCTCCATCAGGAAAAGGACGTAGATGCGGGTCAGTCCGATGGTATCGACGTGTAGGAAGTCGCAGGCCAGGATGCATTTGGCCTGGGTGGTGAGGAACTCGGTCCAGGTCGGTCCCGCCCGTCGGGGAGCAGGGCCTGCACCGGCGGTGGTCAGGATCGCCCAGATCGTGCTGGCCGCGAGCCGGTAGCCCAGGCCAATCATCTCGCCCTGAATGGATGCGCAGGGCTGTGCGATCGCCGCCGGCACGTGGCCAGCGCAGTTCGTTTGTGTCGAGGCTGCGAGCTGCTTGGGCCATCGCGACGGCGTCCACGACGTCGCTCTTGCCACGGCGACGCCGGGTGGTGGCCGCAACGTCGGGGCCTCGGCGACGGTCAAGCCGGCTGCAGACAGCTGCTCGGTGAAGGTGGCGCCGTAGGAACCGGTGCCGTCGATGACGATCAGCGTTGGCGCCTGGTGGGTGTGGCGTTGGATCCAGTCGACGGCACGGCGCAGCCCTGACGGGCTGGTCGGGAACTGAGCCTGCTGCCCGAGTGCGCCGGTGCCAGCGGTGATCAGGGCGAGCGTGTGGGAGGCGGCGTGGGTGTCCACGCCGATGACGAAGTCGTACTGGTCTGCGACGATGGCCATTGCGGCGTACTGCCTTTCCGAGGAGACGTCGTGACGGCGTCGGCCCGGGAGATGTGTGCTCTCGAGGCAGGACTGTGATGAGCCACGATCCGCTGCGACGGACCGGGCAAGCTTCTGATCAAGCCACCGAGAGGGGCAGGGCCGGCGCCAGACCACGCACCGGATGGGCAGATCTCACTGAGAGCACCTCGTGGGGCCACCATTTTCATGAGCCACACCCAGCCGCGATCATGACGCTGACCCTGCCAGCCTCCCCAGGCCAGCCAACACCCACCTTCACAGCCCTTTTCATCTTGTGTAGCGGTCGTTCTCGACTCGGTGTAGGACGAGGATGGCCTGCACGATTGGGGTCGCTCGGCGTGGGCAGCAGCGCAGCTTGACCAGGATCTTCCAGGTCTTGAGGGTGGCGATCGCGCGTTCGCCTCGGGCGCGGATCTTCGCGTGGGCCCGGTTGACCGCCTTCTCCCGACTTGACAGTTTCGGCCGGTGGCTGTGGCGTTTGAACGGGGTACGCACGCTGCCGTGGGCGCCTTGGTAGCCCTAATGGGTGCAGAGCGGGTCGGGCTCTTGCTGCGACTCCTTTGGTATCCCCGGCGTCCGACGCCTCGCGATAAGGCGGGAGCTTCTGCGTGGCTCGGCCCGCTCTGCGGGAGCGGGTCCGTTTGGATCTGTTCGTGGTTCGAGCCCGCCAGCACGGAGCATCCCTCGGTTATTCGGGGCCAGGAGCCCTCGACGTAAGACGGGGAGCCGTGCCGGTCGCTGGGATCAAGGACGGCTCATCGGATGTCAGGCCATCGAGCCTTTCCATTAGGGCGCCGCGCGATCCCGGTCAGGGCAAGGACCAGCCCGAACCCCGGCATGGAGGACATATTGAAGGTCACCTGCGGTATCGACTGGGCCGAGAAGCACCACGACATCGCGCTCGTCGACGACAACGGCACCCTGGTAGCGAAGGCCCGCATCACCGAGTCCGTCGAGGGCTTCCAGACGCTTCTGGCGATACTGGCCGAAGCCGGCGACGACGGCGACTGCCCGATCCCTGTGGCGATCGAAACCCCGCGTGGCCTGCTGGTCGCAGCGCTTCGCGCCACCGGCCGCCCGATCTATCCGATCAACCCGATGGCCGTCGCCCGCTACCGGGAACGCTACTCGGCGTCGGGCAAGAAATCCGACCACGCCGACGCCGTCGTGCTGGCGAACATCTTGCGTACGGACATGCATGTGCACCGGCCGCTGCCTGCCGACACCGAACTCGCCCGCTCGATCGCGGTCCTCGCTCGCGCATGCCAGGACGCGACGTGGCGGCGCACCCGAGCCAGCAACGAGCTGCGGTCGCTGCTGCGCGAGTACTACCCAGCAATGCTCGAAGCGGCCGCCAACCGCAGCGGGAACCTGGCGACCCCGCTGACCCGAGCCATGCTCGAACTCGCCCCGACCCCCGCCGCAGCGATCACGCTGTCCAAAGCCCGCATCGCCGCCGCACTGCGCCGAGCCGGCCGCTCCCGCAACATCGACCAGGTCACCGCCGAGCTCCACGCGATCCTGCGCCAGCCCCACCTGCGCCAGGACCCGCTCGTCGAGCAAGCGATGGGCATCCAGGCACTGCGGCTGCTCGCCACGCTCACCACGGAGTGCGCAAGCATCGACCACCTCTCGGCGGCCGCCGAGACAGCGTTCCAGCAACACCCGGACTACGAGATCATCACCAGCTTCCCTGGCATCGCAGCCCAAGCCGGCGCACGGCTACTGGGCGAGATCGGCGACGACCGCACCCGCTTCGTCGATGCGCGATCGTTGAAGGCCTTCGCCGGCGCGGCCCCGGTGACGCGCGCGTCCGGCCGCAGTCTGGTCGTCTCCCAACGCCGAATCAAGAACGACCGACTTGCCGCAGTCGGATTCACCTGGGGGCTGTCAGCACTCAACCAGTCACCCGGCGCGCGAGCCCACTACGACCGACGCCGCACCGCAGGCGACGGTCACGCCGCCGCCTTCCGTCACCTGTTCAACCGCTTCCTCGGCTGCCTCCACCACTGCCTGAGAACACGGCAGCACTACCGAGAAACGACAGCCTTCCCAATGCCAGCCAAAGCCGCTGTCGCTGCTTGACAGCTACGCCCATCGGATGTCTTGTCCGCGAAGGTCATCACGTCGTGACTGGTCAGCGCGTCGATGATGCCGTGGGTGCGGGCGGCGGACACGTCATGCGTTGAGCCGGGTAGCGCGGGCGAGGCCCACACGAGCCGGCCGGCGGCATCGGCGATGACTTGCACGTTCACGCCGTGGCGTTTGTGTTTGCCCGAGTAGTACGGCTTCTGGTCGGCGACCCGGTCGATCGGGATCAGCGTGCCGTCCAGGATCGCGTACGCCAGGCGCCGGATGCGCGGCAGGACCGTGGCCAGGTCCTCGGCGGCTGTGGTGAGCAGGGTGATCGCTTCCTGCACGTACCGCCAGGCGGTGGCGACCCCGACTTCGAAGCCGGCGGCCAGTCGGGTGTAGGTGTCCCCGTTACTCGTCGTGCTCGATCCCGGAGCCGCATGGACACTGAGCGCCGCAGGCGTTGACGTCCCTTCCCTGCTCGTCGACCTGGCCGGCACCTACCCGCCGCCGACACGCAACCTGCTGCTGCGCGCCCGACGCCGGATTGGCCACCGAACACGCGGACACGACCTGGTCCGGCGCTACCAGCGCACGACGGGACGTCGTCCGGCCATTTCGAGCACGGCGGTCGCCGCGCTCATCATCGGCTGACCCCGCCGCCGCGGCGGCGCCCCCTCATCGGCCGGGAGTGTGACGGTCGTCCGCGGGTCCCCGCACGGCCGGCGGTGCCCGAGAACGGACGATTACCGTGATGGTTTCTCTGTTGGGAGACGCCAGTGATGACGGCCGAACTTTCGGTCCTGGAGCGGTTCGCGACCGCATTGCGGGCGATGGGCTGGATCAGCGATCTGCTGATCGCGGGATCGCTGGCAACTGGCGACTACGTCGCGGGCGTCAGCGATCTCGACCTGGTCGCGGTCACGGACGGCCCGGTGGATCTCGCGCGCCAGGCCGTGCTGGTGTCGCTGCATCGACGACTGGACCGCACGACGGGTAGGGGATTGAACCTGGGTTGCGCGAGCAGCTCGCTCTGCTGCGGATTCTGGTCGACCGGCGCCGCTCCCTCGGTGAAGACCACACCCGGATGGTGTCCCAGCTGCACCAACTGCTGCTGGAACTCATTCCAGGTGGGGCGAAGAAGAGCCTGTCCGCCGCCCAGGCCAAGGCACTGCTGGCCACCGTCCGGCCCCGTGACGCGGTCGGCAAGGCCCGACGGCGGGTCGCCGCGGAGCTGATCGGTGACCTCGAACGGATCTACCGACGCTCCAAGGAAGCAGACAAAGAGTTGAAGGAGCTGGTGGCCTCCACCGGCACCACATTGATGGACCTGCACGGCATCGGACCGTCCGGCGCCGCCCGGCTACTGGTCGAGGTCGGCGACATCACCCGGTTCCCGAACCGGGCCCACTTCGCCTCCTGGAACGGCACCGCCCCCATCGACGCGTCCTCCGGCGAACAGGTCCGACACCGACTCTCCCGAGCCGGGAACCGGCAGATCAACCGGGTACTGCACATCATGGCACCGTCCAGCTACGAAACCCCACCGACGGCCGCGCCTACTTCGACCGCAAGAAAGCCGCCGGCAAGACATCGATGGAAGCGATGCGCGCGCTGAAACGATGCCTGTCCGACATCGCCTACCGGGCCATGATCAACGACGCCACGGCGGCCATGGCAGCGGGCCCGGGAGGACAACAGGGAACGACAACTGACTCCAGCGTGACCGACTCGCATCCCCCAGCCGGCTCTTCGGAGAAGTCACTTCCCGGACCCGCCGAGACCCAGGATAGAACTCTCCTCCCCGCGGCGTCTTGACACAGAGGGGAGCCATGACAGTGCGCCACTGGCCGTCCCGGAAGGCAGTTTTCTCACGGGTGGGGGTGGTTGGTCGATCCTGGCGCGCCGCCACCGGCTGCTCCTGTCGGTGGGGGTCATCGGGGTGGCCTGCCACAAGGGTCGACGTGTGGTCGGCGGCAAGGCCGGTCCCCTGTCTGTCAGGCTGAGATGAGGCAGCCTTCCCGGTGCGGCTAGGCTTGCCGGGAGACAGGAAGAGGATCATCGTGACACTACCCAGTACGCC
>NZ_JBIAZG010000030.1:0-18212 GCF_042898885.1 Micromonospora sp. NPDC000316
TCAACAGCAGTATTCAACGCTTCTCGATCCTGAACTCGCCCTGCCCGGCGGACTTGCTATGAGCCGCTGGCCTCAACTCACCCTGACAGACAGGGGGCCGGCGACCCGACCGGCGCCGCCAACGCCTTCGAGCAGCTCCTCAAAGACCGGCTCCGGGTACGCGGCCCCGATCATCCCGAGACTCTGGCCACACGCCATAACCTCGCCTCCTGGCGCGGCGAGGCCGGCGACCCGACCGGCGCCGCCAACGCCTTCGAGCAACTCCTCACCGATCAGCTTCGGGTATCCGGCACCTACCACCCCACCACCCTGCTCGCCCGGGACAACCTCGCGCATTGGCGCGGCAAAGCCGGCGACCCGACCGGCGCCGCCAACGCCTTCGAGCAACTCCTCACCGACTATCTGCGGGTTTTCGGACCCGACCACCCCGATACCCTCCACGCCCGCCACGGCCTCGCCGACTGGCGCGGCGAGGCAGGTGACCCAACAGGTGCCGCCAACGCCCTCGAACAGCTCCTCACCGACTATCTGCGGGTCCTCGGACCCGACCATCCCCGCACCCTCCAGGCCCGCCACAGCCTCGCCCGCTGGCGCGGCGAGGCAGGTGACCCAACAGGTGCCGCCAACGCCCTCGAACAGCTCCTCACCGACCACCTGCGGGTCCTCGGACCCGACCATCCCCGCACCCTCCAGGCCCGCCACAGCCTCGCCCAGTGGCAGCGTCGCGCACGCGAAGCATCCGCCCAACCGGCTGAACCACAGCGGCCATAGCCAGCACGCATAACACCCGTGATCACTTCGCCATCCCGTCTGCCGCCGACCCACACACCGTGGAGCAGACCAGGGCCAGGGTGACAAGGTGGAGCGCCCTACCGGACGAACGACCTTGTCACCCTGGCCCTGGTCTGCTCGGCTTCGCCTGGGTCGGTGGCTGGCGGGATGGCATCCCACCACCCACGAACCGGAACCGTTCGGCAACTCCATCTCGGAGTCGTCTGGCCCCCGCCGGAGGCATGTCCTTCAATTGGCCGGCGCGCCGGCCGATGCCGGCGCTTGCGCCGCCAGCAGGCCGAGCGCGGCCGGCGCGGCCCGCTTGCGGGCCGCCTTGATCTGATAGAGCGGAATTCGGCAACGCACCACCCTGCATCCGCCTCCCCGCAGCACGGGTACGATGGCACACATAGAGTGCGGGTCTTGTCCCTCGGGAGGTTGCGATGTTTGCGCTGGTGGTTCGGTTCGACCTGAAGGACGAGGACGCTGCGGCGGGCTTCGACCGACTCACGGCAGAGACGCTGCCGGGCATTCAGTCTCTCGAACCAGGGACGCTGGTGTACGCCACGCATCAGGTGGAGGGCGAGCCGCTGGCCCGGGTCTTCTACGAGGTCTACCGGGACCGTGCGGCCTTTGACGAGCACGAGCGGCAGCCGCACACTCTGCGGGCTCTGGCTGAGCGTGAGCAGTACCTGTCGGGAGTCCGCGTGGAGTTCTTGGAGCCGCTGGGCATGAAGGGCGTGACCTCGTGAGCGAGGACGCGAGCGCCGAACGTGCGCTAGGACGGCGCATCGCGTTGCACCGCCAGCGCCGAGGGCTGTCACAGCGGGAGTTCGCCAGTCTGATTGATCGGTCCGAGACGTGGCTGTCCCAGGTCGAGCGGGGGGCGCGGAAGATCGACCGGATGACGGTCCTTGAGCGTCTCGCCCAGGTCCTCGATGTGCCGCTGTCGGAACTGGCCCCTGAGGCTCCGGTGATCGCTGCCGTGCACGAGGAGCCACGGGCGGCAACGGAGCTGAGCCTGGCGTTGAGTTCGAGTCACGCCTTGGCCGCCGTCCTCAGGACAGAATCGCCTCCTGTCGACGTTGACGAGCTGTCGGCTCGGGTTGAGCGGGCGTGGGTCCATACGCACGCTTCGGAGGCCACGCAGGTCGGTGAGCTGCTTGTGCAGTTGCTGCCAGACCTAGAGAGCGCGGCCCGCTCGACCGAAGGGCCGGGGCAGCGGGCCGTCTATACGGCGCTTGCTCGGGCGTACCACGCCTGCGCGGCAGTGCTTTCCACGGTTGGCGACTCGGGGGCTGCTTGGGTCGCAGCGGACCGCGCAATCGCCGCCGCCGAGCGTGCGGAGGACGTGCTCCTCATGGGCGAGGGCGCGTTTCGGCTCACGTTGGTCTTCCAGGCTGCACGACGACTGGACCGGGCGCACCAGACCGCCAGTACGGCGGCAGCGGCCCTGGAGGACCGCGCGGACGGTGGGGAGCCAGCGGCCCTATCGGTGTTGGGCGCGCTGCATCTCCAACTGGCCATCGTGGCGGCTCGGCAGAACGACGCCGAGCGGGCGTATCGGGAGATTGAGGTAGCTCGACGAGCTGCGGAACGCCTCGGCGGGGACCGCAACGACTACAACACGGAGTTTGGTCCCACCAACGTCGCGCTTCATGAGGTGGCCGTCGCAGTCGAGCTGGGCGATGCCGGTCTTGCTCTGCGAACTGCGGGCACCATCGATCCATCAGTGCTCTCGCCTGAACGGCGGGGGCGGTACCTCATCGACATCGCCCGAGCCCATGGGCAACGGCGCAACCTGGCCGCAGCAGTGGAGGCGCTGACACAGGCCGCCGACTTGACACCTGAGCGGGTGGCGGCGCACCCGCTGGCGCGCGGCCTCGTTGCAGACCTACTGCGGATGGACCAGTCAGAAGATCCAGACCTGCGCACGCTAGCCGAGAGGTTCGGCATGCGCTGACATCTAGCTCTGCCAATAGTCACCACAAGTCGCCCGCTGCTGGCCCCACGCCACGGCGGGCGACTTGTCTGTTTTCTCGATCACCGCATCGACCCGCACTCAAAGTATTGAGCCACACTTAAAGTGCGGGTACCGTCCTCTGTGTGCGGCGAGGCCGCACGAAACGCCAAGTGCCGGCAACGAGCCGGCGGCGACTGAGAGGACATGGAACCGATGGCGATTCCCAACACGATCAAGGTCCCCGTGCCGTTCGATTACGTCTTTCCGCAGGGTGCGCTGTGTCTGGGTGTGGAGCCGGTGACGGACTTCGACAAGCGCGGTCAGGGCGACGACCAGGCGCGGGACAAGGACACGGGCGAGCGCCTGTGGGTGGTCAAGGTCCTGGACCTGGACCCGGAGGCCGGGAAGTTCGGTGGGACGAAGGAAGTCAAGGTGAAGATCGCGGCCCCGGTGCAGCCGGTGCCGCCGGCGTCGAAGATCCCGGGCTATCCGCCGGCGGTGACGTTCTCCGACGTGACGCTGACGCCGTATGTGGACTCGCAGCGGTGCAAGGGGTCGGGGAAGTGCCGGGCGCGTCAGGCGTGGTCGATCCGCGCCGGTGCCATGACCGAACCGGCCGCGATCAAGCAGGCGGCCTGACCACATCTCGACGCGCGGGGCGGGCCTCCTCCGCCAAGACGATTCCCGCCCCGCGTCTGACCCGTTCTCCCTGGAAGGAGTTGGGCTGATGCCCACGGTATCGAACGCTGCCCGGATCGTCGGGAACCCGCGCCCCGCCCCGCACCGTCGCACTCACCGCCGCACGGTGATGCGCCTCGCCGGTCCCGGTATCCGTGCCGCCCGCGAGGTCTACACCACCGTCCCATCCGATGCCGTCCGCGTGGCCGCGCTGGTCGAGATCTCCGCCGCTGCCGCTGCTCTGGCCCGGACGGTGGTGAAGCTGCGCCACCTCGACCCGGACCTGATCGCCCCGCACGTGTCCGACCGTGTCGATCTGCGGGCGGTGCTGGGCCGTGGCCGGTGGCTGCCCACCATGACCCGCCACGTCCCCGCCCCGGAATCCGGGCCGGTCGACCTGGCCGCGCTCCTGCCGGCCCGCCCGCCGGTCCGCCGCCGGGTGGTGCGTCGTCGTCCCGGTACGCCGGGGCAGGGCTCGCTGTTCGCCGCTGCCGCGACGGCCGGGGAGGGCTGAGCGATGCCGTTGGTGAACGTGATCCGGGGTGACCGGATCGACTCAGCTCCGATCAACGTCCGTACCCCGTTCGTTCGCATACCGATGTGGGTGGCCCTGTCTTGGTGGACCGCCAAGGCCCTGGGCCGCCTGGTCCTGGTGCTCATCCGCTTCTGGTACGTCACCGCCCCGGCGGTCTTCTTCGGCTGGCTGTACCTGCGGTTCGGCTGGCTCGGCCCGGTCGGCGTCGTCGCCCTGGTCGCCGCCGCCTCGACAGGGTGGGCGTTCGGGCATCGGTCGTCGTGGCTGCGCTTCGGCTGGTGGCCGGTCCTGTCCCGCTACCGCCGGTGGGTGTACCGCCGCAACTGGCACGCCGCCATGGTCACCGCGAAACTCGCCGTCTCCTTCGACGCCCACACCGTCCTACCCGTCCTGCGCCGCGTCCGCTGCGCCTCGGGCGTGGATGTGGTGACAGTGCGGATGGTGACCGGGCAGATCCCCGACGACTTCGCCAAGGTGGCCGAACGCCTCGCCCACACCTTCGGGGTCCGGCAGGTCAAGGCCGCGCCGGGTCCGCGTCCGGATGTGGTGCTGCTGCACCTGTTCCGCGGTGACCCCCTAGCCAAACTCGTCCGCCCGGTCCCGGTGCCGGCGGTGCCCGAGTTCACCGCCCTGCCCGTGGGGAAGCGGGAGGACGGCGACGGCTACGACCTGCGCCTGTTCGGCACACAAGTGTTGGTCGTGGGCGCCACGGGTTCGGGGAAGGGGTCGGTGATCTGGTCCGTGGTCCGCTCCCTCGCCGCCGGGGTCACCTCCGGACTCGTCCAGGTGTGGGGCCTGGACCCCAAGGGCGGCATGGAACTCGGGATGGGTGCGCCGATGTTCACCCGCTTCGCCCGCAAGGACTACACCGCCATGTGCGAGCTGATCGAGGAAGCCGCCACCGTCGCCAAGGACCGCGCCGGAAAGCTGTACGGCCGCACCCGCCAACACACACCCACCCCGGACGAGCCACTCATCGTCCTGGTCATCGATGAGCTGGCGAACCTGACCGCCTACCTCACCGACCGGCAGCTCAAGGACCGGATCAAGGCCGCCCTGTCGATCCTGCTCAGCCAAGGGCGCGCGGTCGGCGTGCACGTGGTCGCCGCGATCCAGGACCCGCGCAAGGAGGTGCTGCCGTTCCGCGACCTGTTCCCCACCCGCATCGGCCTGCGCCTCGCCGAAGCCGCCCAAGTCGACCTGGTGCTCGGGGAGGGGATGCGCGATCGCGGGGCGCTGTGTGACCGCATCCCGCAGTCCCTGCCAGGTGTCGGGTTCGTCGTGATCGATGGTGACCCGACGCCGATGCGGGTCCGGTTCTCCTACCTGACTGATGACGAGATCCGCGACATGGCCCAGACCTACGGCCGCCTGCGGGTCATCGACGGGGAAGTCCTCGGAGGTGCCGCATGAAGCCCCACCCCACCCACACCCGGGCCGACCGGGTTGAGGGCCTGGTCCTCGTCGTCATCCTCCTGCTCGTCGCCGGGTTCGCCGGGGCCGCCTCCTTCACCCACGTCAAAGACTGGACCCTCGACAACTCCCCGCCCGGCACCGGCGCGTGGTTCGGCTGGGCCAACGCCGTCATCTCCGAACTCGTCCCCGTGGCCGCGCTGCTGACCATCCGCCGCCGACGCCGCGCCCGTCAGTCGATCGGGTACCCGATGTTCCTGCTCGTCGCCGCCGTCGCCCTGTCCCTGTCCGCGCAACTCGCCGTCGCCAAGCCCGGCCTGTCCGGATGGCTGCTGTCCGCCGTCCCGGCGCTGGCGTTCATGGGCCTGTCCAAACTCGTCCTGACCACCGCCCCCACCCCAACCCCTGCCGCCGATCCTGCGCCGGTCCGCCCGGTCGAGCAGCCCGCACCGGCCCGCCCGGTCGAGCAGCCCACCGCGCCGGCTCCTGCGCCGGTCGTGGCTGAGCCCGTCGCCCTGGTCCCCGTCGAGCC
Source organism: Micromonospora sp. NPDC000316 (assembly GCF_042898885.1). Taxonomy (NCBI): domain Bacteria; kingdom Bacillati; phylum Actinomycetota; class Actinomycetes; order Micromonosporales; family Micromonosporaceae; genus Micromonospora; species Micromonospora sp. NPDC000316. Next base: position 5,893 of record NZ_JBIAZG010000030.1, read on the forward strand.
GGCTCGCCCGACACCGGTCGCTCCGGTGGCTCCGGTGGCTCCGGCTGCCTTCAACCGCCGCAATGGTGTTCCGCTGATGGGAGAGGTGACCCGATGACCGACCACCTGCTGTCCGGCCTGCTTCTCGTCGCCGTCCTCGCCCTGCTCGCCTGGGATCAGTACCGGCTCTACGTCACCCGCTACGAGCTGGCCGCCCTGCAACGGGCCACCCTCCGGGACCCGCTGACCGGGTTGGCGAACCGTGCTGGCCTCGCCGCCGGCTGGGAACAGCTCGCCGCGCTGCGGCCGTGGGTGGTGGTGGTCGACCTGGACGGCTTCAAGCCGGTCAACGACACCCACGGCCACGCCGCAGGCGACCTGGTCCTCACCGCCGTCGCCTCCCGACTCCGCACCGTCCACGGCATCGCCGCCCGGCTCGGTGGCGACGAGTTCGCTGCCCTGCTCCTGGACCCGAACCCGGCCGCTGCCGCCCGGCAGATGGCCGCCGCGATCGCCGCCCCCGTCCGGCTGCCCTCCGCGGTCACGGTGTCGGTGACTGCGAGCATCGGCCTCGCGCCCGCCAGCCCGTCCGGCCTCGCCGCTGCTCTGGCTGATGCTGACGCGGCCATGTATCGGGCCAAGACGACCCGGGCGGGTGTGGTGGCGTTTGATCCGCTGCGGGATGACCACACCACCCCGACCGCCGACCCCCGGCCGGCCCTGCGGGTCCGTGATCTCGCCACCGGTGTGGGGGTGGGTCGATGAGTGCGCTGGTGCTGTCACGTGATCGGGTACTCGTCGTCGGTGGGCGGGCGCACATGCGCGAGATCCTTCGGATCGGCCGCACCAATCCTCGCAAAGTTCCGCCGCGCATCGGTGAGGCTGAGGTTCCTGTTCGGTCCGCCTCGGACCCGGTCGGCGTCGTGGTCGTCCTGACCGTCGTCCTCCCAGAAGCACACCGCGCAGATCTCGTAGCCGCCTCGCTCATCGAGAGTCAAGTAGCCACAGCAGGGGCAGGCATACGGACCGCTGCCGTGACGAAAGACGTTGACGAATTTCCGTTCCTCCACGGCAGGCATGCTGCCACGTCCCCGACGGCGGTGGGCCGATGACCGTCACCGCGCTGCCCGGCCTCGAACCCGCCCCCGTGGCGGAGACTCCGAGGCCGGGCTCCCGGGCCGCCCGGATGCTCATGCCCCGCTCCGTCGACGTGGTCAAGGACCTGGCCGCCGACTACGGCGTCTGCACCCGACCCGTCTCCCTCCGGCGGACCGACCTCGACTCCGGACAGACCGAAGTCATCGACATGCCCTGCGGCGCCACCCAAGAGGCCAAGTGCCCGGCCTGCGCCACCAAGGCTCGCCGGCTGCGGCAGCAGCAGATCCGCGAGGGCTGGCACCGCGACGACGAACCCGACCCCGGACCCGAGCCCGCCACCGACGCCCAACGCGGCCTCATCGTCGCCCGCGCACACCTCGAATTCGCCCGCGACGAAGCCGCCCGCCTCTCGCAGTGGGACCAGGTCGCGGACCTGGACGACGCAATCGAGGAACTGGAATCACAGATCACCACCGAGGGCATGCGCGGTCGTCCCGCACCACCGCACGCCACCGAGAATCAGGAGGACGGCGACGGCAAGCGGCGGGTCCGCTCCACCAAGCGCCGGCAGGACGCCCCGGACCTGCCTCGCCTCCCGGTGGAGAACCGGACCGTGGGGCGGACCTTCGAGGGTCGGGCCGGCATGGTGTTTCGGCCATCGATGTTCCTGACCCTCACCCTCGGCTCCTACGGCCGCGTCCACACCGACGGCACGCCGGTCGACCCCGACGCCTACGACTACCGGCGGGCCGCCTGGGACGCGGTGCACTTCCCCCGGCTGCTCGATCGGTTCTGGCAGAACCTCAGGCGGGCGATCGGCTGGAACGTCCAGTACGCCGGAGCGGTCGAGCCGCAGCGACGGTTGGCCCCGCACGCGCACTTCGCCATCCGGGGCACCATCCCCCGCGCCTTGGTCCGCCAGGTCGCCGCTGCCACGTATCACCAGGTGTGGTGGCCGTCCGTCGAGCAGCGGATCTACGAACCGGGCAACGTGCCGCAATGGGATGCCGACGCCGCCGGCTACACCGACCCCACCACCGGGGAAGTGCTGCCGTCGTGGGATGAGGCCCTGGACCTGCTCGACGCCGACCCCGACGCCCAACCCGTGCACGTCGCCCGCTTCGGCGTTCAGGTCGACGCCAAAGGTGTGCTTGCGGGCAGCAAGGACGCCGATCGGTGCGTCGGCTACATCACCAAGTACCTGACCAAGCAGGCCGCCGACTGCCACGAGGTGACCACCGGCCGGCAGCGGGCGCACCTGGAACGGCTCTGGCAGGAACTGCGGCACACGCCGTGCTCGGAGCGGTGCGCTAACTGGCTGCTCTACGGCGTCCAGCCGAAGAAAGCCAAGCAGGGCCTGCGACCGGGCAACTGCAAGAACAAGGTCCACAAGCGCGAAACCCTCGGCATCGGCGGCCGGCGCGTCCTCATCTCCCGACAGTGGTCCGGCAAAACCCTGACCGACCACCGCGCCGACCGACGCGACTGGGTCAAGGCGCTGCTTGGTGTCACCACGGACGCCGACACCGCGCCGGCCGGCGGCGAACAACGCCACGCCTGGGAGTTGGCCAAGCCCACCGACCCGGACGTTGCCCCGCTCGGCCACCGGGTCCTGCGGGCGATATCCGAACGCATTCAATGGCGCGCCCGGCTCGACGCCGCCAGACGGGCCGCCGCCGACCCGCCCGATGTCTCGGCAACCAACCCGAGCCGTCCGAGCCGAGAGGAGGCACGACCGTGACCGATGACCTGCTGACCCCGGCTGAGGTAGCCGCTCGCCTTCGCGCCACACCTCGCTTCGTGCGCCGGCTGGTGGCTGAGCGGCGGATCGCCTACGTCAAGGTCGGGCGCTTCGTGCGGTTCGAGCCTGCTGCCGTAGCCGCCTACATCGAGGCCAACCGGGTCGTGCCCATGACTCGTGCGCAGCTGCGGCGGCACTTCGCGGAGGTGGCCTGATGCCCGCGCGGGGGGGTCGCCGTCGTTTCGGCAACGTCCGTCAGCGGTCGTCAGGCCGTTGGCAGGCCCGGTACTTCGGCCCGGACGGATTGACCCGGACTGCGCCGCACACCTTCGCTACTGAGAAGCAGGCAGAGAAGTGGCTCACCCTGGTCGAGTCGGAGATCATCCGGGGGGAGTGGGTAGCCCCGGAAGCGGGCGAGATAGAACTCTCGGCCTACGGGCAGCGGTGGATCGCTGAACGGAAGCTCGCCCCAAGGACGCGGCAGGGTTACGAGTTCCTGTTTACGCGGCAAGTCGTGCCGTACCTCGGGCACCTGATGCTGGGTGGCATCAAACCGGCGACGATCCGCGCATGGCGTAAGAAGCTCTTGGATGCCGGCGTGCCTGAGCCCCAGGCCGTCAAGGCGTACGCGCTGCTGCGGGCCATCCTCAACACGGCGGTGCGTGAGGATGAAATCCTTCGGCAGAACCCGTGCCGGATCAAGGGCTACGACCAGTACCACACCCCGGAACGACCGACGGCCACGATCGCCCAGGTCTACGCCCTGGCCGACGCGATGCCTGCTCGGTTCTCGGCGCTCGTCGTGGTCGCGGCGCTCTCCGGTCTGCGGTGGGGCGAGCTGGTCGCGCTGCGCCGCCGGGACATCGACCTCGACGCCGGCACGGTCCGGGTCACCCGCAAGCTCGCCGCGCTCCGGAGTCATCTGGAATTCGGGCCGCCCAAGTCGGCGGCCGGGGTCCGGGTCGTCGCCCTGCCAGCCGCCGCCGTGGAGACCTTGCGGGCGCATCTGGCCGAGTTCACCGCCCCCGACGCTGACGCACTGGTCTTCACCGGCGACAAGGGTGCGCTGCTGCGATCCGGCAACTTCGGTCGTGCGGTCAAGTGGCCCCGGACGGTCGCAGCGCTCGGGCTGCCCGGCTTCCACTTCCACGACCTGCGGCACACCGGGAACACCCTCGCCGCAGCCTCTGGCGCGAGCACTCGCGAGCTGATGCAGCGAATGGGGCACGCGAGCATGCGGGCGGCGTTGATCTACCAGCACGCGACCAGCGAGCGGGACCGCGAGATCGCCTCGGCCATGGACCGGCGGATCGCCCGGCAGGTCCGGCGCAAGGGCGGCCAGGGCAGCTAATGGCCCACGGATGGCCCGCAAGATCAGAGTGGGGGAGTGGTCGACTGGCCCAGGATCGGGGGATATCGCCTCTGACCTGGGCCGGGGGCCGGTGGAGCGGGCGACGGGAATCGAACCCGCACCGTCAGTTTGGAAGACTGAAGCTCTACCATTGAGCTACGCCCGCGCGCACCCGCAGCAGCGGATGCGTCGACAGCGTACCCAATGCTCGTGGCCCGCGCGCAGCCGCGCCCACCGCGCCGCGTCGCACGCCTCGAAGATCCACGCAAGGTCGGCGATGTGGCGGCTTCACGGCGTGGGGATGCCGCCACATCGGCGAAACGGTGTGGATCTTCGAGGCTGTGCGCCCGTTTTTGGGGAATCTGTCCCGGTGGGGACGCCCCCGGCACTGCTTGCGGCGCGGCGACGGCATAGACTGCACGTCGCCACGGGGTGTGGCGCAGCTTGGTAGCGCACTCGCTTTGGGAGCGAGGGGCCGTGGGTTCAAATCCCGCCACCCCGACTGTCGTCCGCGTCCGGGTCGCCCCGGGCGCTAGTGGCCGGCCGCGCCGGCTCGCCTACACTCGATGGGCCAATCGATGGCCCAGACTCAAAACCAAGATCCGTCAAGGAGTACGCCTGTGAAGAGCACCGTCGAGACTCTGAGCCCGACGCGCGTGCGGCTCGCCATCGAGGTGCCGTTCGTCGAGCTCGAGCCGAGCCTCAAGAAGGCGTACCGGGAGATCGGTTCGCAGGTCCAGGTCCCGGGTTTCCGCCGGGGCAAGGTGCCGACCGCGGTGATCGACCAGCGGGTGGGCCGGGGCACCGTCCTCAACGAGGCGGTCCAGGATGCCATCCCGGAGAACATCCTCGCCGCGGTGCGTGAGCACGACCTGAAGACGCTTGGTCGTCCGGAGGTCGAGATCACCGAGTTCAACGACGGTGACTCGCTGAACTTCACCGCCGAGGTCGATGTCCGCCCGGAGATCACCCTGCCCGACGCGAGCACCATCGAGGTGACCGTCGACGAGCTGCAGATCGACGAGAGCGAGATCGACGAGCAGGTGAAGAACCTGCGGGAGCGGTTCGCGACCCTCAAGACGGTCGAGCGGGCCGCCGCCGAGGGCGACTACGTGCAGATCGACCTGAACGCGACTGTCGACGGCGAGGACGTGCCGGGCGGTCAGGCCAGCAACATCTCCCACGAGGTGGGCAGCAAGCAGCTCCTGCCGGGTCTGGACGAGGCAGTTGTCGGCCTCGCCGCCGGCGAGGACACCACCTTCACCACCCAGCTGGTCGGCGGCGACTTCGCCGGTCGGGACGCCGACGTGGCGGTGACCGTGCGCACGGTCAAGGAGAAGGAGCTGCCGGAGCTGAACGACGAGTTCGCCCAGATGGCGAGCGAGTTCGACACGATGGAGGAGCTGCGCGGCGACCTGCGGGCGCGGGTCACCCAGGGCAAGCAGGTCGAGCAGATCTACGCCGCCCGGGACAAGGCGCTGGCGCAGCTGGTCGAGGCCGCCGACGTGCCGGCGCCGGAGGGTGTCATCCGCGAGGAGGTCGAGAGCCGCAAGCAGGCAATGGTCGACCAGCTCGAGCGGATCGGCGCCTCCCTTGAGGAATACCTCGCTGCCGAGGAGAAGACCGAGGAGCAGATCGACGCCGAGCTGACCCAGGCGGCGACCGAGGGCGTCAAGGTGCAGCTCCTGCTGGACACGCTTGCCGACGCGGAGGACGTGCAGGTCTCCGACGACGAGTTCGGTCACGAGATCGTGCACCGGGCGCAGCGCGCCGGGATGGCTCCGCAGCAGTACTACGACCAGCTGGTGCGCTCCGGTGCCGCCGCGGCGGTCTTCGGTGACGTGCGGCGGGGCAAGGCGCTCGCGGCCGTCATGGAGCGGATCACGATCAAGGACTCGGCCGGCAACGAGGTCACCCTGGACGCACTGCGCGCCGCCAACGAGGCGGAGCACAACCACGAGCACTGATCGTCGGATGCGGCCGCCGTCCGCCGCTGTGCGGTGGGCGGCGGCCACATTCATTTCCGGGTACGCCCCGGACGCCCGCGCCGCGGGTGCGCCCGACGCAACTGCGCTGAGAGCGAACAGTGCCCCGACCGGGACTCTGCCGCCCCGCACAGCGGTTAGTGTCGGGAAAGACGGTACGGAGAGCGAAGGGCTGCCATGACCGACATGCACATCCCAACGACGTCGCGCAGGGCGATCGATGCCCGCGGTGGCGACTCAATTGGCAACCTCGACGACTCGGTCTACAACCGGTTGCTCAAGGAACGCATCATCTTCCTGGGCAGTGAGGTGACCGACCAGGTCGCCAACCGCATCTGCGCGCAGCTGCTGCTGCTCGCCGCGGAGGACCCGGACCGCGACATCAACCTGTGGATCAACTCGCCGGGTGGCTCGGTCTACTCGGGTATGGCGATCTACGACACCATGCAGTTCATCGACAACGACGTGTCGACAGTGGCGATGGGCATGGCTGCCTCGATGGGTCAGCTGCTGCTCTGCGCGGGCACCAAGGGCAAGCGGTACGCCCTGCCGCACGCCCGGATCATGATGCACCAGCCGTCCGGCGGGCTGGGCGGCACGGCGTCCGACATCGCCATCCAGGCGGAGCAGATGCTCTACACGAAGCGGATGTTCCAGGAGCGCGTCGCGCACCACACCGGCCAGAGCCAGTCGCAGATCGAGGCGGACTCGGACCGGGACCGTTGGTTCACCGCCCAGGAGGCCATGGACTACGGCTTCATCGACAAGGTGATCATCGGGGCCGCACAGGTTCCGGATGGCGCCGGGACCCTGAGCTGAGGAGCTGACGATGACCGATCTGAGCTTGCCGCCCCAGTTCGCGGCCGTGCACAACCGTTACGTGCTGCCGTCGTTCGTCGAGCGCACGTCGTACGGGGTCAAGGAGTCGAACCCGTACAACAAGCTCTTCGAGGACCGGATCATCTTCCTCGGCGTCCAGGTGGACGACGCGTCGGCAAACGACGTGATGGCCCAACTGCTGACGCTTGAGGGCACCGACCCGGACCGCGACATCATCATGTACATCAACTCGCCGGGTGGGTCGTTCACCGCCATGACGGCGATCTACGACACCATGCAGTACGTCCGTCCGGACATCTCGACGGTCTGCCTCGGGCAGGCCGCCAGCGCGGCGGCGGTGCTGTTGTCGGCGGGCACCGCGGGTAAGCGGATGGCGCTGCCGAACTCGCGGATCATCATCCACCAGCCGGCCACCGAGGGCGGCTACGGGCAGGGTTCGGACATCGAGATCCAGGCTCGGGAGATCCTGCGGATGCGGACGCAGCTGGAGGACATGTTGTCCCGCCACTGCAACCGGCCGATCGAGCAGGTTCGCAAGGACATCGACCGTGACAAGATCATGACGGCCGAGGAGTCCAAGGAGTACGGGCTTGTCGACACGATCCTGACCAGCCGCAAGAAGGGTCTGCTGGCGGCCAACGCCGCTCGCTGAGCTGTACCGGGTCAGAGGTTGGCCGGGGCTATCGTTCCCGGCCGACCTCTGACACACCCGTTTTGGGGGTCGGAGAATGTCCCGCCAGCGGGTAACGTCGGGTCCGTACCGCTTCGCCGGTTCGGGCCGGTGGGGTGAACCAAGCCGGACGGCGCGTAGCGTCCGCAGGTCAGGGCCGGGTTTCCGGCCGATGAGTGCAGGGAGAACGTAGGTGGCACGGATCGGTGACGGCGGCGACCTACTGAAATGCTCCTTCTGCGGCAAGTCGCAGAAGCAGGTGAAGAAGCTCATCGCGGGCCCTGGGGTCTACATCTGCGACGAGTGCATCGACCTCTGTAACGAGATCATCGAAGAGGAGTTGGCCGAGTCCGGCGAGGTGAAGTGGGAAGAGCTTCCCAAGCCGATGGAGATCTGCCAGTTCCTCGACAACTACGTGGTGGGGCAGGATCAGGCCAAGAAGGCGCTCGCCGTCGCGGTCTACAACCACTACAAGCGGATCCAGGCTGAGGCGGCCGGTGCGCCGGGCTCCGGCAGTGACGCCGTCGAGCTGGCCAAGTCCAACATCCTGCTGCTCGGCCCGACGGGGTGTGGCAAGACCCACCTGGCGCAGACGCTCGCGCGGATGTTGAACGTCCCGTTCGCCATCGCCGACGCCACCGCGCTCACCGAGGCGGGCTACGTCGGCGAGGATGTGGAGAACATCCTCCTCAAGCTGATCCAGGCCGCCGACTACGACATCAAGCGCGCCGAGACCGGCATCATCTACATCGACGAGGTCGACAAGATCGCCCGCAAGTCGGAGAACCCGTCGATCACGCGGGACGTCTCCGGCGAGGGCGTGCAGCAGGCGCTGCTCAAGATGCTCGAAGGCACTGTGGCGAACGTTCCGCCGCAGGGTGGTCGTAAGCACCCGCACCAGGAGTTCATCCAGATCGACACCACCAACGTGCTGTTCATCTGCGGTGGCGCGTTCGCCGGCCTCGACCAGATCATCGAGTCACGCACCGGGCAGGGCGGCACGGGCTTCGGTGCCCGGCTCCGGTCGGTGTCCGACCGGTCGACCGATGACATCTTCAGCCAGGTCATGCCGGAAGACATGCTCAAGTTCGGCCTGATCCCCGAGTTCGTGGGCCGGCTGCCGGTGATCACCAATGTCCGGAGTCTGGACCGCAGCGCCCTCGTGCGGATCCTCACCGAGCCGCGCAACGCTCTGGTGCGGCAATATCAGCGCCTCTTCGAGCTGGACGGCGTCGAGTTGGAGTTCGACGAGCCGGCCCTGGAGGCGATCGCCGACCAGGCGATGCTGCGCGGCACCGGCGCCCGTGGTCTGCGGGCCATCATCGAGGAGGTTCTGCTCTCCGCGATGTACGAGGTGCCGAGCAACCCCGACGCCGCCCGGGTGCTGATCACCCGCGAGGTCGTCCTGGAGAACGTCAACCCGACTATCGTTCCGCGCGAGTTCACCGGGCGTCGTGCCCGGCGGGACCGCGAGGAGAAGTCGGCCTGATCCTCCCCGCGTCACGCCGGTCGCGTTTCAGTTCTGACGCGGCCGGCGTGATCGCGTTCGGCGGTCCCATTCGCCCGACGGGGTGACCACCACCATCATGAGTCGGGCCGGCTCGTCGGTGTCGTTGCGGTAGCCGTGCTCGCGGTCGGCGTGGAACTCGATCGTCTCGCCCCTCCGGACGGGGTGGTCCTGCCCGTCGACCTGGACGATCACCGCGCCGTCCAGCACGTGCAGCACCTCCCGGGTGCCGCGAGGGTGGTCGGCGGAGCGGTGCCCCTCCCCGGGTGCCAGCCGCCAGTCCCAGAGCTCGACCAGGTCTGGTTCACCCAGCCCGCTCAGCAGGTGGCCGGTGCCGCCGTGCTCGCCCTGCCAGAGCACGGGTGCCTCGGCGGCGGAGCTGATCTTCACGGCCCGTTCCTCGTCGGGCTCCAGCAGCCGCGCGATGTTGACGCCGAACGCGTCCGCGACCCGGCACAGTGTGCCGACGCTGGGGTTGGTGCGGGCGCTCTCGATCTGCACGAGCATCGCCTTGCTCACCCCGGAGCGGCCGGCCAACTCCTCGAAGGACCAGCCACGGGTGGCGCGTAGCTCACGTACCTGTCGGGCCACCGCGGCGGTCACCGCACCGACCCGTCCTGCGGCCTCGGTCATTAAACTATCCCTCACGGTCACTATTATGGTACGACTGTCGCATGCTCCCCATTGTCCTGGCAGCGGTGTCCGCAGTCGCGTTCGGCACCGCCGACTTTGCCGGCGGAAAAGCGTCCCGCCGCGCCGACCCGATCACGGTGACAGTGGTCTCCCAACTGCTGAGCGTCCCGCTGCTCGTCGTTCTGGTGCTTGTCGTACCCGGAGCGCCCACCGTCGGAGACATCGCCTGGGGGCTGCTCGCCGGGGTGGCCGGCGCGGGCGGCGTCATGCTGCTCTACCGGGCACTTGCCGGCGGGATGATGGCCGTCGTGGCACCGATCACCGCGATCACCGCAGCCGTGGTGCCGATCGTCGCCGGCCTCTTCACCGCGTCCTTTCCGGGCGCCCTGGCGCTCACCGGCGCCGGCCTCGCGGTCGTGGCGATCGCTCTGGTCAGCCTGGGGGAGGGCGGCGGTCGGGTTGCCGTCCCGACGCGGCTGGTCGGGCTCGCACTGGCCGCCGGGGCGCTGTTCGGCGTCTTCTTCACCCTCCTGGGCCAGGCCGACGAGAGCGCCGGCATGTGGCCGGTGGCGGCGGTGCGCGCCAGTTCGATCGCGTTCGGCCTCGCGCTCGCCATCGGCACCGGCCGGCGGTTGCGGCTCGGGGGACGGGCTCTGGGTTGGGCGGCGGTCGCCGGCCTGCTCGACGGCGCCGCCAACGCCCTCTTCCTGGCCGCGGCCGCCCGTGGTCACCTCAGCATCGTGGCGGCGCTCGCCGCGCTCTACCCGGCCAGCACTGTGCTCCTCGCCCTCGCGGTCGACCGGGAGCGCCTGCGGCCGATCCAGGTCGCCGGCCTCGGGTTCGCCGCCGGAGCTCTGGTGCTCGCCAGCATCTGACGCTGTCCGCGCCGGCAGCCCCGGCCGTACTCTGGGCTCATGCGCGTCGCCGTATGCCAGCTGAACGCCCGGGACGACCGTAAGGCCAACCTGGCGGCCGCCGAGGTCCTGCTGGAACGCGCCGCCGCCGGCGGCGCGGACCTTGCCATCCTCCCGGAGTACGTCGACTATCTCGGCCCCGCCGCCGGGATGCCCGAACCGGAGCCTGTCGACGGTGAGGTGGGCAGCTTCTTCGCAGGCGTCGCTCGGCGGCTCGGCATCTGGCTGGTTGCCGGCTCGTTCCATGAGGCCGGCCCGGACCGGGAGCACACCTGGAACACCTCGTTGGTCTTCGACCGGACGGGCAGCCTGGCCGCGAGCTATCGCAAGATCCATCTGTACGACGTGGAGATTCCCGGTCGAGTCTCCTACCTGGAGTCGGCGAGCGTCGCTCCCGGCGACCAACCTGTCGTGGTGGACGTCGAAGGGCTCCGGGTCGGGCTGTCGATCTGCTACGACCTTCGTTTCCCGGAGCTGTACCGACGGCTCGCCAGCGAGGGTGGCGCCCACCTGCTCGTGGTTCCGGCGGCGTTCATGCTGCACACCGGCCGCGACCACTGGGAGGTCCTGCTGCGGGCGAGGGCGATCGAGAACCAGTGCTTCGTGGCGGCGGCGGGCCAGACCGGCGACCACGACCCCGGTCGCACCTGCTTCGGGCGGAGCATGGTGGTCGACCCCTGGGGAACGGTTCTCACCCAACTGCCGGACGGCCCCGGGGTGTCCGTCGCCGACCTGGACCTCGACCGGCTTGCCGTGATCCGTGCCGAGCTGCCCAGCCTGGCCAACCGCCGGCTCTGAGCCGTCACCCCTCCAACAGGACGCCGATTGTCGCGAGACCGGCGATCACCCCGGCGGTCACCAGCAGGGCCGTGGTCATCCGGGACATGCCCCGCCGGGCCAGCCGTCCCACCGAGAGCACCAGGACGACAAGCACCACCGCGCCGATCACCACCTGCCAGATCGGCAGGAGGAGGCCGAGCAGTGCTTCCTCGGCGAACACCGTCGCACCCGGCGCGGACTCATCCATGCCTGACACTCTGGCACGCCTGTGCTCCCCGCGTCGCGGGCCGCCCCGGATGCCGTGTGGCCGAAGGCTGATCAAACCAGTGATGAACCCTGATTTGCCTTCTCCGGGCAGCCCGCGTAACTTTCTCTCTGCACGGGGGAGGCCGGACAAACCGGCCGAGAACGGGCGCCAGGCTCGGGGCGGAAACGCCGAGCGAGGCTGGGATCGGGCGGTGCGGAACACTCCGGAAACGGGGTTGCGAACGCGGAGCCGACCGGGTAAGGTTTTGAAGCCGGCAGGAGCCGGGCGGAGAGCCGCGAAGCGGCGATCGGCCGGTCTACGGCTTCCCACGACAGTAACGACCACCGGTTACGGTGTGCGTCATCGTGGGTCCGGACGAACCACATTGATCGCCTCGGATACGAGGTTTTGACAATGCGAGTTCGACCAAGTAGGTTTTAGCAGTTGCCCCGAAACGGGGCCCGTTAAACGGGCTTCCAATCGGTGTGTGGTTGTTCTTTGAGAACTCAACAGGGTGCTTTGTAAAGCCAGTGCCAATTATGATTTATACCCCGGACTGGTCAGTTTTTGCTGGC
>NZ_JBIAZG010000031.1:0-15943 GCF_042898885.1 Micromonospora sp. NPDC000316
CGACGTAGGCGTCGGCGAGGGGGCTGTGGGTGAAGGTGATGACGTCGTCGCGGCCGTCGCCGGTGAAGTCCGTGGGCGAACCCCCGAAATACCGGGCGGCCGACCCGCCGCCGCCCTGGTTCACGAGCGAGAGGTAGTAGTTCCAGTTCCAGTTCGGCCCCGGATCGGTGTGGTTGTTGCCCGGGATCTCGCTGTGACCCTTGATGCCCGTACGGTTCTTCGGAATGCCGTACTTGTCGCACAGGTAACGGGTCAGCGCGGCCGACGACCGGTACATCGCGTCGGTGAACCACGCCGGGTCGGCGACGTAGCCCTCGTGCTCGATGCCGACGCCGTAGGCGTTGCCGGAGAGAGCGTGGTACGCGGTGTCGCCCTCGCGAACCATTTGGGTGATCTCGCCGTTGCTGGACTTCACCACGTAGTGGGCGCTGACCCCCGACGACGGATTCTGGAACCAGCTGACCGTGCCGGCGTACGAGCCCTGGGTGACGTGCAGGATCACAGTCGTGATCCGGCTGGACCGCCCGACGCCGTAGTTGGCGCCGTTCGCGGCGACCCACCGCGCCGGCGGGTACTCCGGCACGGCGGCAGCCAGCGCGCCAGGTGCCGCCCCTGCGGGGAGCACCGTGGCGTAACGGCCCCGCTCCGGCTCGGCCCGGTGCGCCCGGACTGGGACGGCACCCGGGATACCCTGCTGCACCAGGTCGTAGATCCCGTCCGCGTACAGGCGTGCGGTCGAGTCGTCCGCCGCGCCTGCGTACCTCGCCACCACCGGATACCACGCGGTGACCCGGTCCCGGGCGGTCGCGGTCAACCCCTCGGCGTCGGCCAGGTCGCGCAGCACGGCCGCGCCGCCACGGATGTTCGCCGAGGTGACGGTCTTCAGCCTGCCGACCGGCTCACCGGTAAGGGCCGCCGCCCGTTCCAGGCTGTGCTGGGTGGGGTTGCTCACCAGGTGCATCACCCCGTAGCCGTTGGCCTGGCTCGGCTTGCCGTCGTGGCCGTCCAGCCGGGACTCGCCGTAGCCGACCGCGACCAGGACGTCCCGGGGTACGTCGTACTCCTGTGCCGCCCGCACGAATGCGGCGTCCAGGTCGCCACGACCCGGCGGCGTCGCGGTCGCGGGCGTCGGCGGGACCGCTACCGCGCCGACGAGCGCCGCGGCCAGCAGGGCGACGCCTCCGCGCCGTCGTCGTGTTCCGGCCACGGGGGCCACCAGTCGCGACATCACAGAGTCACCTCACCGTTCAGGCCGAAGTAGTCGTGCCATTTGCTGCTGGGACCGAACGTGGTCCCGGTCGACAGTGCGACGTAGACGTCGTTTGTGGCGTTCTTGGTGAAGACGATGAGGTCGTCTTTGCCGTCGCCGTTGGCGTCGCCGAGGTAGGGGAATTCGCCAGCGAGGCAGAAGAAGTCGTGCCATTTCACAGTGGTGCCGGTGAAGGTGGTGCCGGTGGAGGTGGCGGCGTAGACGTCGGCGTCGGTGTTGCAGGTGAAGGTGACGATGTCGTCGCGTCCGTCGCCGTTGATGTCGCCGACGCGGGGTTGTTCGGTGCCGACGGCGAACAGGTCGTGCCACTTCTGCGGTGGTCCGAACGACGTGCCGGTGGACAGGGCGACGATGACGTCGGAGGCGGTGGTGGGGCCTTGGGTGAAGGTGATGATGTCGTCGCGTCCGTCGCCGTTGACGTCACCGACGGCGGCGATCTCCGCGCCCGGGGCGAACCAGTCGTGCCACCTGCCCGGCGAGGTGAACGCCGACCCGGTGGACAACGCCACGTAGACGTCGCCGGTGTTGCTGTGCGCGAACGTGACGATGTCGTCCCGTCCGTCGCCGTTGAAGTCGCCTGTCGACGCGGTCTCCCCACCGATGGAGAAGAAGTCGTTCCACTTCACCGACGTCCCGGCGAAGCCGGTGCCGGTGGAGGTGCTCACGTAGACGTCGGCGGCGGCGTTCTGCGTGAAGGTGAGGACGTCGTCGCGGCCGTCGCCGTTGACGTCGGTCGGTGCGCCGCCGATCATGGCGTGGGTCCGCGCCCCCTGGTTGAGCAGCGTCCGCGCCGTTGCCGCTGCCTGGTCGTATCGATCGGGAAAGCCCGACCGCTGTACGCACTGGGCGACCTGACCGGCCGTGTAGCCGGGATTGTTGCGATCGCAGGTGATCGCCCGGGTGACGTACTGCGTGGTGGCGTAGACCGGGTCCATGATCTGCTCCGGGGTGCCCCAGCCGTAGTCCCAGCGCTGCTGGAAGACTCCCAGGCTGGACTTGTCGCCACAGGGCAGGTTGTTCATGTGGGACTCGACCCATCCGGCCTCGAACGTCGAGAGCATGACCTTGTCGTTAGCGTTGTACGACCGGGCGACCCGGTAGACCACGAGGGTGACGGCCGGATCGTGGGTGGCGGGCACGGACGGACAGGTGAGCGTGTCGATCGGTACGGCGACCGCGGGCGCACCGACCGCGAGGGTTGCCGTTGCTGTCATGAGGGCGACAAGCATCGCCAGCGAACGTCGTCTCACAGCGCTCCTCAGGGACGTCAGGTGTGCGACCGGTTGGTGGTTCGCCGGCTGACACCCACCCCCGTGGACGCCGCGTCAGCCGGCGCCGGTCGGCCGTCCGAAAAGCGGGCCACCCGGCACGCGAGAGAGCAAGAAATCGATTGCTGACGAGTGTTGTAGTCACAGGCATCGATGTCAATACCTCCGTCGCCCGGCATTCGGGCGGCCTGGGCCCGACCAGAAATCGATTGCTTACTCTGTATAGGATTCCGAGCGATCTCCCGAGGTGCGATCACACCCGGGGGTCGGCGACCCGACGGGCGAACCGCCACCATCGGGCCGCCTGGCCCCGGGGCGACAACGATGGGGGCGGGATGACGACCATCTACGATGTGGCCCGCAGGGCCGGCGTGTCGCCTGCGACCGTCTCCCGGGTGCTCAACGGACGCGACTCCGTCGACCCGGAGCTGGCCGCCCGAGTGCGGCAGGCCGCACAGGATCTCGACTACCGCCCGAATGCGGTGGCCCGCAGCCTGCGCCGGAGCCGAACCAGCCTCTGGGCGGTCATCATCTCCGACATCGGAAACCCGTTCTTCACCTCCATGGTGCGTGGCGTCGAGGACGTCGCACAGGAGGCCGGATTCTCGGTCGTGCTGTGCAACGGCGACGAGGACCCGGAGAAGGAGGCCCGGTACGTCGCGGCCGCTGTCGCCGAGCGGATGGCGGGGGTGATCATCTCCTCGTCCGGGCGGCCGGCCCTGATCACCCGGCTGGTGCAGGCCGGCATTCCGGTCGTGGCCATCGACCGGCAGCCGCGCGGCGTCGACGTGGACACCGTGCTCGTCGACAACATCCACGGCGCCGAGCAGGCGACGACCCACCTGGTGGGCAGCGGCTACCGACGGATCGCCTGCATCACCGGCCCGCGCCGGATCTCCACCGCGATGCAGCGGCTGCGGGGCTACCAGAAGGCGCTCAAGGCGAGCGGCCGCTCCTGGAGCGACGACCTGATCCGGTACGCGGACTTCCGCGAGGAGGGCGGATACCGCGCGATGGCCTCGCTGCTGGAAACCGGCGAGCCGCCGGACGCGGTGTTCGCGGCCAACAACCTGATGACCGTGGGGGCTGTCGAATGCCTTGTCGACAACGGCATCGACGTTCCCGACCGGTTCGGCATCGTCGGGTTCGACGACATCCCGTGGGCGCACCTGGTCCGGCCGTCGCTGAGCACAGTCGCCCAACCCACCTACGACCTGGGTCGTACGGCAGCCTCGCTGCTCGTCGAGCGGATCGCCGACCCGGCGAAGGCGTCCTCGACCGTCGTGCTGCGCACCGAACTGCGGGTACGGGAGAGTTCGGCCCCCGGGCAGCCGAACCGCCCCGACGACGACCCTCGACGCCGCAGCACAACCGGCCTGTGAGACGAGACCTGCCGCTCATATCCGCACGTCGCCGCAGAGGTACACCCGTACGCCCAGCTCGGCGAAGAAGGCCGCCTTCACTCGTAGCGCACGGTCGGCGGTCAGAGCGTCGGGAGCGTAGACGACGTTGACATGGTTGGCCTTGTGCCGGGCCATCAACTGGTCGCGGCCCACACCGTGCAGCACGGCGTGCATGATCGGCCACTGTGGATTCGTGGCGTCGAGTCGACGCTGCGTCTCGGCCGCGGGCAACTCCACCACTGTGCCGCGACCGAGGTCCACGTGCAGCGCGCCGTCCATGACGAACACCCGCGACCAGACGATCTCCCCCGGTTTCGACACGCCGCTGAGGGTGCCGCCGCCGAGCGGGAAGTACATCGGCGGCTGGCGCATGCTGTAGGACCTGTCGTAACCCCCGTTGTGCGACGCGGGCACCGACCCGGAGATCTCGAAGACCCAGACGAAACGGTCGTCGTACTGCTCTCCCCAGCGGATGTCGTGCAGCGTCGTGGCCGGGTCCAGACCCATCGCGGTCCAGATCCGGTTGGTGATCAACGAGTCCACGGCGACGCCCTCGTCGACCTCGTTGAAGTGCGGCAGCGGCACACCCGCGTACAGCTCCCGTGAGCCGTCCCGGCTGGTCACCGGGGGGCGCACCACGTTGTTCAGCAGCCCCTCGGCCAGGTCGCTGGCCGGAACGGTGTCCTTGAGCCCCTGCTGGTACTGGATTCCCACCGCGTCCAGGCCGAAGTCGTCGGCGATGCGCAGTGCGGCGACGTACATCCTGCACTGGCTGAGCAGTTGGGCGTGGGTCAGTTCGGTGGCCTCGTCGACGCCGGTGTGGAACGTCATCCCGGCCGCTTCGAGCCAGGCGAGCACGGCTTGCGCCTCCGCGTCGGGCACCCGCGCCATCTCCGCCACCAGCGCGCTCTGCGACAGGCGTTCCTTGAAGATGCCCAGCGGGTTGAGCAGCTCGTCGTCGATGATGGCGTTGTACATGCCCATGCAGCCCTCGTCGAAGACACCGATGATGGCCCGCTCCCAGACGAGCTGCCGGGCCAGCGCCACGCCGAGTTCGACCTCGGCGTCCGGCGGCAGCGACGGCAGCTGGCGTACGTGGCTCTCGTCGTGCACCACCTCGCCGGTCTCCAGCCACTTCTTCAATCCGTCGCGCGCCCACTCGTCGGTGAAGTCCTCGCTCCACAACGTCGAATACCGCACGCCCGCCTTGGTGAGGCTGCCCGCGAGGTTGAGCAGCCCCACCAGACCGGGATACTTCCCGCTCCAGTTCGCGACGAGCAGGATCGGCCCGCGGTGGGCGCGCAGCCCGGCCAGCACATGGTGGCTGTACTGCCAGACCGCCTCGACCACGATGAGCGGGGCGTCGGGCGGGATCGTCCGGAAGACCTCGATCCCGGCGCGCTGACTGTCGATGAACCCGTGGCCGGCGACCGCGTCGACGTCGTGACCGCGCCGGACGTGCCAGCCCAGCGCGGTGACGGCGGCGCCGAGGTCCTCTTCGAGCTGGCGCTGGGTGGGCCAGCAGGTGACGTTCGCGCTCAACCGCAGGTCACCGCTGGCCACTGTGTAGACGGTGCGCGGCGGGGCGACCGGCGGCTGCACCGGCACGGGCAGGGTGTAACGGGTCACGGGGCGGCTCCCTTGACTGTCGGGCGCTTGACGGGTCGAGCAGTCGTTGCGGCGAAGCGACCAGCAGAGCGGTGCGTGCTCAGAGACCACCGAGCTTCGCGTACGCCTCGGCGGCGTTGTCCCTGGTGATCCGCGTCGTGTCCAGCGTGGTGGCGCGCGGGACGTCCGTGGCGCAGTCGACAAGGATCTTGCGGGCGAGTTCGACGGCTTCGCGGCCACCTGTGGCGTACTGGAAGGTCGCAGCGAGGCGGCCCTGTTCGACGGCCTTGATCCCGCCGGAGGGCACCGGCAACGCGTCGATGCCTGTGAACTTGATCTTTTGTTCGAGCCCGGCCGCCTTGGCGGCGAGGTAGGCCCCTTCGGCCA
Organism: Micromonospora sp. NPDC000316; assembly: GCF_042898885.1. Lineage (NCBI taxonomy): Bacteria > Bacillati > Actinomycetota > Actinomycetes > Micromonosporales > Micromonosporaceae > Micromonospora > Micromonospora sp. NPDC000316. The sequence goes on from NZ_JBIAZG010000031.1 coordinate 5,937, forward strand.
TCGGATCGTTGTGCGCATAGACGGCCGACACGTCCGGGTGGGCCTTGATCAGGGCGTCCGCCACCGACTGCCCCTTCTCGCGCAGCCAGTCTCCGGGTTGGGAGGCAACGATCTCGATCTTCGGGTTGCCGGCGATACCCTCGCGGAACCCCTTCGCGCGCTCGGCCGCAGGCGTCGAGCCGGGGAGTCCCGCGATCTCGATCACCTTGCCGCCGCCGGGGAGCAGTGTCGTGGCGTAGAACTCGCCGGCCGCCTTGCCGATCGCGACGTTGTCCCCTCCGATGAAGGCGGTGTACGCCTCGCCCTCGACCTTGCGATCCAGCACGATCACCGGGACGCCCCTGTCGTACGCCTTCTTGACCACTGCGGTCAGCGGCTTGGCCTCGTTGGGCGAGATGATCAGCAGGTTGATCCTCTGGGTGAGGAAGTTCTCCACGTCGGCGACCTGCTTGCTGTTGTCCTGCGCGGCGTCGGAGACCACGACGCGGAAGCCGGGGACCTCCTTCGCGGCCGTCTGCACGTCGTTGTTCATCACCTGCCGGTACGGCTCGGCATTGTTGGCCTGCGACATGCCGATCAGGAAATCCTTGCCGGTGCCGCAGGCGCGGGCCTCGCCGGCGTCGTCGGAGGGTTTCTCGACGGTGCATCCCGTGGTGGTCAGAAGCGTGCCGGTGACCAGCAACGCGAGCACGGTTCGTCTGTGCATGGCAGTGGCTCCTCGGTGTGGGTTCGGTCAGGCGATGCCGCGGCGCAGCTTCTGCAAGGCCGCCGCGAGCACGATCACCAGTCCCTTGATCAGCAGTTGGACGTTGGCGTCGATGTTGTTGAGCGCGAGGATGTTGTTGAGGATGCCGAGCAGCAGAGCGCCGGCGAGGGTGCCGCCCATCGAGCCGGAGCCCCCGGCCAGGCTCGTCCCGCCGATCACCACAGCGGCGATCGCGTCCAGCTCGTATCCGGCGCCGTCGTTGGGGCTGCCCTGGTTGAGCTGCCCCGCGTGGATCACGCCAGCCACCGCCGCGAGGAGCCCGGCGACCGCGAAAACGGCGACCTTGACCCGGGTGACGGGGACCCCTGAGAGCCGGGCCGCCTTCTCGTTGCCGCCGATCGCGTAGACGTGCCGGGCGAACGCGGTCGTGCGCAGCACCACGATCGCCGCGACCCCGATCAGGACGAACAGCACCGCCGGCACCGGGAGCACCCCGTTGACCGAGCCGTTGAGCAGTTCGAAGGCCGGCGGGGCCTCCTGGGGTCCGTCGCCGTAGGCGATCGGGATGCCCAGGCCGCCCGACCAGATCCGGGCGATGCCCCGCGCGACCTGGAGACCGGCAAGGGTGACGATGAACGACTGGATGCCGAGGCGGGCCACGGCGTACCCCTGCACGGCGCCGAAGAGCGCACCGATCACGAGCACCACGGCGACCGCGGGCACGATGCCGAACCCCGAGTCGACCAGGAGGGTCGCCGTGCCGACGGCCGACAGACCGAGGATGGCGCCGACCGACAGGTCGATGCCCCCCAGCAGGATCACGAAGGTCATGCCGATCGCGATGATGCCGATCTCCGACACCGCGCGGACGATGTTGCCGAGGTTCCCGGCGGTGAGGAAGAGGATCTCGCCGTCGCGTCGGGGTGAGGCGAGGATCGCGACGACGAATACCACGAGCAACGCGAAGAGACTCTGCACCGCGAAGAGCCGGTCGACGAGTTCGCGCCGGCTGCGTGGGCGGCGTAGCCACCGGGCGGCGGTGCCCCGCAGCCCGACCGTGCCGGCAGCCGGCGGCACCTCGGTCACGGCGGGCTCCGGCGGCGGTACGCGGATGTCGGTCATCGTTCGTCCCTTCCGGCGGTCGCGCCGCCCATCGCCGCCGCGAGAATGTCCTCGCCGGTGCAGCCGTCGGTGGCGAGGTCGGCCACGGCGCGACCGCCGCGCAGCACCAGCACGCGGTCGCAGACACCGAGCAGCTCGGGCAGCTCCGACGAGGCGAGCAGGATGCCCATGCCGTCGTCGGCGAGCCGGCGCAGCAGTCGGTAGATCTCGGCCTTCGCGCCGATGTCGACGCCGCGGGTCGGCTCGTCGAGCAGCAGCAGCCGGGGCTCGGCGAGCAGTTGCCGGCCGAAGACGACCTTCTGCTGGTTGCCGCCGGAGAGCGCGCCGACGGGTGTGGCCGCCGACGCCGTCTTGATCGCCAGTTCGGTGATCGTTCGCTGGACCGCGGAGCGCTCCCGTGGACGGCTGACGAATCCGGCGGTCGTCACGCTCGCCAGGGCAGTCAGCATGATGCTGCGACCGACCGGGTGTTCGAGGACGAGCGCGGCGCGGCGACGGTCCTCGGGAACGAAGCCGACGCCGGCGCGCAGGGCCGCGCGCGGGTGCCTCGGCGCGTACGGGCTGCCCTTCAACCGGATCGTGCCGGTGCGCCGCCCACGCGGCCCGGCACCGAAGAGGGTTTCCAGCAACTCGGTGCGACCGGCTCCCATCAGGCCGGCCAGGCCCACGATCTCACCGGCCCGCACGGTGAGGCTGATGCCGTCCGGCTCGCAACGGCCGGGCCGGGACGCCCGGGGCCGCACGACCAGGTCGGTGACGTCGAGCAGAGGCTCGCGCCCGGTCCCGCGCGAGCCGTCCGCGTCACCCGGTGCGAGGGCGTCTCCTGGTGCGGGGCCGTCTCCCGGTGCGGGGGCGAACAGGGAGGTGGCCCGTTCGCCGACCATCATCGCGATGATCCGCCGCCGGCCCATCCGCCCGGCGGGCACGACACCGGCGACCGAACCGTTGCGCAGCACCGTCGCACGGTCGGCGACGACCTCGATCTCCTCCATCCGGTGCGAGATGTAGACGACGCCGACGCCCCGCCGGCGCAGGCCGTCGATGGTGGCGAAGAGCCGCCGCACCTCCCCGTCGGCGAGCGCGGCCGTCGGCTCGTCCATGACGAGCACGCGGGCGTCCAGCGCGAGCGCCTTGGCGATCTCGACGAGCTGCTGCTCCCCGACGCGCAACGAGCCCACGGGCCGCCGCGGATCGATGTCGGCCCCGAGCAGGTCCAGGTGCTTCCGCGCGGTACGCACCGCCGCCCGCCTGTCGACGGTGCGCAGCCGCGTCCGGGGTTCCCGTCCGAGGACCAGGTTGTCGGCCACCGACAGGGCGGGCACCAGGTCGAGTTCCTGGTGAATGGTCGCGATGCCGGCGGCCTGGGCAGCGGCGGGACCGGCGAACCGCACCGGCGAACCGTCGACAGTGACCTCACCGTCGTAGTCGGTGATGACGCCGGAGAGAATGTTGATCAGGGTGGACTTGCCCGCGCCGTTCTCCCCCAGCAACGCGTGCACCTCGCCGGCCCGCACGTCGAAGGTGACGCCGTCCAGGGCCGTCACGCCGCCGAACCTCTTCGCCACGCCGGTCATGGCGACCACCACCGGCCCATGTGTGCCCGCCGCCGTGCCCGCCGGGTCGCCGGTGTCCACGACTGTCACGGGACCGCGTTGACAGCGGCGTGCGCGGCGTCGGCGAACGCCACGTCCCGCCGGAGCCCGCTCGCCACCAGACGCCAGGTGCCGCCCGGATACTGCCCCGGCCCCCAGGACAGGCCACCCGCACGCCACAACGGTTGCCAGGCGGCCATCGCGTGGCCGGCGTCGTACCAGGTGTTGTCGCCGCGCCAGGCCGACCCCCACCGGTGTACCGCGACCACCGAGAGCCCGTCCCCTGTCGACATCGTCCACCTGGGCATTCCGGTGACGTCACCGGTCGGTCGTGCCTCCACCGTCGCGTCGCCGACCGCCGGGGAGGCGCCGTCGACGTTGAACGCCACCTCCCACACCGCAGCGGTCGGCCACCCGTTTACCGACCAGGTGATGTCGCTCTGCAACCCGGGGCCGGACCATCGGGGCGCCACAGTGAGCAGCCAGTCGGCGGTGACCGGCTCGTCGCCGAACGGAATGCCGACCAGGTTGATCCGGGAGCCGTCGGCCGACACGTCGACCCGGGCCGGGGCGCCGGCCCGGTCGGTCACGTCGAACCGACCCACCGCGAGGTACGGCCCGGTGCCGCGATGCGAGGAGTCGAGCGCGGGCCGGTAGTTGCCCGCCCCGGCCGGGTCCACGGCCAGCGCCGCGATCCGGGCGTTCGGCCAGGTCCGTATGTCGGCGCGGAGGAACCCGGTGCTCACCGTGTAACCGCGCGCCACCACCTGCGTCGACCACGTCAGCGGCGCCAGCCAGAGCCCACCCTGCCCCCAGCCGGCGTGACTGAGATACCAGGTCGAGCCGTCCACCACGACCTCGGCGGCGTGCGCGTCCAGGACCGCCACCTTCTCCGCCCCGTCGAACCGCAGCGGATCGCGGCTGCGGTAGACGGCTGTCCGCCGGTACGCGGCGCCGTAGTCAGTGCCGTCGCAGCAGACGAAGAGGTACCACCACTCCCCTCGGCGCACCACGAACGGCGACTCGGTCTGCCCGCCCGCCTGGCCGACGTGCGGTGACGTGTAGGCGATCGCGCGGGCGCTCCAGGACAGCAGGTCGGTGCTGGTCCGGTACGCCACGACGTGGTTGCCGCCGGACGGGCTCGACGTGGCCGTGTAGTACATGACCCAGCGGTCACCGACCCTTGTCACCATCGGGTCGCGGGCCTCCCACCCGTCGGTGAACAGCGGGTTGGCGGAGCTGCGGGTCCAGGTGAACAGGTCGGTCGAGGTGGCCAGGTGCATGCGGTAGCGGGCGTAGTCCGGATTACCTGCCGCGTAGAACATGTAGTAGACGCCGTTGTGGTGCACGACGTGGGGAGCCCAGATCCACTGCTCTCCCGCCCCCGGGTTGGCGACCAACGCCGCCGGCCGCTTCGTCCACGGGCCGGTCGGGCTCGGCGCCGTCGCGTGCCCGAAGACCTTCTCGTCCTGCGGCGCTCCGGGTTCGGCGTGGGTGATGCCGAACAGGTGCCACACGCCGGTCTGCTGGTGGCGCACCAGCGTGTGGTCGTTGTAGTACCAGGTCGTCGACTCGCCCACGCTCGGGTCGTAGACACGTGTCGACGCGCCCCGGGTCGGGGTCTCGCCAACGGTCTCGTACGGGGTCGTGGTGACCGCCGCGAGCGGGCCGACACGGCGCAGCGTCACCGTGTCCAGCCCCGCGAAGAAGCCGGTCGACGACGCGGACCGGCCGGTGACCGTGACCGTGAGGCGGTGCGTGCCGGTCGCCAGCGACGCCGAGCCCAGCGGCACCGCGCCGGTGCGCTGCACGGTGCCGGCGTACCCGTCGAAGAGTTGGCCGACCGCCACCCCGTCGACGGCGAAACGCAGCGTGCCGTAGTCGCCGGCCCGGGTGAGCACCGCGCCGAGGTCGTACTGCCCGGCCGGCACCGACGGCAGGGTGAGCGTCACCGAGTCGCCGGCGCGGGCACTCCGGAACCACAACTGACGCCCGCCGGACCAGCTCACCCCGCAACAGTCGGCCTGTGCACCGACCGGCGCGGTGGCGTTGACGACCGCCAGCGACTCGGCCTCGAACCGTACCGGGTCGTCGGCCAGGGCCGCTGCCGCCGGGACCGCTGCCAGGGCCGCTGCCGCCGGGACCGCCGCCAGGGCCGCTGCCGCCGGGACCGCTGCCAGGGCCGCTGCCGCCGGGACCGCTGCCAGGGCCGGTGCCGTCAGGACCGCTCCGAGCAGGAGCGCGGCGGTGACACGTCGGGCGCGCATCACGACACGCTCGGGCGGGGCAGGTCGACACCGGGGGCGAACTGGTCGTGCCAGCGGTTGACGGCTCCGAGAGCGCCGCCGGTGGAGAGCGAGACGTACGCGTCGGCGGTGAGGCCGCGGGTGAACCGCACCACGTCGGCCCGCCCGTCGCCGTTGAAGTCACCGACCCCTGGTAGGTCGTCGCCGAGTGCGAAGTTGTCGTGCCACTTCCAGGCGTTCTGCACGAAGCGGGTGCCGTCGGAGAGCGACACGAACACGTCGCCGGCCGTACCCCGGGTGAACGTGAGGATGTCGTCGCGACCGTCACCGTCGACGTCGCCGACCGCGGGCAGTTCGTTGCCGAAGGCGAAGCTGTCGTGCCACTTCCAGCCGTCCTCCACGAAGCGGGTGCCGTCGGAGAGCGACACGAACACGTCGCCGGCCGTACCCCGGGTGAACGTCAGGACGTCGTCGCGACCGTCACCGTCGACGTCGCCGACCGCCGGGAACTCGTCGCCGAGGGCGAAGTGGTCGTGCCACTTGACGCCGGGTCCGAAGCCGGAGCCGGTGGACAGCGCCACGTAGACGTCGGCGGCGGCGCCGCGGGTGAAGGTGATGATGTCGGTACGCCCGTCGCCGTTGACGTCGCCGACCGCCGGGGTCTCGGTGCCGGCGGCGAAGAAGTCGTGCCACTTGACCCCGGCGGCGAATCCGGTGCCGGTGGAGAGCCCGACGTAGACGTCGGCGGCGGCGCCTCGGGTGAAGGTGATGATGTCGGCGCGGCCGTCGCCGTTGACGTCACCGGTGAGCGGGATCTCGGCATCCACGGCGAAGAAGTCGTTCCAGGGCCGGCTGTCCGGCACGAAACGGGTGCCGTCGGAGAGCGAGGTGAACACGTCGGCCGCCGCGCCGCGGGTGAAGTCGATCGCGTCGTCGCGGCGGTCGCCGTTGGCGTCGCTTGTGTTGCGGCCACGGGTGGTGGCCGACACCTCGGCCGAGGGCGCGGCGGCGTTGCCCGAGCCGTCGACCGCCACGATCCGGTAGTAGCGGGTCTGGCCGGCCGGCAGCGGCCCGTGCCGGAACTCGGTGGCTCGGGTCGTGCCGACCAGGTTGGCGGCGGTGGTCGTCACCCCCGGGTTCCTTGACGCGTAGACCCGGTAGGAGACGACACCGACGTCGTCGGCGGAGGGCGTCCAGGTCAGGCCGAGCGCGTGCACGCGGCCGCCGGCCAGGGTGAGGCCGGCGACCGTGGCCGGGGCTGTGGTGTCGGCGAACGGCGTCACCATGCTGTCGGCCTGGTACCGGGCGGCGGTCCAGGCCGGCGCGCCCGGGGCAGGGGTGAGCTGGACGGTGACCGTCGACCGGCCCGCCGTCAGGGCGGCGGGTAGGACGAACCCGTCGGCCAGCCAGCGTTGCCGGTCGTTGCCCAGGGGCTGGAGCCACACCCCGGCCGGCACACCGTCGACCGACACCGCCGCCTGCTGATAGCCGCCGGACTGGTCGCCGTGGCGGCGCAGCCGTACCCCCTGGTTGGTGGGGTCGACGGCCAGCCGGAAGCGGACGGGGGCGGTCGTGGCACGGACCTGGGCGGTCTGCGGGGCGTTGTCGTCGTCGCCTTCGAAGCTGGCGGTGAGCGCGGTCTGGGTCGCCGACGAGTCGGTGTACGCGTGCGCGGCGCGGCTGGCGGCGTCGCCGGTGACGACGGTGTCGGTCCGGCGCGTGGCCACTGTGCGCTGGGTGTAGAGGAACGCGGTCGAGGCGTACTCGGCAGGCATGTCGTTGGCCGGCCCGTGTTCGATGCCGAAGCGCAGAGCGGTGCCGTACGACACCGCGTCGCCGATCATCAGCCGGTAGGCGGCGTCGCACTCGTCGACGCATCCGCCGCCGCGCACCAGGTGGGCGGTGTTGCCGGTGAAGACACCGCTGTACTCGCCGCGGTTGAAGTACCACCCCGACTCGTAGAAGTCCTCGGTGCCGGTGCCGTGGATCTGCGGCGTCGGCGAGCCGTCCACGTACACCCGCTCGTCGCCTTCGAGGTAGTTGCGGGTGTTGCCACCGATGATGTGGCCGCGCATGGTCTGCGAGACGCCCACGAACCGGCCCCGGCCGGACTGGTCGGCGATGATCCAGTCGTTGCCGCCGACAGTTTCCGCGCGCCGCGACTGGGTGGTGAAGTATCCGGAGCTGCCGTCGGCGGCGAGCCGAGACGTCCACTCGGTGCCGGGCGCCGACGTCACCTCCACCTCGATTCCGTTGACAGTGGTGCCTGTCGTGTTGACGAGCGTCACGGCGGCGGAGGAGCGGAAGGGCATCGGCCACCAGGCGCTGTACCAGCCGCCGGGTGCCGAATCCATCGCGAACATGAGGGACCGGACGCTGCGCTCGCCCAGCCCGCCCCCGAAGAACTCCCCGACCGGGCTGTCGACTGTCGTCCGGCCGTCGAACGCCATCCGCAGCCGCAGGCCGGCGAGCGTCGGCGCGCCGGCCGCCGCATCGGGTACGCGCAGCCGCAGCGCGGTGATCGCCCGTGGGCCGGTCAGGCCGGCCAACGACACCTGGCCCTGTGCCGGCGCGGTGACTGTGGCGCGGCTGGTGGAGGCGCCGGGCTGCGCGGGCTTCGGGTCGCGGGTGCCGGCGGCGCGCAGCAGGGTGACCACGTCGGTGGCCGGGTCGGCCGGGTCGAACCGGGACACGCCCTCGGCGTCGGCGAAGGTGCGGTAGGTGACGTGGTGAAAGAGCGGGTTGTTCTGGGTGGTGATCCGCATGGAATCGCGGTAGGGCATCGGCACCTTGATCGTGACGCCGCCGGAGGTCTGGTCGGCGTTGCTGACAAGTGGTGCGACGAAGGGGCCGCCGAGTCGCCCATCCACAAGGGCCTGGAGGTCGGCCTGGACGACCACGACGCCGTCGAGCTCGATGCGGATCCAGCCGGTCGCGCGGACGTCGCCCTCGTCGCGGGTGAACCAGATCGACTGCACCTCGCCGGGTCCGCGCGCCTCGGCGATCACGCAGCCGCCGCTCTGGCGCAGGCACGCCCAGGTGCCGACGAACCCGTCGTCGTTGGAGCCGTCGCGGCCGAAGCTGGAGAACTGGTGGGTACGCGTCCCGGCGGCCAGCTCCGGTAGGCGGTCGAGCCGCCGGTAGGCGTCCCAACCGGTCGGTCCCTTGTCGTCGGCGACGGCGAGCGCGGAAGCGGACACCACTGTTGGAGTGGGAGCGGCAGGTGTGGCGGCGGAAGCCGTCGCTGGCGGGATCACGGCGAGCAACGCGACGGTGGCGCCCAGCCATCGGGTGACACGGAGCTTCATCGGTGTCCCTTCCGAGCGGCCGAGATCAGCGAGAAATCGATTGCTGGCGAGTTAACTGCGAGACTTCCACGGTTGTCAATACCTTGCGGGAGCTTTACCTCCGGGGCAAGAAATCTTCATCGCCCGGGCGGTCACGCAGGGCTGGCCGAGCCCGGACTGAAGAAGTTTTTCGGCCGACAGGACCACTGCGGCAGGTATTGACAGACTCCGAAGTCTGCGGTTTCACTTCTCCTCAACGCCACCGTCTCGCCTCGCGGGACGCACCACGCCCCTCTCCGACGCGAACTGCCAGGCCCGCCCATCGGCGACACCGGCCCACGACGCGCCGCGCACCGCTGCGACCGCCCACCCGATAGGAGTCGCCCCATGTTCAGGCTCCCGAAAAGCGCCGCCCGGCGCGCCCTCGTCGCGCTGCTCACGCTGGCCGGGGTCAGCCTGACCGCCGTGGTGAGCACGCCCTCGCCCGCGCTCGCCGCGCCGAACTTCAAGGCGCCGTTCCCCTGCGGACAGCGGTGGACGTACGACCACCACAGCGCCGAGGTGCGACAGGCGCTGGACTTCGTCCGCGCCGACGGCGGCACCACAGGTGGCACGCCGCAGGTGGCGTCGGCCGCCGGCGTCGCCCGCCGCTACTCACAGCCCAGCGGAGCCGGCAACTACGTAGTCATCGACCATGGCGGCGGCTGGACCACCTACTACTTCCACCTCAGCGCGTACTCGGTGCCCGACGGCGCCTACGTGCAGCAGGGGCAGCAGATTGGCATCACCGGCAGCACCGGCAATTCATCCGGGCCGCATCTGCACTACGAGCAGCTCTACAACGGGGTCGGCCAGACGATCGTCATCAACGGGGTGTCCCTCGCGCCGTATCCCGGCCAGTACAACCAGAAGTACCTGGTCAGCGACAACTGCGGTACGCCGCCACCACCGCCCGCCGGCCGGTATTTCGGGGGTTCGCCCACGGACTTCACCGGCGACGGCCGCGACGACGTCATCACCTTCACCCACAGCCCCCTCGCCGACGCCTACGTCG
>NZ_JBIAZG010000032.1:0-15634 GCF_042898885.1 Micromonospora sp. NPDC000316
ATCTACGTCGCCCTCTCCACCGGCACCACATTCGCCCCCAGCACCAAATGGCACGACTACTTCGGCCTCAACGGCGAAACCACCCTCTGACCCCGCTTGGGCCACCGGGCGACGTGCGGTCGGTTCAAATGTCCGAGCCCGGGTAGCAGGAAGGCAGGGAGCGAAGGAGGAAACAGACATGAAGGCGTTGACCTGGCAGGGCAAGCGGGACGTACGCGTCGAGGAGGTGCCGGACCCCCGGATCGAGGAGCCCACCGACGCGATCGTGAAGATCACATCGACCGCGATATGCGGCTCCGACCTGCACCTGTACGAGGTGCTGGGGCCGTACCTGAAGCCCGGTGACATTCTGGGCCACGAACCGATGGGCATCGTCGAGGAGGTGGGGTCGGGAGTGACCGGGCTCAAGCCCGGCGACCGCGTGGTGATCCCGTTCAACATCTCCTGCGGCAGTTGCTGGATGTGCAAGCGTCAGCTCTACGCCCAGTGCGAGACCACCCAGGTCACGAGCGAGGGCAAGGGCGCCGCGTTGTTCGGCTACACCTCGCTCTACGGCTCGGTGCCCGGCGGCCAGGCCGAGTACCTGCGCGTCCCGCAGGCCCACTTCGGACCGATCAAGATCCCGCACACCGGCGCAGACGAGCGCTACCTGTACCTGTCCGACATCCTGCCCACCGCCTGGCAGGCCGTGAAGTACGCGGACACCCCGCCCGGCGGCACCCTTGCCGTGTTCGGGCTCGGGCCGGTCGGGCAGTTGTGCGCCCGGATCGGCCGCCACCTCGGCGCCGGCCGCGTCATCGGGCTGGACCTGGTGCCCGAGCGGCTGGACCTCGCCCGCCGGCACGGCATCGAGGTGCTCGACGTCCGCGAGATGTCCGACGTGCCGGGCGCGCTCATCGACCTGGTCGACGGCCGTGGTCCCGACGCGGTGATCGACGCGGTAGGCATGGAGGCGCACGGTTCGCCGATGGGCAAGCTGGCCCAGACCGCCGCAGGACTGCTGCCGGACAAGCTGGCCCAGACGATGACCGACCGGGTGGGCGCGGACCGCCTCTCGGTGCTGCACGCCGCACTCAAGGCGGTCCGTCGCGGCGGCACCGTCTCGGTCTCCGGCGTCTACGGCGGCGAGGCCGACCCGATGCCGCTTATGGAGATGTTCGACAGGGGCATCCAACTGCGCATGGGGCAGTGCCACGTGCGCCGCTGGACCGACGAGATCCTGCCGCTGCTCTCCGGCGACGACGACCCCCTGGGCGTGGAGGACCTGCGGACCCACAGGTTGCCGCTGAGCGACGCGCCGCAGGCGTACGAGATGTTCCAGAAGAAGGAGGACGGCTGCGTCAAGGTGGTGCTCGCACCGTGAACGCACCGCCTCGACGGCTCGGCTGAGCGGCACCGGGGACACCATGTATCGATCAACTCGCATAGGGTGGGGGGCCGGTAAGCGCTTCGGCGCCCCACGACGGGAGAGAAGATTGACTATCCGGCTGAACCGCAGGACAGCGCTCGGGCTCGGAACCGTGGCCACCGCCGGCACGGTGCTCGGCGCCGCGACACCTGCGAGCGCCGAGGTCACCGAGGCCGCTCCGACCACCCCCGCGCGGGCCGCCCGCCGCGTCGCCACCAGCTACACCAAGTTCAGCACGCAGGCCGGGGGCAACTGGCAGGCGTACGTCAGCGTGGCCCGCCCGGACGGCCCGCCGGTGGTCGCCGTGGCGGCCCAGGCCGACCAGCGGATCGAGGCGTACAGCGTCAACAAGATCGCCGTGGCCACGGCGGTCCTGGACAAGATCGACCGAGGGCTTCTCACACTTGACCAGCGGGTCGAGGTGACCGCCGCCATCGTCGTGCCGGGCGGCGACGGCATCTTCAGCCTGGACGGCGCGTACCCCAGCAGCGTGACCCTCGGCCACGTCCTGGCGAACCTGCTCACCGTCTCCGACGACACGGCGGTGCGGCTGTGCGGGTCGGTCTGCCCGGCCGCCGAGCTCAACGCCATCCTGGTCGGCAAGGGCTTCCCGAACACCCAGGTCGAGCCGGTCGCCAACCCGAACCGCTTCTTCCTGGGCACCAGCACCCCCCGCGAGACGCACGACCTGCTGCGCGCCCTGGTCGCCGGCACCCTGCTCTCCCCCGCCTCGACGAGTTTCCTGCTCGGGCTGCTGCGGTCCCCGGTGGCCTTCACCGACGGCATCCGGCGCACCATGTCCTCCGACGACCGGGCTCGCATCGCCAGCAAGGCCGGCTGGTTCGCCGACGCCCGGCACGAGGCGGGCGTGATCTTCGACAGGTCCGGGGCGGCGGTGCTCACCTACGCGCTCTTCGCCGACGGGCAGGCCAACCCGGACGACTTCGGGGCCACCCACCCGGCGGTGCAGGCCCGCGCCTCCATGGGCCCCCGGTTCCTGACCGCTGTGGACCGGATCAGCGGCACGGGCACGGCGTACCGGACGGCAACTCGACGGCCCAGCAACGGCGGCTGACCTGGCGGCGGGCCGGTCGCCGTGCGGCGACCGGCCCGCTCCGGGTGACCGGCGAGGCGCGATCGGTCCCGGGTGACTACCGTGTAGTGCGGACACGGCGGAGGGACGGGGATGGCACCAGCGGATCGTACGGACGGTGAACGGTCGCTCGGGCGACTGCTGCGAGGCTCGGCGGGGCTGGCCGCGGTGGCCGGCCTGGCCTGGGTTGCCCGGGACGTGCCGGCGGCCATCGGCGGCCGACTCACCGGCGCCCGCGCCGAACGGGCGGCCCGCTCGCCGCAGTTCCGCGACGGCACCTTCCACAACCGGGTCGGCACGCGCATGATGGCTGCCGACCCGGGTCGCAACCTGCTCCGCGAACTGATCTTCGGCAAGCAGAAGCGGCGCCCGACCGCGCCCGTGCCGCTGCTGCGCCCGAGTGCGCCGCAGGCCGCCGACACCACCGACGAGCTCAACATCATCTGGTACGGCCACGCCTCGGCGCTCATCGAGATCGAGGGCCGGCGGGTGCTGCTCGACCCCATCTGGAGCGACAGGTGCTCACCGTCCGGGCTGGTCGGCCCCCGTCGGCTGCACGAGCCCCCGGTAGGCCTGGACGAGCTGCCCCCGCTGGACGCCATCCTGATCTCCCACGACCACTACGACCACCTGGACATGGCGACCGTGCAGGCGCTGACGGCCGCGCAGTCCGCACCGTTCCTGGTGCCGCTGGGCGTGGGCGCGCACCTGGACCGCTGGGGCGTACCCGCCGAACGGATCATCGAGCTGGACTGGACCGAGTCGCACCGGGTCGCCGGGCTGGAGATCACCGCCACCGCCGCCCAGCACTTCTCCGGGAGGGGCCTGCGCCGCGACGGCACGCTCTGGAGTTCCTGGGTGGTCGCCGGGGAGCGACGCAGGGTCTTCTACACAGGTGACTCCGGCTACTTCGACGGCTACGCGGAAATCGGCGCGCAGCACGGGCCGTTCGACGTGACGCTCATGCAGATCGGCGCGTACGACAGGGGTTGGCCGACCATCCACATGTTCCCGGAGGAGGCGGTCGACGCCCACCAGGATCTCCGTGGCGGCCTGCTCATCCCGGTGCACTGGGCGACGTTCAACCTGGCCCTGCACGACTGGTCCGAGCCGGTGAACCGGCTGTGGTCGGAGGCGAAGGCCCGCGACGTCCGACTGGCCGTACCCCGCCCGGGCGAGCGGGTGGTCGTCGCCGACCCGCCCGCCGTGGACGGATGGTGGCAGGCGATCGCCTGAGCTCAGAGCACGAAGGCGTCGGTCCAGAGGGCTCCCGACCGGCCGGACAGGGCGTCCAGCATGGCCACCGCCTGACCGTCGGTGAGCTGCGCCACGAAGTCCACGATGGCCCGGCCCCGGGCCCGGCCGATCCGGTCCGGGGTACGCGGATGCAGCTCCGCCTCGGCCAACTCGACCAGGTCGTGCAGCCGGCGAGGCAACCGGGACTCCTCCTCCGGGTCGAGCAGCCACTCCCACAGCGCCTCGACGAGGGTGCCCAGCAGCCGGGCCTGGCCACGCTGGTGCAGGGCGAGATCCGGGCGGGCCAGCACGAACCGGTGGTGGACGAACTTGAGCACCTGCACCTCGTGCCACTGTGCGCAGCCGAGCAGCACATAGCCGGAGCGCACCGACGGCTGGTCGGTCATCGTGATCGCCTCGACGAAGCGGGTGGACCAGCGGGCGGAGAACCGCGAGACGTACTGCTCCGCCTCGATGGAGCCGTCGAACGGCATCGCCAGCAGCCCGTCGACCAGTTCCTCACGTACGTGCTCGACGGCGGCGGCGAACGCGTCGTCGTCGGCGATCCACGCGTCCTTGCGGTGCAGTTGTCGGCGCAGCCGTTCGATGGCCGCGCCGGGGCGGCGGGCCGCGGTGGTAAGCGCCGCGTCGGTGATCGCCCGGAAGTGCCCGCTCTCCCGCTGCCAGGCCATCAACTCGGCGGAGACCGCGCCCTGCTGGAGCACACCGACCCGATAGAAGTCCTCCACGTCGTGGATGGCGTACGCGATGTCGTCGGCGGTGTCCATCACGGACGCCTCCACGGTCTGCTGCCACTCCGGGATGCGCCCCACGAACGGCTCCCGGGCCTGCCGCAGGTCGTCCAGCTCGGTCCGGTACGCGCCGAACTTCAACGAGCCGCTCTCCGGGGCGTCCGGCGGGGGCGTGGCACCGCGCGGCGGCGGATCCAGCAGGCGGGGGTGCGGGTCGGGGTAGTCCAGCCGGGTCCACGGGTACTTCAGCAACGCCGCGCGGACCGCGGCGGTCAGGTCCAGGCCGGTGGTGGCGGCACCCCGGATCTCGGTGCTGGTGACGATCCGGTACGACTGGGCGTTGCCCTCGAAACCGTCGGCGAGGCCGAGGCGCTGGCGGGCCAGCCGGTCCAACACCCGCTCCCCCAGGTGCCCGAACGGCGGGTGACCGAGGTCGTGGGCGAGCGCCGCGGCCTCCACCACGTCCGGGTCGCAGCCGCCGAGCCTGTCCAGCAGGGCACGCCACCTGTCGTCGGCGGTCAGCCGCTCGGCGATCGCCCGAGCCACCTGGGCGACCTTCAGGCTGTGGGTGAGCCGGTTGTGCACGAGCAGGCCGGAGCCGACCGGGCTGATCACCTGGGTGACTCCGCCGAGTCGGGCGAAGAACGGCGAGGCGACGATCCGGTCCCGGTCGGCGCGGAACGGGTTGGCCGCGAGGTCGCCGAGCGCGCGGGCGCTGCCGCCGAAGAGCCGCCGAGCGCGCGGCCCCGCAGGTGTTTCCATGATCGCCACGCTAGCGCAGGCCCGGCCGGGGCGCTGACGCCTCGCCCCGGCCGGGCGCGGGCTCCCGACCGGCCGGGCGGAATGGATCACCCCGGCCGGGCGCGGCGACAGCGCCGGGGAGCGCCCGGCAGAATGCAGGCGGTACCCGCTCTTTGAAGGCGGATCGAGTCGAAGGCGGATCGAGATCGTGACCCAGTCAGTTCATCAGCGGATCGCCGACGAGCTCGGCGTGGCCGAGCGTCAGGTGCGGGCGGCCGTGGAGCTGCTCGACGGCGGCGCCACAGTGCCGTTCATCGCCCGCTACCGCAAGGAGGCCACCGGCCTGCTCGACGACACCCAGCTGCGCACCCTTGAGGAGCGGCTGCGCTACCTGCGGGAGCTGGACGAGCGGCGGGCCGCCGTCCTGGAGTCGATCCGCGGTCAGGGCAAGCTGGACGAGGCCCTCGAAGCGCAGATCATGGCGGCCGACTCGAAGTCCCGGCTGGAGGACATCTACCTGCCGTACAAGCCGAAGCGGCGGACCCGGGCGCAGATCGCCCGCGAGGCCGGGTTGGCGCCGCTTGCCGAGACGCTGCTGGCCGACCCCAGCCAGGACCCGAAGGCCACCGCCGCCGGGTTCGTCGACCCGGAGAAGGGCGTCGCCGACGTCGCCGCCGCGCTGGAGGGCGCCCGGGCGATCCTGATCGAGACCTTCGCCGAGGACGCCGACCTGATCGGCACGCTGCGCGAGCAGATGTGGTCGCGGGGGCGTCTGGCCTCCCGGGTACGCGACGGTCAGGAGACCACCGGCTCGAAGTTCGCCGACTACTTCGACTTTTCCGAGCCGTACCCGAAGCTGCCCTCGCACCGGATCCTGGCGATGTTCCGGGGCGAGAAGGAGGGCGTGCTCGACCTGACCATGGAACCGGAGGAGGCCGGCGAGGCGGACGCCGTACCGACCGGCCCGAGCCGGTACGAGGCGGCAATCGCCGGCCGGTTCGGCGTGTCCGACGCGGGCCGCCCCGCCGACCGCTGGCTGGCCGACACGGTGCGCTGGGCCTGGCGTACCCGAATCCTCATCCACCTCGGTGCGGACCTGCGGATGCGGTTGTGGCAGGCGGCCGAGGAGGAGGCCGTGCGGGTCTTCGCCACCAACCTGCGGGACCTGCTGCTCGCCGCGCCGGCCGGCAGCCGGCCGACGATGGGGTTGGACCCGGGCCTGCGGACGGGCGTGAAGGTGGCAGTGGTGGACGCCACCGGCAAGGTGCTCGCCACCGACACCATCTACCCGCACGAGCCACGCCGGCAGTGGGACGCGTCGGTCGAGACCCTCGCCCGGCTGGCGGGGGCGCACGGCGTCGAGCTGATCGCGATCGGCAACGGCACCGCCTCCCGGGAGACCGACAAGCTGGCCGGCGACCTGATCAAGCGACACCCGCAGCTCAACCTGACCAAGGTGATGGTCTCCGAGGCGGGCGCGTCGGTCTACTCGGCTTCCGCGTACGCCTCGCAGGAGCTGCCGGGAATGGACGTGTCGCTGCGCGGCGCGGTGTCCATCGCCCGCCGGCTCCAGGACCCGCTCGCCGAACTGGTCAAGATCGACCCACGGTCGATAGGCGTCGGGCAGTACCAGCACGACCTGTCCGAGGTGAAGCTGTCCCGCTCCCTGGACGCGGTAGTGGAGGACTGTGTGAACGCCGTCGGCGTGGACGTCAACACCGCCTCCGCGCCGCTGCTGACCCGGGTCTCCGGGATCGGGGCCGGGCTGGCCGAGAACATCGTGCTGCACCGGGACGCCAACGGGCCGTTCCGGTCGCGTACCGAGTTGAAGAAGGTGGCGCGGCTCGGGCCGAAGGCGTTCGAGCAGTGCGCGGGCTTCCTGCGCATCCCCGACGGCGACGACCCGCTGGACTCCTCAAGCGTGCACCCCGAGGCGTACCCGGTGGTGCGCCGCATCCTCTCCACCACCGGGCAGGACCTGCGCTCGGTCATCGGCAAGAGCGGCATCCTGCGTGGGCTGCGGGCGACTGATTTCGTCGACGACCGGTTCGGTCTGCCCACCGTCACCGACATCCTCGCCGAGCTGGAGAAGCCGGGCCGCGACCCGCGACCGGAGTTCCGCACCGCCACATTCGTCGAGGGCGTGGAGAAGATCGGTGACCTGACGCCCGGCATGCTGCTGGAGGGTGTAGTCACAAATGTGGCAGCCTTCGGCGCGTTCGTGGACGTCGGCGTGCACCAGGACGGCCTGGTGCACGTGTCGGCGATGTCCCGGACCTTCGTGAAGGACCCCCGCGAGGTGGTGAAGTCCGGTGACGTGGTGCGGGTCAAGGTGCTCGACGTGGACGTACCCCGCAAGAGGATCTCGCTGACCCTGCGCCTGGAGGACGAGCCGGGCACCGACGCGGGCCGGGGCGGCCGGACCAGCCAGGAGGGTCGCGGCGGCCCGGCCCAACGCGGCCCCGACGGCCAGTCGGGCCAGTCCGGCCAGTCCGGTCGCGGCGGGCAGCAGGGCGGACGCGGCGGACAGGGCGGCGGGCGCGGCGGACAGCCTGGTCACGGCGGGCAGCAGGGCGGGCGCGGCGGACAGGGCGGACGCGGCGGGCAGCAGCGGCAGAGCGCACCGGCACCCGCCAACGACGCGATGGCCGAGGCCCTGCGACGAGCCGGACTGGCCTGATGGGGTCCCTTTGGAGCTGATGCCGCAAACGCATCACGCGGTGATGTCGCCAGCGGCCCACCCGAGTGGCCGGCCCTTTGGAGCTGATGACGTGAACGCATCGCGACGGTGATGTCGTCAACGATTCAGCTCCAAAGGACCGCAGGAGCGGTAGCCGGCCGGGCCTGGGGGGCGCGGCGGCGGCCACGGACAGGTGCAGAGCCGCGCGGACGGCGCGGACGACAAGCGGCGCGTGGCGGCGCAAGCCCGCGCGTGGCGGCGCAAGCCCGCGCGTGGCGGCGCAAGCCCGCGCGTGGCGGCGCAAGCCCGCGCGTGGCGGCGCAAGCCCGCGCGTGGCGGGCGCATGGGCCGCCTGGGGCAGCGTGCCGCCTGGGCCGGCTGGACGGCGTGGGTAGGAGGAAATCGGGTCGCGGGGTGGTAGGGGTCGGGGTGATGATCCCGCGGTGACGATGCACGCCGGTCAGGTCGAGGTGAGCGCGGACGTGGTCGCCGCGCTGGTGGCCGAGAAGTTTCCGCACTGGCGACGGTTGCCGGTGCGCCCGCTCGCCTCCACCGGCACGGTGAACGCCCTGTTCCGGCTGGGCGCGGAGATCGTGCTGCGGTTTCCGCTGCTACCGAACTCCGGTCCGGACCTGCGCGCCGAGCTGCGGCGGGAGCAGGAGCACGCGCGGCTGCTCGCCGCGCACCTGCCGGTGGCGGTGCCGGAGCCGCTCGGCCTGGGCGAACCGGGCGAGGGATACCAGGGGCCGTGGACGGCGTACCGCTGGATCGCTGGCGAGACCGCGCGGGCCGAACGGGTCGGCGGCTCGGACGTCTTCGCCAGCGACCTCGCCGCCGTGGTGGCCGCGCTGCACGGCGTCGGCACCGGCGGGCAGAGTTGGCCCGGGTTCGGCCGGGGCGGGCCGCTGGCCGACCAGGACGCCGACGTGCGGTCGGCGCTCGCCGTCAGCGGCGACCTCGCGGACACCGCCCGGCTCGCCGAGGTGTGGACACGCTGCCGGGACACCCCCCGCCACGACGCCGCCGACGTGTGGATCCACGCCGACCTGATGCCCGGCAACCTGTTGGTACGCGACGGCCGGCTGGTCGCGGTCATCGACCTCGGAGCGGTCGGCGTGGGCGATCCGGCGGTGGACCTCATGCCGGCGTGGAACCTGCTCGATGCCGGGTCGCGGGAGACGTACCGGCGGGCGCTCGGCGTGGACGACGCGACGTGGGAACGCGGACGCGGCTGGGCCCTTCTACAGGCGATAAACGCACTGCACTACTACGTCGAGACCAACCCGGTGATGGCCGACATCGCCCGGCGTACCCTGCGGGCCGTGCTCGACTGAGTCGGGTACCGGGGCCACCCGGGCGGCCGCGTCGTCGCGTACCGTCGGCTCGTGGGCGAGGACGACGGCCGGGAGTGGCGGGAGCGGCAGCAGCACGCGGTACGGGCGCACGCCGACGCGGAGGCGCGGCGACGAGCCACAGAGCAGACGCAGGCGGCTGAGCTGGTGGCCTGGTTCGTGACTGAGGCGACCCGGCGCGGGCTGCCCACAACCCGGCTCGTCGCCCGGGGCTACGACGGGCGCGGACGCTACCGGACCCGGTTGACCGGCTGGTACGTCGACCGGGCCGAGACCCGGGCGGTGGACGTGGCGGGCAGGTTCCACCTGCTGACCGTGTCGGGCGGCCTACGGGCCCGGCTGTTCGGCGTCGACCCGCAGCCCAGCCCGGCCCCGCTTGTCGTCGGGGCGGGTGGGCGCGACGGTGAGTCGATCCCGTTGCGGACCCTGCTCACCCGCCGGCTGGGCGACGGCACGGAGGGGTCGGATTCCGCCGGGCCGGATTCCGCCGCTGGCGTTCGCTAGCGCGCGGCGCGCGAACACTTTCGCGCCCCGGCCCGTGTCGGTTTTCCGACGCGGGCCGGACCGTGTCCGAGCCGGCAGTCATGAGCCCGGTCGGCCCTGATCTCCGTGCGGGCAGTTTCCGCTGCGTGTCGCACACCGAATACAGGTAAAGGTCGTTTGTCCCTAGTAGCGACCTCCTATGATTCATTTATCCCCCCATGAACAGTTCTACCTGAAGGTCCCATTAGTGAATCTCATACGGATTTCCCCCTATCGCCGGCGGCCGCATGCTGCCACCAGGCCACGGTGAGCGTTCCGCTTGCCGGCGGGATCCTGCTCGCGCTCATCGTCGGCACCCTGCTGCAACCGCTGATCCTCCGGCTACTGACCGCGGCCTCGGTCCTCGACATACCGTCCGATCGGTCCTCGCACGACACCCCGATCCCGCGCGGCGGCGGCGTGGGCGTCGCCGTGGCGGCCGGGCTCGCTCTCCTTCTGAACGAGCACGCGCGGTCGATCGCCGTGCCGCTGCTGCTGTTCGCGGCCATCGGCCTCCTGGAGGACATCCGCGGCGTCCCGGTCCGGGTCCGGCTGCTCCTGCAATTGCTCGTTGGCGTGGCCACGAGCCTGGCGTTGGTGCCGGGCGGCCACCCGACGTACCTCCAGGTGGCCCTGGTCGTCGCCCTCGCGGCGTGGCTGACCGCCTACGTGAACGCCTTCAACTTCATGGACGGCATCAACGGGATCTCGGCCGTCCACGCGATCCTCGCCGGGTTGGTGTACGCCGCCCTCGGCGTGCTGCGGGACCTTCCGCTGCTCACCGCCAGCGGCAGCCTGATCGCCGCCGCGTCCCTGACCTTCCTGCCGTGGAACGCCTGGGTCGCCCGGGTGTTCCTCGGTGACGTCGGGTCGTACGCCCTCGGTGGCGCGTTCGGTGCGCTCGCCGCGTACGCGATCGTGCGCGGCATCCCGCCGGAGGCAGCCGTGGCGCCGCTCGCCCTCTATCTCGCCGACACTGGCTGGACGCTGCTGCGCCGCATCCGTAACGGCGAAGCCTGGTACCGCCCCCACCGCAACCATGCCTACCAGCGGTTGACCGACAGCGGGTGGTCACATCAACAGGTCACCGCGCTGACCGCCGGCATCGGCGCAACCGTCGCCGCCTGCCTGGTGGCCGCGTCCTTCAGCGGGCCACTTCTCCGCGCCGCGCTCGATGTCACGGCCGTCGCCATCCTCGCTGGCTATCTCGCCGCCCCCGCGTGGCTCGCAGCCCAGCGGTCAGGGCCCCCAACAGACGAAAGGCCGATCCATGCCAGAACTGTCAACTCCCCGAGTCGGTGACCTGGACGGCCGCAGGCCCCAGCCGGTCAAGCGGATCGCGGTACTCGGCAGCAGCGGCTTCGTCGGTCGGGCGGTAGTCGCCGAGCTCCGCAGCCGGGGCGTCGAGGTCCAACCGGTGCCCGCGCCGCGCCTGTCGTGGCCGCTCGCCCAGGCCTCCCGCGTCGATTCGGTGCCTACGGGTCGGTACGACGAGGTGGTCGCCGACCTCGCCCGACACCTCGACGGTGCGCAGGTCGTGATCAACACTGCCGGGTTGCCGAACGGGTCCGCCCCGGACAGCGCGGAGTTGTACGGGTGCAACGCGCTACTGCCCACACTGGTCGCCCGAGCCAGCGCCCTGATCGGCGCCACGCGCATGGTGCACGTCAGCTCGGCAGCGGCGCAGGGGGCGATGGCGCTCGATGAGACCGCACGGACGATGCCCTTCTCCCCGTACTCGCGCTCCAAGGCGATCGGCGAGCGCATGCTGCGCCACGAGGACTGCATCGACACCGTCATCTACCGGTCGACATGGGTCCACGACGTGGACCGACCGAACACCCGCGCGCTCGTCCGGCTCGCCCAGTCACGGTTGAGCTGCGTCGCCGGGGCAGGTGACGCGCCGACGCCACAGGTCCTCATCGAGGACGTCGTCGCCTCGATCGTCCACCTCGGCCTCGTGAACGGACCGGTGCCGCCCATCGTGCTGCAACCTCCCAACGGGATGACGACAGGGCTCCTGCTCCGCCTGCTCGGTGGCCGCGAGCCACGGCACATCCCCGCGCGGCTGGCACGGTACGCGACGAGCGGCATCAACGCGTACGGGAAGACGAGCCTGCGGGCCAACGCGCACGCGCGGCGCGTGGACATGCTTCTGTTCGGCAAGCCGCAGGTGCCCGGCTGGCTGGCCGAGCAGGGGCTGGCGCCACAGCTGCGCCCCGAGGCGTGGGAGCGGCTCAGGACAGCTGGCAGCCCCCAGGCGTCCGCCGCCGGCGTGGACAGCGTCGCGCGTCCGAGAGCCGGCGAATCGCAACCGCACGACATCGACGAGTCGGCGGCCGAGCGATCCAGCCGGGCGGACGCGACCCGAGGCATCTGACGCATCCACTCCCCCACCAGGAAGGTTCTCCATGGCTCTCACCCGAGTGTCGGGCAAGGACGGGTCGATCGTGGCCAGGTGGTCGGTTCGGGCCGTGGTGGTGACGTCATGAGAATCGGGATCATCACCCAGTGGTACGACCCCGAGGGTGGCTCGGCCGTCCTGCCGGGGATCATCAGCCGGTCGCTCGCCGCGCTCGGGCACGAGGTGCACGTGCTCACCGGCTTCCCGAACTATCCGTCCGGCCGGCTGTCTCCGGGTTACCGCGTTCGCCCGTACCAGTTCGAGATGATGAACGGGATCTCGGTGCACCGGGTTCCGCTGGTGCCCAGTCACGATCGCTCGGCCATCGGGCGGGCTGCCAACTATCTCAGCTTCGCGGCGTCGACGGCGGTCCGGCTGGACCTGCTGCGCAAGGTGGACGTGTGGCTTGTCTACTCGTCGCCGGCGACGGTGGCGCTGCCCGCGATCATCGCCCGACGGCTGCACGGCCGCCCGTACGTGATCCTCATGGAGGACCTCTGGCCGGACACCCTGGCGGAGAGCGACTACGTCCGCCCCGGCCGGCGCACCGACCTGATAATCCGTTCCCTGCACCGGTTCTGTGACGCGGCGTACCGCTCGGCGTCGTCGGTGGCCGTCATCGCGCCCGGGATGGCCGACATCCTGGCCAGTCGCGGGGTCCCTCGGGATAAGGTCTCGGTCGTCTACAACTGGGTCGACGAGCGTGTCTTCCGGCCGAGACCACCCGATCCGCAGTTGGCGGCCACCCTCGGGCTGCAGGGTTTCGTCGTCATGTACGCGGGGAGCATGGGGAACCTCCAGGGGCTCGACGTCGCCGTCGACGCGTTGGAGTATCTCGCCGACATCCCGGACCTAACGCTGGTGTTCGCCGGCAGCGGCGTCGAGGAGGCCCGGCTGCGCGAGCGGGCCGCTCGGTACGCGCCCGGCCGGGTGGTCTTCCTCGGCCAGCAACCGCTCGAACGGATGGTCGAGTTGATGCCACTCGGCGACGTCCAGTTGATCTCCCTGCGCGACCAGCCCTTCCTCCGCTCGATCATGCCCAGCAAGGTGCAGAGCACGCTCGCCTGCGGACGTCCCATCGTGGCCGCGTTGGCCGGCGACGCCGCTCGACTCGTCGACGAGTCCGGCGCCGGTTTCGTGGCCCCGCCCGGGGATGCTCCGGCGCTGGCCGACGCGATCCGCCGAATGTACGAGTTGGGCCCCGCAAAGCGCGAGGAGCTGGGCCGCAGCGGCCGGGAGTTCTACCTGGAACGGCTCTCGGAGCGGGTAGGCAGCATCGCGCTCGCCAGCCACCTGGAGAAAGCGGTCGCTGGGCGGCCAGCGGCGTAACCGGATGTTTGGCTCAGATAACCCCGAAACCCGCCACCTGTATCGCTTTGCCATGTAACAAGGACAAGGAGCATCAAAACTCCTTCTGCCGGGCGGCGGAAGCGGTCGGATGACGGAACAGGGAGCCAATACATGCCGCAGGACACGGAGCACACAGAGCGGTCGGACCAACGGGCGCGGCGGGCCAGGGCACGTCGTCGCGCCGCCGGATTCCTCGCGATCGACACCACCGCCTGGGTCGGCGGTCTGGTCGCGGCCGCCTGGACCCGGTTCGAGTTCCAACTTCCGCCCGGCCAACTGGGGAGGGCCGCCGCGGTCGGAGCAGTGGCAGCGCTCCTGCACGTGGCGGTGGCGGCGCTGCGCCGGCTCTACTCCGGTCGGCACCCGCTGGGTAGCCTCCAGGAGGTGCAGGGTGTAGCCGGCACCACCATCACCACCGCCGGCCTCCTGCTGCTCGGCCTGATCCCGTCCACCGACCGGCCGGTCCCCGCCAGCACACCGCTGGTCGGTGGAGCGCTCGCCCTGCTGTTCATGCTCGGCGCCCGGTTCGCGTACCGGCACCGGCGCGACCTCGCCATGCGCCCGGATGTCCGGTCGTCGACGCCGGTGCTGCTGTTCGGGATGGGTGACGCTGGCCAGGGGCTGCTCCGTGCCATGCTCAGCGACCCGCGCGGGCGGTACCTTCCGGTCGGCGCGCTGGACGACGATCCGGACAAGCGCGACCTGCGCATCGGCGGAGTACGTGTGCTGGGTGGCCGCCACGATGTGGCAGCCTGCGTCCGGCGTACCAGCGCCAGCGCCGTCATCTTCTCGGTGGCCAACGCGGACGCCGCGCTGATCCGCCAGATCCGCGAGGCCACCCTCGGGGCGGGCGCGGTGTTCAAGGTGCTGCCCCCGGTGCGGGACCTGGTCGACCACCGCATCACCGTCACCGACGTCCGGGACGTGCAGATCGACGACCTGCTCGGCCGCCGCCAGGTGATCGGTGACCTGCCGCTGAGCACCAACAGCCTGACCGGGCGGCGGATCCTGGTCACCGGCGCCGGCGGGTCGATCGGCTCTGAGCTCTGCCGCCAGGTGATGAAGGCCAACCCGGGCGAGCTGATGATGCTGGACCGGGACGAGTCCGCCCTGCACAGCCTTCAGATGTCGCTCGCCGGTCGGGCCATGTTGGACGGCCCCGAACTGATCCTCGCCGACCTGCGGGACGACGAGGGAATCCGGCGGATCATCCGGGAACGCCGTCCGGAGATCATCTTTCATGCGGCGGCGCTCAAGCACCTGACCCTGCTGGAACGGCACCCGGGTGAGGCGGTCAAGACCAATGTCTGGGGCACGCTCTCGGTGTTGGACGCCTGCAAGGACGT
Source organism: Micromonospora sp. NPDC000316 (assembly GCF_042898885.1). Classification (NCBI taxonomy): domain Bacteria; kingdom Bacillati; phylum Actinomycetota; class Actinomycetes; order Micromonosporales; family Micromonosporaceae; genus Micromonospora; species Micromonospora sp. NPDC000316. The sequence goes on from NZ_JBIAZG010000032.1 coordinate 14,885, forward strand.
GGCGAAGTTCGTGAACATCTCCACGGACAAGGCAGCCGACCCGATAAGCGTTCTCGGCTACTCGAAGCGGATCACCGAGCGGCTGACCGCGCACGCCGCCTCCCGGTTCCCGGGAACGTTCCTCAGCGTCCGGTTCGGTAACGTGCTGAGCAGCCGCGGTTCCGTGGTGACGGCCTTCCAACGCCAGATCGAGGCCGGCAACCCGCTGACCGTCACACACCCGGACGTAAGCCGTTACCTGATGACCCTTCAGGAAGCCGTCCACCTGGTGCTCCAGGCCACCGAGATCGGCCGGGACGGCGAGGCGCTGGTGCTCGACATGGGCGATCCGGTCCGGATCCTCGACCTCGCTCGCCAGATGGCGGACCACGCGTCCAGCTCGGTGCCGATCGTCTACACCGGTCTGCGTCCCGGCGAGAAGCTGCACGAGGTTCTGCTGGGCACCGGCGAGGTCGACACTCGGCCGTTCCACCCCCTGGTGTCACATGTGGCCGTGCCGGCGCTCGACCCGTTGGAGGCCAGTGGGATCGACCCGTTCGACGACCCGGCGAAAGTCGTCGAACAGCTCGCCCGGCTCTGCACCCAGCCGCCCGCGACCATCATCCACGACGCGGCGGTGCCGATGCCCCGCTGAGCCGGCCTTGCGGGCTCGGCGACTAGTGCCTCGTCTTTGAACGTTGATCGTGTAATCCGTTGGTTCTGAGGATGTGTCGGGCAGGCTGTCTCCCATCGTTTCTGGTCTGGGAGGTG
>NZ_JBIAZG010000033.1:0-14388 GCF_042898885.1 Micromonospora sp. NPDC000316
GCACCGAGAACGCGGACGCGGCGGGTGGCGTGTTCGATAACCGCAAGGACGTAGAGCCGGGCGCCGGTCAGGGTGGTGGTTTCGAAGAAGTCGGCGGCGATGATGACCTGCGCCTGGGAGCGCAAGAACGTTGCCCAAGTGGTGGCTGTGCGCTGGGGCGCCGGGTCGATCCCGGCCTGCTGCAGGATCTCCCAGACGGTGGAAGCAGCGACCTTCACCCCCAGGACGAGCAGTTCGCCGTGGATACGGCGGTACCCCCACGTGGTGTTCTCGCGGGCCAGGCGCAGCACCAGCCGGCGGATCGACCGTACGGTGCGTGGCCGTCCGGACCGCCGGGGTCGGGACATTTTGGCGTGCCTGCGGGCGATCAGGTCACGGTGCCAGCCCAGCACGGTCTCCGGGCGAACCAGCAGCCGCAGGTCGCGGAGCACGGCGCGCGGTAGCCGGTGGAGCACCGCGGCAAGCCACGCCCGGTCAGCCGGGGTGAACCGGACCCTCTCGCCATGCAGTTGCCGCTGCAGGACGGCGACCTGGTGACGCAGCACGAGGATCTCGGCATCCTTGTCCCGGTCGCTCAACGGCAGCAGCCGCAGCAGCGCGAGAGTGTTGGTTACGCCAAGGTAGGCCAGTCGCAGCAGCACAACAGGTCATCCTCGCGCACCGCACAACGCCGATCACTCGCCGCGTCAGGACCGGGCGGGCTCAAGGCTGCAGGTGAGTTCGGCTCTCTCAGTGATCAAGGTTGTGAACAGGACGGACGGGGCTTTCGGCACCCGCAAGGTCGCTGCGGGGCCCTGCCGGCGAGCAGCGCGGCTGGGGCGACGCCGAGCGCTCCGGCGACCGTCTCGATCGTCGAGAGCCGATCGAGGGTGCGGACTCCCCGCTCGACCTTGTCCACGCAGCTTTTCGCCCGACCAGCTCTACGACCTCACTCCTTCGCCGAACTGGACGATCACGAAATACTACGCGGGCCTGGACTGGGGTGAGTGCCACCACGACATCGCTGTGGTCGACGAGGCTGGTCAGCTCGTTAGCCAGCTACGCCTGACGGACGACGCGAACGGCCTGGCCCAACTTCTGGCCGCCCTTGCTGCGGTGCGCCGCAACCGGCGTTCGATCCCGATCGGAATCGAAACCGGCCGCGGTCTGATGGTCACAGGCCTACTCAAAATCCCCGCCCTGCCGCGATCCGGCGGGCCCCGGGCCCACAGGATCGGCGGGCCCGGGGCCTCAGCAGCGGCGGCCCCGGGCCTGGTCGGGTGTCAGCAGGAGCCCCAGTTCTCGCGGCAGATGCAGTTGCTCGTACCGCCGGAGCTGTTGGTGTACTTGTAGTCGCAGCAGTTGAAGCTCACCAGCGTCGAGCCCTCGTAGGCGCAGGTGCGCCAGCAGTGGGCGCCGCCGCAGATGGTGAGGCCCTTGCAGTTCTTCGCGCAGCAGCCGGAGCCGGTGCAGCACGGGCAGCCGTCGAGGCCGCGGCAGCCGTTGGGGACGGCCGCCTCGGCCCGGCCCGGGAACCAGGCCCCCACGGCGGCGGCGACCATCGAGGTGCCGGCGAAGGCCAGGAAGCGGTTGCGGGTCAGCTGGGTGGTGCGGATGCGCTCCTGGATCATGCGTGTGCCTCCTTGGTTGCGTGGACGGCCTGCCGCCACAGGTGGTCGAGGTTCGCGGCCGTGTCCGCGCCGCTGCCCTGGCCGGTCGCGACGATGTAGCCGTCGCGCTGCGCGATCGCCGTCGGGAAGGTGTGGAGGTTGAGGTCGGTGCGGATCTGCCGGGCCACGTCGCCGGCGATGACCGGCACCCCGGCCGGTACCGACGCGCGGACGTCGTCGGCCGTCGGGCCTGGCTCGCCGATGACGCAGGCGACCAGTGGCGCCTGCACCCGGCCGAGCTCGCCGGCCAGCCGCAGGCACGAGCCGCACGTGGTCGACAGCAGCACGACCAGCGACCGCGGCCCGAGCTCGCCCAGGCCTGCCAGCGCCTCGACGACGGAGTCCGGCAGCCGCCTCCCGATGACCAGTTTGGGTGGCCCCGCCGCGCCGTCGTCCTGGGCTAGGCGCAGGCGCAGCTCGGCGACGCCGCGGAGGGCGGCGAGGAACGCGACGGTGAGCACGACGCACATCGCGACGAGCGCGATGGCGACCACGCGCACCATCAGGCCCGGGCCAGGAGGCGCATGAAGTGCACGGTGAGGGTGCCGTCGCGCCGGTTGTCCAGGCACTGCAGGGCGACCGAGTCGCCGGCCCGGAGGTGGTGGGCGGTAAAGCCGACGAGTGGCTCCACGGCTTCGCCGACGTAGAGCAGCGTCCGCGGGTCGAGCCGGATCTGCTGGCCGTCGACGGTGATCGCGTCCGCGGCGACCTTGGCGACCCGGCCGTTGACCTCGCGGTGCAGTGGGACGGCGATGGCGGTACCGGTGGAATCCTCGACGAGCACGAGGTCGCCACCGCGCAGGGCCCAGCCGTAGGGGAGGGCCTGCGCCTCGAGGCTCCGCAGCGCGCCGTCGAACTGGCGGGGCCGGTCGGCCGGGGCCGTGCGGGCCCGGACGGACACCTGCCTGCCCGTAACCGCTTCGACGACGTTGATGCCGGGGGCCGGTGGTGGCGCCGCGTCGGCTGGGGAGGCCACGGCGACCGCCGCCGCCCCGCCGGCCGCGGCGGCCGAGCCGGTGATGAGCAGTTTGCGCCTGGACCATGGAACGCCCACGATCCGCTCCTTTCTGTCATGGCCCCGAGTCGCCTCAGGGCAGCTGATCCCGTAGGGGAATGACCAAGGTGATGATGAGCAGGCCGCCCAGCGCGACGAACGCGGCCGCGTCGGTGACGGCGCGCAGCGGTGTGATCAGGCCGCGCCCGGCGATCTGCAGCCCGGCCCGCCAGACCAGCAGCGAGCCGCCGACCCGGCTGGCCGCGTAGGCCGCCCAGCCCAGCGCCGACAGCCGCGGGTCGCCGATCGCGAACGCGGCGAGCGGCAAGAGGTAGAACAGCCAGTACCCGATGCGCGTGGTGAACCCGAGCCCGAGCGCGAAGCCGTTGTATGCGGCCGTACGCCAGTCCTCATGCGCCAGCCAGCGCCGGTCGGTCTCCCGGTCGAGCTGCCACGGCAGCCGCCGCCGGGCAGCTCCCAGCAGGACGGTCACCGCCGCCAGCCCGGCCAGCAGCAGCCGGGTCACCGGGTCGAGCAGGGCCCCGGCGAGGCCGATCACGCCGCCGGCGAGCAGGCCGGCGGTGATCGCCGCGCCCAGCAGGACGACACCGGCAACCGTCAGTGAGCCGAAGCACCCGGACACGCGGGCGCGTGTGATCATCACGACCACGTTGGGTCCTCAAGGCAGGGCCTGCTGGGCCAGGCCGACGGCGACCGCCGCGATGAGCAGCAGCCAGAACGGGTTCGCGCCGGCCCACACCGCGAGGCCGGCGCCGAGGGCCGCGCCAGCGGCTGCGGTCAGCAGTCTCACTGCGCGGGCTCGTGCTCATGGTCGTGTCGGTGCCCGGCGTCGGGGGCGTCGATGAGCGGCAGCTGCCGGCGCCGGTTCACGATCTTGGCCAGCCGGTCCAGCTCGCCGGTCTCGTGCAGGGTGCCCTTGGCCGCGACGATCCCGTCGACGAGCGCGACCCCGAACGGCGCCGAGTGCACCTGAAACCGTTCCAGCGCACCGCGGGCGTCGGCTCCGGTGACCCGGCGGACGCCGGCCGGCAGGCTCGCCACGACGCTGTCGCCGGACCCGGGCACGGTACCGTCATTGACGACGCAGAGGAACAGTTCGGGCAGCAGGCTGTGCCGGACCGCGTCGATGACCTCATGGCACGACGAGCAGTCGCCGAACAGGAACAGCACGACGTCGTCGCGGCCGAGGCCCGGCACGCGGGGCGCGAACGAGCCGACCGCCAGCCCGTCCATCGGCGTGCGGCCGATGCTGTCGACCCGGTCGGTGAGCAGCTCCAGCTCCCGGCGTACGACGAGCGCACCGAACCCCAGCAGCACGAGCCAGACCGCGGCGACGGCCAGCAGCGTCACCTCACCCATCGGCCGCTCCGCTTCCGTCGAGGGTGGTGGCGAACGGCCGCAGGGTCGCCATGGTGCTCAACACCAGGTAGCCGCACACGATGAGCACCCCGGCGAGCAGCCCGAGCAGCCGGTCGGCCGGGGGTTGGCTCGCGGCGGCGACACCGGAGGCCGCCGCGATGTACACCACGTTGCGCGCGACTGTGGCCCATGAGATTCGTTCACCGGTACCGAAACACGCGCACTCGAACGACCGCCCGCGGGCCAGGGCCACCGCGACCAGCGTGGTGAACACGGCGAGCAGGGCGACCCCGGCGAGGGCCGGCCAGCGCGGGCTCGGGCTCGCCACGAGGGCGACACCGAGCAGGACCTCGGCTCCGCCGAGCGCTCGCCCGGCGACCGGACGAATCCGCTTGAGCACGCCGAAGCGGACCATGGCGAGGGCGCTGTCGAAGGGCCGGCGCAGTTTCGGGACCCCGCTGGCGACGAACATCGCGGCGAGGACGCCGACAGCCACCGCAAGCACGGGCCCCGTCACCGTCATGTCGTGGACGGTACGGTGTCGCATCATGAGCATCAATATTGAGAACCGTAATTAGTCCGGTGGTGAAAAGCTCGCAAATGCCGCACCGGGTCCAACACATCCGGTTCGTGAGACGCTGACCGCATGCCGTCCGCCGCCGTGATCGACCTGGACGCCACCGCCGACCCTGCCCCGCCCGGGACGAGGCGCTGGCTCCCGGCCCTGGTGGCCGTCGGCGTGCTGGCGTTCGCGGGCGGGGCCGAAGCTGCGGCACCGTTGAAGCCTTCGCTGGTCCTGCCGCCCGACGGTACCGTCGACGTCCGCTCCGACGGCCACACCGTCTTCGTGCTGGCCCCGTCCGTCGTCGCTGCCTACGAGGTGCCCGGCGGCCGGCAGCGGTGGGCCGTACCGGTCACCGGCGCCGCGCAGCTCGTCGCCGCCGAACGGGGCCGGGTGGTGATCGCCGAGGCCGAGCCGGCCACGCTCACCGCGCTGGACGCCGGCACCGGCGTGCCGGTGTGGCAGGTCGGCGGCTACGCACCGGTCCTGCACGGCACGGCCGGCGCCGACGGTGTCGTCGTCGCCGACCTCCGCGGCACCCGGGCCGACCGGCCCGACCTGGCCGGCATCGACATCCGCACCGGTACGGTGCGCTGGACCCTGCCGGCGGCGCCCGGCACCACCCGGGCCATCGACCCGGTCGGCTCCGACGCGGCCGACCTGCGCGTCACGATCGCCGAGCTCGACGCCGAAGGGGTACTGCGGGTGCATCGCGCCGACACCGGCGCGCTCGTGCGGACCGTCACGCTTGAGCGGCCCGGGAAGGTCGACGGCTTCGACGTTGCCGCGGATCGGGTGCTGGCGTACCGGGCCGACCAGGGGGAGCTGGTGGGCGGCGCCGTGTTCGACCTGACGACCGGCCGGCAGCTGTGGCAGCACCCGGCCGAGCCGGACGGTGTTCAGCTCCAGTGGTGCGGCGGCCTGGTGTGCCGCACCGGCGCCGACGGCGTCACCGCGCTGGACCCGGACACCGGCGGCGTGCGGTGGCGGCTGGCCGGCTGGACCGCGCTGGGCCCGCTCGGCGACGGCCGCATGCTCGCCACCCGGTCCACGCCGGGCGGCCTGGTTCTCGACGCCGCGACCGGGCGGGTCGACGTGCGCTTCGACGGCTGGTCGGTGCTCGGCAGTACCGCCGCCGGTGACCTCCTGGTCACCGCCGCCCGGACGCCGCTGATCGGCGCGCTCGACCCCGCGACCGGAGCGGTGCACGTGCTGGGCCGGGCCGCCTCCCCGCCGACGCAATGCATCACGACCGCGACGCTCATGGCCTGTTGGAGCGGCCGGGTCTCGATCTGGACCCCAGCCGCCTGAGGAGAGAGGCAACGCTGTGCGAGCAATCCCGCTGTTCGTCGTGGCACTGGTGCTCTGCGGGTGTACTGCACCAGCCCCGCCCGCCGCCGGCCCGACCTCGCCGGCCGGGTCGGCGCCGGTGCCGTCGTCGCCGGCCGCGTCGCCGCCGGTGCCGGCCTTCCAGCAGAGCCTGCCCGGCAGCGCCCGGCGCGAGTGCGTCGCGGTGCCCGGCGACGCCACGCTGGTGCGCTCGGGCGACTTCATCGCCGGGGACTTCGTCGAGTACCGCCGGCAATGGCATCCTGACCTCGGCCCCGACCTGGGCAAGCTGTTCTGGCTGCCGGCCCGCCCCCAGCTCAACGCCGCGCTCACCGTGACCGCGACCTCCGGCGGCCGCACCGAGACCTACAGCGCCGGCTCGCTGGCGACCAACGACGCCGGGCAGGCGATGTACCCCAGCGGCATCCCGTTGCCGGCCGCCGGAACGTGGAAGCTCGTCGCGCAGGCCGGCGACGGGTGGGGGTGCTTCGAGCTGACACTGCTCTGACCGGCGTTCGGCGCGCGCCCGGGCCCAGCTCAGCGGACAACACCAACGCCAGTCAGCTCCGATCCCAAATGAACGGCTACCTCAAAGACGGGGCGCTCAACCACCGAGAAGGACACGATTCAGCCTGGCCAGCGGCTCGGACTTGCTCTAACGTCTCCAGTTTCACGGCTCGCCCCTCAACATGGCAGATGCGTTGCGCATGAAGGACAGCAACCCGCTACCGAGCCAGTGTCGACCGAGCCCAGTTGACGATGCTGGCTGCCAGCGGCGACACCGTCTCGAACTGCGGCCGATGTCGGGTCTGGAGCAGATGTGGATGCTCGATGGGTAAGTCGGGTAGGTCGTTCTCGCGGACACGGACGACGAGATGCCCGGAGGTCAGTAGGTCGGCTGCCTTCTCGAGATCCAGGGCGGCCTTGTCTCGATGCCAGTACTCTCCGTCGTACTCAACAACCAGAGGTCGCTCGGCTACGACGGTCAGCACATCAACCCGCCAGGCCGGCCCGCCGCCCGATCGCGCGATTCGGGCATCTTGCCGTGTCGCGGGGATCAGTGTCTTCATAGCCTCGGCGAGCGCAGTCTCGATCGCTGACGTGCCGGCTGTCGAGCACGTCGGGCACCCCGTACCGGACGACCGGACCATCACCGGGGCCTCCCACTCGTGACTCGCGTCGGCGGGGCAGACTGCCCTTCCCCTCGTAGCGTGGAGGCCAGAGCTTGAGGGATAGGGGTTCACGGCTGAGACGAGACGCCAGTATTACGGGAGCGTCGCCCTGGCTACGGTCGACGTGCCTGCGGGCACGGTGACGGTCAAGCAGGTCGCGCCGGCGAGTGAGGCTGTCCGACCGAGGGTCCTGCCCGCTCCCGACAGAAAACGGGTGGCGATCAACGACTCCACTGGCTGGTACACCACGAGCCTCGACGGTGCTTCAGGCCCAGCCCGTCAGCCCCTCAGTGATCAGCAGAATCTCGGCGAAATCCTCTTTTTGGCCTGAAGCCACTCCTCGGAGATCATGACCCGGCTGGCCCGCGGCGTTGGCCGGCCGGGGCCTGCTGTCTCGGCCTGATCGATGGCGTCGCCCGCTCGGCCGTGCAGTTGTTGCGCGGAAAGCCTCAGTGCGGCGCCCTCCGGTAGGGAGGCGCCGGGTTACTACAACCCCGGCGCCTCCATGGTCGACGGCGCCGCGAGGGTCAGTGGGGGAAGCGTCCTCCGGGTGGTGCCCTAGCGGAGCGTCTCAGCTCTCGTCAGCTGGAGTACGAGATCACTTCCCGACTTGCGATCCTGGGTAGAGGCGTCGCCTGGTGCCCGGCGCCGAGTTGCTCGTGGCCTTCGGGGCCTGGGTGGATCTCGGCGGTGGCGCGACGGCCGTCAACGGCCCGGGGATACCCAACTCCTCTACCACCACGACTCTCTCCGCCGGTATCTCTTCCTTGGTCTGGAAGTTGTTCGCGTCGCCGCTGCGGTCGTGGCGCCACGCGTCGTTGCCGTTGACGTGGTTCTTCGGCATGTCGAAGGCGAGGACGAGCCCGCCCTCGTGGGCGACGTCGCGCAGGGTCGGCTCGCGGCGTTTCTTCCCCATGGCCCATTCGGTGTGTTGCCGGGCGTAGGACAGTGCCAGGTCGTAGTCGAGGGTGACGGTGTTCCAGCCCTGGTCCTTGCTCTCGCTGGCGACGTCGTGCTTCTCCCAGCGTTTGCAACCGATGTCGCTGCCGGCTTTGCCCGGCATCAGCCCCGTGGCCCGGATGCCGTCGCCGTAATAGTTGGACCGGTTGGTGCCGTGATAGAACCGGTAGACGTCCGCGGGCGGCGGATTCTGAGGCGGGTTTGCCAACCGCCACAGCCGTTGTTGCACGTCGTTGTGCCTCCGAAGCGCCTCCTCGTCGAGTGTGTTCACGCCGAGGTGCTCGGATGCCGTGGCCAACCGGTACAGGATCAGCTTGTCCGCGACGGCGACGAGCTCTGGCGTGGCGTACTTCGGGGACAGGACGATGGTGTTGGTGCCCGGCACGTATTCGCTGCCGACGGGCGTGTGGAGAAGAACCACCGTCAGTGGCATGCCGTATCTGGTTTCGAGAGCTCTCACCACCTCGGCGACCACCTGCTCGGCCGCGAGCCAGTGCGCCAGACGCGCGGACAGCGTCTGATCCGGGAGCGGGACCGGTAGTTGCGCTCGTGCAGGGTCAGCGGCGGCGTCCCCGCGAGGGCGGGTCGGCTCGTCGGAATGGACGGGCACCGTGGGGGCACCGGATCGGACGGGCACCAGCGGAGGCCGAGAAGTCTGCTCGGTGGGTAGATGGTTCGGCTGCATTCCGTGACGTTACGCATAGCCATCGCCGCGAATAATCGAGTAGTCCTCAATCGGACCGGGATGCCTTCAGCTCACGCCTTCATCGGTGCCCCTGGCCGGCCGAACCGGCCAAGGGCTATCAAGGTGCCCCCGGCAGCGTGCGCACCCCGTTCAAGCGGCACCGCTTCCGGCCGAAGCTGTCACGCCGGCAGAAGGCCGTCAACCGGGCCCACGCGAAGATCCGCGCCCGAGGCGAACGCGCGATCGCCACACTCAAGACCTGGAAAATCCTGGTCAAGCTGCGCTGCTGCCCACGCCGAGCCACCGCGATCGTGCAAGCCATCCTTGTCCTGCACCACGTCGAAGCCGACCGCCACGCAGGATGAAATTGGCTCAATGACATCGGGTACGGACATCGCGGCTACCGCACGGCTGGACGGCGACCGGCCTTGCTGAGGCTGCGCCGCGGCTATCCGGCCGGCTGTGGCGGTCAGCGACTCGGAGGAGATCAGCACCTGGTGGGCGCCGACGCGGCTACGGTTGGAACCCCGCAGGGGCGGGAAGGTGACGTTCCTGGCCCCCGGCGAGCCGCCGGCGTTCGGAGAAGTGCTGGAGTTCGACGAGGGCCGGACGATCGCGTTCACCTGGGACGCTGACATCGTGCGCTGGCAGGTGGAGCCGGACGGCGATGCGGCGGTCCTGACCCTGGAGACCACCGTCGAGAAGCCGGAGTACCTGGCGCACTGCGCCGCCGGCTGGCACACCGGACTGCGTCAGCTCTGCGACTACCTGGCCGGGCAACCGGTGCGTACGCCGGAGCAGTCGCTGGACCCCGCGGTGGTCGAGCACTACCGCCAGATCCTGCGCACCCCCGCATGAGCACACGACACGAGGGAGAAACAGTGACCGAGCTTCGCTTCCCGAGCGACGACGAGTTCCCGACCGACATGCGCCTGCAGCGCGGCGGCAAGGGTGACGACCGGCTGCGCCTGGAACGCCACTACGACACCCGGGTCGAGCGGGTGTGGCAGGCGCTGACCGACAGCGAGGAGATGTCCGCGTGGTTCGCCTGCGCGGTGGAGTACGGCGAGCTCACGCCGGGCAGCACGCTCGAACTGCGATTCCCCGACGGTGACCCGGAACCGGGCAAGATCCTCGAGGTGGAACCGGGTCGGCTGATCGCGTTCACCTGGCAGAAGGAGTCGCTGACGTTCGAGGTGACATCGGAACGCGGCGGCACCCGGTTCGTCTTCGTCACGACGGTGCAGGATCCGGAGCACATCCCGTACTCGGCGGCCGGGTACTACCAGTCGGTGGAGGAGGGCCTCACCGGGTTCCTCGATCCGGACGCGAAGGCACGGGACATGCCTTCCTTCGACGACCTGGTCAAGCGGGTCGCCGCCGAGTGGAATCTGGACAGTTAGGCGTTGCGGGCGGCCCCGGCATGGACGTTCGTCCGTGCCGGGGCCGCTTCGCACTCTTGGAGATGCCCGGGTCACGCGGCCGATGCCACGATCGCTGCACCGGGCCGATCAGCGGCCGGCCAGAGACCGGACTCTGGCGCCGCTGCCGACCAGGAACTGCTAGACGATCGCGGGACACGCCGGTGCGGCCTCGATCAGCCCACTGAGCCGCCTGATGGCTGCACTCGTACCGCCTACAACTGGGCCAAGAACGGCAAGCTCAACGTGCCGATCCATCGCACCCTCACCGGCCGCCTGGTCGTGCTCGACGACGAGACACCCGGTGATGCCCATCCGTTTGTGGCCGCCTACGCCGAGGCGCTGAGCCTGCCCGTCGGCGTGCATTCCGGCGACCTGCACCACTCGCCGGTCCTCGAGGCTTGGGGTGTGGACCTGTACGACACGGTCGCCGACGACTTGCGTCCCGTGGTGCTGCAGCTGGCCCACGCGGCGGCCTGCGCCCGCCCGAAGCGGGACGCGTGGTGGCGACTGACTGACTGGCTCGGGCGCGTCGAGCTGGCCGACTGGTACACCTCGACCGGTTTCTCCGAGGTAGCTGCGCTCATCAGTGGGCGGCAGCCGATCACCGACCAGGACAGCTACCTCGACTGGTGGCCGTGTGGCGTCGGCTCGCACGAGTTCTGGCAGGACTTCGACGCCGCCGCGGCGCAGGCCGTCACCGCCGCCGGGCTCGGCCCGTCCGAGCACAATGACGCGGTCTCGTGGCTCACCGAGTCGGCCCTGACGGACAACATCGCGATCGCCGGGCGCCGCGAGAGCCTGCGCAACCGGCTCGACAAGCTGGCCGGCACCACCACCGACCACGAGCAGATTCCCACCATCCCTGACCGCAGCGACCTGTGGAGCCTGCGCGGTATGTACCCCGAGCCGGCCTGGGCCACCTGCAAGTTCGTCGAGTACCGGTAGTTCTTACTCCGAGCGGCCAAGCGGTGATCGCGGGTCGGGACCCAACCCTGAGTTCCGGCTACCCCCGACCGGTGTTCCGGCGGCCGGACGTGAGCCGCCAGAACACCGAAGTACCCGCGAGGAGGCACGATGACCTACGTCCCCTGGTTCTTTCCCGACGACCCTCCACCGCTGTTCCAGACCGGGCCGACCTCTGATGATGCCCGTCTGGCCTGCCAGCTGCTTGAGCGCATGCAGCGCGATCCCCGGTTGCGTCACGAACGCATCTGCATCGAAGTGCAAAACCGCGTGGCCATCCTGGAGGGAGTAATCACGTCCGCTGATGTGAGCACGGAGGCCCACGCCCTTGCCTGGTGCACTCCGGGAGTGCACGACGTCAACAACCGGCTGCGCTCGTTGGAGCGGTGAGCGGCGGTTGAGACGGCGGCCCCGCTCAGGCACACAGGTCACGGCGGCGGTAGCCGACTGTGCCGGCGGCCAGGCCTGCCGCAGCGATGCCGGCCATCACCGCCGCCGCTACCCAGGCAGGTGCGGTGGCCGGCACCGCGGCCAGGTGCGCGAACGGGGACAGCGCGCGCATCCAGAAAGGCGCGCCGATGCTGTCGGCAACGACCTGCCACAGGAACCCGCCAGCGGCCGGCAGCGCGCCGATCGCCGCGACGGCGCGCGGTGTCCATCCGAGCGCCAGGACGGCAGCTCCCAGACACAGCAGGACGACCGGCACGACGTTCCAGGCCCCGGCGAGGGCGTCGCCGACCGAGAGGCCGGCATGGACGGTGGCCGTGCCGGCCCACATGGCGGCGCCCGCGACCGTGATCAGGACCAGCGCGGCGCAGCCAGCGACGGCCGCCTCAGCGGCCAGCAGCCGTACCCGGGTTACCGGTGCGGCCAGTAGCAGGGTGAGACGCCGGGCATTCTCGTCCGCGGCGACGGCGGCGAGCCGCACGGCGACGAACACCCCGACCGGCACGGCCAGCAGCGCGAACAGGGTGGCCGCGTAGCCCTCGACCGTGCCGAGCGCCGGAAAACCGGCCTGGGCCGCCATCGTTGCGAACTCAGGGTTGCCGGTCAGGAATTCGGTCATGGAGCGGGCGATCAGGCCCAGAAGCAGGAAGTACGCGCCGATCCCGGCCGACCATGCGGCCAGCGGCCGCATCGTGCGTAGCATTGCGAAGGCCGGCACCGAACCGAGCAACGCGGTGCGCGCCGGCCGGCTGCCCGTCGTAGCAAGGATCGCCGCGCCGACGTCACGCCGCGCCGCGAGCCGACCCGCGAGGGTCAGTAGTAGCACTGCGGCGATCGCCAGCACCGATACCGGCAGCCCGCCATTGGTGTCGAACGGGCGGGTCATGGCCATCAGCCCGAACGGGGACACCCACCGGAGCCAGGCCAGCGCGTGCACACCGTCGCCGACCATCCGCATGAGGAGCCCGACGACCAGGACGGCCGCCGCGACACCGTTGGCCGCCGACCGGCTGACGAACAGTTGCGCGGTCACGCCTCCGACGGCGACGAAGAAGAGCCCGATGGCAGCGAGGCCGGTGCCGTGCAACGCCGAACCGGTGGCGTCCACTCCCGCCGCGATCATCGCCGCAGCGGTCGCCGCTCCAACGAGGACCGGGACGCCGGCCAGGACACCGAGGTGCTGGCGGACCGCCTCGGGGAGGGTGATGCGGCCGGACAGCAACAAACCCCAGCGGCCGGCGTCCTCCTCACCGCGGGTGATCCGGGTGGCGGCGAGCATCGCCCATACTCCGAGCAGGACGGCCAGGACGGTGCCCGTGCGCCACACGGTGAACCCGCCCGCGTGGTCGAGCGCGACCGGTTCGCCGAACAGGGTGCGGATCGCGGGGTTGCGGGCCAGCGCCGCCAGGGCGGCCGGATCCAGTGCCTCGCTGCGGTAGCCGACAACCACCAGCGCGGACATCCCCGCGCACACAGCGGTTACGACCAGGGCACCGCGGCGCACCTGGCGCACCGCGAGCCCTCTCAGCACCCGCTGCGGGCGGGCCGCTGCCGCCGGGGTCGCCATCATCGGGCGTTCTGCCCGTAGTAGGCGAGGAAAATCTCCTCCAGGCTCTGCTCGCGGACGACGATCGTCGCCACGTCAGCGTCGGCGAGGGCGCGCAACGCCGCGTCGGGGGAGCCGCTCAGGGTGAACCGGACGGTAGTGGCGCCGTCTTGGTGCAGGCCGTCGACGCCGAGGACACCAGCGAGGTCCGGTGGCGTGCCGGTGAATGTCGCGGCAACCTCGGTGTGGTGCAGCCGGCGCAGCTGTGCGACGGACGCCACCTCCACCAGCTCGCCGGCGCGCAGGATGCCGACGCGGTCGCAGACGGCCTCGACCTCGGCGAGTTGGTGGGAGCTGAGGAACACTGTCTGCCCGTTGTCGCGGGCCACCCCGACCGCCTGCCGGAACTGTAGTTCCACGAGCGGGTCCAGGCCGCTGGTTGGCTCGTCCAGCACCAGCAGAGGCGCCCGGGTGGCGAACGCCGCGATCAGAGCGACCTTCTGCCGGTTGCCCGTCGAGTAGGTGCCGGCAGGTTTGGACACGTCCAGCGCGAACCGTTGGATGAGCTCGTCGCGGTAGGCGGTGTCCGTGCCGGGGCCGACGCGGGCGAGTAGGTCCAGCACCTCGGCGCCGGTCATCCGTGGCCACAGCGCCGCATCCGCCGGCACGTAGGCGAGCCTGCGGTGGGCCGCGGCGACATCGGCGGCATCGGTGTCGAAGATCCACGCCCGTCCGGAGGTGGGTCGGGCAAGGCCGAGCAACAGCCGGATCGTCGTTGACTTTCCGGCGCCGTTGGGGCCGAGAAACCCGAACACCTCACCCGCCGCGACGTCGAGGGTGAGGCCATCGAGGGCGAGCAGCCGCCCGTACCGCTTGGACAGATGTTCGGTGCGCAGGGCAGAAACGCCCATCGGAGCCTCCAGAAGCCGCAGCACGACATGACCTGCCGACCAGACTTCCCGGCGCACCTGATGGGAGAGTACTCCCGGCGGTCGCGGCGCGAAGGCCGCCCGGGCTGGCGTTTGGGGTATGTCAGACTTGCAAGGTAAGTGCGGAGTTCGCGGCCCACGGCGAGCATGTGACGGGCTTGCCCCAGGTCGAGCTCACCAGCGTTTGTGAAACGCACTTCCGCACCCAACGTGTGCACCCGAAGTTTGGCCTGCAGGCGCTCGGCGCGGCCGGCCCTGTCTGTCAGGCTGAGATGAGGCAGCCTTCCCGGTGCGGCTAGGCTTGCCGGGAGACAGGAAGAGGATCATCGTGACACTACCCAGTACGCC
>NZ_JBIAZG010000034.1:0-13877 GCF_042898885.1 Micromonospora sp. NPDC000316
TCAACAGCAGTATTCAACGCTTCTCGATCCTGAACTCGCCCTGTCCGGCGGACTTGCTATGAGCCGCTGGCCTCAACTCACCCTGACAGACAGGGCAGCGGCCCTGGCTGGCGGCGGTGCCCGGCGAGCGACCGCTGGCCTCAAGCGCTCCCGACCTGCTCCCATTGCCTCACGTTCACCGACCGCCCTCACAGGATGGCGCGCCTTGTCAGCGGCATGACAATGCGCCAGGGTGACCGGACGAGGAAGGAAACCGGTCGACGCCTCCAGGACAAGGTTGGGACACTACGACGCATGCCTCCTCCGCGCCGGAACCACACCGTTCCGCAACTCTGGCTCAACGCTTTCGCCAGAAACGGGCGACTGGTGGCACATAACCGAGCCGGCAAGGAGCACCTTACGGGCGTGAAGGGTGCGGCGGTGATGGCTCACTTCTATCGGGACGAGTCCCCTGCCGCTACCGACCCTCAGGCCGTCGAGACGTACCTTGCTAACCACATCGAGGATCCGGCCAAGCGGATGGTCCAAGACCTCGTCGTCGGCCGACTCCCGTCCGCACAGACGGATCTGAGCACCCTCAAGAGGTTGGTCGCTTTCCAGATCGCCCGTACCCCGACCTTCCGTAGCATCGACCAGCAAATCGAAATTCATCTGTGGCCAATTATGTATGCGGCGGAAGTCGTCAGCGAGGTCAACAAGAGCCGCGCCAGCCCGCTCGCTGGCGCTGAACTGCAAGCCGTCCTCGAGCAGGCACGCTGGGATGCTCCAGCAAAGCCTGCCGATACAGACAAGTCCCGAACCCGGCTACGCCTCATGCTCAGAACGGCCGACCGCTTGGCGAACAACCTGGAGAGTCGCGACCTCGTTCTGGCGTCCGGCTCACGCCGCACGTTGTTGGTCAGCGACTCTCCAGCCGTCCTGTGGCATCCGAGCGGACCCCCGCTGGGCTGGACAGGGGCGCTTCCGGATGACGCGGACCTCCTGCTGCCGGTCGCCCCGAATCGTCTGCTCATCGCGACCCACCGCAGCCAGGGTGCGGCTGTCACCTTGACTCCCGAACTTATCAAGATCGCCAACGAGGGACAGGTCACCTGGTGCTCCTTCACGGTCTATCGACACCCGGACATGAGGTGGCCCCGCGACCTGCACCTCAGCGGTAACGCGCCAAAGCTGCCGGCCCCGCGTGTGACGCTGTCGCCAGGCACCGGCAATCCGACGTTCCCTGCCCGTTTTGAGCCGATCGCTGATTTGGAATTAAGGCAGTTGATCAATAGTCTCGGCGGAGTTGATATCGTCAACTGACACCCGATGGCCGCTCGCGCGGGACGTCTTGCCGGTACGGTGAGCGCTGTGTCGGAGATCGGTGATGCGGTAGCGGCGCTGGAGATCCAGCTACGTCTACTGCGGAGTGATCTACGGTTCTGCAGGTAGTTGTGACGATGTGACAAACGCCGAGCGGATTCTGGGCGGCCGACGCCTCGTGGCCGAACCCTCGTCAGACCTACAACATGCGATGACGCCCGTCAGGGATGGTTGCCCGGTTACCAGCCGTCATGCGAGGCTCGCTGAATGTCGGCGAGCGTCTGTAGCGAGTGTGGCCACGTGGCGTCAGTCGCAGACTCCACGCGCGTGGTCTTGCTCGACCTTTGGATGGCCGACGACCTGCGGCGGTTGCCACACATCGATGGATTCCAGCGCTGTCCCGCCTGCGGGACCAGGCAGACCGCAGCCGAGGCGTACGTCTTGCGCGACAGTAGGGCCGTATTGTCGTCGGCCGACGTGTGCGTTCCGGCGGGCCGGGCGGATCTACTACGGGCCGCCGTTGCAGTCCTCGGGCCTGAAGCACCGCCACCCCGCCGGGCGCGATCGATCGAGGTCTTCCGGCGCAATGTAGTGAGCAGGCGGGCGGGTGCCCTGCGGGTTGCGCGGGACTTCCTCGTCGGCCGAGACAGCCGGCTCACGAGGAGCTGTCTGCTGTCCATCGACGCGCCGAGCCAGCTGATCATTGGGGCGCTCGTTGACGGCGACCTCAAGGGCGGCGATCGACTGCTCGGCGTGCCGGACCGTCAGCGCCTCGCTGACCTGCGGAAAGCGGTCCTGATCGCGCTTATCGATTTGCCCCTCGATGCGAGCCTAGACCGAGACGTGCGGCGAGTTCTCGCGCCGGGCTTCGTCCAGCCCGCCGACGTGGCGTTCCTCGAGAGCCTGATCACCCGCCGCGATGCGGACAAGCCGCACCCGCTGCACCGGTACACCCTGGCCGCCGTGCACGCGCTGGCCTGCCTGTACAGCGGGGTCACGAACACGCACGCCGGTGCCTGGGCCGCCCTGTACTGCCACGTAGAGGCGACGATCCGGCACGGAGCCGATGAGCTGCTGCCGTTCCGTCTCTCGCCCGATTTGGTCCGCGACACCCTGCGCTACCAGGATCTCTGGGACTTCTACATGCGGGCACAGCTGGACCGACCGCCCTATGCCGCCGTACTGCCCGAGCTGCTCGGCGACCTCAACCACCATCAGGTCGTTATGGACGTGCTCCGCGACGGGATACGGCCGCGACTGACCACGCGGTCCCCAGAGTGGCTGGCTGACCGATTCGATGCCGACCTCGGCGACGAGGTGGCACTGGATGCCCTGACGCGGATGGTGTTCCGGCAGCTCGCGGCCGAGCGCCGGCCTGCCGACCTGGAACGGTTCCTCGATCTGATGATCGAAAAGGTGAAGGGTGATCCGGAACGCACGGCGATCCTGCTGGCCCGATTCGGCGAAGCGTGCAAGGAGGGCGACTACCCCGCGATGGCGATCAAGCGGCTTGGGGCACAGGCGGCACCCGACGAGAGCCGGTTGTCGCCGGCGGCACAAGCCGATCTCGCCGTCGAGCGATCGAACGCTCTCCGCCTGCTCGGCCACAACCGCGAGGCCCTAGCCGTCCTCGACGCCCTGCTCCCGCTTGTCACCGACGAGGGGCGCCCGACCGTGCAACACAACCGCGCGATCCTGCTGCGCACCCTGGGCTGGCCCGACCACTCGGCCGCCATGCTCCGCGAGTTGCTATCAGACGCCGTTGGCGGACGCCGGCTCGCGATCCTCGAGAGCCTAGCCGTATCGTACGACGAGCTGGGCCGCTTTGCAGACGCCGCCGAAGCGCGGCGGGAGGCGCTGGCGCTCACAGCCGGTCCATGGGCCCATCGTGCGGTCGCACTGCAGTCCGTGTTGCCGAGCGAGGACGGGCAACCCGGCGATGTCGACGCCGTGGCGTCAATGGGCATCCCGGACCAAGACGAAATGCTCGCGATTGTCCTAATACAGTGGATCAAGGTCATTGAGCGCGCCGATGAGGCCGGCCGGACAGCGGCACAGAAGGTTGTCCGCGCTGCGGTGTCGCGCATCCACAGCGCCGTCGACGCCAGCAACCTCCTCACGGCCATAAGGCTAGCCCGGCACAGCGCCTTCCTGACTGAACTCCTCGGCGGTACCGACGCGGCGGAGCTCTGGCAGTTGGAGGTCGATCTCCGCACCCGAGCCGCGGATCCGGACCCCTTCGCACTGCTGTCAGTCGCAGCGCTCCGACTCGCGGAAGGCGATGCCGAGACCGCGCGGTCCCGCTTGGTCTGCGTCGCCGAAGCCATGTCAGCCAAGTACGGTGCCGTCGCCGACGCCGGCGTCCTGGTTGAGCGCACCGCAGCGCAGCAGCAAAGGCTCTGGGACATGGCAGACGCGGCCGTCGATCAGGACGCCGACGCGAGCCTGCTGCGCCTGATCGCCGACCTGCAGCGCGACGTCACCGGACGCGCAATGCTCGGCCGCCGCATCGACGGACCGACTCGCGACGTCGCCCTGTTGCGAGAAGGGCTACCTGACAAGGTCATCGCGCGGCTCGCTCGGCCAGCGGGAGACCTGTACGTACTGGAGTGGCTCGACCACGAGAAGAGCTACCGGACAATGCTGACTAGCATCTCGCCGGATGGCACCGTACGGCCCTATGACACGCCCAGCCTGCACGTCAGGCTCGGGCCCCTCGTCGCGCGGCTGCGCGAGCGTCTGGACGCCTGGCCCCCGGACGGTCCGGGCGACCCGCTGGACCTAAAAGAATGGCGCATAGCCGAGGATTGGTTACGTGCGCTGATCCCAGCCGCGAAGAACGAAAGGCCCCACCTCGTGATCATCGACCACGCCGAGCATCACGGGCTGCCGTGGCACGCGGTGCGAAAAGCGCATTGGACCACCTCATACGCCCCCAGCTGGTCGTCCCTGCTGGTCACACCGACCATCGACCGACGCCGGCTGACCCGCGTTGGGCTCGTCACCGTGCCGACTCATCGCGAAAGCACACCGACGCTCGACGCATTCACCGCCGCAAGGCGCCAGCTCGAGGATCTTTGCGCGCGAACCGGGCGAACCCTGACCGCGCTCGCCAACTCGGACGCGGATTCGGCCGCAGTCGCCGAACTGCTGTCCGGGGTGGACATCGCCGTGATGCTCTGTCACGGCTTCCGCACCGCCGACGCCAGCGACATCGCGTTCGTATTGGCCCACGATGGTCACCTCCCCACAGTGCACACGGTCGCGGCTGCCTCGGACGCTAGCCGTGTGGCCAGATGGTCCTGGCGCGACAGCATGCGGCTGCCTCGCGCGCCAGCCGTCCTGCTCTCGGCCGGGTGTTCGACAGGCAGCGCCCACATCCGGGGACTCGGCGAGCGACTTGGCATGTTCGGCGCGCTGCGACTCGGCGGCACCGCCGCAGTCGTCGCGCCGGCCTGGGACGCGGTCGCTGCGGATAGCTGCCGCATGGTCATCGACGTCCTCGACGGCTTCCTCGACGGCGCGCCGCTGCCGGAGGCCGTCGAGCGTGCAGGCGAACGAATACGAGCTGGAGGGCGGCCGCGCTGGCGGTCCGTCAACCTCATGACGGAGGGATCGTGGAAATGACCGAAAGCCTGGCCCAGTTCCTCAACGCGGAGGGAACCAATTCTGCCAAGCTCCAGTACGCCGTGCGCTACCTCATTGCCCGGACAACCGACTTCACTCCGGCCGACGAGCTGCGACGGATCGCCGCCGCGGCGGCGTCCGACGAACTGGTCGACCGGGCGGTAACCGAGCTGAGCGAGAACTCGGACGCCCTACTGGAGGCGGACCTCGTCGTGCTCGACGCGTTCTGGGCCGACAACGCAAACCGAGACGAAGTCCGTGAGGCAGTCCGCAGCGCAGCCGAGCGCCTCCCGGTTGACCCAGCCTTCCTGCTGGCCGTGCCGGCGGTTTACGGACTATTCGTTGCAGTCACCAAGGGCCGAAAGAAGGTCAACAAGATCACCCGATACAACGCCGACGGCACATGGGAGCAACAGGAGCAGGTCGAGTACCAGGATCCGGTCAACCTACTCAAGCCACTGAGCGCACTCCTAACGAAGTTCGCCGAGCAACGCCCAAGGGAGTAGACAAGGGGGCCCACGAGCCACGGACAACCAAGGGCGTGCCGGAAATTTTATGGTTTGGGGCCATCGCCGCGCTGGCATATGTGGATGACCCAGATGCCGCGGTAGTCCTTCCGCCACCGACCTCCGTCCGGTCGCTGCGGCGGATGCCACGGAGGTATGTACCGACATGACGCCAGCCTGATGCTTTCGGACACGCCGAAGAGGTCACCGCTCAGGAGGCCCTGCTCAGAGGTTTGCCGACGGGATTTGAGTCTCAAATCGCGGGATCCATACTGGCGCCACTACGACGGTACCCAGAGTCGCACCTCGATGCAGCATGCCTTCGTGATTGGCGTCGGCGGGCCGCAGGGCTACAGCCGGCACCGACCAGGAGGGGAGCAGCGAACCCTGACCACTTCGGTCTTCTCTGGGAGGTCACGGCGGACCACTCGCTTGTATCGCCGCAGGTCATGACCCTCAGCTCTGCGCCGTGTCGGTGAGCACTTCAGGCGCGGTGACCACTTCGCCAACCTGCACCCAATCTGCACCCACCTGCAAGCCCCGGCCGCCCAGCAGCTCCTTACCGCCCTGGCCTGCGCATACTCTCCTGCCAGGCGACATAGAACGCGGTCGACTGAAGGCCCGAAACGGCTGAGCACTCCGCGGTGAAACAGGACGCCGCAATGACCCTGACCTGCGGCAACGTGGAGCCGCAGGCAGGGGTGGGTGCAGTTGAGGGCCGTTCGATGCCGTTGGACGCAGTTCAAGGCCGTTCAGGGCACCCCGCTGCTCCCAACCTGCTCCCCCTAACCGGGCTCGCACCGACCGCCGACCGCCGACCGATCATGAGCTGCCGGACGAGTGCTTTGGTTGGCACCAGCGCTGGCTCCAGCAGCCGCATCGGTCGAACGGGGAGCACCCCCACGGCAAGTCGCCTCGTGATCCACGCGGCCCTCCTCTTCGCGCAGCTGCCATACTCGCCGCTGTGAGCTCGCCGCTGGAGACCTTCGCCGGGCTACTCGATCGCTCCATCCGAGAGATCGCCTCCCTGGCCACGGACGCCCGGAGCTTCGACGGCACTCGCATCGGCCGCATCGCCGACATCTGGGACAACAACACTCTGCCTCTGGTGCGTGCCGCATGCGCTCCCTGGCCACTTCGATCCCGACGAGCCAGCACCTGCCTCCGATGGATGGCTGACCTGGGGGCCGACCGACGCACGCTGATGTTCGACCTAGACCCGGGCCTGGACGGCGTGCTTCCCACCGCACGGCCGCAGCCTTCCGTACATCGGGACTACCAAGGGCGCGTCTTCCCGGGCACCTTCCGGCTGACGGCGGAAATCATCGATGCGCTGGCCCACGATTACGACCTCGCCAACGGCAGCGTACGCTCGCTCACCGCCCAACCGGCGGACGCCGGATTGCAGGTACACCTAACCCTGGCCACTCCACGGCGGTTCACACCCAGTACCGGACGCGTCTCGGGGGACGGGCCCAGGATGCCCTGGCCGGCCGCGCCGCTGAGGTTCACCTTCAACGGGGTCACCGACTTGCAGTTCGACGCCGAGGACCGGATCGGGATGGCCGTAAGCCGCACAAGCGCCGGGTCTGCCGTGGCGATCGGGCGCAGCGGTCGCCTGCAGGCAACCGAGGCTTCAGTCTGGCCCGACGACCCGCGATGGTACGAATCGGCGGCCGGCCAGGCAGCCGACCTCACCACGCCACACGCACGTCCGCAACGGCGGAAGCCGTTACCGACGTCGACCCTGACCGCACCGCAGCAGGCCGCAGCTCGAGCGCTCGTCATGTTGATGAACCACGCTCGGCTTGTCCACCACTACCCGAATCTGGCCGCCGGCGTCCCGATCCTCGACATCTGCCGTGTCGCCGCCGACGCGGGCAGCGCCATTCTCGCCGCGAGCGCACACCGTGGAGCCGAGCGCCAGACAGCGTTTGCGGAGCTTGAACAACGGTGGCGTCACGTACCGCCCCAGGTGCCACCCGAGGCAATCCGCTCCGGCCCGGTCATGCTGCGTCATGCCCGGTACGACGAGCCCCACGACGACCACAACGTCCCTCACCACGGCGGTGCCGTCCTGCTCGCCGCGGTGCCAGGCGCAGATCCCGCAGTGCCGTGGACTCTCGCCAGCGAGGAGATCACCCAACCGTCGCGGTTCCGAATAACCAGCACCGCGTTCGACGACGGTCAGCACATCCACCACGATGGCAGAGTTCTACGCATCGGCGACGCGCTCGTCCTCCGTTGAACCGCGAACAACTACGGGAACCTGCGCGCCACTATCGGCTGCGCGTGGTCCAGCCGGCCCAGGTATCGCATCGACGCTAGCCTCCCGACGGGCGTGACGCCGTTGGCGATAGTACGTTCGGCCTGAGCGGGCGCCGCCCGATCGACGACCGGGAACACCACGGCTGACACCTTCGGGTCCGCCGAAGAGGTCACCGCAGAGGATGCGCTGGTCACGGCGCCGCGAGTGAGATCGGTGTCTCAGCTAATGGAACCAGCTGATGGTCCGGCACGGCGGGAGTGCGCGACCGAACATCGATGTACAGCAAACCTGTCACTGTGACGATCAGCGACCCGTAACCGGGGACACGAGCAATGCTGGAAGCAGCGAGCCCTGACCACTTAGGTCTCCACTGGGAGGTCACGCCGCACCGCTCGCCTATATCACCGCAGGTGAGAGCCCTCGTCTATGCCCGGCGTCGGTGAGCACTTCGGACGCGGTGACCACTTCGCCAACCTGCACCCAATCTGCTCCCAGGTGCAAGGCCAGGCCAACCAACGGCTCCTTACCGCCTTGACCTGCGCACACTCCCCAGCCAGGCAACATAGAGAGTTGTCGACCGCTGTGCAGAACCGCAGAGCACTCCGCGGGAAACAGGACGCTGCACCCCCTCCGACCTGCAGAAACGGGAAGCCGCAGGTGGGGGCAGGTGCGGTTGAGCGCCGTTGTGCGCTATTGGATGCAGTTCAACGCCGTTCAGGACACCCGGCTGCTCCCACCCTGCTCCCCCAATCCCGGGCCCGTGGCCCTGGCGTCGCCCAGGCACCTTGGGGCTCCGCTTCGGCACGTCTCCAGCGGCGAGGCCGACGCTTATTCAACCGCGACCGGGGCTCCGAGGCGAAGCGCGCACCGGTCGGCGGCCAGATCCGGGTGGCTGGGTCGCGGGCCCGGTTGCCTGCCATACGCAGCACAGGGCCGGATGCGCCGGGGCCCGTGGTGGCGAAGTACGACCGGGCGTTGATCGGGACGATGGCGCGTTCCACGACTCCCTCCTGATCAGCGCGTGGGGGGACGGTTGACGGTGGTCGGGGCGGTGGTGGCGCCGCAATCTCTCGCGGCCAGGAGTGCGGGTTGGTCCGGGCCGGCGGGGTCGGCGTCGTCGGTGCCTGGTGGTGATGCCGAGGAGGTTGCAGACCCAGGCGCGGGCGTCGGTGCGGTGGTCGGCGAAGATTCTCCGAACCGGTCGCGGGAAACGAGGATGCGTCGGCCGCCGATGCCGAGGGTGGCGCGTTGGTGGACCTTTCCCTTGCAGCGTCCCGCTTGCAGCCGTCGTGTGCTTTCTTGGGTTGGATGCCGTAGAGCAGCCAGTTGGTGCACCGCTCGTTGCACGGGGTGATGCGGAGTTGGTGCCAGAGCCCGGTCAAGGCGCTCCGCGCGACGCGGGCCGGGCGCGGTAACCGGCTCCTGACGGAGCCGCCGCCCCGACCGCCTTCGGCGGCGGGGCGGAAAGTCAGCCGGCCCGAAACCCAAGCCCGACCCGCGCGTCACCCCTGGGTTCGTGAAGGAACCCGGTGACAAGCCCCGGAGAACGACCGGGACCAGGAGGACAACGCCCGTCCTCACGTCACGCATGCAGCCTCACGACGGGAACCGCGGACCGGTCGACGGCCAGACCGGGAGAGTTGCCGAACAGAAGTCACGCCGACCGCTCAGGGGTCCGAGGTGCGGAAGAGGTGAAGTGGAGAAGGGGACGCAGGGTGCGGCGGGGGCTGGGGTCAGAGATTGTGCCTCCGGCGGGGGCCAGACGACTCCGAGATGGAGTTGCCGAACGGTTCCGGGCGGTGGGTGGTAGTGGTGGGGGGATGCCAACCCGTCCACCGCCGACCCAGGCAGAACTCCAGGGTGTGGGCCGGCGGCAGACAGTGATGGAAACGAGGGTGGGTGGGGTCGTGAGTCGGGTTTCTGTCTGTTCGTCGCGTCGTTGGTTGTCGGTGGTGATCGTGGTTCGTGTAGCTGATGGCTGATGGTCGAAGGAGGCGGGGCGGTGGGTGTTCCTGAGTTGGCGGGTGTGGTGGTGCCGTATCTGACGGCGGTGGCGGCGGCGTATGGCGGGGCGGTGGTGCAGCGGGTGGTGGATCAGTCTGCTGACGCGACGGCGGAGGCGGGTGTGGGGGTGGGGCGGCGGGTGTTGCGGCGGTTGTTGGGGTCGGGTCGGTCGGGGCAGATCGTTCTGGCGGTAACGGAGGTGGGTGAGCAGCCTGATGATGAGGCTGGCCGGGAGCTGCTGCGGGCGGCGGTGGTGACGGCCCTGTCCGAGGACGCCCAGTTGGCGGAGGATGTGGCGCGGGTGTTGGCCGACGCCGGGGTATCGGGCTGGTCGGTCACGGTGCTCGGGTCGCAGGGGGTGCAGGTGGGATCGCGCAACACGCAGACCAATCACTTCGGGCTGGCCCCGGATGGCCTGAGGTGACCACACCACCGAACGGTGCCGGCGGGTCGCCGTCGGTGCGGGTGGATAGCTCGTCGGCGGTGCAGATCGGCCCCCACAACGTGCAGACGAATGTGCGGATGGACGCGGCGCGGTTGCCGCCGCCGCAGCGAGTCGGTGATCGGCCGGGTGAGGGTGCTGTGGTGCACAATCTGCCGGCCGAGTCGCAGGTGTTCGTCGGCCGGGACTTGGAGCAGCTTGACGCCTTGCTGGCCGGTGATGCGTCGGGGGTGGCGGTCGGCCAGGCGGCGGTACACGGCCTGGGCGGGATCGGCAAGTCGGAGTTGGTGCTGCACTACGCCCGCCACTCGTTGGGTCGGTACCGGCTGGTGTGGTGGATGACCGCGGACAGCCCGGATGCCATTGCGGTGGGCTTGGGTGGGCTGACGCGGCGATTGCATCCGGCGGCGACGTTGGCGGACGCGCATGAGTGGGCGGTCGGGTGGTTGCAAACCAACCCGGGCTGGCTGTTGGTGTTGGACAACGTCGAGGACGTCGAGCACATCCTCGGCCTGCTCGGACTGATCCGCGGACGGGGAGACGTGTTGGTGACGACCCGCCGGGACGTGGGCGGGGCGTGGTGGCGACGTTCAGGGTTGGCGCCGCTGCGGCTAGGGGTACTTGCCCGGGCGGAGAGTGTGGATCTGCTGTACCAGTTGACCGGCCTGAACGATCCGGAGGGTGCCGGCAGGCTGGCTGGCGCGTTGGGTGATCTGCCGTTGGCGTTGGAGCAGGCCGCCGCCTACATCAGTCACCACCCGGATGTCGACTTCGACGGCTACCGGCAACGACTCACCGACCGTTTCGCCCGCACTGCCGCACATATTGGGGTTAGCGGTCGGTCGGAGCGGACCATCGCTGGAGTGTGGCAGATCACCATGAATACCCTCGCCGCACAGATGCCACTGGCCGCACGGGTATTGGACGTGCTGGCCTGGCTGGCACCCGACGGACTACCCGCGGACGTGCTGTATCCATTGGCCGACGACCACGACGACGTCCGAGAAGCGATAGCGCTACTCGCCTCCTACAACATCATCAACCGCACCGATGGGACGATCGGGATGCACCGCCTGGTGCAAGCAGTCACCCGCGCCAACCAGGACGCCAATGACTCCGACAGTCTGGTGGGTAAAGCGATCAGGCTGCTGACCGCAGCCATCCCCGACGATCCGTGGAAGAACCCGGCTGGCTGGCCCCGATGGACGACACTGCTACCCCACATCGACGCCCTCACTGGCGCCGTACCCGCCGAAGCCCGCACACCCGAGCAGCTGCATCTAGCCAACCAAGCTGCGACCTTTCGACAGGGACAAGGACAACACGCCACCGCCATCATCCTGTTCGAGCAGGTGCTGGCCGATCGGCGGCGGGTTCTCGGTGACGACCACCCG
The DNA here is from genome assembly GCF_042898885.1 of Micromonospora sp. NPDC000316. Taxonomy (NCBI): domain Bacteria; kingdom Bacillati; phylum Actinomycetota; class Actinomycetes; order Micromonosporales; family Micromonosporaceae; genus Micromonospora; species Micromonospora sp. NPDC000316. Next base: position 11,545 of record NZ_JBIAZG010000034.1, read on the forward strand.
GGCACCCTGGCCTCGGTCAACAACCTGGCTGGTGCCTACCGGGCGGTGGGGCGGGTCGCTGAGGCGATCATCCTGATCGAGCGGGTGCTGGCCGATCGGCGGCGGGTTCTCGGTGACGACCACCCGGACACCCTGGTCTCGGGCAGCAACTTGGCTGGTGCCTACCGGGCGGTGGGGCGGATCGCTGAGGCGATCACCCTGTACGAGCAGGTGCTGGTCGACCGGCGGCGGGTTCTCGGTGACGACCACCCGAACACCCTGGCCTCGGTCAACAACCTGGCGTACGCCTACCGGGCGGTGGGGCGGGTCGCTGAGGCGTTCACCCTGTACGAGCGGGTGCTGGCCGATCGGCGGCGGGTTCTCGGTGACGACCACCCGGACACCCTGACCTCGGTCAACAACCTGGCGTACGCCTACCAGGCGGTGGGGCGGATCGCTGAGGCGATCACCCTGTACGAGCAGGTGCTGGTCGACCGGCGGCGGGTTCTCGGTGACGACCACCCGAAGACCCTGATCTCGGGTAGCAACCTGGCGTACGCCTACCGGGCGGTGGGGCGGGCCGCTGAGGCGTTCACCCTGGACGAGCGGGTGCTGGCCGACCGGCGGCGGGTTCTCGGTGACGACCACCCGAACACCCTGGCCTCGGTCAACAACCTGGCCCACGCCTACCGGGCGGTGGGGCGGGCCGCTGAGGCGATCATTCTGTTTGAGCAGGTGCTGGTCGACCGGCGGCGGGTTCTCGGTGACGACCACCCGGACACCCTGATCTCGGGTAGTAACCTGGCTAGCGCCTACCAGGCGGTGGGGCGGGCCGCTGAGGCGATCACCCTGCACGAGCGGGTGCTGGCCGACCGGCGGCGGGTTCTCGGTGACGACCACCCGAACACCCTGACCTCGGTCAACAACCTGGCCCACGCCTACCAGGCGGTGGGGCGGATCGCTGAGGCGATCACCCTGCACGAGCAGGTGCTGGCCGACCGGCGGCGGGTTCTCGGTGACGACCACCCGGACACCCTGATCTCGGGCAGCAACCTGGCTGGTGCCTACCAGGCGGTGGGGCGGGTCGCTGAGGCGATCACCCTGCACGAGCGGGTGCTGGCCGACCGGCGGCGGGTTCTCGGTGACGACCACCCGGACAGCCTGGCCTCGGTTCACCACCTGGCGTACGCCTACGAGTCGGTGGGGCGGGTCGCTGAGGCGATCACCCTGTACGAGCGGGTGCTGGCCGACCGGCGGCGGGTTCTCGGTGACGCGCATCAGCTAACACGAACGATCGCAGCCAAACTTCAACAGGCGATTGGCACCATGCGAAGCAGCAAGAAGGCATCAAAACCACCACCAGCGGGGGCGGTTGGCGGAGCTTAACGTCCACAGGAGCATTGGGATGGCAGCATGGTTTCGTCGGATGCCCGACGAATGTCTAGCCTTCGGAAGTGGCCTCGCTACGCCCCCAGGGCGAATTCAAGGGACCAGAACACCCAGGCGAACCCAGACGCCGACCGGCGCCAGCCATCCCGGGAGCACCAACGCCTAACCACTTCGACCTCTACTGAGAGGTCACGCCACACCGCTCGATCTCCATCACCGCAGGTCAAAGCGCCTCGTCTCTATCCGGCACCGGTGAGCACTTCGGGCGCGAAGACCCCTTCGCCAACCTGCACCCAATCTGCTCCCAGTTGCAAGGCCGGGCCAACCAACGACTCCTTACCGCCTTCACCTGCGCACACTCCTCTGCCAGGCGACATAGAGCGCTGCCGACTGCTACGCAGAACCGCAGAGCACTCCGCGGGAAACAAGGACGCCGCACCGACTCTGACCTGCGGAAACATAGAGCCGCAGGTAGGGCGGGTGCAGTTGAGGGCCGTTCGGCGCCGTTGGACGCAGTTCAAGGCCGTTCAGGGCACCCCGCTGCTCCCAGCCTGCTCCCCCTATCCGAGCCCAGCACCGCCTCCTGGTAAGTCACAGGCAGCACCAGCAATACAGATGTCGACGACGCGCTGAGACTGACCCTCTAGCGGCGGATTGGGACTGACCCCTCCGAGGCTGGAGGGGTGATCGCATTGGAAGACTGGGCTGAGATTCGTCGGCTGCATCGGGCCGAGGGTGTTCCGATCAAGGAGATCGCGCGCCGGCTGGGTTTGGCGCGTAACACGGTCCGTTCGGCGCTTCGGGCTGAGGCGCCGCCGTCGCGTGAGCGCGGCCCCCGCGGTTCGTTTGTGGACGATGTCGAGCCGCAGGTCCGGGCGTTGCTCGCGGAGTTCCCGCGGATGCCGGCGACGGTGATCGCTGAGCGGATCGGGTGGACGAAGTCGCTGACGATCCTCAAAGACCGG
>NZ_JBIAZG010000035.1:0-12525 GCF_042898885.1 Micromonospora sp. NPDC000316
GCACCGAGAACGCGGACGCGGCGGGTGGCGTGTTCGATAACCGCAAGGACGTAGAGCCGGGCGCCGGTCAGGGTGGTGGTTTCGAAGAAGTCGGCCCTCCGGGTCAAGCTGATCATATGGACTCACGGCGGCGCTCCCCAGGGACACACGGCGATGCCCTGAATCCAACCGCACGGACCGGATCCGGGTGACGCGACCCGCCAGTCGTCAACCCTGAGCCCGGCGACCTGGCCCGCCGCCGGTGGCCCCAAGCCGAGGCCGCACGTCAGAGGAACGGATGAGGGTGCGGATTGAGGTCATCGACGTGCAGTGGCTCGGTGCGGTGACCGAGGCGCACCGGGAGGTTTAGCAGGCGCTCTCGGTCGCCGAGGCGGCGGTTGTCGTGACCGAAGGCCATCGGGATGGTGCCCGGAATGACGACCTTGACGGCGTGCAGGTTGGCGGCGCGGTGCTCGGCGGCGCTCTGGTCCACGACGACGACGTCGGTGCCGCCGCTCAGGTACCGCTCGACGGTGTGCCGCAGGTCGTCGAGCTGGTCTACTCCGGGTTGGTGCCGCTGTGCTGGTGGGAACGCCTCCGCCATGGTGGCGATCTCGCCGTCGTGGTCGAGAAAGGCGAAGCGTGGCCATGCTCTCGGTGCCGCCGCGGCGAAGGCGTGATCGTCGATCTTGACGATTGCGTCGCCATGGTCGACCAGGCGGTCCGCGCGCCGCGGGTCGAACTGCAGCCGAATGCGCTCCGCCTCGCCAGCCAGTTCCACCAGTGCGGAGCGCAGCGCACGTTCCGGGTCGAGGTGGGCCCCGGAGGCGGAGAACACCTTCGGCTCCGCAGGCCGGTCACGCTCGTCGACGAGCATGAGCCAGAGAGAAGGTACGCCTTCGGGCATGGTGATGTCGAAGGCGCGCACCCGGCTGCCGGTACTGCGTTCCAGCCAGGCCAGCAGCAGGCGGGTATGCGCACTGGCGGTGCTGTGCGGATTCACCCGCCGGGCGGGTCGCCGGGTCAGCCAGGTGGCCAGTGCCGCGTCCCGCTCGGCGATCTCGAAGATGCCGTGCAGGATCGCCTCCTCCAGGGTGCCGCCGATCGCGCAGCCGTTCGAGCATTCCAACCCGCCGAAGGTGGCATGTGCACCGAAGTAGGCGACGAACTCGGGGACCAGAACCGGCTCGTCACGGCGGAACGAGTACGCGTACACCCATTCCATCGGCACCTCCGGGTCATAGCGCTGCCCCGCGGGCGCGGTGGTCGACAGGCCCAGGGTGTCCGGGTCGACGGCCCGCTCGGTGCCCAACTCTCGGAAGGACGCGTGCACGGAGGTGCGTCGGGCGCGTGCCCGCATGCCCCCGAGACGGTCCAGAGTCTCCGCAATGGACACCGCGACGCTGTCCGGCAGGTTGAGGGTCCGCGCGTATCCGGTGCAGTCCGTGCAGCACACAGGTCCGCTCAACGCCTCGGTGACCACCATCGGGCCGTGGTGACGGACGGCAAGGGAGGCGATCACCCCTGTCTTCGCGTCGACCAGAGTCCGGGTCAGCTCAGCGTGTTCGTCACCCAGCCGGCGAATCCGGTAGTGGTCCGGCTCCGCCTTCGGTCGTGGCCCCAGCGGCAGCATCGCCGCCTGCGGGGTGTCCGGGGGAAGGTCGCCGCATTCGGGGCAGCACGGGTCCGGCAGGAACGGGTGCCGGCTGATCTCCGCCGTCGTGGTCGACACGTCCAGCACCGCGCCGGCGGTCCGGGCGGTGCTGCCGACGGCCAGCCGCCGTACCTCGTCGGTCAGCAGTGCCGTCACCACGTCCCGCACCGGAGCGCCCACCACCGGCGGCGCCGCCGGACCGGTGTCCTGGGCAGCCGCGCGCTGGTGCGGTTTCAGCACCACCTGGTTTCGGTCTTCCCGGGTCGCCACGCATCGGCCGCATCCGACGGTGCCTGGAACCAGCAGCGGACCGATCCTGACCCGGAGCCGGTCGGCCGCCACCGTCAGCGAGATGCCAGCGCCGGGAGGCTTCGCCGACCCGTCCTCCTGCCGCACCGGCACGTCCACCGCCGACCGCACCGCTTCGACGAGCAGGTCGTCGCCGACCACCCGCACCTCGGTCAACACCGCCGACAGCTCAGCCGCGGAGAGCTCAGCCACCGGGGGCCCAGCCGCAGGGGGCGTCATGCCGGCATCACTGACGCGATTGCCACAAAGGGCAGAGCCGACCGTACGGCGGGGCCGCCGTCGAGCCGCCGCAGGCTGATCCGGGGCCCTTCGCCGATGTCCGCGTTCCGCAGCCGTGCGAGGTGCCCGTCCCAGTCGACGGTCGCCCCAGGCTCGACACCGACGTCGCAGCCGGCCGGCGAGAGCCCGGCCAGGTGCGCGAGAGCGGCCTGCACCGCGGCGGTCAGCGCACTGTCGACGTCGACTGAGCAGGCACGGGCCAGCCAGAGGCCACCGCCGCCCACGAAGACGGTCGGCGTGGCGGTACCGGTGTGCCAGGCGTACAGCTCCGTGCCGAGGATTGCCGCGTCCTCCACCAGCGGGAGGGTCGCCGCCGGCCAGGCGGACGGGTCCAGCCACGCTCCCGGGGAGCCTGGTTCCGCGTCGCTGTCCGGCCCGGACGGCGGTATCGAGCCGCCGTACGCATGGTGCAGCCGAAGGATGGCCCGGACCTGCGCCTCCGGCCAGGTGAAGCCGCCGGCGACACCGCAGCGGGTGACCGGCGCGACGGTGGAGTCGACGGCGGCGGCGATTGTCTCCAGGCCCACGGTGGCGGCCCTGCGTAGGGCTTCGGACCGGCTGGTTCCCACCACGGTCAGCGTCTGCGGTCCTTTCCCGGCTGCCGTCGGATCGGCGAAGCTGACGTCGACCACGTTCACCGGCAACTGGGTGTGCTCGCCGGTGCCGAGGCGCAGAATCGGGCCGAGCCGCTCGTCCACCAGCGTGGCGACCGCCGTGGAGAAGGTCTCGGCGTCCACGGGCGGTACGTCAGCCGTGGCGGTGCCGGCGCCGCACGGCGCGCATCGAGGGTGGGCCGCCACGGCGTGCTCACTCGTCACCGCCGTCTCCAGGTCGATACGGGTGACCACCCTGCCTGCGTCCTCCGCACCGATCGCCTGCCGGAAGTAGGCGAAGGCCAGCTTGGTGCCGACCAGGGCGGACAGCGGCGCGGACAGGTACGGTTCGAACGACTCCGGATCGTCGGCCTCCAACGCCGCGCGGAGGTGGCTGTCCTCGACCGCCGTCCCCCGAAGGTTCCACCAGAGGCACTCCCAGCAGGCGCCCTCACCCGTCGGGCCAAGCCAGGCGTCGCCGGTGAGCGGCATCGCGTGCAGTACCGGTATCCCGGCCGTCCGTCCGGCACGGGCCAGTACGCGGGCGCGGGCCGGCATCCGCCGGTCGCTGCAATGCAGCACGGCGTCGTATCCGGAGAGCAGGTCCCGGGCCTGGTCGGCGTCGTCCAGGCGGCCCGTCACATCCACCGTGGTCAGGCCGCGCTCCGGGTCCTCGGCCCGGCACCGGTCGAGGATCCGCTGGTACGTCTCGTTGCCGTCGGGGACCTCCGCCGTGGACGCCAGCGCCGGTGCCCGCAGACCCAACTTGAACAGCGACTGCAGCAGGGCCGCCATCGTCGCACCCGCGCCGATCAGCAGCACCCGGCTGTTCCGGAATGCCTCGAACCTGCCGACGGAGGCGTTGGCCACGTGCTCGGCGAAGGCGATCTCCTCCTGGTAGCGGGCCAACTCGGAGGAGGAGAGGCCGTGCGGAGGGTCGGCGTCGACGTCACGGGCCAGCTTCCGTTGCAGTAACTCGGTGACCAGGTTCGTGACGGCCTGACGGTGCGCCTCGGGCAGGGCGGCCGTCAGTTCGGCGAGGGTCCGCTCACCGGTGAGGTGCGCGGCGATGCGGTCCACCAGGGCAAACGCGGACCGCCCGGTGATGTGCACCGTGCCGGTCGCGGCCTCCAGGTAAACACCGTCGTCGACGGCGACGTACGTGCAGTCGTCGCGCAGCTTCGGTCTCATCGGATCGCTTCTCCCACCGCTGGCATCGGCATCCACGCCTGCCGTAGATGTCCCATCCGGACCAGGACGTTCCTGGCCGGGTCGTCGAAGGCCTGTCGGCCGTGCATGAATCTGGTGTTGTCCACGAGGACGGTGTCGCCCGCGCGCCACGGCACGGCCACCGTCAGCCGGTCCGCGACGTGCCGCAGCGCCCGCAGCACGTCCCCGGGGAACGGGGCACCGTCGGCCAGCCGCACCCGCAGCCGCCCCTCGACGTAGTCCCCAGCCTCCGGGTCGGTGACGAACAGCGAGGTGCAGAAGGCCGGCATGCCGCCGAACAGGGTCGGCGGGGCGCACAGGGTGCCGAAGGCGACAGTCATGACGTCGCCCTCGAAGGTGGCGTCGATCGTCTGCCACGGCAGCAGATGGGCGGACCAGTCACGGATGGACCGGATCGCTGCCGTACGGTCGCTCGTTCCGGCCAGCACCGGCCAGTGCTCCGGCCCGACCGGGGTCTCCCAGACGATCTCCAGCCGTTCCAACCGGGTGCGTAGCGCGGGCTCCAAGGCGGCCAGGACCGCCACCCCGTCGCAGAGCGTCGTCAGGCCGTGCGCCGCCGCTGGCCGTACACAGTGGAATGTCAGTAGGTCCGGAGCGCCCGGCAGGTACGAGGCCTCCCGGTGCAGCGGCAGCCCTGCGGTGCCGCGGGTCACCGTGGTGGTGGTGGGGTCGCCCGGGACGACGTCGCGCTCCGCCGTGAGCCGGTATTCGTGTCGCAGCGGCTCCATCAGGGCGTCGCCGAGGGCGTGGAAGGTCTCCCGTGGCGCGGCTGCGCCACGGACCAGCACCGCGCCGTGTGCGGCGAGCTCGCCCAGTACCGCCTCGGGTGTGTGGTCCACGGGTGCCGGGATCGGTCTACCGTTCATGCCTGTGCTCCTACCGTTGTGAGGGTGTGGGGTCGTCGAGCACCGGCATCGACAGCAGGCCCGGGCACGGGCCGGGCGCACCGATGTGTACCTGCACCAGGGTGGTGTGCTGCGGGGGCAGGTCGAGCAGGCCGCGCACCTCGTCGGGCAGGAAGCTGAGGATCGGCCGGGTCGCGGCCCCGACCGCCGCGCCGGCGAGACAGGCCTTCTGCACGACAGTCCCGGCGAGCATCAGCAGCAGGCGGTAGGACCAGGGCGCCAGACGGTCCGGAACCGCATCGGGCCCGGCCACGACATAGATCGTGGCACCGGCAGAGATCATCCGGCCGGCGACGTTGCCGGTCGCGCGGGTCATCGCTCCGGCCGATCGGTTGCCGCCGGTGGCGATCAGCGTGTGCGCGACCGGGTCGTACCGGTATCCGCCCCCGGGCAGGCCCGCAACCGTGTTGACCGCGCACCAGAGTGTGGGGCGCAGACCGGTGGGGACGGCATCCGTCGCCAGGTCGGTGCCGGCGTGCGCGAGCACGCCGGCGAGTTGCTCCACCGTCAGTCCCGGCCGCATGCTCGGGGCGGCCCGGCGGCGAGACAGTGCCGCGATGAGGTCCGGTGGGGGCGGCGCCGGCAGCCGTACGGTCCGGCCCGGCTGCGGCCCGGCGGTGCCGGGATCGGCGGCCGTGCGCTTGCCGCGCAGCGGGTCGGAGCGGCAGGCGGCGTGCAGCGCAAGAGCGCTTGGATGCACGGAAGGCACCGTCCGGCGGTCCACTTCCAGCCCTCGCTCGGTCAGCCCCGGTGCGAGCTCGCCCAGCGGTTCGACCGCCGGCACCGCCGGTCCCTGCAACTCCACGACCGCATAGCCACTCTCCACGCTGCCGTCGATTCCGAGCAGGTCCTCGACCGCTGTGCCGTCGAACGAGAAGTGCACACGTGCGGCCGGCAGGACGGTCAGTGCCTGCGCGGTCAGCACGCCGAGGTCCATGGCGGTGATCTGGTAGCTGAAGGTGGTGTACTTGCTGGTGTTCTTCCACGGTCGACAGGTCAGCACCAGGGCGTTCGGCTGCCGCAGGTCGTCATCGAGCGCCGCGGCCAGGCGTGGCGCGGGGGCGCCGGGGCGCAGCAACTCCAGCGCGTGGTGCACCTGGTCGTAGTGGTACACCCCGGCGGGCAGGTCCGGCGAGCCGTTCCAGGCCAGGTACACCTCACCGGGATAGAACGCACCACCGGATGGGGCGCTGCGGCGCAGCGCGTTACTGCCACCCGCGTAGCGTGCGCTGCCACTGACCTCGCCCGGCCGGCCGATGATGACCGAGATGGCGGTCGGCGACAGGTGCTCCACCCGGGTCGGCGCGAACGCCAGCAGCCAACGGCTCAACCGGCCGAGGTCACCCCCGGGCGGTTCGGGCGCACCGGGACCGGGCCAGTGCAGCGGTGTGCGGTGTGCGGTGTGATAGCGCTTGGTCGGCGGTGGATCGCCCGGCGACGTGATCGTCTCCCGGGCGGCTACCGCCTGCTCGTACCGCCCGACCAACGAGACCTCTGCCCATTGTGCGGTCGACGCGAGATGAGTCATCTCAGCTCCCTGAACTCTCGTAACGGCGTAGTCCCCGACGGAAGTAGGCCCAGGCGCCGAGGGCACAGCCCGCCGCGACAACCGGCGTGAACGCCCCGATCGTCCCGGACACGCCCTTGCCCAGCAGGTTCGCGACCGGGAAGTACCCCACGAAGGCGAGCGGGACGATGGTCAGCACGGCCCGTACGCCGAAGCTGTACACCGTGATCGGATAACGGGCGAGATCGCCGAGCGTGTGAATGGTCGCGGCCGACGAACTGGACGGGCTGAGCAGCCAGAACGCGGTGCTGTTGCTGGCCAGGTTGATGGCCACTTTGACCACGACGCCACTGCCCAGCAGGAGCAGCGCCCAGCCGACCGAGATCGGATCCCAGTCCACCTCGATCCGGGGCGCCGCCGCCACGAGCAGCCCGATCCCCAGCACCGCGCCGCCCAGGCCGTTCGGGCCGAGCGTGGCACCCATCACCTGGAGCACCACGGGATAGGGGCGTACCAGCAGGTAGTCGAGGACACCGAGATTCACGAACGCGGCGAGGTGCCAGGAACCCTCGAAGAACAGCGAACCGATGCCCTCGGCGAGCACCACCATGGCGTACACACACATGACCTCCCACCGTGTCCAGCCGCCCAGCGTGGGCACCTGGGTGAAGACGACGAGGAGGAAGACGACGCCCGCGACCTGGGTCAGCACGGTCGCCAGGACCAGTAGGAGCGCGTCGGTGCGGTACTCCAGCACGGCCCGCAGGTAGGCGCCGAGCATGCGCAGGTAGACCCGGGTCAGGATGGCAGCTTCGCGCACGTCAACCCCCGTGGACCACGAGACGGCGCAGGGCGGCCCGGAACACCATGCGGGCGCCGGCCCAGAGCACGAGCGCCCAGAAGAGCTGCCACAGAATCAGCCGGACGGCGGCGGCGCCGTCGACCCGGCCGAGGTAGAGCAGTGCCGGGGTGGAGACGATCCCGGCGAACGGTGACACCTGGCACAGCCAACGCAGCGCTTCCGGGTACAGCGCGATCGGCACCAGCGCCCCGGAGAGGATGTTGGTGACGGCGACCCGCGTCAGGCTCACACCCTGGTAGTTCTCGGTCCAGAAGGACGCCAGCCCGGTCAGGTAGACCAGCCCGAACTTGAGCGGCACGACAGCGAGCAGGCTCACCATGAACAGCACCGCCGGGACGCCGGAGGGCACCGGGATCCCACCGAAGGCGAGCACCAGCACGGCACCCATCACGGCCACCGAGAGGATCTCGGCCAGCAGGTAGCCGAGTGCCTCCGCGAACCGCGCCAGCTGATAGTCCACCGGCTTGACCAGGTCGAGGGCGACCGCGCCACTGAGCACCCGGTCGGCCAGCAAGGAGTCGGTGAAGCCGGACAGCACCGTGCCGGTGGCGAAGGCGACCAGCAGGTAGGCCTTCATCTCTTCCCAGGTGAAGCCGCTCGGGTTGCCCTCACCGTCAACCAGCACCACTCGCCAGACCGCGAGCAGGGCCACGGTCTGCACCGCGACGCCGACCAACTGCAGCAGGAAGTTTCCGCGGTAGACCAGCACGGTGGACCAGGCCACGCGGGCCACCGCCCGATAGGCCCTCATCCCGGCATCGGGACGCCGGCGCCGCTCGCGGCCCCGGCGTAGATCCGGCGGATGATGTCGTCGATGGACGGCTCGTCGATGTGTACGTCGGCAACCGTCGCGTGTCCCGCCACGGCGGACAGGACGTCTCCGGCGCCGTAGGCGAAACGGTCGAAGCGTACCGACAGACGACGGTTCCCCTCGTCCATGGCGGACCAGGTGCCGGGCAGCGCGGCGGAGAGGTCGATGCCGGGGCTCTCGGCGGTGAGCAGGAGGTGCATCGTGCGGTCGCGAGCCAGTTCGGCCTTGATCGCGGTCAGCGAGCCGTCGTGGATGACCCGGCCCTGGTCGATGATGACGATCCGTTCGCAGACCTCCTCGATGTCCCCGAGGTCGTGCGTGGTGAGCATCAGCGTGGTGCCGTTGTCGGTCAGGTCGCGCAGGAATCCGCGTACCGCGTCACGGGCGGTGATATCCAGCCCGATGGTCGGTTCGTCCAGGTAGAGGACCCGAGGACTGTGCAGGAGTACCGCGGCCAGGTCGGCCCGCATCCGCTGGCCCAGGGACAGCTTGCGGGCCACCACCGGGAGTAGATTGCCCAGGTCGAGGACCTGCTCCAACTCGTGCAGCCGGTGCTCGTACTGCCGGTGCGGGATCCGGTAGATGTCGCGCAGCAGGCCGAGCGAGTCGCGGACCGGCAAGTCCCACCACAGTTGGCTGCGCTGGCCGAACAGCACCCCGACGTTGTTGGCATTTGCATGGCGGTCACGGTGCGGAACGAGCCCGCAGACCCGTACCTCGCCAGCGGTCGGTTCGATGATTCCGGTGAGGAGCTTGACCGTGGTGGATTTACCCGCGCCGTTGGGCCCTACGTAGGCGACCGCCTCACCCGCCTCGACCGTCAGGTCGATGCCGGCCACGGCGGTGTGTTCGTGGTAGCGGGGGCGGATCAGGTGCCGGAGCGAGCCGGTGAAGCCGGGGGCCTTGTCCGCCATCCGGAACACCTTGCGGATGCCGCGGGCCTCGATGACGCTCACGCGCCCGCCGCCGGCGTCGGCGGTGTGTCGGCGGCGTAGTGGCGCAGATGCAGCGCCCACATCCCGCCGGGCTCTTCCGTCTCCAGCACCGTGACGGTGAAGCTGTGCCGCAAGGCGCGTGCCAGGTACCGCACCTGCTCCGGGCCTGGCGGCGGACCGGCGGACAGGTGCGCGTCGGTGCCGACCAGGTAGATCTCCGCGCCCAGGCGGGCCGACGTGGCGAGAAAGGAACACAGCTCCTGCCAGTGCAGGTATCGCCAGAAGTTGACGCTGATGATGGCATCCAGGCTGTCCGGTGGGATGGGTGGCTCGATCCCGACCAGGTGGAAGTTGCGGTCGGTCAGGGGGGCGCCGTAGTCGAATGTGACCGCGTCGTCGGGCAGGGGCAGCTCAGCGGTTCCGGTGCCGACCCACAGTGTCCGAGCGTCGGCCAGCCGGTCGCCGAGCCACCGCCAGGCGGGTGCGACCCGGCAAGCTCCCGACGCCACGCAGTCCGCGATCGCCGCCCGGTACCGGGCGAGGAGTTCGGCCGAGTAGACCGGGTCGATCATCCCGACGAACTCCCAGTCGATCCGGGTCGAGTACTTGGCCCCGATCACCGCCTGGTTCCCGCTGTACTCCTGGATATTTTGGGACATGTCGCGGTAGTGCGGCAGGTGGTACACCAACGCGCTGGAGTCGAACCGGAAGACCCGATTCTCCGGACCGAGGTGCTGGTCGATTCGGTAGAACATCTCGATGTCCTCCCACCCCCAGCGGGTGCCGAAGCTCTCATCGAACCCACCGACCGCGGTCACCGCGGGACGAGGTGCGGACACGTTGTGCCCGTACGCGAACAGCCACATCGCGTCCCGCCAGTGCTCTTGCGTCGGCATGCCGTTGGGGAAACGCAGATCGCCCCCGTCGTCGGCGCGCAGGTCGGCAGCGGGCGTGATCGGGCCCCCGGCGAGCACCGCGTCGAGGTGCCGCCGGCCGAGCTCGTTGCGGCGGCCGATCAGCACGCGCGGACCGTCCGCCGACGAGTGGAAGGTGACGTGCCGTTCGAGCAGGTCCGCATCGGCGTAGGAATCGCTGTCGAGGAACAGGATCGTAGCCGCGGTGGCGTGCCGGATGCCCTCGTTGCGCGCCGCGGAGCGGCCGCGCCGGGTCGGCAGCTCGATGATCCGTAGCCGGAGGGCCTTGCCGTGCTCGGCCACGGCGGCGTATTCCTCCGCACCCTCGGGGCCGCCGTCACGCACCACGATGACCTCGAAACGATCCACCGGGAGCGACTGCCTGCTCAGGGACCGCAAGGTGAGCTCCAGGCTCGGCGCATCCCTGAACGTCGGTATGATGACACTCAGCGATGGCGCGGATGCCGTCCGGTGTGCCTCCAGGGCCGACATGTGCGATTCCTTCTGGGTTGGGTGGGGAGGGTCCGACGCCGGTCGATGCCGACGCCGGACCCGCCGACGATTGGTTACCGCCGGTCCTTACCGGTGATGACGGTCAGTGGCCCAGGGAGAAGCTGCCACCGACCGGCTTGCAGAACCCCGTCGTGCCGCCCTGGCTGCCGCAGTTCCGGCCGCTGGTCGGGCCGTCGGTGACGGACATCGCGGGGCTGATGGCGAGCGACTCCATCCCCGACGTGCCGTTGCCGTATTCCAGGTCGTCGACGTTCAGCTCGGACAGGTCAAGCGATTCGGACGAACCCATGTTGCCTCCTGGTCAATGGCCTTTGTGTCGTGCGGGATCGCACGACCAGGAGACTATCCACCCCGAGCGATGCGTTACATCAAGAGTGGTCGATCTTGCGCAAATCTTGAGTCGTCAGTCACCGCTGCTTGGATGCGGACCGTTCACGGTCGCTCGATTGCTTGATCGCCCCTGGTGGACTGCCGCGAGCAGAACGCTGACCACGTCGTTCGACAGGTTCTGTCAAATGAACGGCCCTGCCTCAGGTCAACAGGGCGCGCCAGTAGAACCAGGACTGCTTGCCGCGACCTCGGCGACGGTGGTGACCGGGGTGAAGCAGAACGCGGCCAGAACGACAGCGACGGGAAACACGGCCGGCGTCGTGCAGGTACGCATGGACTGGCCCCGTAGCGAACCAGTCGTGGTCGAGGCCTCTGACGATCGGACAATCACACTTGCAGGTGCGCTGACCGAGCACTCGATGACCTTCATAAGCACCTTCATCTGCCCTCGAACCGCGTTGGAGTTGCGAGCGACGACGGAGTGGCCGGATGAGCGGGGGTGACGACCCCCAGGCGGTACGCTCATGCCGCTGACCGGGCGCCACGCCCAGTAAGGTTGGACGCGCCGGCTCAACGTCCGGTCGTCCCGAGAAGCGGTTGCCGATCACCGGTGGCTGAGCACTACGACGGCGGCCGGATTGCGTCAGGGCGAGTCACGCGGAGAATGGGCCGCGCACCGTGACGCCTCCGTCGACGACAATGCTTTGCCCGGCCACGTAGGACGAAAGCGGTGAGGCCAAGTAGACGGCAGCCGCAGCGACATCGTTGGGAAGCCGCAACGTCGTAGCTAGTCGACGAGGTTCGGGGAGTGCCGTGCGTACGGGTAAGGGTCGCCGATGGGTGCTGAAGTTCGCCGTCGCCGTGTCGATAGTCGGCGTGGTGGTCGGGTCCGGGGTGGTGGGCGTGCCAGCTCCAGCGTCGGCGGCCGACACGGTACGCGGCCTGCAGTGGTATCTCGACGCGTTGCAGATCCCGCAGGCCCACGAGATCACCAAGGGGCGTGGGGTGACGATCGCTGTCATCGACAGCGGCGTCGATGCGACGCATCCGGCGCTTGCCGGCCAACTGGCCGGGCGCCCGGGTGCTGCTCCGGCGGGGTCTCCGCTGGGCTGGGTCGACCGGGACAAGGAGGCGGGGCACGGCACGTCGATGGCTGGCCTGATCGTCGGGCGGGGTGGCGACCGGAATCGGCAGCTCGGGATCGCGCCGGAGGCGAAGGTCCTGCCGATCGCGCTGAGCGGCAGCGACGGCAACGGCTACGACGGTGAGGTGGCACGGGACATCCGTTGGGCCGCCGATGCCGGAGCCGACGTGATCAGCCTGTCCATCGGCTTCGAGCAGCCCGCCAGCATCCGGATCGTCGAGGCGGTCCAGTACGCCCTGAGCAAGAACGTCGTGCTTGTCGCGGCGGCCGGCGCGGGCGGTCGGACGGTCGACTCCCCGGCCAACACACCCGGCGTGATTGCGGTCAATGCGACAACCAGATCGGGAGGCCTCGCCCGCGCCTCGGTCGCCGGCCCTGAGGTGGTTCTCGCAGCCCCGGGCGACGACATCATCGCTCCTGTGCCGACGGTGGTGCAGGACAACGGTTACGCGGTTGCCTCGGGCACTAGTGCGGCGTCCATGAACGTTCACCGGGTCTGAGTCGTCAGGCGGCGTTGGTGCGGGGTCGGCCCCAGCGGTGTTGGCGTTCGCTGCGGACGC
>NZ_JBIAZG010000036.1:0-9547 GCF_042898885.1 Micromonospora sp. NPDC000316
TAACGACCGGGCCTGGCCGGGCATTCCAACCCCGCGTGCGGGGCGGGCCGGCGGCCGGTGGTACTGCGATCGTCAGGATATGTAACCCGTCCGAGCCCGCCACGATTCCGGCCCCAGGATGCCACCGGTCACACCCCGAGACCACCCGCAAACGGACACGCCACTCAAGGTGGCGGGATCAGACCAGCCGATCGGGGATGATCGACTCGACATCGCTGATATCGCGGTATCCACGGCACCGGGACACCCCGACATCGCCGATGTCGAGTCGATCAACCCCGCCCCTGCCGCCGCACACCACTCGCAACCACACAAAGCCCCCAAAGCGCCTGCGGGTTCCGCCCGCGTCCGGCACACGGTCACGGTCACGCCTGAACGCCCGCATCCGGCCGCATCCGGGTCACGCCTGACCGCCTTCAGCGGCGGCACGGAGCGCGCGACCACGACGGTCCCGTGTCCGGCCGTATGCGAGTCACGCCTGCCCCCGCGTCCGGCGCCACGCGCCGCACCTGACCGCCCGCCTCCGGCATGCGGGCCACGCCTGACCGCCCGCCTCCGGCATGCGGGCCACGCCTGACCGCCCGCGTCCGGCATGCGGGTCACGCCTGACCGCCCGCGCCGGCGCACCTGTCGCACCTGGGCGCTTGGAGCCGGACATGGGTCGACCCCCGCGGCAACCCGCCACACCCCGCCCACCTCAACAACAACCACGCAACGGCCGCAGTATCAGCCGCAGCCGGCCCGGGAAGCTCGTATCCGGGCCACGACGAGGAGCCGACCCGAGGCGGTAGGTGCGTGGTGAGCGACACCGGCTCGGGTGGGCGTTACCCTGACAGCATGCAGGCCGTCTCCCCCACCGCGACCGGCGTGGCCTTCCTGGCCCGTCCGGGTCGCCCTGCCGTGGTGGCGCGGACGCTCGCCGAGCTGGCCGGTCCCACCCGGGGCGTGGTGGAGCTGCCGGTGCGGTTGATGTGGAACGCCGAGCGCACCTTCGACCTCGGCGATCCGGACCAACTGCTCTGGATGTACGAGAACGTGCTCCGCGAAACCACCTGCGCCGAGGACCTGCGCGTCCTGATCAACGGGCGGACACTGCGCCGGGTATGGCGGCTGCTCAACCTGCCCCGGGGCGTACGCCTGGCGTGGGAGAGCCGGCATCGCGGCCTGCGCGCGGCGTGATCGCGCCACACTTGCACGAGTTCTACCGGGAGGTGGCCCGGGTCGCGCTGACCGCCGCCGGGCCACACCGGTTCGTGTTGGGTGGCGGGGTGGCCTGGGCCGCGCACGGGTTGGTCGCCCGCCCGACGGAGGACGTGGACCTCTTCGCCGACGTGGAGGGCGCCGCGGCGGCCGCCTCCGACGGAGTTCGCGTGGCGCTCGAGCGCGCCGGGTTCACCGTCACCGACGCCGACCCGGACAGTGAGCTGGCCGAGCTCTTCGACGGGTACGACCAGGATATGAAGGATTTCGTGGTGAGCCGCGACGGGCGGCAGATCCGGCTCAGCCTGGCCCGGCTCGACCGGCAGCAGAGCCCCGTGGTGATGGACCTCGGCCCGGTGATGGACGTCCGCGACCTGGTCGCCAACAAGATCGCGGCGTTGGTCAACCGGCGGGAGGTCCGTGACTTCATCGACGTGGCGGCTGCCCTGGAGCACTACGACGTGACGGAGTTGCTGGTGCTGGCCCGGCAGGTCGACCCGGCCCTGGATCCGGCCGACGTGCGCGCCGCCGGCCGTTACCTGGACCGGCTGTCCGAGCAGCGCTTCGGCCGCTACGGGCTGAGCGCGGCCGACGTCGCCCAGGTCCGGCAGCGCTTCGCCACCTGGCCACGCTGACGGCGAGATCGGCTGAGACCCGACACCTGCTGAGGCCCGACCGAGGCGGACGCGGACGCGGACCAACGAGCCAACGGAACGCGCCGCGCCACCACACCAAAGACGCCACCGCCACACCGCCGGGCCAAAGGCGCCACCACCGGGCCGAACAGTCCCGGTCACAGCCCTGGCCGAACACCACCGGGCCGAACAGCACCAACCAAACAGCACCGGCCGAACACCACCGGCCGGACAACACCGGGCCGAACAGCACCGACCGAACACCACCGGCCGGACAACGCCGGGCCGAACAGCACCGACCGAAAAGTGCCGACCAGCCAGCGCCGGCCGTCCGGTCGGCGATGACCTGGCGGCGACCGAGGTGGCGAACCAGGCTCGGCAGGCCCTGCTCGACGCCCGCGCCGGAGAACGGCCGCCGGGCGGACGACCCGTTGAACGCCCGCCCGGCGGCGAGTCACTTGGTCGGTCGGCCCCCGGTGACTCCCAGGACCTCGCCGGTGACGTAGCTGGACTCCTGGGATGCGAAGAAGACGTACGCCGGGGCGAGCTCCGCGGGCTGCCCGGGGCGGCCCTGCGGGGTGTCGGTGCCGAACTGTTCGACCTTCTCCTGCGGCATGGTGGCCGGGATCAGCGGCGTCCAGATCGGACCGGGAGCGACCGCGTTGACCCGGATGCCCTGCTCGGCCAGGTCGGCGGCGAGGGCCTTGGTGAAATTGGCGATCCCCGCCTTGGTGGTGGCGTAGTCCAGCAGCTGCGGCGACGGGTCGAACGCCTGGATCGACGCCGTGTTGATGATCGCCGACCCTTCGGGCAGGTGCGGGATGGCGGCCTTGCAGAGCCAGAACATCGCGTACAGGTTGGTCTTGAGGACACGGTCGAACTGTTCGGTGCTGATGCCGAGGATGCCCTTGTCCTGCGACATCTGGTAGGCGGCGTTGTTCACCAGGATGTCGATGCCGCCCAGGTCACGTACCGTCCGGTCGACCAACTCCTGGCAGTGCGACTCGTCGGTGATGTCGCCGCGTACCGCGATGCCCCGCCGGCCGGCGGCCTGGACGAGCCGCATGGTCTCCTGGGCGTCTGCGTCCTCCTCCTCGCTCAGGTACGAGATGAGCACGTCCGCGCCTTCACGCGCGAAGGCGATCGCGACGGCTCGACCGATCCCCGAGTCACCGCCGGTGATCAGCGCCCGTTTACCGTCGAGCTTTCCGCTGCCCCGGTACGACTCCTCGCCGTGGTCCGGCTTGGGCGTCATCTCGCCCGTCGAGCCGGGCGGCGTCTGCTGCTGACCGGGCTGGCCGGACTGCTGGCCGTACTGGTTGGTCGGGTCCTGCTGGGTGTGCTGGTCCTTGCTCACCGACATCTCCTCCTGCGACGCGGATCCGGTCCCTGACTGCCCTACCCTGCGGTGGCCTGCGAAAACCCCAGCGGCTGGCGGGCCAGGCGTGGCGGGAGCGGCGTGCGCTCGTTATGGTGCGCGAGGCGCTCACGAGGCGCATCCACCCCCATGGAAGGGCACGACATGACCTCTCCCTCCGGCCCGTCGCGTCGCCGGGTGCTCGCCGCCGCCGCCGCGGCGGCGAGCGCGCCGCTGATCGCCGCCGCCCCCGCGCAGGCGGGCGGCCCGGCCCGGCCGCGCACCTGGGACCTCACCCTCCTGGGCACGTCGGACACCCACGGCAACGTCTACAACTGGGATTACTACCGCGACGCCGAGTACGACGACAGCAGGCAGAACGACATCGGCGTGGCGAAGCTGGCGACCCTGATCAACCAGATCCGTCGGGAGCGCCGTGGCAAGGCGACGCTTGTGCTCGACGCCGGCGACACCATCCAGGGCACTCCCCTCGCGACGTACTACGCGAAGCAGGAGCCGATCACCGCCACCGGGGAGAAGCACCCGATGGCGCGGGCGATGAACATCATCGACTACGACGCCGTGACGCTTGGCAACCACGAGTTCAACTACGGCCTACCGCTGCTGGACCTGTGGATCCGCCAGCTCGGCTTCCCGGCGCTCGCCGCCAACGCGGTCAACGCGAAGACCGGAAAGCCGGCCTTCCTGCCGTACGTCATCAAGAAGGTCTCCCTCGGTTTCGCCGCGCCGACCCTGCGGGTCGGCATCCTCGGCCTGACCAACCCCGGCGTGGCCATCTGGGATCGGGGCAACGTCGAGGGCAGGCTGCGCTTCGACGACATGATCGCCACAGCCGCGAAGTGGGTGCCGGTCATGCGCGCTCGCGGCGCGGACCTCGTGTTGATCTCCGCGCACGGCGGCGACAGCGGCACCTCCAGCTACGGCCCGGAGCTACCGAACGAGAACCCTGTGGCGCTCATCGCCCAGCAGGTGCCGGGGATCGACGCGATCCTCTTCGGTCACGCCCACAACGAGGTGGTCGAACGGTTCGTCACCAACGAGCGGACCGGCGCGCAGGTGCTGCTCTCCGAGCCGTCGAAGTGGGGCCAGCGGCTCACCCGGATGGACTTCACCCTCGCCCGCGAGCGTGGCCGGTGGACGATCATCAAGAAGGCCGCCAGCATGCTCAACACCAACACGGTCGTCGAGGACCCGAAGGTCCTGGCCGCCGTGCGGGCCCAACACCAGAAGACCGTGGCGTACGTCAACCAGGTGGTCGCACAGTCCACTGTCGAGTTGTCGGCGGCGGAGTCGCGGTACAAGGACACGCCGATCCTGGACTTCATCAACCACGTGCAGACCGAGGTGGTCGACGCGGCGCTTGCCGGCACCGCGTACGCCGACCTGCCGGTGCTGTCGATCGCGGCGCCGTTCAGCCGCACGGCGGTCTTCCCCGCCGGCGACGTCAAGATCCGCGACGTGGCTGGGTTGTACGTGTACGACAACACCCTTGAGGCGGTCGTGCTCAGCGGCGCCGAGGTGCGCGCGTACCTGGAGTACTCGGCGAAGTTCTTCCGCACCCTCGCCCCGGGCGCTCCGGTGGACCCGGAGCAGATCAGCGACCCGGCGGTGCCGGACTACAACTACGACGTCTTCTCCGGCCTGGACTACGACATCGACATCTCCAAGCCGGTGGGTCAGCGGATCACTCGGCTGGTCCTGCCGGGCACGGACACCCCGGTCGCGGACAACGCGCAGTTCGTGGTGGCGGTGAACAACTACCGGCGCAGCGGCGGCGGCAACTTCCCGGGCATCGTCAAAACCCAGGTCTACAACGAGCAGCAGGAGATCCGCCAACTGCTCATCGACTGGGCGCAGGCCAACGGGACGATCAACCCGGACGACTTCTTCCAGCCCAACTGGCGGCTGGTACGCGAAGGCGTGCCGGTCTTCTGACCTCGGCACGAAAGGCGGGCCGTGGGTGGCGACACCCGCGGCCCGTCGTGCGTTCTCAGCCCTGCACGTTCCAGCGAACCGGATCCTCGGACCGCTGCGGGGAATCACGCCCGGGATCAGTCTCGGTCAGCGCGACCCGCTCGTCCGGGCGGACGGCGGGCGGCAACTCCCCGAAGCGGACGTGGCGCAGGAACGCGTACTCGTCGTCGGTGAACGGCTGCTCAGCCATCGGCACCTCCCCTGCTCTGCCTCATTGTCCGGCGACCCACTGGCGTCGCGCCAGCACTCCATCTGGCGCGATCTGCGCTGCGGGGTCGCGCCGCGCACGTCGCCTAAGGCATCCTAGGATCCTGGGTGTTTGGCGAAGATCGGCCCTGCTGGCCTCCGCGACGGCTGCGGCGCTGCGGTGGCGCCGGTGGCGATCTGGCGGCCGGCCCGCGCAGCCCGGCCGCCAGATCAGCCGCGCGGGGCGGCCATCCGTGCGCGGCGCGGGTTCGGCAGCCGCTCCAGCACCGCGAGCGCCGCCCGGATCGGCAGGCGTTCCATCATCTCGTCGAAGCTCGCCTGCCCCTGGCAGAACCGGACGAACATCCGCCACCCCGGCGGGGTCGCCAACAGGGCGTGGAAGACCGCCGGGCGACCGGTGAACAGGTCGAGCAGCCGGAAGCCCGCCCGCATCGACGGCACCAGGCGCTCGGCGACCGCCCGCTCGTAGCCGGCCAGGTCCCCGTCGGCGACCGCTGCGCCGGCCATCTCACCGGAGCGCAGCGCGAAGCTGATGCCCTCGCGGCTCCACGGCTCCAACAGCCCTGCCGCGTCCCCCACCACAAGCACCCGACCGTTGCGCAACGGCGAGTCCTCCTCACGGCAGCGGGTCAGGTGACCCGAGTCGTGCTCCGCCGGCAACCCGGTCAACCCCAGCCGGTCGACGAACTGCCGCAGGTACGCACGGGTCCCCTCCCCCGCACCCCGGCCCGCGATCACGCCGATGGTCAGCCGGTCGCCCTTCGGGAACACCCAGGCGTACGAGCCGGGCATCGCTCCCCAGTCCAGCAACAGCCGACCTCGCCAACGCTCCTGCTCGGCGGGCGGCACCGGCACCTCCAACTCCAGCCCCAGATCCACCTGCCGGTACCGCACACCCACGTGCCGGGCGGTCACCCCTGAGGAGCCGTCCGCGCCGATCACCGCGTGGGCGGTGACTGTCGTGCCGTCGGACAGCCGCAGGCGTACCCCCTCGGGATCTTGCTCGATCGCGCGGACCGCGACCCGCTCCCGCACCTGCGCGCCGGCGGCGACGGCCGCCGCGCGCAGCCGGTCGTCGAACTCCTCGCGGCGCACCATGGTCAGCACCGGACTGTCGTTGCGACGGGTGAACTCCCGACGGCCGTCGCGGGTGAACGTCACCCGGTCCACGCGGTCGTCGGCGGGCACCTCGATCCGGTCCCGCACCGCCGCAAGCGAGGTGCCGATCAGGCCGCCGCCGCAGGTCTTGTAGCGGGGGTGCGTGGCCCGCTCGACAACCAGGGTGCGGACTCCGGCACGGGCGGCGGCGTGTGCGGCGGAGAGCCCGGCGGGGCCGGCGCCGACGACGACGAGATCCCAGACGATCACGGATGCAGCCTAGGGCACCAGGGGGCCTCCGGCCCGCGCACGGCAGGCCGCCGACCGCCCGATCGAGTGGGCATCTTCGGTCACCGAGGGGGTAACCGACGCGGCGCAACCGTCCGCGTTGAGGCGGACGGGCAGAGGAGGAGGCGATCATGCAGCAGGTGCAGCTGTCGGAGATCGAGCAACGGGTGTACCAGGCGGTCACCACCCTCGAAACACGCGGCCAGGTGCCCTATCCGGATCTGATCGCCGAAGCGTCCGAGCTCACCGAGCAGGAGGTGCACGAACCGCTGCACATGCTCACCGAGAAGGGCCTGCTGCACCGCGAGGACTCGCCGATGGCGGGCCTCGACTTCGGCCCCCGGTTCTGCGCCCGCCAGATGGCGTGACGCGTCGCTCCATCCGCGACGATTCGCCCCCCGCTGACCGGGGTAGCGGTCAGGGAAGCGTGATCGACAGTCAGCGGGGGGCACGATGAGCACGGCGCAACCGGCCCAGCCGGTCGACGCGGCAGAGAACCGCAGACGCTGGCAGGCCGTCGGTGTCGGGCTTGTCGCCGCATTCATGACGCTGCTCGACGTGAGCATCGTCAATGTCGCGGTCCCCTCCATCGACCGCGCGCTGCACGCCTCCCCGAGTGACCTGCAGTGGGTCCTCTCCGGGTACGCGCTGACCTTCGGCCTGGTCCTCGTGCCCGCCGGCCGCTTCGGTGACGCCCGGGGCCGGCGCAACGCGTTCGTGTTGGGCATCGGGCTGTTCACCGCGACCAGCGCCCTCGCCGGCCTGGCCACCTCCCCCACCTGGCTGGTCGCCGCCCGGCTGCTCTAGGGCGCCGCCGCGGGTGTGGTCAACCCGCAGGTCACCGGGCTGATCCAGGAGCTGTTCCGAGGGCCGGAACGAGCGCGCCCGTTCGGGCTGCTCGGCGCGACAATCGGCATCTCCACCGCCATCGGGCCGCTGCTCGGAGGGCTGCTCATCGCCATCGGCGGCGAGTCACACGGATGGCGGTGGGTCTTCTTCGTCAACGTGCCCGTCGGCATCGTCGCGATGATCCTCGGCTGGCGCCTGCTGCCCGAACGCCCCGCCGGACGGGCGGGCCGACGGCGGCTCGACCCGGTCGGGGTGCTGCTGCTCGGCGTGGGAGTGGTCCTGGTCCTACTGCCACTCGTGCAGGAGCAGCAGTGGCGCACCCCCTGGAAGTGGGCACTCATCCCCGCCGGCCTGGCGGTGCTCGTCGCCTTCGGACTCTGGGAGCGGTGGTACGAGCGACACCGCGAACCCCTGTTCGACCTGCGGCTGTTCACCTTCCAGTCGTACACACTGGGAGCGATCATCGCGCTCGTCTACTTCGGTGGCTTCACCGCGATCTTCTTCATCTTCACGCTGTTCCTCCAGAACGGCCTCGGCTACAGCGCGCTCGTCGCCGGCCTGGCCATCACCCCGTTCGCTCTCGGGTCGGCCGCCGCGTCCGCGCTGGGCGGACGCATCGTCAACCGCTTCGGGCGGCCCCTGGTCGCCATCGGCCTGCTCGGCGTGGTGATCGGGCTGGCCGCGACGGTGGTCGCGCTGCGCATCTGGCCGCACGCCCCCGCCCCCTGGGTCACCGCCGGGCCGCTCCTCGTCGCCGGCATCGGCAGCGGCCTCGTCATCGCCCCCAACCAGACGCTCACCCTCGCCCAGGTGCCCGTACCCCAGGCCGGCAGCGGCGCCGGCATGCTCCAGACCGGTCAACGCATCGGCGCCGCCGCCGGCATCGCCGCCGTCGGGTCGATGTTCTTCTCCACGCTGAGCAGCAGCCGCGGCAACTGGACCACCGCCTTCGAGATGTCCCTCCTGCTCGCCACCGGAATCATCGCGCTCGCGCTGATCGCCGCGCTTATCGACATCTTCCGCAGCCACAACCACACCAAAACCTGAAACCCTCCGGGGTACGCCCTCAGCCCGTCCCGGCGGTTGTCGGTCCCGGCGGTCGTCGGTCCCGTTGGCTGCCCGGCCGGCAGTTGTCCGGTCCTGGCGCCAGCCCGATCCCGGTGGCTGCCCAATCCCGGCGGCTACCCGATCCCGGCGGCTACCCGGTCCCGGCGGTTGTCCGGAGAGCCGGCCGTCGAACCTCGGGCATGGCGCTTGGCGCCTGGGTCTGGATATGCCGCTGGCCGGCACCCCTGTGTGCGGGGTGCCGGCCAGCGGTCCTGCCGTGCGGTCCTGCGGTGATGCTGTGCGGTGTTGCGGTGGGTCAGCTGTTCCAGTACTGGCCGACCAGGTCGGCGGCCTGCTGCTCCCACTGCGCGTAGGCGTCCGGGTAGGCCGAGACCTGCACGGTCTGCGCGGCGTCGGTCAACGGCATGTCCTGCCAACCATCAACCTGCTTCAGGCCCTTGAGGAACGCGGTGGTGGAGTAGGCGGGGTCGGTGATCTGCTCCGGCGTACCCCAACCACTGGACGGGCGCTGCTGGAACAAACCCAGCGAGTCGTGGTCGTTGCGGTCACCCAGGTGACCCAGATTCTCCAACTTCGACTCCTGCAGGCTCGTGCCGATGGAGATGACCGCGGCCCGCTCGGACAGGCCGGCCTTCTTCGTCGCCGCGATGATCGCCTTCACGTTGCCGGTCTGCTTATCGTTCAACGGAATGCGGGACTGCTCACCCTGCGGCTTCACCGACTGCACCGCGACCGCTACCGGCTTGGTGTCGACAGGGGTGGCGGCGTGAGCGGCGATCGGACCGGCGAACACACCACCGGCGAACGCGAGACCAGCAACAGACAGCACACTCTTACGAATGATCGAGTT
>NZ_JBIAZG010000037.1:0-7593 GCF_042898885.1 Micromonospora sp. NPDC000316
GGTGAATCCCTGGTCGGCGAAGACGTGCCGGATCGAGGCGGTCATGTAGGCGCTGAGCAGGGCGGTCTTGGCGCCGTCGCGGTCCTGCCAGCTCGTCAGGTCGGAGGAGTAGTCACGACGCGCAGACACCGCGCTACCCTGCCAGTCCCGCCGGGGAAAGTCACCCCGCCACGCCGTCCACAACAGACCTTCTCAAACACGTTCTAACGCCAGCCCTCCGATATTGATCGATAGTTCGCTCCAAGTACCGCCGGCCATATTCATATCCACACAAAGCCACTTTTGTCGTATAGTAAAGCACCCGAGCTGACCAGAGTTTGAACAACAATTCCTCCCAATCGGCATCACCCCGGACGAAAGACGCCAGCAGTGAGGCATAGACGTCACCCCAGACGGATTCATCCATAAAGCCAAAACTGGGGCGGCTCAGATTTAACTCCATCTGGTTGAAGATCTGCGGAAAGTGCTCCTGCAGAAGAGCCACCTGAGTTGGCGTCCAGTTCGCCATCAAGAGGCTTAATGTCGACTCTACATCGAAGCCAATCTTCTCAGTCACCGACCGCGGGGCGACTGCCGCCTCCTCCGCGTAGTGCGTTCCTCGAATTTCGAGAGTTTCGCCCTTGAGCGCCTGCAAAGTTGCGAAACACTCGATAAGCATTGTGCGGAGATCGGCCAAACTATCGTAAAGCTTATGTTGTTTACCAGTAGGAACGTAGATTTCATAAACACTGAAGCCCAGTTTGGCGGAAGCAAACGTATAGGCCGTGTCAATACCCCAATCACTCCGCTCTACGACGCGGGCGTCGCCCAACATCCGTTCGGCAACCTCACGAGTTAGAATGACTTCGCCGCCAAGCGGTTGATTGATAGTCGCCAAGGAACTCTTAGGCCAGAGGAGCGCAAATCCAACGCGTGTAATCATCCACGTGATCATTGCATCGCATCTCGCCCGTGGATAGTTGTGCCTAACAACGTCGAAGCCTTGGTCAGCCACGACTCCGGCTTTCGTTATCCACTCGCCACTGAAGTTCGTGATATCGGCATCATAGAAGTGAATGTGGCTTAGCGACGTCTTGGAGACGAGGAACTTGAGACCCGTGTTCATGGCGTCGCCCTTGCCGCTTCGTTGCACTCCGATTCGATCTTGAACGACCAGAACAATATCAGTCCCGGATATCCGCCCGATCTCAGGTATTGCGGATTCCACTGAGCTATACGTCGACCCTCGACTCTCAGCGACGGCAAGGATTTGCCGAGTCCGCGGATGGTGCGCCGCGGTTTTAATATTTCCGACAACGACGTCTGCGCGTTCTTCCTTAAAAGGAAAAACTATAAGGCTCACAACTCTCCTCTTAGTTAAGATCCGGCGGGCTTCAATTCGAGCGAGCGAGTGGACCGCTCGGTGAGTTCTCGGTGCCGGCGCGCTAACCCGCCGACAGCCTAGACATCACCCGACTGCCTCAGGGCTAGAGTTATGACAGATTTGTGCGCCTTCGCGCGGCGATTCTTCCCATCTTGCACGGGAAGACTTCCATTATTAGGGCCAAATTGTTATGACCGTGCGAAAGGTTTCTCAGCCAACGCATCGACGTCCCGCAATCGCGCAAAAACATTATCCACGGTGTACCCCGCAGTGAGCCCTAGGGGTAAGAGGAGCCAGGCAAGCCGACGGATGGCTTCGGCATCCATCTGATCCGTGTTCACGAGTGTCTGCGAGCCTACGTATAGCATGCTTGCAAGGGTTCCAGCGCCAAGACCGCGGGCTACTGCCCAGGGTAGATTGGGCTCATCCGCCGATGCGTCGTTAATTAGGGCTCCGGCGGCTGCCATCAGCAGCGATCCTCCGACTAGGTATGCCACCGCTGTGAGGGTCGTTCCTGTGCCGTAAACCAGAATGACTGTTAGTGCTGCCACCGCGATCGCGATCACGGCAACCACACCATTGATGGTACGTGCCATTCGGGGACGAGATTCGTTGCGCTGAGCGGCCCGCTCGATCTCCAGAGCCTGAGAGCGCTGGTCCATCAAGCTGCCCACAAGATACTCGGCCGTGTCATCATTCCAGGGTGCCGCCATTCGACTAATCGCCTCGGCAGAGGCGTCGTTGTGGTATCGGTCGAGATACCGCCAGACACTGAGCGCGGAGCCGCCGAAGCAGGCCAGCGCGACCACTGGGATGCGCCGCGCGACCGCCAAAACCCCGGCGATCCGGGCTGCCCGCCCGCCGCCTACCACCACCAGGCCATCGGCCTCGAGTACAGCGCGGTAATACGACATCTCCCATTCCGCGGCCGGATCCGGTTCGATGCGTAGGACGTGCGCATGGTGCGGCGGCACCTCAAACCGCGTCACCTGGTCGAACGGCGCTTTCACCACTACAGCCGCCTCATCTTGAGGGCGCAGCGCGGCCAAGTAACCTCTGACGACGTCCTTCTCAATGTAGTCATCGGCGCTGGAGAACACCAGGAGATCGCACCCGGCCCGTGCCAGCTCTCGACCAATCTCCTCACAGGTGCCTGGCACCAGGTCGATGTCGTTCATGGCCGGCGTGTACTCGCGGTTCGGGTTAGCGCTGCCGATGACTACTACGGAGGGGCGCATTGGAGATCTCCTCATTTGAGCAACTTGAAGAGGTGTCAGGGAGTTGGTCTATTTCCAGCCTAAGGGAGAAGAGCCAAAGGTAGAACCGCCGCGTTGGCAGGGCGGCGAACGCACTCGCCTCTCGCCGGAGATCTCACGGCCCAATTGCCCAGGGCTTATGAACTAAGGGGGAGGATGGCTAAATGTAAACTTCTCGGAATCCGCTTTAAGCGAGGCGCCCGCCATTAGCCGAACCATATTTTTGTTGGATCAAGAATAGGAGTCACAACTTTCCGGTTCATCATAACCGTAACGGGGAAAAGCGCCTGTATCGAGTCCCGCATGGAGAAGCCCTTGGCTGCTGCAAGCCCTCGGACCAGCTCTGTATTCTTCAGTCCTTGAAACGAGTCGCCCAACGCTTTCGTAGCGGCGAGAGTGCCGAAGGTATGGCTACCAACACAGATCGCTACCCGTTTGCCTTTTCTAAATGGATTTGCGAAGAGGCCGAAGTAGCCTGCGTCTTCAACAACCAAACCGTCGTCACTATGCTTCACGCCGATCGTTACCGAACCACGCGTTGGGAGAGTCAAGGTCATGCCGTCAAGATCGTACTTAAGATCGATGGAGAGAATTCTAAGGAAGTCCCGAGTGACTACGTTGTTCTTCTGACCTCCGAGTAGGACGAGGTTGGAATCAAGGATGTCGTGGGCTATTGCATCGGAGATGTGTCGCTGGATTCCCACGTCTGGGAAGGCTCGCGAAAGGTACATCGACACCTCGATCAGCGCATCGCGGTCCTCCATATTGTCGACAAAGATGTACGCATTCGAAGTAGGGTCAGCGAATCGTGACTTTTCTGGCTCCGGCGAACAAATGATTGAAATGTCCGTCGGCACAGTGAACCACTCGCATCGGAAATCGGGTTCCACCATGGCGGCGCGGTTGAGGTCAACGAATTCGTTGACAAGCGATGAAACCCGATCCTGCAAACAGATTTCGAATCCCTCTTTCGAGGAGTAGCGCGCAACCGACAAATCTGCGATATCGGCTGGTATTCTGGATTCTTTTGTGTCTTCAAGAAGCACCAGTAACTTCTTCTTCAGAGCATGCGCGAAACCCAACTCATATAGAACGTTGGGGGAGTAAGCCGAAAGGTCGCAACAGAATATATGGCATGCCTGGATGCGGGAGCGTATGCTAATCGGCAAGGGTTCGCCGTAATCTGAGTCTTCGTAGTAAATCTCGCAATCGAAATCGCCGCGCCCCTGTGAGGCCCGCTTGACAACCCTCTCTATTAGAGAGCGCAACTCCAGCAGCGACACCATTTGCCCGTCGCGGACGAATTTGTGTGAAACAAAAAATCGCAGCTTCATAAATCTCGCCTATTCGAGATTCTCTACGCGTCCGGATATGAAGCCTCGGAATTCCGAAAGCGGTATGAGGCCCTTCTCGCAATACAGGTTCTCAGGCGGCACGTCACACTTGACTACCATTCCTGCCGCCACATACGCGCCCGCGCCAATGTCGATGTCGCCGACAACTAACGATCCTTCGCCCACGACTGCCCGGTCGTGGATACGCGGCGATGGCGAAGGTATCCCGTCAGTCAATTCAGTAAAGGTGCCGGGCGTGCGGTAGTTGTGCAAGATGCGTCCCAGGAAGCTCACATCGTCGCCGATCACGGTCCCCGTGTCGACACTCCCGCTAACAATGCAATGCTTTCCAATAGACACATTCTGATAAACTGCACCGCCATAGAGAAGCTTAGATTCATCACCCAAGATAGAGCCGGCCCCCACATGCCCGTAGTCCCTGATCTCGACACCATCGCCCAACGTTAGCGGTCCCCGTAGGGTGACATGGTGACCGATACGGACGTCCCAGCCAAGATTGACTGGAGATTCGGCAGAGGCTTCGATCACGCAGAACGCTCCTAGGTTTACGCGGTCAGAGGCATGCGACTGTGGACAAGTCGTGAAGAGCGTTTCTCTAATGACGAATGCGGGGCCTGACACTCGCACTCAACTCCTTCGCGATTCTCAATGCGGCGACTTCCCGATTTACAACCGTAGCTTCATCCCGTTGCTTCTGTGAGTGCGGCGCAGTGAAGGTGTGGTCCATATTCTCAAATGCAAAGAAGGTCGCGTTCGGTAATGCTGCGGCAAACTCACGTGCTTCATCACACGGCACGTCCGAGTCGGCTGCTCCATGAAAGAATAGAACCGGGAATTCAGGCCGAAGGAGTGCGAGTGTCTCGTCAATCTGCGTCATTTCTGGGAGCACGGACGCGGGAAGTGTCAGATTGGAATACGGCACGCCCCCATCCGCTGTCAAATGCAAGTCGGGGCTAACGCGAGCAAGATCGGCACGGTAATTGGTGACCGCGCACGACATCGCAACTAGATCGACGCCTTTGTGTACCCCCGCGATCAGGCTTGCCCCCGCACCGAAGCTATTCCCCAAGAGCATTGAGAAGCCACCATGTCGTTTGACCATCCAGTCATGAGCTGACTCGATTTCGCGCACGATGTCATATAACGAAAGATCGTTCATCGGGATGTTCGACCGGCCGTGTCCTTGGTAGTCCAGCGCGAGTACCGCAATATTCTTGTTTAGGGCTTCTAAGCAGAGAAGGTCATAGAATCCCCACTCATGCCGGTCCGCTGAAATGCCATGAACTAATACAAGACTCGCGATCGGGTTGTCAGGGCAATAGTACGAAGCTGGAGTGGGCGGATGGCCATGAGCGTCCTGGATCTGAACTTGTTCGGCGCGCTCAGCAACCAGAATCGACGCAACCGAGGTCACCGAACTGAGCCTCGCAAACGTTCGGGCGTCTTCTACCTTCCTACCAATGCGTTTTTCGATCTCGGCCATGATCGTTAGCTGGCCAAGGCTATCCCATTCCGGAATTGAGTACAGGCGAGAATCACTGCGAACCTTACTGCGAGCGATATCCAACGCAGATGCGACCAGATTCTCAGCATCCTCAATGATCTCAGTCTTTTCCATTCCCATACCTTCCTAAATCTAGGCTAATTCTAGTACGATTAATCTTCCCGTTCGCATTCCGAGGGAGCGAAGGCAGGGAAGAGATCAGCGACGGATGGAGCCACTCCGGCAGATGTTCGGAAAATGTCGCTCTGATCCGGGCTGGTTTCGGCGCATCGTTCAGTTCCTCGAATACCAGGTGCAGGTGTTCGCCATCTTTGAAAGCCACTGGGTTTGAAGCACCTGCGAGGCGTGCAATCGCTTCAATTTCCCCTAGGTCAACCCGCTCTCCTTTAATCTTGACCATCCGATCGCCACGGCGAGTGAAGAATAGTTTGCTATCTTTTAGGTGGAGGATGTCTCCGGTTTGGAAGGTTCTGGTCTGGCGGCCCTCAATCGTGCAGTAGCCAAATTCTTTCCCTGGGCCCTCGACGTAACCTGCGGCGATTCGGTCCGAGATGATTATGCACTCAAGTTCACCGTAAGTATCTCCGGGTTTCAGTAGGATTTCCCAGCCTGGGATTGGTTTCCCAAGCGGCATTGACTCGTATTCAAGGTCCTCCGCAGTTACCTCGTGGGCCATGAAAAAGAGCGTTCCCTCGGTCGGGCCGTAGGTGTTTATTATCCGAGCTTCGGGATAGATGCTGCGCAGTTGAGCAGTAGGCTCGCGATACAGAGGTTCTCCGCAAAACGTGAATACTTCTGGCGACTTTGTTATTCCCTGACCGTGCGAAGCCACGAGAAATGGGATGGCTGACGGCACCGAGTGCCAATGGGTTATGTCAAATCTTTCGATCGCATGACTTGGCAGGAGTCGATCGAAGCGGGAACTAAGTGCGACTAGCCTTCCGCCAGCGGATAGGACCGTTACAATGTCAACTAAAGTAAGGTCGAACCCCGTACTCGAAAATTGTGCCCACCGAGTATCTACGTCTACACGGTAGAACGGAATTGCCCAGTCGACGAACCCTGCTAGCGCGGATTGCCTACCTCTAATTAGCTTCGGAGTTCCGGTACTCCCGGAGGTCGCAATATAGTAGTGTGCGTCCTCGCTGTCACCTGATGGGTTTAAGTGAAGCGATTTCGGCGAGACGACCTTGGATGACAAGGTTGGGATGCCACTCAGAGGTTCCGAAGGGCTCGTGATATCTCCCAGAATCAACGGCCTTTCAAGCTGTCGGCATACCTCACGAATTCTTGGGAGAGGTGTGGCCTCGTCAAGGCAACAGAATGGCAGGCCCAGGACGAGGCATCGGAGGATTGCCGCGTAGTACAGTGGCGACTTCGGAAGTAGGATAATCAGGACATGAGTTTCATATCCGCCCAGTACATGATCCAGTCCGGCCGCTAACTGTTCGAGTTCGGAGTATGAGGTCTGTTGACCCGTAGCTGCTTGGACGACGGCGATGCGGTCTGTGTGATCGATAAGTGCTTGCCCGAGTCGGTGGCGCATCATCCCCCACTCCCACAGTCGTAGGCTATGCAGGGCGTAGTGTAGCGAGGCTTCGCCTCATTTCTAGCGTTCGTGACCAAGGACGTCCGCGGTGTCGGATACACCCGTCTGGGGGCGGGACGCGGTGTTGATCTATTCGCTCAGCGCTATCCGTGTTGGTTAACGTCAGCCCGAAGACGCAGAAGTGCACTCTGACCAGGGAAGTACCCGCAAGATCTCTTCGGTCAAAGTGAGCCTTTTCCAACCTGACGGTGATGGTCACGGCACGTGTGGTTGGCCGGTGTCGACATAGGACGAGGCTCCCGGTAAGGCAGCGTTCGACCAAGATCTGATGCTCAACCGGGAGCCTCGCTGTGCTGTCTTACCCCGCTAAGAGCGTGTTTGAGAAGGTCTGTTGTGGACGGCGTGTCGGGGTGACTTTCCCCGGCGGGGCGGGCTGGGTAGCGCGGTGTCTGCGCGTCGTGGCTACCCTCCGACCTGACCGATGCCCAGTGGGCGCTGATCGAGCCGCTGCTGCCGGAGCCGAACACGGACGGTCGGCGGGAGAAGCACCCGCGGCGGGAGATCGT
>NZ_JBIAZG010000038.1:0-7191 GCF_042898885.1 Micromonospora sp. NPDC000316
CTTTTCTGTGTGGATTTCATTCTGCCCCCCCCCACCCCCCCCCCCCGCGCCCCCCCCCCCCCAAAAAACCCAACCCCCCCCCGGCGGGCGGGGCCCGGGCCGCCCCCCCCCACCACCGAATGATCAGCCCTCCGCGGCTTGGGCGGCGGCGTAGTCCCGGGCCACCCGGACCATCTCGACGAGCCCGCCCGCGTACTCCTGGGATTCGCCGTGCGCCTCGTCGAACGGCGGCTGGAAGCCGACGCCCTCCCACTCGCCTGTGGTCGGATTCCACCTGTCGTTGCCGACCTCGAAGTCCCACGCGAAGATGCCCAGCTCGTAGTAGAGCTGGTCGGCGGAGTTTCCGGCGGCCGAGTAGAGCACGTCGGCGACCGGGCCGGTCTGCGACGGCCAGGTGACGGTGCCGCGCTCCTGCGCGATAGCGCCGACGATCCGCCGTGCGCTGTTGAGGAACAGCGTCGACTCGTCGATCGACGGCCGGGGCAGGGTGATCCGCCCGTCGGCCCGGTACGCCCCCGGCGGCCACATGAAGTACCCGCCGTAGGAGTGCACGTTCATCGCGAACTTGATGTTGGTGTGAGCCTTGGCCAGCGCGATGACGTTGCTGCTCTCGGCCTCGGACAGCTCAGCCGTGCCCGCGTAGGTGCCGGACAGGCAGTTGGCGCTGGCACCCACGTACCCGTCGAAGTACGACCCGACCGTGTAGTTGCGGTTGACGTCGACGCCCCACGAGTTGCGGTTCTTCGGGTCGCGCGCCGACCCGGTGCAGTGGTTGACAAGGTTCTTGCGCTGGAAGTTGAAGTCGTTGAACGAGTAGTTCGCGCCGTCCGGGTTGACCGTCGGGATGACGAAGATGTCGACCTGCTCCAGCAGCTCACGGGTAGCCGGGTCGGTGCGGGCGTTGGCAAGCATCCGCTCGGCGAACTCCAGCGTCACAAGCGGCGTGGCCCACTCCCGGGCGTGTTCCTGGGAGTACGCGAGGACGCCGACCCGGGAGCCGTCCCGGTGTACGCCGAGGCGCAGCGCCTGCACCGTCCACGGCTTCGCCGGCACCTCGGTGCCCTGGAGGCCGTCGTCCAGCCGGGCGGGCCCGGCCACCGGCATGGGCAGCCCGGCCGAGCCGTCCTCGACGGTGGCCCGGAACCGGTTCGCCTGCCGGGCGTTGATCGCCGCCGCGACCTCGTCGGTGGTGCTCACCGTCTTGCCCGCGGTGTCGGTGGCGAGCGAGACCGTGAGGACGCGGTCGCGGTAGCCGACTGTCAGCGGCCGGTTCCGCCGGCCCGGGTCGACAGTGCGCACCTGCACACCGTTCATGCTCTGGTCGCCGAAGCGGACCGACTCCACGACAACTGCGGCGACCGCCGGGTCACCGAGGTACGCGGCGGCGCTGCGCCGGTAGCCCTGGGTCTTGTTCGGCAGGTCGATCACGTCCACCAGGTCCCGGTACTGCCGGGCCAGCCGCTTGATCCGCGCCTGGATGTCCACAGGCGTGAGGTACGCGTCGATGAAGTCCTTCTGGTAGCCGGCGGGTAGGGGCGGCGGGGTGGCGTTCGGCCAGAGCGTCGGGGTGACCACCCGGCTGGCCCCGCCGAGGCTGGACGTGGCGGTCAACTGGACCGGCCGGCTCGGCACGGGCTGGGGGAGGTTGTAGTGGTACTGGTACTCGCCGGAGTCCTCGAACCGGTACAGCGGGAACGACCCGGTGGCACCGTCGGCCGTGCGCCAGCTGACGGTGATCTCCACGTCCGGATCGTCGGTGGCGGTCGTGGCCACCTGCGCCTGCACGAAGGCCTGCCCGCCCGTGGTCCACCAGTACGCCTGCTGCACCTGAAGGGTGTCCACGGCCGTGGCGGCGGTGGTCCGCTGGCTGGTCGCCGGAGCGCGCAGCCCGGCGGCGGTACGGGCCTGAGCCGCGCGGACGCTCTCGGCGAAGTGCCGGGTGCCGTCCCCGGCGCGCTGCACGATCTGCACGGCCGTGGCGCCCTGCGCGGTCAGCTCGGTGAGCTGCGCGCCGCTGAGCACCAGGTCGGCGAGGATGCGCCCGTCCCGGGCCCGGGGCCGGTTGGCCAGGTCCGCGCCGCCGGCGACCAGGCGGTCGAGCTGGGCCTGGTCGCGGAGCTGTACCCGCACGAGGGCGGTCTCGGTGGCGGTCAGGGTGATCGGTGCGGGCGCGGTGGGTGCCGCGGTGGCCGGACCGGGGTGGGACAGTGCCGCGCTGATCAGGATCGCTGTGGTGGCGGCAGCTGTCCACCGTCGTCGGACGTTCATGTGCCCTCCTGACGGACGTCGATGTCACTGCTCCTTACACCAGTGCACAGATCGACACCTGTCAAGGTAGTGGGGTGGGTGTCCGGAGGCCGCCCAGCCCGGTTCTCCGCCCTCCGTACGTCGCTGCGTGCGGAGGGTCATCGGAGTCGGCGCCAGCGGCGGTACGTTGCCCCCGGCAGTCCGATCTATCCGTTGCTGTCCGGCCAGTCGGAAGGGCCTCGCCAATGTCCCCGCAGACGTTGCTCAACGACTTCGTCAAGGGCATGGCGGAGCAACTGGCCGGGTACGGCTTCGAGCAGGGGAAGGGCCGCGTCTTCCGCCGATATTCGCCGGCGGGCGACGCGCTCGTCATCGAGCTTCAGCTCTCGGATCACTCCAGCGCGACGGAGAAGGTCTTCTACATCAACGTGGGCCTGGCCCTGGCGCCGGCGTGGGAAGACGCTCGGCAGCGGCACCGCCTACCCGTGTCTGCGCAACCGCGGCCGCTGTACGCCACGTGGCAGCACCGCATCGGATTCACGACCCTCTCGGGTGGAGACCAGTGGCGGATCGTCGACGAGGCCACCGCCGCCGAAGTGTCGGCGCAGGTGCGTCGGCGTCTGGACGAGACGGTGGCGGAACTGCTGCCGCTACTGGACCGCGAGAAGTTCCTCGCGGTGGCCGACAGGCGGGAGTTCCTCGGGGCCGGCGGCTGGCGGGTACGGGCCTGGTTGCTGGCGGAGCAGGGCCAGTCACCCGAGCTCGAACACCTGCTGTTCACCGAGCGGCCGGCGCACACCCACAAGTCGGCGATGGTCCAAAATATCTGGACCTATGCGAAGAGCAGGCCCAGGGCGGACGGCCCGTCGTGAAGGCACGCTCCCGGCCTCGGCTTCTACCGCAGGTTACGGCGGCCCCGTACGTCGCTGAACGCGGCCGCTGGTCGTTGATTCCGTGACAGAAGCGCGAGTTCAGAAGCAACCCCGCGAGCCGGACCCCGCGTGACTATCTCGAAACGGGGATCGGAGGCCTGAATGAGCGATCGCGACGCGGCGTTCGCCGAGTACTTCGCGGCAAGGTCCGGCGCCATGCGCAGCACCGCGTACCTGCTGTGCGGCGACTGGCACCGGGCCGAAGACCTGGTCCAGACCACGTTCGTCAAGCTCTACCGGGTCTGGAACCGGATCTCGCGGCACGAGGTGCTCGACAGCTACGTACGCCAGATCCTGATCCGGACCTTCCTCGACGAGCGACGGCGCGGCTGGTGGCGGCGCGAGCGGGTCGGGGGCGAGAACGCCGACCAGGCGGCCCCGCCCGACTCTCCGGAGAGTCGACTTGTGCTGCTCCAGGCACTGGCCTCCGTGGCACCGCGCCAGCGGGCCGTCCTGGTGCTCCGCTACTGGGAGGACCTGTCGGTCGAGGACGTCGCGGCGCTGCTGGAGTGCTCTCCAGGGACGGTGAAGAGCCAGGCGGCACGCGGGCTCGACACGTTGCGCGGCCTCCTGGCACCCACGTACAGCGGGATCGAGATGGGGGAGCGATGAACGGAGAAGAGTTGCGCGAGGCGCTGCGCAGCGAGATGGCGAGCACCACCCCGCCACCACCATTGAGTACGGGAGCCACGCTCGCCGCCGCGCGGCGTGCGCAACTCCGCCGCCGCGGGCTGTGGGCGTCCCTCGGGTCGGCGGCCGTCGTGCTGGCGGTTGCCGGCTTCGCGGCCGTCGGCACCCCGGGTGGCCGCGTCTACCAACCGGCGGGCCACGGGCCACCGGTCGCCCCGAATGCGTCGGACACCAAGGAGGCGTGGCCGACCGGGCCGGACGGTCTCCCGCAGGAGGACCGGACCGCGCGGGCCGGTTCCAAGCACGACCAGGGTGTCCACCTGCTCAGCCAGGTCGTCTCCGTCGTGCCCGCCGGCTATACCGCGCCGGAGGATCCGGCCAGCCAGCCCGCCGATGAGCGGACGCTGCGGACCCACCAGGCGCAGTTCGAGGACCGGGTGAACGGCGTCGAACTGTGGAGCTACATGGCCTCGGTCGCCGTGGCTGATGGGGAGGGTGCCGGGCGCATGATCGTCGAGGTGCACGACGCCGGAAACCAGTTGCCGACCGAGCCGTGCGCGTTGGCCCGAGGATTCTGGGGGATGCAGGGCGAGTGCGAGGTCGAAACCGTCGGAGCGGCGCAGGTGGGCGTGGTGGTCCGAGCGGCCGGCGACGATCGGCTCGACCAGTGGTCGGCCTACCGGCACCCGGATGGCGTGGTGGTCTTCGTGGCGCAGGGCGCGAAGCTCGACGAGAGCCGGTCGGGGTTGAACAAGCTGCCGTTCTCCGTGCCGCAGTTGGCGGCCCTCGCGGTCGACGAACGGTTCCACCTGAAGTGATGCGGTGACTCGGCCTCGCCGGGTGGCCCAGGTGCCGCGATCATGTGGTCCACCTGGGCCTTCGTGTGTTGAGCGGGCGACGGGAATCGAACCCGCACCGTCAGTTTGGAAGAGCGTGCTCAAGAGGTCGTGATGCCCGAAACGCCTGCGGCCAGCCGCAGAGCCGATTGCCACTCGTGCCCGCTCATGACCGCTGCGCGCCACGGTTACTGGCCCGTGGATGGCCCGCCCTGACCCTTGCCTTACAAAGATCAAGACTGCTGTCGGCCGGCGTCGGCCCTGGCCGCCGAACTGCACCGCTCGTCGGTCGGTGCGGCTCTCGGTCGCCTCGCGCCGGCTGGCTTGGCTGTACCGGTGGCTGTACAGCGACCTTCTGATCCGTAGATTCCCAAGACCACCCCGCAGCCGTTCGGCAACGTCCGCCTCGCCTTGGTCCCGGCGTTCCCAGCAGCTAGATCGGTCCGGGGTTGTCCGGCTTCGTTCGCCCCGGCGGCTCCCGGCCGTGGCCCCCAGTTTGTCAGCTTGGGAATTGCCGATTTCTGCCTGGCGATTGGCTTGGCGGCCTCGTCTCGGTGGTCTCAAGTGGCCTCAGCTGACCCCCGCTGTCCTGACCTAATGGCATGTTCGCTTCACGGCGACTCAGCGCCTCCTCTAGATCCGTGTCTGCATGATGACGCAGCGATGGGTGCGGTTGCAGTTGGCGTTGATGATGCTGTGGTGAAGGTCTTCCGGCGGCGATGGCGGAGCCGCGCTGTTGTGTTGGTCGTCGCAGCGTGCGGGTGTGCGCTGATCGCAGTGCTGTTCTGGTGGAACCCGTTTGGCTGGCGGACACCGCGGCTGGGTTGGGCCGGGACCGAGCAGGTTAGCTGGATAGCAGGGATTCTCAGCGCAGCCCTCGGGATGGCCCCGCTGGTTCTAAACCGCCTCGACCGTCGCTCAAATCACCTTCGAGCAGGCGGTCAGCCGCAGATGTTTGGCGGGGCAGTGCGGGTCGGTCAGGTGCCGCAGCTTGCGTCCTGGTTCCAGGATCGACCCGCTGGCATCGATCTGGTGAGGGCGGCGAGGGCGGGCCGGACAACGGTGCTGACTCAGGTGTTGTCGGGAATGGGGGGTGTGGGCAAGACGCAGTTGGCGGCCCAGTTCGCGCGGCGGCTGGAAGCCGTTGGTGATCTGGATGTACGTGTGTGGGTGACCGCGTCGAGCCAGGATGCGATCATCGCTGGCTATGCCGAGGCCGCCCGGGCGTTGGGTATCGCGTTCGCGGAAGTAGATAGCCGGTCGGCGGCGCAGCGGTTGATGGAGTGGCTCGCGCAGACCGACCGGCGGTGGCTGGTCGTGTTGGACAACCTCGACGCTCCCGCTGATGCGGCTCGATGGTGGCCGCCGGACAACCGTCACGGCCGGACTGTTGTTACCACCCGCCGACGGGATCCAATCCTGGACACCGACCGCCGCACCCTGGTCGAAGTTGGCCTGTTTACCCCTGGCGAAGCGGTCGCCTACCTCACCCATGCCACCGGTGCTGCTACTGACCAGGAAGCCGAACTGAGAGCGCTCGCTACTGACCTGGGCTATCTGCCGTTGGCTGTGGCCCAAGCCGCCGCGTTCATCCGCGACCGCGGCATCGATGCTGCCACCTACCGGGCCCGGTTCGCCGACCGGCAGCAGCACTTGGCCGATCTTGCACCTCCGCACGACGCCTTACCCGATGACCATCGCGCGGCCCTCGATGCCACGTGGTCGTTGTCTGTTGACGCGGCGGACAGTCACCCGCCTCGTGGGCTGGCCCGGCCTGTGCTGGACCTGGCCGCGCTGCTGGACCCGAACGGGATCCCTGACGCCCTGTTCACCACCGAGGCGGTCACCGAGTACCTGACCCACTTCACCGGCCGCGACGTTATTGCGGAGGGATCCGGGACGCGCTACGAAACCTGCACCGCCTCCACCTGATCACCGAGGACACGGCTGCGGGCCGCGTCCGCGTCCACGCCCTGGTCCAACGCGCCACCCGCGACCAGGTCGACGCGACGCGGCTGGCCGCCGTCGCCCGCGCCGCCGCCGACGGGTTGCTCAACATCTGGCCCGCCATTGACCGCGACCCCGACTTCGCCCACACCCTCCGCGAGAACACCACCGCGCTTTATGCCAGCAGCGATGACAGCCTGCTGCACCCCAACGCCCACGCGCTGCTGTTCCGCAACATCAATAGCTTTGGCTTAGCCGGCCGGATCCCGACGGGCAGTACTTTCGGACAGCTCCCGACCGACATGCAGAGGGTCCTCGGACCCGATCATCCCGACACCCTCGCCGTCCGCAACAACCTCGCCTTCTGGCGTGGTGAGGGCGGCGACCCAGCTGGCGCCGCCATTGCTTTCGAACAGCTCCTCGCCGACTATCTGCGGCTATTCGGCCCCGACCACCCCGACACCCTGACCGCCCGCCATAACCTCGCCTCCTGGCGCGGCGAGGCCGGAACGTGTCAAGGGATTGAGGCCAACGGGAGTTAAGCGGCTTGTCGTTGTGGCTCGGGTTTGTTGATCCAGACCTGTTCGGGCAGGTCGAGG
>NZ_JBIAZG010000039.1:0-1415 GCF_042898885.1 Micromonospora sp. NPDC000316
AAGGTGGGTGGGATACCTCATCTTGAAGCAGGCTTCCCGCTTAGATGCTTTCAGCGGTTATCCCTTCCGAACGTAGCTAACCAGCCGTGCCCTTGGCAGGACAACTGGCACACCAGAGGTTCGTCCGTCCCGGTCCTCTCGTACTAGGGACAGCCCTTCTCAAGTATCCTACGCGCACGGCGGATAGGGACCGAACTGTCTCACGACGTTCTAAACCCAGCTCGCGTACCGCTTTAATGGGCGAACAGCCCAACCCTTGGGACCTGCTACAGCCCCAGGATGCGACGAGCCGACATCGAGGTGCCAAACCATCCCGTCGATATGGACTCTTGGGGAAGATCAGCCTGTTATCCCCGGGGTACCTTTTATCCGTTGAGCGACACCGCTTCCACTCGCAAGTGCCGGATCACTAGTCCCGACTTTCGTCCCTGCTCGACCTGTCAGTCTCACAGTCAAGCTCCCTTGTGTACTTGCACTCAACACCTGATTGCCAACCAGGCTGAGGGAACCTTTGGGCGCCTCCGTTACCTTTTAGGAGGCAACCGCCCCAGTTAAACTACCCACCAGACACTGTCCCTGAACCGGATAACGGTCCGAAGTTAGATACCCAAATCAACCAGAGTGGTATTTCAAGATTGCCTCCACCCATACTGGCGTATAGGTTTCACCGGCTCCCACCTATCCTACACAAGCTAATTCGAGTACCAATGTCAAGCTATAGTAAAGGTCCCGGGGTCTTTCCGTCCTGCCGCGCGTAACGAGCATCTTTACTCGTACTGCAATTTCGCCGGGCCTGTGGTTGAGACAGTGGGGAAGTCGTTACGCCATTCGTGCAGGTCGGAACTTACCCGACAAGGAATTTCGCTACCTTAGGATGGTTATAGTTACCACCGCCGTTTACTGGCGCTTAAGTTCTCCGCTTCGCCCCGAAGAGCTAACAGGTCCCCTTAACGTTCCAGCACCGGGCAGGCGTCAGTCCATATACATCGAATTACTTCTTCGCATGGACCTGTGTTTTTAGTAAACAGTCGCTTCCCCCTGCTCTCTGCGGCCATACAACGCTCCACCCGCGCGGGGCTTCACGTCTCCGGCCCCCCTTCTCCCTAAGTTACGGGGGCAATTTGCCGAGTTCCTTAACCACAGTTCGCCCGATCGCCTCGGTATTCTCTACCTGACCACCTGTGTCGGTTTGGGGTACGGGCCGCTAAGAACTCGCTAGAGGCTTTTCTCGGCAGCATAGGATCACTGACTTCACCTGAATCGGCTCGGCATCACGTCTCAGCCTTCATGTGGTGCGGATTTGCCTACACCACGGCCTACACGCTTACCCCGGCACAACCACCGGCCGGGCTCAGCTACCTTCCTGCGTCACCCCATCGCTTGACTACTACCCGCCAGGTTCCCACGCTCCCCAC
>NZ_JBIAZG010000039.1:1513-3168 GCF_042898885.1 Micromonospora sp. NPDC000316
CGGGTGGTTAGCACAACGAGGTTCATCAGGGACGCTCTTTCGCGGGTACGGGAATATCAACCCGTTGTCCATCGACTACGCCTCTCGGCCTCGCCTTAGGTCCCGACTCACCCAGGGCGGATTAGCCTGGCCCTGGAACCCTTGGTCATCCGGCGGAAGGGTTTCTCACCCTTCTTTCGCTACTCATGCCTGCATTCTCACTCGTGCCGCGTCCACAACTGGGTCACCCCGCTGCTTCACTCGCGGCACGACGCTCCCCTACCCATCCACACACCTGCACAAGGAATCAAGTCCAAGCGAGGATAAAATGTGAATGCCACAGCTTCGGCGGTGTGCTTGAGCCCCGCTACATTGTCGGCGCGGAACCACTTGACCAGTGAGCTATTACGCACTCTTTAAAGGGTGGCTGCTTCTAAGCCAACCTCCTGGTTGTCTATGCGACCCCACATCCTTTTCCACTTAGCACACGCTTAGGGGCCTTAGCTGGTGATCTGGGCTGTTTCCCTCTCGACTACGAAGCTTATCCCCCGCAGTCTCACTGCCGCGCTCTCACTTACCGGCATTCGGAGTTTGGCTGATTTCGGTAAGCTTGTGGGCCCCCTAGACCATCCAGTGCTCTACCTCCGGCAAGAAACACGCGACGCTGCACCTAAATGCATTTCGGGGAGAACCAGCTATCACGGAGTTTGATTGGCCTTTCACCCCTAACCACAGGTCATCCCCCAATTTTTCAACATTGGTGGGTTCGGCCCTCCACGCGGTCTTACCCGCGCTTCAGCCTGCCCATGGCTAGATCACTCCGCTTCGGGTCTAGGACACGCGACTGAATCGCCCTATTCAGACTCGCTTTCGCTACGGCTCCCCCACACGGGTTAACCTCGCCACATGCCACTAACTCGCAGGCTCATTCTTCAAAAGGCACGCCGTCACCCCGCAAGGCTCCGACGGATTGTAGGCGAACGGTTTCAGGTACTATTTCACTCCCCTCCCGGGGTACTTTTCACCATTCCCTCACGGTACTTGTCCGCTATCGGTCACCAGGAAGTATTTAGGCTTACCAGGTGGTCCTGGCAGATTCACGGCAGATTTCAGGGGTCCGCCGCTACTCGGGAACACCCACAGAAGGTCAGCAACTTTCACCTACCGGACTTTCACCGTCTACGGTCAGCCATTCCAGACTGTTCGACTAGCCACTGACTTTGTAACTTCTCGAACAAGTGTCAGCTTGTTCAGCAGGGTCCCACAACCCCGACCACGCAACCCCTGACAGGTATCACACGCAGCCGGTTTAGCCTCGATCCGCTTTCGCTCGCCACTACTCACGGAATCACTAAATTGTTTTCTCTTCCTACGGGTACTGAGATGTTTCACTTCCCCGCGTTCCCTCCACACACCCTATGTGTTCAGGTGTGGGTGACACCACATGACTGGTGCCAGGTTTCCCCATTCGGACACCCTGGGATCACAGCTTGGTTGACAGCTCCCCCAGGCCTATCGCGGCCTCCCACGTCCTTCATCGGCTCCTGGTGCCAAGGCATTCACCGTTCGCCCTTGACAACTTGACCACAAAGATGCTCGCGTCCACTGTGCAATTCTCAACAAACGACCAACCCACAACCCGAAAGCCCCACACCAAACCCGACTCTTCCGCCGGC
>NZ_JBIAZG010000040.1:0-4809 GCF_042898885.1 Micromonospora sp. NPDC000316
CAGATCTACAGCTGCCACAGCCAAACCAACCAACAGTGGAACGTCAACTCCAACGGCACCATCAGCAGCGTCCAATCCGGACGATGCCTCGACGTGTGGAGCACCGCCAACGGCGCCCAAGTCCAGCTCTACGACTGCCACGGCCAGACCAACCAACAGTTCCGGCTCGCGCGCCTCGCGTGATGACCACCGGCTGTCGATGACGGGTGGGCCCGGCGTCACACCGGGCCCACCCGGATCGGCAGGCTGACCACGAGGAACCCGCCGCCCCGAACCCGGGGCGGCGGGCCATTTTTGCACCGATGTGCGTCGATGTTGTCAGAGCTGACCAAGACATGCCGGAGTGGGGCCGTATCGCCGCAGCGCAGGGGCAACCGCGCCGGGCGCCGGGTCGCCAGAGCTGCCTGGGGCCGCGTCGACGAGCTTTCGGCACTACCGCAGCACCCCCTTGGGCCGAGCGGCTGCCCGCTATGAGAGGGTCGCGGGCGCGATGACACCGACATTTCGGTCGAGAGGCTTGAGGTAATCACCAGCGAACACCTCTACGTCACAGCGATCACCGCGGACCTTCTGCGGGGCTTCGTCGACGTGGAAACGACTGCGCGCGGTCTGCTGCCGCACCGGCTGACGGCCACGGCACGCCGGCAGATCCCCGACGACCAGCTGGCCATAGCCGAGGCGCAGCCCTCCGGTGTACGGCTCGCCTTCCGCACCCGGGCCACCACCATCGAACTGGAGGCGCTGCCCACCAAGCGGGTCTACCAGGGCTATCCGCCCCCGCCGGACGGCGTCTACGACCTGCTGGTCAACGGCCGTCTGACCGCACAGGCCACGGTGGCCGGGGGCAACGTCACGGTCACCGACATGGCCACCCAGGCCTCCGTGCTGCACGAGGGGCCGGCCGGCACCGCCCGTTTCACGGATCTGCCGACGGGCGAGAAGGACATCGAGATCTGGCTGCCGCACCGGGAGATAGTCGAGTTGATCGCGCTGCGCACCGACGCGCCGATCGAGCGAGCCCCGGACAGCGGGCGCAGGGTATGGCTGCACCACGGCAGTTCCATCAGCCACGGCTCGAACGCCGCTCATCCCAGTGCCATCTGGCCGGCCCTGGCGGCCGCCGAGGGCGGCGTTGAGTTGATCAATATGGGGTTCAGCGGGAGCGCCCTGCTCGACCCGTTCACGGCGCGGGCGATGCGTGACATCACCGCTGATCTGATCAGCGTCAAGATCGGCATCAACATCGTCAACGGCGACATCATGCGGCTGCGCGCCTTCGGCCCGGCGGTCCACGGCTTCCTCGACACCATCCGCGAGGGGCATCCGACCACGCCACTGCTTGTCGTGTCCGCGATCCTCTGCCCGGTCCAGGAGGACACGCCCGGTCCCCTCATGCCGTCCGTCGAGGACGGGATCATGCGGTTCAAGGCGACGGGCGATCCGGCCGAGCGCAGCGCCGGGCGGCTGACGCTCACATCATCCGCGCCGAACTGGCCCGGATCGTCCGACAGCGCGCGGCCGACGACCCCAACCTGCACTACCTCGACGGGCGCGACCTGTACGGCGAGGCGGACTACACCGAGATCCCACTGCCCGACGAGGTCCACCCCGACCCCGCGGGCCACCGCCGCATCGCTGACAACTTCGCGCGGCTCGCGTTCGGCGACGGTGGCCCCTTCGCCACCAGCACCAGCTGACCGTCGCGGGGCCGGCCGGCGCGGTGGTGATCCTCCGCCCCTAAGCGCCCTGTCCCTGGTTCTGCATCAGACCGCCGTCCATGAAGTACGTCGAGCCGGTCACGTAGTCGGCGTCGTCGCTGGCCAGGAAGACGGCGAGCTTGGCGATCTCCTCCGGCTGCGCGGCGCGCTTCCAGGGGATGGACTGCACCTGCTCCTGAAGGTACTTCGGGTCGTCGATCGCCTGCTGGTTGAACGGTGTGAGCACCATCCCGGGTCCGATGTTGTTCACGTTCATGCGCATCGGGGCGACCTCCAGGGCGATGCTCTTGGCCAGTTCCAGCATGCCGCCCTTGCTGGCGTCGTAGTCGGAGCCGCCGGCCCGGGCCACCTCCTGGTGGATCGAGGTGATGTTGATGATCTTCCCCTGTCCGCCCTGGTCACGGCGG
Organism: Micromonospora sp. NPDC000316; assembly: GCF_042898885.1. Classification (NCBI taxonomy): domain Bacteria; kingdom Bacillati; phylum Actinomycetota; class Actinomycetes; order Micromonosporales; family Micromonosporaceae; genus Micromonospora; species Micromonospora sp. NPDC000316. The sequence continues at coordinate 2,126 of NZ_JBIAZG010000040.1, forward strand.
TGCCGGATGAACCGCCGGCAGCAGAAGAACATCCCGTACAGGTTGGTGCGGATCGCCCGGTCCCAGGTTTCGGTGTCCAGGTCGGCCACCGGGATGCCGGAGGCGTCCACGCCCGCGTCGTTCATCAGGATGTCCAGCCTGCCGAACTCCCCCAGCGCCTCGTCGAACATCGCCTCCACCTGGTGCTCGACGCTGATGTCACCCTGCACCACGACAGCCCGCTGGCCGGTCCGCTCGATCTCGGCCTTCGTGTGGTTGGCGCCCGCGTGGTCGTCCAGGTAGTGCACCACCACGTCGGCGCCCTCCCGGCCGAACTCGATGGCGGTGGCCTGCCCGATCCCCGAGTCGGAGCCGGTGATCAAAGCGGTCTTGCCTGTCAGGCGTCCGGTCATCAGCACGCTCCTTCCGTGGTGGTCACGTCGGCGCGCATACCCGCTGGCCAGGGGCGTAAGCCCGACGTGATAAGCGCCGAGGCGGCGGGTACGCCGGCCAGCGGTCTGCGGCATTGGCCGGGCTCAGCGCACCGGGTTACCGCCGGACTGGACCTGGTCGATGACCCAGGCCGCGTTGATGAGGCCAATGTGCGACAGCGCCTGGGGGAAGTTGCCGATCAGGGTGCCGTCGCGGTGGTCGACCTCCTCCGACAGCAGACCCACATCGTTCGCGCGGGCTGTGATCCGCTCGAAGATCCGCTTGGCCTCGTCGACCTGCCCGGCGAGCGCCAGAGCCTGGACCAGCACGTACGAGCAGACGATGAATGTGCCCTCCAACCCCGACCCCGTCCAGCGCTGCAGGAGGCCGTCGTGTCGCGCGTCGAGTTCCCGCCGGATGGCGTCCACTGTGGCAATGACCCGGCCGTCGTCGGCGGGGAGGAACCCGAGGGGCGACATGACGAGCACGCCGGCGTCGAGATGGTCGGACCCGAACGCGCCGGTGAACGCCCGGGCCTCGGCGTTCCAGCCCTCGGTGAGGATCGCCGCGCGCACCTCCTCCCTGGCCTGCGACCACCTCGGTACGTGCGCCTCCGCTCTCAGGACGGGCGCCAGCCGGACGGCGCGGTCCAGGGCCACCCAGCACAGCAGCTTCGACGTCAGGTAGTGCCGTTCGCCCTCGCGCCCCTCCCAGACGCCGGCGTCGGGCTCCCGCCAACTGTCGACGACCCGGTCGGCCAGTGACCGCAGCAGAGCCGCAGCGGCGGGCGACAGGTCCGTGAGTTCGTCGCGCAGGACCCAGGCGCACTCCAGGATCTCGCCTAGGACGTCGAGTTGCTTCTGCCGCCAGGCGTCGTTGCCGATCCGCACCGGTCGGCTGCCCTGGTAGCCCTCCAGGTGCTCCAGGGTGTGTTCGGTCAGGTCCCGCTCGCCACCCGCGCCGAACATGATCGGCACGTGGTCCTCCGCTTCCACCGATCCCATGGAGGCGGCCATCCAGTCGAAGAAGCGGTGCGCCTCGTCGGGGCAGGCAGCGACCCACAGCGCCTTGAGGGTGAAGCTGCCGTCACGGAGCCAGCCGAACCGGTAGTCCCAGTTCGCCGCGCCACCCACCTCTTCGGGCAGGGATGTGGTGGCCGCGGCGATCACCGCGCCTGTCGGCTGGTAGGTCAGCGCCTGGAGGATGAGGGCGCTGCGCCGGACCTCCTCCCGGTAGGCCCCCTGGTAGTGCTGGTGGAGAGAGGACCAGGACTCCCAGGCGGCGACGGTGTCCCGCAGCGCGGCGCGTCCGTCGATCGGCGCGGTCGGTGGGTCGGCGGACCGGCGGTGGTGTAGCGCGAACATGGCGCTGTCGCCCGCGCGGAGAGTGAATCTGCCTGTCACGAGTGCTCCGTCGACGGCGAGATCACGGTCAGCGACAAGGGTCAGGCGGTCCGCGCCTCCGGAGATCTCGATGCCGACCGGAGTTTCGGCGATCGTGGGCGTGACAACGCCGTACTCGGGCCGGGCCGCGATCTCGACGGCCACCTCCACCGCGCCGGAGACCACCTCGACCTGCCGGAGCAGGACGTGCGCGGAGGTGTAGCCGATGTGGTGACCGCGTTCCCCGGCGCCAAGGCTCAGGGCGTCGGTCAGCCGCAGTACGCCGTCCTCGGTGTGGAACTCCGTACGCAGCACCATCGTCTTGTCGAGATAGCGCCGGGAGGTCTCGTACGGCGCGAGTGGCCGGATCGACCAGAAACCGCCTGTGGCGCCGAGCAGACGCGCGAAGACGCTCGGCGCGTCGAACCGGGGCGGGCACCACCAGTCCACCGACCCCTCGGACGAGACCAATGCCGCGCCCTGACAGTCGCCCAGTAATGCGTAGTCACTGATCACAGCCACGTCCGGCTCTACCCGCGGTGGCGCTGCCTACGCCCTGCGGCCCGTCGCGACACATGCGGGCCGCCGTACCGCTCCATCCCCGTAACACCTCTGAAACTACCGGTTGAAAAACCCGGAATTTTCTGCCAGCCTAAATAGCCATCGATAGATGTGAACGTTAACAAGATCACGTCTGCACCGGAGGCGCCGCAACGACAGTCAGGCCCACCCCACGTGCCAGGCGACCACGCTCGGCACCGCCATCGCCACCTCTCACCACACCAGCGTCAGGACCTTCCTCTCCCCACCACTGGAGGATCAGTATGGTTTCTCGGACCCGTCTCAGCAGGCGTGGCCGCCTGCGAACACTCACTTTTTCCGGAACAGCCG
>NZ_JBIAZG010000041.1:0-4779 GCF_042898885.1 Micromonospora sp. NPDC000316
ACCTGAACGTCCACCGACACGACCGACTCGGCGGGCTTCTACATGAGTACGAGAATGCGGCCTGACCAGCCCGGATATGGTTTTCGGCACCCGCAGGGTCCACGGCCTGCAACAGGCGACGGATCATCGCCTCCGACGGGCGCCGATCGGGAGTCATGCCCAGGGCGAGAGCTGTCGCGGCCGGAACGTCGGCGACCCATTCGGCGATCGCAGCGTACGAGCGATAGCCAGCGACCACGGCACACACCGCCGCGGTGACCACGACTGTCAACCGGTGCCGGACACCTCGCCGGGCCCGTGGATCAGGCAGACCGGCGAGCGCCGTGGGCAGCCCACCAGCGGCTTCCGGCACGGTCAGAGCCGGTGCGTGGGACAAGGACGAGATCAGCGATGATGGCAGCGCGGGCATGACTCACTTCGAACGATCAGCATGGCGTAGGAACCTTGATGATCTTCTGAACAGGTCATGCCCGTCTTGCTGCCACCAACAGCGGCGCTTCTACTCCAAGCCTCCCAAGTCAGACACCGTCACGACTTTGCCGGGGCCCTGGGGCGATGCTCATGCGAAAGATCCGACACTCCGACTGACCCCGATTGCTGCGAGCATCGCATCATGGGCATCGCCGGATTCCGCTCGAACATGCGTAGCCTGATCGGGCTGGCGGCCGTCTGCCTGGCCGTCGCGGCGGTCATCAGCGTCGCCCCGAACCCTGCTGTACCTGAACGCGACTGGCGACCACCAGCTGGCTATGTCCTGGCCGACACGGTCTCGCTCGACGACGAGCACACGTTACGGCTCTGGACCGGGCCGTCCGGCTGGTATGTCGAGAGCATGCTGTCCGGTCGGCACCAGGCAGCCGTCGGAGCAGGCAGTGGTGGCGACCAGTCCAGCGTGAGCGAGGTCCTCAATGGGCTAGTGGGCCAGTTGTCCCTTGCTGGCGCGACGGCCGTCGCGGTCGGGTCGCCTACACCTGTGCGCGCCCGGGTTTACTCCGGAGTGTTCCTCGTCTCTACGTCGGTGATCCGATCGACCGATCGGGCAGTTCCGGTGACGCCACTCGACGTCAACGGAAAACCCCTCGCTCCGGAGACTCTCGTAGAGATCGCCGGCCGCGGCTGATCCCTACGATCCAAAAGTTCAGCACTCGTAGCCCAACGGATGGTGATCATGGGCTGGGCTGAGGCACTCAGTTGGTGGGTTCGTGGGGCACGTACCAGCCGCCGGGTGCCTGTCGTAGTCCGCACAGGAGGATGCTCGCCGCGATCGATGTCGCGATCGCGATGAGCAGACCCCTGTACCACCGGTCCCGCGGGTCGCGGCCAATCGAGTCCGCCGGGGGCGGAACTGCGGGCTGCCGGCCAGTGTTTGGTTGGCGCCAGCACTGCTCCCGCAGCCGCATCGGTCGATCGGGCAGCACGCTCACGATCGCCGCGCCTTGTCAGCGGAAGATCCGTGCACCGATCGTGACGACGATCTGTTGGTCCCCAACGCCGCAGCCGGACTGGAGTACGCCAATTGGCCGGACATGCCTCCGTAGCATGTTCCGCCATGCACCGCATCGTCATCAGGCCACGCATCCAGATTCCAGTCCTGTCGCGATCTTTGCTGTGTGGACCCTGCTGGGCGTCACGTACTTCACCTCCGGGGACGTACTGGCCGAGCGCGACTGGTTCGGCGTCGTGCTGGGATGCCTACTCGTCACGAGCGGCATGGCCGGGATCTGGCGGGCTCTTCGACTCGGCGTGGTAATCGGCGGAGAGGGTGTCCGTGTGCGCGGCTTTGACAGCCGTGACCAGGTCACACCGTGGAGCGCGATCCAGTCGGTCGACTGCGTACAGATCGACGTACGGGGAGACTTGCCGCTCTACGCTCCCGTCCTCCGTCTCGGCGACGACGCCATGCCGCTATCGGGGATCGGCTCGTACTCGCGGCAGGACGCCGAGCGCAAAGTCGAACAGTTGCGGAGCCTCAAGGCCAGCGCCGCGCGTTCCTGACCGAGACGCAGAGGCGGGCGCCCGACCAGCGGCAGAAGCGGATGCCGTCGGCGGCAACGCCGGCGTTAGCCCGTCGCGGTGAACTCTGCCAGCGGCAGATGATGCACGGATGACCGAAGCTCCCGAAGGACTCACCTACCGCCTGCGACGGGGTGCGAAGTCGAGCTGCTCCATCATGGCCGACCTGTGGGCGTTGTCCACGGCGACGCAGTGGTTCGGTTCCTGACGGAGGTTGAACGGAAGGACCCGCAGAAATTGATGGCTCACCCCACTCATCGATCAGCATCTACAAGGGACCTCGGCGAGGGGCGGTACTCGAGAGCTGAGCGCCCGTCTACGCTGATGGCCCACCCTGCAGGAGTGTCTCCTGGGCGGTAGGCATTCAACGTGAGGCGAGGAGTTCGGCGATGATGCAGCCCCAGGAGGCCCCACCATTGATGCGGTGGAATGTCCCTAGCCAGGACGGCACAAAGTACCTTGACTTGTCGGTGCACGCGGGCGAAACCTTGGTCTTCGTCGGCCCCAACGGGGCAGGGAAGTCGGCCCTCAGTTTCTGGATGAGTGTCAACAAAGGAGATTCGTCTGCGCCGATAGTCAGAGTCATCGCGCACCGCCGAATCTGGCTGTCCTCTGCTGGCGCGGAGATGACAACCAGCCAGCGGACGCAGACCGAGGCCACCTTCGAAGCTTACGACTCGCAGCCCAACTCTCGCACCACTGTCGTGTTGGACGAGCAGCGTTCGGCGAGAGTGCTGTACGACCTGCTCGCGAAGGTCAACATGCGGAATGCCCTTGCTGCCGATCGATACGACCGAGGCGAGGTAGCCGCTGCTGACGATGGCGTGGAAGAAGGCATGCTGGCCAAACTCGAACGTGTCTTCGCGGCTGCAGGCATGGCTCTTCGCTTTCGCGTTGCGGACACGGGTGGATTCGACGCCGTCACCGAGGCCGGTACCGCTTACCCGATCTCTCAGATGTCAGACGGCGAGAAGGGAGCGTTCCTGCTGGCGTCAGAGGCGCTGCTCGCCCCACCTGGCAGCGTGTTGCTGGTCGACGAGCCCGAACGACACTTGCACCGATCGATCTCGTCGGACTTCATCGTGGCCCTCACGCTAGAGCGGCCTGATGCCGGGTTTATTCTATTTACGCATGATCTCGATTTGCTGAGCAAGTTGGACGCGACGTCTACCACCGTTTGCACTGTGAGTGCGGTCAGCTGGAACGGACCAAACCCATCGGGCTGGGCCGTCCGAATAGAGCAACGGAAGTTGGACGTACCCGACTCCGTCCGTCAGGCTATTCTGGGAGGTCGATCAAAACTGTTGTTCGTGGAAGGTGAGGTCTCAAGCCTCGACTTTGCGCTGTATCGCCTCCTCTTCCCAGACAGATCGGTCGTGCCGTGCGGGGGTGGTGAGGGAGTCAAGCGGGCCGTCGCGGGACTCAATGAGTCAGAGTCTTTCCACTGGGTTGACGGACGTGGCGTGCTCGACGGGGACGCGCGCAGTGCGAATGAAGTCGCCGCGATGGCAGCGAAGAAGATCTTGGTGCTGCCGGTGAACGAAGTCGAGAACCTGTACTACCTCTCTTGGATAGTCGACGCCGTCGCCGAGCATCAAGGTTTGACGCTCGGGGAGGATGGAGCCTCGATGGCTGCCGAGGCGCGAGGCGCAGCATTGAGGTCGCTCAACGACCAGAACATCAAGCATCTGGCATCCGAGAATGCGATTAAGGTTCTTCGTCAGCAGGCGATGGCGCACCTCCCTGGAGCCAATGAACTCATGCAGGCCGGGTCGACGGTGACCATTAACCTCGACTCGACATACCAGACCCAAGAGGCGGACCTGCGAGGCTGCATCGACCGTGCGGATTACGATGGCGTGCTTGAGCGCTTCTCGGTACGGAGCAGCGGGTTCCTGACCGCCTTAGCCAAGCGTCTTCGTTTTTTGAATCACGACGACTACGAGAAGGCTGTCCGATCCCGTTTACTTAGCACTCCAGAACTGCTCGACAGGCTCCGCACTGTCGTGGGGGAACTACCCTAGTTGCCACCCCTCTCGGCATTGATCTTTCTCGGTCGCGGATAAGCAGACGGGGGGATCAGAACCTCTGCCACGATCAACCATTCCGACACGGCGCGAGCGTGCGGAAGGCGCGCTTCTCGGCATGAGCGGACGCCGCCTACCCCCTCCGCGGGGGGCGCCAGCACTAACGCCTTCGGGCTCGCCGAAGAGGTCTCCAGCCTGAAGGGCCTGGTCACGGCGCTGCCCGTGGGATCGGCGTCTCAGATGACGGAACCGTGACGGACTCCACCAGGCTCGCCCGCAATGCTTCACATCGATCTACAGCAGACGTACAGGCCTGGCGTTAGGCGACCCGAGACACCGGCCGGCGCCAGCCATCCCGGAACGATAGGCCTGACCACTTCGACCTCTACTGGGAGGTCAACCACGCCGGAGCGCACCATCGTTGCTGATCAGCGACCCCGACCGCGACACACCCAGGCGACCTCTTCGCTACGGTGACCACTTCGCCGGACTGCACCCAATCTGCTCCCAACGCAAGGCCCACCCACCACACCGGCTCGTTACCGCCCTGACCTGCTCACACTCCCCCATCAGGCAACATCGAGAACGGCTGAAGTCCGTCAAGAGGCGTTGAGCACTCCGCGGTGAAACAGGACGCCGCACGAGGGTCTGTGGATCTAAAGGTGTTTCCGGCCTGACCTGCCGGGCGTTGTGCCTGGTGAGGAGGGTGCCGTGATGACCGCGACACTGAACGATCAGA
>NZ_JBIAZG010000042.1:0-4315 GCF_042898885.1 Micromonospora sp. NPDC000316
CCTCGACCTGCCCGAACAGGTCTGGATCAACAAACCCGAGCCACAACGACAAGCCGCTTAACTCCCGTTGGCCTCAATCCCTTGACACGTTCCGGGCAGCCCCATAGGCGACGCGCCCAACCGATAGAGCCGAGGTTCGTCCGTGACCGCACACTCCCGGCCGATGAGTGTGCACCCAAGGCCATGGCCGAAGTGTCATGGGTAGTTGTCCGACGACGACGGGCATCCGGCATGTCCGGTGCCGCGCTGCTGGAGATCGTGGACTCGGCGTGTTTCCTGGTCGACACCGCCGAGGAAAGGCTGTCCGGCTGACCGTCAGCGCCAGGCCGTTGCCACCGGCAGCCGCTGCACCGTGCCGTCGGAGGTCTCGACGGCCGCAGCGAACACCTTCGGGTCGTTCGTCGCGTAGAGCGGGTAGTTCGGGGCAGAACTCATGTTCTCGCCGATGCGCCATACCTTGCTCTGCGACCCGTAAGGCCCGCCGGTGCACGAGCCGACCCAGTACGGGTACCCGGGCACCCCGGCCGGCCCGCTACCCGTGGAGCGGCGGCACACGGCGCCGTTCGTGAGACGCAGGACGAAGATGGCGGGCTTCCCGTCGTTGACGAACGCACTGTCCCGCGTCACGCCCTTGAGCAGCGTCCACGCCTCGGTCATCCCCCACGGCGCGCACAGGTATTCGGTGACGCTGTGCGGGTTCGCGAAACACGGGTCGATGACTGCGCTGTCGGTGAAGCAGCGAAACCCCTCGGGTCGCGGCGCGACCTCGGACGGGATGCAGCTGCTGCCGGACCCGGCGCGGCGGGTGGTGGCCGAGGGGGCGGTGCCGTCCGTCCATGGGTCGACGGTCACGATCCGCGTCCCTGGCGTCAGCTCGCGGACCGCCTGCGACACGACGGCGCCCGCCTTCTTGTCCGCCCACGATCTGTCGACGGCGTTCGCGACCGCGTCCTGCTGGGCCGCTGTGCACTTGCCGAGCGGCTTGGCGGCGGTCTTCGCGTCGGCGGCCCAGGTCGAGAACTGCCACAGCTCCTTGCTCTTGTCCGCGAACCGGTCCTGCAGCGCCAGGTTGCGGTAGAGCAGGTTCGCGTCCTTCGCCGCGTCCATGCAGGTCGGGGTCCAGGCGCCGAGGTCCTGCGGCGCGCCGGTCAGGTGCAGCGTGATGCTGGTCGGGCCGACGAGCGAGTCGGCGAGCTGGTTGCTGACGTACTCGGTGATCTCGAACAGCTGCAGGTACTTGAGCCGCCTGGCGATCTCGTGCGTGAGGCGGCCCGCCTTAACCGCGTTCTCCGCGGCGGCGCCGCCCTTGGCGATCTCAGCGCGCAGGGCGTTCTCGTAGGCATTGACCACCCCGAACGAGAGTGCTTTGGCGTCGGTACCGGGTTCCAGCACCGCGTTCACGCAGTCGACGGCCGTTTTGAGGGCCATGGTCGCCGCTTCATCGGCGCTGTCCGGGCGGCTGCCGAGGAGTTGTTTGCCCCCACACGCGTACAACCCCTGCAGGAACGCGTCGATGACCGGGGAACCGGAACCGCTGATTGTCAGGTTGTCAACGACCATCCCCACGATGTCCATGAAGATTGTGACGGTGGTCGCCTGGGCCGTCATCGTGATCTGCGCGGGCCCGGGCGTGGCAGGCCGGGCAACGCCGAACGCCGTCGTGCGCGTCTCTGGAATGAGAGCACTGCTTTTGGAGTCGAACACTGCTCTCGCGGCGGTCCACGCCCAGCCGCGCGGCGACACGTCGGCCTCGCCGGGCCAGACCCAGGGCCACTCGATGCCCTCGGGCTTGAGGGTGATGCGCTGGCCGTAGGAGCGGTTGTTGGCGACGCGTATGGTGACCACGCCGGACTTGCTGTCGGGTTCGACGCACGTACGCAACGCTGCGGCGCTGAGGTCCTCGTCGGGGCGGACGACGGACCGTACCCAGGGCGGCAGGCGTTCGCCGGAGCACTTGGGGGCGTCGGCGCGCTTGCCGAGCCACTGGCCGACGGTCTGGCCGATCCCAGCCGCGCCGTTGCTGACCCAGTCGATGATGGAGAACTGCGTGACCTGCGCGGTCAGGGTCGTGTCGGTGACGTTGACGGGGTCGCCAGCCGGGGCCCACGCGGCGAGGTCCGGGTTCCAGCGGACCAGGGCGAGGGTGGCGCGCTCGCTCGCGGTCAGCTTGGCGACGTCCCAGGTCAGGGTGACGGGCTTGGCGAGAGGCGCGGCATGGTCGACCTGGACGGGGGCGCCCCAGGTCTCCTTCGCGTATGGGCCGGTGACGGTGCCGAGGGGCGCGCCGAGAACGACCGTGAGGTGGGCGTCCTCGGTGACGGTACCGGGGTCGACGGTGACTGTGACGTGCTGGTTCTTGACCACGTCGCCACCGCTGCCGACGGTCTTCCGGTCGGTGCCGAGTGCGGGCCGGGGGTCACCCGCGATGGCGTGTGCCGGTGGCGCGGTGCGCCGGTGGACGACCCAGACGATGCCGGCGGTGGCGAGCATGGCGAGGACCACGACGGCACCGACGAGGATGATGCGCGTGCGCCGTTGCCTGTTCAATGTTGGACCTGCGGGCTCCGCCACTATCCGCTCCTCAAGGGACTCCTACGGACAACCTTCCGCGACGGGGTGAGCGGGCACAACGCCTCATCCGGGCACAATCCTCGGCCGGCAGGCTCGGGTTCGGTGGTCCACAGGCAGCGGAAGCCATCAAATCGACGGCCTCGACCAACGCGAAGTGGAGGTTTTCGGTCGTGTCACGCCGAGGTGCCGCCAGTTCGGCCTTTCACGCCCGCAACATTGGCACGAGCTCGTCGTAGCCTGCCGGTACACGGCGGGGGACTGGACGACCCGGCAGGCCCGCACCGTGTTGCCCGACGCTCGGGCGAGGGGACCCGCGCACGTCTTGTCAGGTTCAATCGGTGAACGGCGAAGCTTCAGCAGTGCATTAAGGTCCGAAGCGCCCCGGGGTGCCTGCCGGCACTTCGCCAGGTTTGTCGCCACCACCGGCGTCGGATCCGCGCCCGAGTCGTATGGGTTGACATATGCGGACACACCGTGCCACTGCCCGTCTGTGTAGCGCAGGAGCACTGGGCCCCAGGCGACCGCGTAGTCGCCGTACGCCGGTTGGAACTCAGCTACCTCGTCAACTACGGCCCAGGAGTTGTCACAGGTGATGCGGCGCGGGCTTCGCAGAGATACCTTCCAGTAGTCGCTGCTACGGCCGCCGCGCGCCTCGGCGTACAGCCGTTTGGCCCCGCCAGCGAAGGCGCTCGTCGTCTTGCACTTCACCGACGGCGTACCGATCACGATGTCGTATAGGGGATCGCTCTTGCCGCCGAAGCTGGCCAGGTTGTCCCAGATCTCCCGCGCGCCGGTGACGATTAGATGCACGCCGGTCAGGATCGTCTCGACCAGCGCGCCGATCATCGTCAGCAGCACGCCGGCGGCGAACACCGAAACGTCCTCCATCTGGGACTTCATGATCGCTGGGGCGCACTTCCAGACGAACTTGATCACCTCCCACGCCACGTCCTCGCTCAGCTCGGTGAGCTCCGAGATTTTCCTTCGTGCACTCCTTGAGACCGTCGAAGGCGTCAGCGTCACCGGTTCCGCCCAGCAGCAGTGCGAACCGGTCGACCGCCCCCTTGGCGGCCGTTTCCAACGCGCTACCCGCCACCTTCGAAACCTGGAAGTAGACCTCCGCTCCGAAAAAGATGCCGGACACGGCCCAAGCTATGACGGATACCTCTGCCCGCACGCGGCCACCTGATCCGGCCGGGACATCTAGGGTCAGGGTGTCACCCCCGCTGACGATGGGTGACGACATCCCGAGGGGACAGCAGCAGTCATGCCCAACGCCCGCGCCACCGTGCCGGTACTGAAGCTGGTCGCCGACCCGTTCACCACTTTCCAGCCCGAAGGGTAGGAGATCTGCAGGTACGCCCGCGTGTTGTTGGCCACCTTGAGAACCCGGCGGCCGTCCTGCACGCCGAAGCACCACTTCACCCGGTCCTCGCCGTCACTGGTGACCTGCACCCCCTCGGTGCGCGCAGCGGCCTCGTCCCCGCACTTCGGCTGGGCCACCGCTCTTCGTTGTCGTGGTCATCTACTTCCCTTCGGCTGCGTTTTCCTGGACCGCCTCGCAGTCGGGGCGGGGGTCGAAGTCCACGCCGAACAGGGCGTCGTAGTCCGGCAAGGCACGGATCGCCACGACGTGTCCATCAGCGTGCGAACGAGTCGAGGCCTGCCGCCGGCGGGCGGCCAAGTCCTGGCGCAGCAGCCGGGCGGTGGCCTGATGCTCGGGATCGGTGATCGTGCGGGCGTG
>NZ_JBIAZG010000043.1:0-1554 GCF_042898885.1 Micromonospora sp. NPDC000316
CCGGAACGTGTCAAGGGATTGAGGCCAACGGGAGTTAAGCGGCTTGTCGTTGTGGCTCGGGTTTGTTGATCCAGACCTGTTCGGGCAGGTCGAGGATCTTGGGTAGGAGTCGGGTGGTGCCGAACCGTTCCGGATGCGCCGCGCGCATGGTGGCGAGGGTGTCCTCGCGTCCGGCGCGGACGCGGTGATGGCGGCCGTGGTGGACCTCGGCCGGGGTGTGCAAGCCGATCCCGGAGTGTCGGTGAGCATGGTTGTACCAGGTCACGAAGTCGGTCATGAACGCCCGTGCCTGGGTGAGGGACGCGAACCGGTCCGGGAAGACCGGCGCGTACTTCATCGTCTTGAACCAGGCCTCGCTGTACGGGTTGTCGTTGGACACCTTCGGCCGGGAATGCGAGCGGGTCACGGTCAGGTCTTCGAGTAGGTCGGCGACGGATTTCGAGGTCATCGAGGTGCCCCGGTCGGCGTGGACCACGTGCGGGACACCATGGGTGTCGAACACCTCCCGCATCATCGCCTCGGCGAGGGGTCCGGACTCGCGGGCGTGCACCCGGACGCCGATGATGTACCGGGAGTAGATGTCGATCATCACGTAGGCGTCGTAGTAGACGCCCTTGACCGGTCCGGCCAGTTTGGTGATGTCCCAGGTGTAGACCTGCCCGGGTGCGTCAGCGACCAGCTCGGGACGCCGGCGGGCCGGGTGCCGGGCCAGCCGGCGACGCTCGCGAACCTGTGCGTGCTCGCGCAGAACCCGATACATGGTGGCGATCGAGGCGACGTACACGCCCTGGTCCAGCAGCGCCGCGTAGATCTGGGCCGGGGCCGCGTCGACGAACTCCGCACTGTTCAACAGCCGCAGGACCTGCCCGCGTTCGACCGGGGTGAGCGCGTTCGCCGGCGCTCGCCGCACCGGCGCCGCCGGTGTCGGCCGCCGCTGGTCGCGCTCAGCGCTGGACCGGGCGATCCCGGTCAGCCGTGTCGCGTCCCGCGTCGTGATCCCCGCCCCGGTCATCTGGTGGTAGGTGTCCATCAGCGTCTGCCGAGCCCGAACACGTCCGGACCGTCCGGCTCGCTCCTGGAGATGTCCTCCAAGAGCTCGCGCGCTTTTCCCATGATCGTCAACGCCGTCTCGGTCCGTGCCAGCTTCGCCTGCGCCACCTCCAACTCACGGCGCAACCGGGCGATCTCGGCCTGCTCCGCCGACGGCCGCCCGACCGTCTCCCCAGCCGGCTTGCCCTGCAACAAGCCCGCGTCGCGAGCCCGACGCCACTCCGACATCAACGACGAATACAAACCCTCACGCCGCAGGAACGCCCCACCCTCACCAGCCGCGACGGCCTGCTCATACCCGGCCAGCAACTCCAACTTCTGCCCCGGCGTGAACGACCGACGCGCCCGCGGCCCACCTGAACGCGGACCCTTCTTGCCACTCATGACCCCATCCTGGGCCGTCACGACATCAACAGCAGTATTCAACGCTTCTCGATCCTGAACTCGCCCTGCCCGGCGGACTTGCTATGAGCCGCTGGCCTCAACTCACCCTGACAGACAGGG
>NZ_JBIAZG010000044.1:0-1458 GCF_042898885.1 Micromonospora sp. NPDC000316
GCTAGTACGGCAGCCGCCGTTCGGGATCATGGCTGGAGTTCGAGGCTGAGGCGGTGTGTGTAGTGCGATCGTCGGGCTCGGGCTTGATGCCGGCGGCGCCAGCCTGACCAGTGCAAACGGTGGGCGAGGTCGCTGATCGGGCGGATGATGCAGGTGTTGATCAGGCGGCGGATCTCGTTGACGGTGAGTGTGATCAGTCCGGTGTCGGTCGGCGGGTCGTCGTCGGTGACGTCGGCGGCGCAGATCGCCAGGACGGCGAGGGCGGCCAGGGCGAGGGTGGTGTGCCGGTGCCAGGAGTTCCAGCGGCGGACCTGGTGCTGGTCCAGGCCGACCTGGCTCTTGGCGGCTTGGAAGGCTTCTTCGATGGTCCAGCGGATGCCGGCGACCCGCACGAGTTGGGCGAGGGTGGCCGCTCTGGGGGTCCAGCAGCGGTAGAAGGCGAGCTCGCCGGTGGTGGTGTTCTTCCTGATCAGGAGGCTGTGTTGGCCGCCGTCGTCGGGGTCGGCGTCGGTGCAGACGTCGTCGAGCCAGGCCCAATCGTAGAAGCGCGGGCCTTTGGATCCGGTGCCAGCGCTGCGGCGTTGCCAGGCCGTGGCGGGTAGGTCAGCGGCCACCCGGTCGGCGCGGACGCGGGTCTTGCCGCCGTCGAGCGGGACCAGGTGGCTGCGGGACACCGCCAGGACGTAGCCGATGTCGTGTTCGCGCAGGCCAGCGCGGAAGACACTGCTGTTGCCGTAGGCCTCGTCCGCGGCGGCCCAGCCCGCAGGCACTCCGGCGTGCAGGGCGGCGGTGATCATCTGCGCGGCAAGCTCCGGCTTGGTGGCGAACTCGACCTCGTCGGGCACGCCGGCTGCCTGGCAGCGGTCCCGGTCATCGGTCCACGACGCCGGCAGATACACCCGCCGGTCGATCAAGGTGTGCCCATCGACGCCGGCGTAGCCCAGGAACACCCCGACTTGGCTGTTCTCGATCCGCCCCGCGGTGCCGGTGTACTGCCGCTGTACCCCGACCGTATGGGTGCCTTTCTTCAGGTCACCGGTGTCGTCGACGACCAGGACCGCGTCCGGACCGCCGAACCGGTCGGTGATCAGCTGCCGCAGGTCGTCGCGGACAGCGTCGGCGTCCCACACCGCCCGGTACAACAGGCGTTGCATCGCGTCCGGCCGGGCGTGTCCGGCCTGCTCGGCCAACTGCCAGCACGTCTTGACCTCACCATCGGAAAGCAGGCCGGTTACGAACTGTCCCGCCGCCCGGCGCGGTTCCACCCGCCCGAACCGGCCCGCGAAGCAGCCCAGCACCTCGGCCAGCACCCGCTCCCACCGACCAACGGCTACGCTGTGGCACGCGGCCACCGCAAGATCTGATGATGTGTCCACAACGCACAGACGATCACGCGGTGGCCGTCTCGCGTCCACCCCGGTTCACCAGCAAGATCTCAAACGGCGGCTGCCGTACTAG
>NZ_JBIAZG010000045.1:0-1393 GCF_042898885.1 Micromonospora sp. NPDC000316
CCCTGTCTGTCAGGCTGAGATGAGGCAGCCTTCCCGGTGCGGCTAGGCTTGCCGGGAGACAGGAAGAGGATCATCGTGACACTACCCAGTACGCCTGGTGAGCAGGGCGAACGGCCGAAGCGGCGGACGTTCACGGCGGAGTACAAACTACGCATCGTGGCGGAGTACGACGCGGCGAAGGCCTCGGGTGAGGGCGCGGCGATCCTGCGCCGGGAGGGCCTGTATCACTCGCACATCCTGGAGTGGCGGGCCGCGCGGGACGCGGGGGCGTTGACCGCCTTGGGCAGCCGCAAGAGCCCGGTGAGTGAGAACCGGCGCCGCAGCGCGGAGACGGCCGAGATCGAGCGGTTGCGGCGGCGTAACGAGCGCCTGGAAGCGGACCTGGCGCGGACGAAGACCGCGTTGGAGATCATGGGAAAAGCGCACGCGCTCTTGGAGACGTTGTCCGAGAGCGCGGACGACACGTCGACACGGCCGCGCAGGCGCTGACCGAGGCGTTCGACGCTCTCGCGCCGGTGGTGGGTGTGGCCGGGGCGTGCCGGTTGACTGGCCGGTCCCGCGCCACTCATTACCGGCGCCAGCAGCCACCCGTGGTGTCTCGGCCGCTGCGGCCGAAGACACCTCCACCGTCGACGCTGTCAGCGACCGAACGCCAGACGGTGCTGGACGTGCTGCATCGGGATGAGTACGCGGAGATGTCCGTGGCTCAGGTCTGGGCCCGCGAACTCGACGAGGGCCGCTACTGGTGTTCGCAGTCCACGATGTACCGGATCCTGCGCCAGACCGGGGAGAGTCGGGAACGCCGCCGGCAGGCGACCCATCCCGCCCGAACGATCCCGCAGTTGGTCGCGACCGGGCCGTCGCAGGTGTGGTCGTGGGACATCACCCGCCTGAAAACCACGGCGCGGGGCGTGTTCTACCACCTGTACGTGATCATCGACGTGTACTCCCGCTACGTCGTCGGCTGGCACGTCGCCACCGGCGAGGACTCCCTGCTCGCCCGGGAGCTGATCGACGACGCCATCGCCCGCAACGGAGTGCGGCCCGAGGTCCTGCACGCCGACCGCGGCTCGTCGATGACCTCGAAACCCGTCGCCGAGCTCCTCGCCGACCTCGACGTCACCCGCTCCTACTCCCGGCCCAGGGTGTCGAATGACAACCCGTACTCCGAAGCGCAGTTCAAGACGTTGAAGTACTGCCCCGCGTTCCCCGACCGCTTCGACTCCCTGCACCACGCCCGGGAGTTCGCCGCCGAGTTCTTCACGTACTACAACCACGAACACCGCCACTCGGGGATCGGCCTGCACACCCCCGCCTCAGTGCACTACGGCACCGCCGACGACGTCCACGACCAGCGGCAGGCCACCCTCGACGCCGCCTGGCAGGCCCACCC
>NZ_JBIAZG010000046.1:0-1119 GCF_042898885.1 Micromonospora sp. NPDC000316
GACGATCATGGGAAAAGCGCGCGAGCTCTTGGAGGACATCTCCAGGAGCGAGCCGGACGGTCCGGACGTGTTCGGGCTCGGCAGGCGCTGATGGCCGCCTATCATGCGCTGACCAGCGCGAGGATCACGACGCGGGACGCGAAGCGGCTGACTGGGATCGCCCGGTCCAGCGCGGAGCGTGACCGGCGGCGGCCGACACCGGCCCCGCCGATGCGGCGAGCGCCGGCGAACGCGCTCACCCCGGCCGAACGCGAGCAGGTCCTGCGGTTGTTGAACAGTCCGGAGTTCGTCGACGCGGCCCCGGCCCAGATCTACGCGGCGCTGCTGGACCAGGGCGTGTACGTCGCCTCGATCGCCACCATGTATCGGGTCCTGCGTGAGCACGCGCAGGTGCGCGAGCGCCGCCGGCTGGCCCGGCACCCGGCCCGCCAGCGTCCCGAGCTGGTCGCCGACGGCCCGCGGCAGGTCTACACCTGGGACATCACGAAACTGGCCGGACCGGTCAAGGGCGTCTACTACGACGCCTACGTGATGATCGACATCTACTCCCGGTACATCGTCGGTGCCCGGGTGCACGCCCGCGAGTCCGGCCCCCTCGCCGAAGACATGATGCGCGAGGTGTTCGGTGTCCATGGCGTCCCGCACGTCGTGCACGCCGACCGCGGCACGTCGATGACCTCGAAATCGGTGGCTGACCTCCTCGAAGACCTCGACGTCACTCGCTCGCACTCCCGGCCGAAGGTGTCCAACGACAACCCGTACAGCGAGGCCTGGTTCAAGACGTTGAAGTACGCGCCGGTCTTCCCGGACCGGTTCGCGTCCCTCGCCCAGGCACGGGCGTTCATGACCGACTTCGTCACCTGGTACAACCACGCCCACCGACACTCCGGGATCGGCCTGCACACCCCCGCCGACGTCCACCACGGCCGCCACCACACCGTCCGCGCCCACCGCGAGGACACCCTCGCCGCAGCCCGCACCGCGCACCCGGAACGGTTCGGCACCACCCCGCCCCTACCCAAGATCCTCGACCTGCCCGAACAGGTCTGGATCAACAAGCCCGAGCCACAACGACAAGCCGCTTAACTCCCGTTGGCCTCAATCCCTTGACACGTTCCG
>NZ_JBIAZG010000047.1:0-1041 GCF_042898885.1 Micromonospora sp. NPDC000316
TTCCTCTCCCCACCACTGGAGGATCAGTATGGTTTCTCGGACCCGTCTCAGCAGGCGTGGCCGCCTGCGAACACTCACTTTTTCCGGAACAGCCGCGATAATTCTGGCCCTGACCGTCTCACTGGTGCCCAACCTCGCGCAGGCCGCCGAGAGCACCCTCGGCGCCGCCGCAGCCCAGTCCGGCCGATACTTCGGCGCCGCCGTCGCGGCGAACAAACTCAGCGACAACGCCTACACCACGATCCTGAACCGGGAGTTCAACAGCATCACTCCCGAAAACGAAATGAAGATCGACGCAACCGAACCGCAGCAGAACAACTTCACCTTCGGCAACGCCGACCGCATCGTCAACCACGCCCTCTCCCGCGGCTGGAAGGTCCGAGGCCACACCCTGGCCTGGTACTCACAGCAGCCAGGCTGGATGCAGTCCATGGAAGGCTCCGCCCTACGCAGCGCCATGCTCAACCACGTCACCCGCGTGGCCAGCTACTACCGGGGCAAGATCTACTCCTGGGACGTGGTCAACGAGGCATTCGACGACGGCAACAGCGGCGCCCGACGCAACACCAACCTGCAACGCACCGGCAACGACTGGATCGAAGCCGCGTTCCGCGCCGCCCGCACCGCCGACCCGGACGCCAAACTCTGCTACAACGACTACAACACCGACAACTGGACCTGGGCCAAAACCCAGGCCGTCTACAACATGGTCCGCGACTTCAAATCCCGCGGCGTCCCGATCGACTGCGTGGGCTTCCAGTCGCACTTCAACGCCAACTCCCCCTACAACAGCAACTACCGCACCACCCTGTCCAGCTTCGCCGCCCTCGGCGTCGACGTCCAAATCACCGAGCTGGACATCGAAGGATCCGGCACGACGCAGGCAAACACCTACCGCAACGTCGTCAACGACTGCCTCGCCGTGGCTCGCTGCAACGGCATCACCGTCTGGGGCGTACGCGACTGCGACTCGTGGCGCTCCAGCGGCACCCCACTGCTCTTCGAATGCAACGGCAACAAGAAAGCCGCCTACAACTCCAC